>CP143625.1:683037-1366075 GCA_036362785.1 beta proteobacterium MWH-UniP1
TTTGATGTGCTGATGGATGAATTCACCGCCATTCGCAATCAGCCCGATCTTCGACTGATTCGCAGTTTCCATGATTACGACCCGTATATCTCGGCGCTTGCCAAGAGTGTGGAGCGGCATTGGGCCGCCCATGGCCGGGGTGATCTACTGCTCTTTAGTTTCCACGGTGTGCCCAAGCGATCGCTGTTAAAGGGCGACCCCTATCACTGCGAGTGCCATAAGACCGCACGGTTGGTGGCTGAAAAGTTGGGCCTTCCTACTTCCGCCTGGCGCCTGGCCTTTCAGTCGCGATTCGGCAAGGCCGAGTGGCTAAAGCCGTACACGTCTGAAGTGATCCATGACCTGCCCAAGCAGGGTGTTAAAACGCTAGATGTCATGTGCCCAGGTTTTCCTGCCGATTGCTTGGAGACACTGGAAGAGATCGCCATGGAGGGCAAGGAAGATTTCTTAACGGCGGGTGGCGAGCACTATCGTTACATTCCCTGCCTGAACGATGATGCGAATGGCATTTCTGCTTTGACGGACCTGATCGAGCAGCACATGCAGGGCTGGCCCGTTAAGCGCGCCGAAGTGCCCACCCAGGGCGAGCTGGAGTTGCAGCGCGCACGTGCATTGCAGCGCGGCGCTGAGAAATAGTTTTCTGTGGTGTCAGACACCGGGTTTCTCGCTCAGGACCTCTGACACTTTTTGGGTGATCGCCAACTCTTGCGAAGTGAGCGGGTCTGCAGACTGTAGTTGATGGGCTAGCACATCGAGCGTGGCCTCTGATGCGTCTTTTTCGCTTTGCTGGCGTTGCAAGATTCGTTCGCGACAAATCTCTGGCGCCACATCTGCATCCATGATCGTGGCAGGAACGCGGAGTTGTGCCGCGAGCGCAATAAACCTTTCGCGCAAGAGGTGGCGTAAAAAGGTGGCATCGACAATCACGCCAAAGCCAGCCTGCAAAAGCCTGGCGGCCTGTTGTTCCAAGTGATGAAAGGTGTCTTGCGTCGCCTGCTCTTGATACAGCGCTGTATTGAGTTCGGATCGGCTGCTCTCTTGAGCAGCAAGCCCATGCAGGCGCTTGCGCTCTACATCTGAGCGCAGCCGAATCATGCCCCTAGATTCCAAAATACGTTGCGACGCATAGGTCTTTCCGCTGCCAGAGAAACCATGCATCAGCATGAGTGTTGGAACTGGTGGGGATGAGAATTCCGTGGCAAGGGTCAAATAGCGATTCGCATCATCCGATTTCTTTTGATGCAGACTAATTTTGGCCCGCACCAATGCACGATAGGCTGCATAAAACGGAAGGGTGACCAGCCCCGCGCAGTCTCCCGTGTGTTCCAGCCAGCGGTTGAGCATACGCCAGGCCAGTGGCTTGTGGTTCCGCGCGCATAAGTCCATGAATAAAAATGCGATTTCGCTCATCACATCAATACAGCGCAGCGTGTCGCTAAATTCGATACAGTCAAAGATTAGCGGCCGACCCTCGGCCCAGGCGATATTGCCCAGGTGTAAATCACCATGCCCATCTTTCACAGCGCCTTGCTGTTTGCGTGCGGTGAAGACGGGTGTGAGTCGATTGATGTCTTTTTCGGTCCATTGTTGTAGTGCCTGAATCCTTTGGTCTTCGGGCAGCATGGCCGCGAGTTCGGCCAGGTTTTCTCGGGCGATTCGGGCGACTTCGGCGGCGCTTCCCAGTGGACTGTCCGCTGGGATTGATGGCTCGCTTTGGTGAAACTGCGCGATCCGGTCCGCAATCGCATCGATCTGGGCTGGCTCAACGGTCGCGGCATGGTCTAGTGTGGCGTCGGCCTCAAAAGCCTTCATCTTGACTGCCCACTCGACAATCTCGTTTGGGGCGGGTGGGGTTGTTGGGTCAATGGCCCATTCGTTCGTACTAGCGCTAAACACAATCGGCACCACGCCCAGATAAATCTCGGGCGCAAACCGCTGGTTCAGTCGGATTTCTTCTTCGCAAAAATGCTTTCGGCGCTCAAGGGTCAGAAAGTCAACAAAGGCAAACTTCACCGGCTTTTTGATCTTGTAGGCGAACCTGCCTGCGATCAGTACCCAGGAGATATGGGTTTCGATTGGCCGCGGCTGTGTGTCTGGATAACGCCTCGACAAGTTATCGAGTAGGGCGGGAATGTTCACGGTGTCAGGCACGGTGTTTCAATCACCACATTTTTACTTTCTACTTGCCCCATAGCGACGACAATGGCGCCGCCCAGATGCCGCCCCCCAAGGTCATCGTCTCGGTCCCGTCGTAAAGCAACACCCCCATTTTGAATTGCTTGCCCGCTAGACTGGCCAGCTTTTTCAGCCCACGAAAATCGGTCTCTTTAACGGTGGCGGCTGCTTTGACCTCGACCCCTATCAATAGCCCGGCAGTATTTTCAATCACAATATCTACCTCAAACTTGTCTAAGTCCCGGTAGTACATCAGTTGGTAATCCCCCTCCGCTGTGGTCGTGTGCTTGAGCAGTTCACTAAAGACAAAGGTTTCCAGCACGTTGCCAAATCGCGTACGGTCTTGATGTGCCTCGTCGGCGGTTAAATCGAGCAACGCCGCTAGCAATCCGGAATCAATGAACTGCAGCTTCGATGTTTTCACTAAACGGTTTAGGCGGTTGCGTGCCCAGACATCGATACGCTTCAGCAGGTACATCTGCTCGAAAACACTCACGTAACGCGAGGCAGTCTTGCCGTCTAGTCCGACCTGGCCACCGAGTTGTGTGTAATTGCACATTTGGCCAGCCGTCTGCGCCAGGGCGCGCAGGAATCGCGGTAGTTGACCCAACTTTTCGATGCTTGCCACATCACGAAGGTCACGCTGAATGATTGCGTCGATGTATTGACGTGCCCAAGCGACACGGCGCCTGGGCGATGCGCGCGCAATTGCTTCGGGGTAGCCGCCGCGCATTACCCGTTCGATAAGATCACCGCCAATTGCAGGCTGATCTACCTTGAGTATCTGACCCGCGAAGGCGCGATCGATCCAGTTCGCTGAGCGCGACTCGATTTCGCTCTGCGATAAAGGGAGTAGCGAGAGGGTTTCCATTCGGCCGGCAAGTGAGTCAGCCACGGTTGGCAGCGCCATTAAGTTGGCTGAACCGGTCAGCAGGAACCGGCCAGGGCGCCGGTCTTCGTCCACGCTCTTTTTGATGGCCAACAGCAGCTGAGGTGCGCGCTGGATTTCATCAATCACAGCCCGATCCAGGCTACGAATCATCCCGGCCGGATCCTCCCGTGCCGACAGCAATGTCAGTTCGTCATCCATCGTCAGGTAACGAAAGCCCTGCTGCTCTGCGATACGCCGCACCAGGGTTGTCTTCCCGGCCTGACGAGGGCCTGCCAGCAACACGACTGGCGTGTCCAGCAGGGCTTCAGCGACGCGTGGTTGGATTCGACGCGGGAAAAGGGCTGCTACATTCATGTGGTGATGGTACCGTAAATCTCGGAAGCAAGATACGTAAATTTCGGAATTAAACTACGTAAATCCCGGAATTTAGTAAATATAAATCAAAGCGATAGTCTGTTTAGAACGAATTCGGGTGCCTTGAGAGGCCGCATCAAAGTGTGTCTGACACCTCGCTGGACTGCCGGGCCAAGATACCCCCTTGAATCCCCTAAATTCGTCCCCATCTACAGGAAATCCGTGTTGAACAGAAGGCACCCTCATGACCAATCAAGACAAAGAACAACAACCCAAGTCTGAAGACACTGCCGGCTTGACCGACCAGGAGCTAGACCAGGCCGCCAAGGCCGACCAGCCGCTATCCCTGGAAGCCCAGCTCGAAGAGGCGCTGGCCAAGGTCAAGGCCTGGGAAGAAGAGTACCTGCGGGCCAGGGCCGATATGGAAAACCTGCGTAAACGCAGTGCCCAGGAAGTGATCAATGCCGGCAAGTTCGCCATTGAATCCTTTGCCGAGGCCCTGCTACCCGTGGCCGACAGCCTGGAAACGGCACTCAGCCTGGAAAACCAGACCTTTGAGGGCTTGCGTGGCGGTGTGGAACTCACGTTGAAGCAGCTGCAGCAGGCCTTCCAGAAAGGCCGCTTAGCGGTCGTGGACCCCAAGGGCGAGAAATTCGATCCCAACCGCCACCAGGCGGTCTCCATGGTCGATGGCAGCACCCAGGCCCCCCCGGTGGCCTCGGGCCACGTGGTGGCGGTGATGCAAAAGGGCTATACCGTGGCCGAGCGGGTCTTGCGGCCAGCCATTGTGGTGGTCGCCCAGTAATCTTGAAATCAACGAATTCACCCCCATTTACCGAAACAACTGAATAACCCTTTTTGAAGGAACGCAAACATGGCAAAGATTATTGGTATTGACCTGGGCACCACGAACTCGTGTGTGGCCATTTTGGAAGGCGGCACGCCCAAGGTGATTGAGAACTCTGAAGGCGCCCGCACCACCCCATCAATCATCGCCTACATGGAAGACGGCGAGATCCTGGTGGGCGCGCCTGCAAAGCGTCAGGCGGTGACCAACCCCAAGAACACGCTCTATGCAGTAAAGCGCCTGATCGGCCGCAAGTTCGACGAAAAAGAAGTTCAAAAAGACATCGATCTGATGCCTTTTGAAATCTCCAAGGCCGATAACGGCGATGCATGGGTCAAGGTCCGCGATAAGAAGCTGGCACCCCCACAAGTGTCCGCCGAAGTGCTACGCAAGATGAAGAAAA
The DNA here is from genome assembly GCA_036362785.1 of beta proteobacterium MWH-UniP1. NCBI lineage: Bacteria > Pseudomonadati > Pseudomonadota > Betaproteobacteria > beta proteobacterium MWH-UniP1. The sequence goes on from CP143625.1 coordinate 687,709, forward strand.
CCGCCGAAGACTATCTTGGCGAAGAAGTGACCGAGGCCGTGATCACAGTACCCGCTTACTTTAACGACGCGCAGCGCCAGGCCACCAAAGATGCTGGCCGCATTGCTGGCCTGGAAGTCAAACGCATCATCAACGAACCCACGGCCGCAGCACTAGCTTTCGGTTTAGATAAAGCTGCCGGCAAAGATCGCAAGATCGCGGTCTATGACCTGGGTGGCGGTACGTTTGACGTGTCGATCATTGAAATTGCTGACGTAGATGGCGAGAAGCAGTTTGAAGTGCTTTCCACCAACGGTGACACCTTCTTGGGTGGTGAAGACTTCGACCAGCGCATCATCGATCACATCATTGAAGACTTTAAAAAGCAAAGCGGTGTTGATCTTTCCAAAGACCCGATTGCGCTGCAGCGGATCAAAGCGGCTGCCGAGCGGGCCAAGATCGAGTTGTCGTCTAGCCAGCAGACCGAATTGAATGAGCCGTACATCGCCATGGCCAATGGCGCTCCTGTGCACCTGACCTTTAAGATCACGCGTGCCAAGCTCGAGTCTTTGGTCGATGAGCTGATTGCCCGCACGATCGAGCCCTGCAAGATCGCGCTGAAAGACGCCGGCGTGTCGGCATCGGATATTGACGATGTGATTCTGGTGGGCGGTATGTCCCGCATGCCCAAGGTGCAAGATGCAGTCAAGGCCTTCTTTGGCAAAGAGCCACGCAAAGACGTGAACCCCGATGAAGCCGTTGCCGTTGGTGCAGCCATTCAGGGCTCGGTGTTGGCTGGTGACCGTAAAGACGTGTTGCTTTTGGATGTCACACCTTTGTCTCTTGGTATCGAGACCCTGGGCGGTGTGATGACCAAGATGATTCAGAAGAACACCACGATCCCGACCAAGTTTTCGCAGGTCTTCTCGACTGCGGATGACAATCAGCCGGCCGTGACGATCAAGGTCTTCCAGGGTGAGCGTGAATTGGCCAATGCCAACAAGCTGCTCGGTGAATTCAATCTGGAAGGCATTGCGCCTGCACCACGCGGTACGCCGCAGATCGAAGTGACCTTTGATATCGATGCCAACGGTATTTTGCATGTGTCCGCAAAAGACAAGGCCACTGGCAAAGAGAACAAGATCACCATCAAGGCAAACTCTGGCTTAACGGATGACGAGATCCAGAAGATGGTCAAAGACGCTGAAGCCAACGCTGAAGAGGATAAAAAGCGTGTGGCCATGGTCCAGGCCCGTAACGCTGGCGAAGCCATGGTGCATTCGGTGAAGAAATCATTGGAAGAGCACGGCGATAAGATCGACGCTGATGAAAAGGCCAAGATCGAAGAAGCGATTAAAGAAGCCGAGGCCGCCTTGAAGACGGAAGACCAGGCACAGATCGAAGCCAAGACTGAGAACCTGATGAAGGCTTCTCAGAAACTGGGCGAAAAGGTCTATGCCGATGCGCAGGCTGCTGGTGCTGCCGCTGCGTCTAGCGGTGCGCCAGGTGCGAACGCAGGTGGCGCAAAGGCCGACGACGTGGTCGATGCTGATTTCAAGGAAGTGAAGCGTGACTAATGTCCAAGCGCGACTACTATGAAGTGCTTGGCGTAGCGAAAAACGCATCCGACGACGAGCTTAAAAAAGCCTATCGTAAGTTAGCGATGAAATATCACCCGGACCGCAATCCGGGTGATAAGGCTGCCGAGGAGAAATTCAAAGAGGCCAAAGAGGCCTATGAGATGCTCACCGACGCTGAAAAGCGTGCGGCCTATGATCGCTTTGGTCATGCGGGCGTTGACCCCAATGCCGGTGGTTTTGGTGGCGGAGGTGGTTTTGCAGGCGGCGGTTTTGCGGACGCGTTTGGCGATATCTTTGGCGACATCTTTGGTGGTGCAGCCGGTGGCCGCGGTGGGCGCAGCAACGTCTATCGTGGTGCGGATCTGCGCTATTCCATGGAGATCTCGCTAGAAGAAGCGGCCAATGGCATGACCACCGAGATCAAGGTGCCCACTTGGGAAAAGTGCGGCACCTGTGATGGTTCGGGCGCCAAGCCGGGCACGAAACCCGAGATCTGTAAGACCTGTGACGGTCAAGGACAGGTCCGCATGCAGCAGGGCTTCTTCTCGATTCAGCAGACCTGCCCAAGCTGTCATGGCCGTGGCAAGACGATCAAAGAGCCCTGCCCAAGCTGTCGTGGTGAAGGCCGTATTCGCAAGCAGAAAACACTGGAAGTCAAAATCCCTGCTGGTATTGATGACGGCATGCGGATTCGCTCGGCTGGCAATGGCGAGCCCGGTGTGAATGGTGGACCCAGTGGTGATCTGTATGTTGAGATCAGCATCCGGCCCCATCGAGTCTTCTCGCGCGATGGTGATGATCTGCACTGTGAAGTGCCGATCAGTTTTGCGCGTGCTGCATTGGGTGGCTCAGTGGATGTACCCACGTTGGGTGGTAAGGCCAGCTTCGATGTGCCCGAGGGCACGCAGAGCGGCAAGACCTTCCGGCTACGTGGCAAGGGCATTAAAAACGTTCGCTCCAGCCTGCCCGGTGATCTCTACTGCCACGTGGTGATTGAGACACCAGTCAAACTCACCGATAAGCAGCGCAAGCTCTTACAAGAGTTTGAATCTTCTTTGGAGGAGGGTGGCGAGCGCCACAATCCCCAGAGCAAGAGCTGGATGGATAAGGTGAAGGACTTTTTTAACTAAAAGCGATCGGGTGTCAGGCATCGTGCCTGACACCGCTTTATCCTGCGCCTCCTAGAAAAGCGCACTCAATTTCTCTTTGTTCGGCGCAAGCACCACACCTTTTTCGGTGATCAATCCAGTCACCAGCTCTGCGGGTGTCACATCAAACGCGGGGTTACGAATCATGACCCCCGGTGGTGCCCAGCGGGATTCGCCGTAGCCTGTGACCTCATTGTGGTGGCGTTCTTCAATCGGAATATCGGCGCCACTCTCGATCGTCATATCAATGGTGGACAAAGGGCAGGCCACATAAAATGGAATGCCATGCCGGTGGGCAAGTACCGCCACCATATAGGTGCCGATCTTATTGGCCACATCGCCATTGGCCGCCACCCGATCGGTGCCAACCACCACGGCATCAATCTCACCTGCGGCCATCATGTGGCCGGCCATATTGTCAGTAATCAGTGTGACCGGAATGCCCGATTGCATCAGCTCCCATGCGGTCAGTCGCGCTCCTTGCAGTACAGGCCTGGTCTCATCGGCAATCACGGATATCTTTTTTCCCGCCTCGACCGCAGAGCGAAAGACACCAAGTGCTGTGCCGTGGCCTGCGGTGGCTAGCGCCCCTGCGTTGCAATGGGTCAGCACACGCGCACCGTCTTTTAACAGTGCCTGGCCGTGGGCACCCATGGCACGGTTAATCGCAATGTCTTCTGCGTAAATATTGTGGGCTTCTTGCAGCAAGGCCTGGGCGATTGTTGAGGTGTCCGATGGGGTGTCCGGTGGGGTGTCAGGCACGGTGTCAGACACCCTGCTGGAGGTGTCTGACACCGTGCCTGACACCGCTTCTAAAACGGAGCGCATACGGTCTAGCGCCCAAAAGAGATTTACGGCGGTGGGGCGGCTCTTGGCCAGAACATCAAACCCGGCTTCTAGCTCCGATATAAAGCGTTCAAGCGATTGGCCCTGAAGTCGCTGGGCTTCGACTGCCACCCCATAGGCCGCAGCCACACCGATGGCTGGCGCGCCCCGCACCACCAAATCACGAATGCCCTGGGCTACCTCTGCAGCACTTTGATAAGCAATGTAATTGCATTGCAGGGGCAGGGCCCGTTGATCGAGCAGCTCAAGCTGCTGGTGATGCCAGCGCAGGGTTTCATATTTCAAGGATCAATGCCCCTCAAACGCGGTGAGCGCAAACACATCCACGCCAAGTGCGGTCAGCCGCTGGGTGCCGCCGATATCGGGCAGATCAATGGCAAAGGCACACTCCACCACTTCGCCACCAAGCTTGCGAATCAGGGTGACGGCGGCCTCGGCGGTGCCGCCGGTGGCGATTAAGTCGTCAACTAACAAGATCCGCTCACCGGGGTTGATCGCATCGGCGTGGATTTCAATCCGGTCAACGCCGTATTCCAGTTCGTAGTCTTGGCCAACCGTCTCGGCAGGGAGCTTTCCTTTTTTCCGAATGGGGACAAAACCAATACCCATGGCATAGGCCAGTGGCGCGCCCAAAATAAAGCCCCGGGACTCAATGCCAGCGACTTTATCGATAGCGGCATTGCCATAACGCGCGACCAACTCATCAATCATGATGCGAAAGCCCACCGGGTCTTTCAGCAGGGTGGTGATGTCGCGAAAGAGAATGCCCTCTTTGGGGTAGTGGGGGATGGTGCGGATATAAGACTTTATGGACATGGTCTTCCTTCGCCCTGCCTGCAGGGCAACCTGGTGTTGCTCGATTGGTTCAATAATCAAGCGGCCGATGAATGTCAAAACAACGGGTTATTGTCCCGCTGCATTTGGCCCGTAGGTTTTAAATTTATCAAGCACAGCCGACATTTCTGCGTCACTTAATAAAACTGGATCGCCAAGCTGCAGGGCCCGCCAGTATTGCTCGCACAAGCCTTCCACTTCGGCGGCCACCCGCATGGCATCGCTTAGGTTTTTTCCAATGGCGATCATGCCGTGATTGGCGAGCAAACAAGCCTTGCGATCTTGTAGTGCCTGCACCGCATGGTTTGAGAGTTCTTGGCTACCGAAGATGGCATAGGGGGCGCAGCGAATGGTGGTGCCACCGGCCACCGCAATCATGTAATGAAAGGGCGGAAGGTCTTTGTGCAGGCAGGCAAGTGTTGTGGCAAAGGGCGCATGGGTGTGGACCACCGCATGAATTTCAGGCCGTGCCGCGTAGATATCGTGGTGAAAGCGCCATTCGCTGGATGGGGCAAGCGCGCCGTGCGGCACACCCTTGGCGTCGACTTCCACCATCATGTGAAGGGCAAGCTGGTCGGTTGGCACACCCGATGGCGTGACCAAAAAAGAGGAGGGTGACATGCGCACCGACACGTTGCCGGAACTGCCACGATTTAACCCCATCGATTCCAACTTTTGCATGGCCTGCAAAATGGCGAGTCGATGCGAAGCGGTGTTCATGGTGTCAACTGGCTTTGTTCAAAACCCGGCCGGCTACCGCATCTAATTTTTGAAGCATGGCGGGGTCGCGGGCTGCGGGCGGAGTGATGATGGCGAACTCCAATGCGCTCTGGCAGGCACAGCTGAGGCGGCCTGGGTTCTTGGCCAGTCTGGGAATCGCCGACTGCACCAATTGTTTTGCTTTGTCGGCATTGGCCGTGAGTACTTGAATGATTTGATCAACGGTCACGCTGTCATGGTCGGGGTGCCAGCAGTCATAGTCGGTCACCATAGCGACCGACGCATAGCAGATCTCGGCTTCACGGGCCAGCTTGGCTTCCGGCATATTCGTCATGCCGATCACATCACAGCCCCAGGATCGATAGAGTTCGGACTCTGCCAGACTGGAAAACTGTGGCCCTTCCATCACCAGGTACGTACCCCCGCGAACAGCAGAAATGCCTGCCTCTTTGGCGGCCTGCTCAATTTGGTCGCCAAGCCGATTGCAGACCGGGTGGGCCATGGACACATGGGCGACACAACCGGTTGTGAAAAAAGACTTCTGCCGGGCAAAGGTGCGATCAATGAATTGATCCACGATCACAAAGGTGCCGGGCGTTAAGTGCTCTTGCAGCGAGCCCACCGCACTGACGGAAATAATTTCGGTGACACCCGCACGCTTTAGGGCGTCGATATTGGCCCGGTAGTTGATCTCGCTTGGCGGTATTTTGTGGCCGCGGCCATGCCGGGGTAAAAACACAAGTTGTTGGCCATTTAGCTCGCCAAAGAGCAACTCATCCGATGGGGCGCCAAAGGGCGATTCAACTTTTTGCCAACGGGTGTTGGTCAAACCATCAATGTTGTACACGCCACTGCCACCAATAATGCCAATGACAGCCTGTGTGTTGGTACTTGTCATACGTTTTGATTAGAAAGAATCGTTAAAAAATCTGGTTGATATTCGCTTTAAAAAGCACGCGTGGCCATGTAAAGGGCCAGCAACAAAAGCATATAGGCAAAGACCCGTTTAAGGGACGTCACCTGCATGCGATGGGCAGTTCTGGCGCCAATCGGTGCTGTCAAAAGCGATGATGCTGATACCGCAACCAGTGCTGGTAAATAGATGTAGCCCAGAGAGCCAGCGGGTAGATTGGCTTCGGTGGTGCCGGCCACCACATAGCCCACTAAGCCGCCAGCAGCAATTGGAAACCCAAGGGCGGCAGAAGTGCCCACGGCCTGGTGCATGACCACGTTGCACCAGGTTAAAAAAGGTGTCGTGATGAAACCACCGCCCGCACCGACCAGGCTGGAGATAAAGCCGATCAAGGAGCCCATCAAGCCAAGGCCCGTGGAGCCGGGAACATCACGCGATGGCTTTGGTTTCTTACTGCGAAGCATCTGCAAGGCAGAAAAGCCAACAAACACCGCGAAGAACAGGGCCAACCACGAACTCTTTAGCGCACCGGCAAAGTTGGCGCCGATAAACGTGCCAACGAAGGCACCAATGCCCATGGGTTTGGCGATATCCCAACGCACCGCCCCCTTTTTGTGGTGGGCGCGGACACTGGAGAGCGATGTAAACAAAATCGTGGCCAACGATGTGGCAATCGCTACCTTCACGATCAGTTCACTGGGAAAGCCATTGAGCGTGAACAGAAAAGTCATAAAGGGCACCAACAGCATGCCGCCGCCAATACCCAGGAGTCCTGCCATGAATCCGGTCATTGCACCGAGCACAATCAGTGCAATCAGCATGAGTGTCATGGGCGACTCGTTGGTTTAGAAAAGACGCTCTTGGGGTGTTAAGGCTAGATCTAGCTTGGCGGTGATTTCTGCAATTTTCTTCTCGATCACCGCCTGATCGGCTTGGGAAGAGGAACTGTTGTTGGTTAAGCAATCGCGGGCCAGTGTCAGTGCTGCCATCACGGCGATTCGATCGGCGGCCTGAAGCTTGCTCTGGGTCTTCACTTGGCGCATGCGGGTATCGACCAGCGAGACACATTCCATGAGCAGGGCTTTTTCTTCGGGCTGGCAAGACAGCTGATAGGTTCGATCCAGAATCTGGACATCGAAACGTTCGGCTTTGGATGTGCTCATGGTGTGGTGGGCTTAGCGATAGATGGGCTATTTTAGCCCAGCACCCCCGCCCAACCGCACGGTTTCGGCTTACAAAGCCTTATTGATTGAGCTGCCGGCGAATTTCTGGGATGAGTTCACCGGCGGTGCAGCCAATCACGCCCCCAAGCCGCTGGCTCAGGCTGTCTGCTGCCTGACCGTGGATCCGAACTGCGGTAATCGCTGCGGTATACGCCAAGGTATCCGCCAAGTTATCCGCCGCGGTGTCAGACACCTTGTCGGAGGTGTCTGACACCGTGTTCTCCATGCCCTGGGCAATCAAGGCACCCAGAAGGCCAGTCAGCACATCGCCAGTTCCCGCAGTGGCCAAGGCCGGGTTGCCGGTGGTGTTGGTCACCGGGGGCTGACCGGGGGCCTGAATCACCGTGCCCATGCCCTTGAGCACCACAATCGACTGAAGTTGCTCGTAAAGCTGTGCCGCGGCCTTGTGTCGGTCCGACTGTATCTCGGCCACTGATTGACCAAGCAGTCGCGCGGCCTCGCCGGGGTGGGGCGTGATCACGGTGGGACTGCTTCGCCTTGCGCATTGGCGCATCAGTGCTGGGTCTTCGGCCATCAGATTCAAGCCATCCGCATCAATCACCACCGGGGCCTGTTTGGCGAGCACTTCTTTCAAGATCTGATGGGCTGCGTCGGACTCGCCCAGGCCAGGACCAATACACCAGGTGGTGATCGGTTTGGATTTGGACTGCGCAAAATCAATCACCATAAGTTCGGGGTGCACGACATCCATGACCAGTCCGTCGTGCAGATTGGGCCGCACGATATACACGCGGCCCGCCCCTGAAAACAACGCAGCTCGGCCGCTTAAAAATGCAGCGCCAACGGTGCCCGCAGCGCCCCCAACAATGCCAACCGCGCCATGGCTGGCCTTGTTCGAATCGGGGGCACGTTGAAAAATTGGCATTAGCTTGGTTTAAGGGCGTTTTTAATTTGTTCCAGCGCGTTGGGATCTTCTAGTGTAGTCAGATCGCCAGAATCCCGGCCCTCGGCCAGTGCCTGCATGGAGCGGCGCAGGAGTTTGCCAGAGCGGGTCTTGGGCAGAATAGTGACAAAGTGCACACGCGATGGCCGTGCAATGGCACCTAACTCATGATCGACGGTGGCCATAATGGCTTTTTCTTCCGCGGTCCGGCCTTCGGGGCTACGAATCCCGTCATTGTTTTTCAGCACACAAAAGGCCAGGGGCACTTGGCCCTTGAGCGCATCGGCCACACCCACCACCGCCACTTCGGCCACATTGGGGTGGGCCTGAATGGCCTCTTCGATTTCACGGGTGCCAAGGCGGTGGCCAGCCACGTTAATCACGTCATCGGTGCGGCCCAGGATGAAGTAGTAACCATCTTTGTCACGAATCGCATAGTCAAAGGTGGAGTAGTACTGCTTGCCGGGCACTGCCGTGAAATAGGTTTTTAAGAAGCGCTCATCATCACCCCAGACGGTTTGTAGACAGCCGGGCGGCAGTGGGGGTACAGCGCAGAGCATGCCTTTTTCATCGGCACCCACTTCTTTGTAATTAGATTCATGAATGAGCCGCAGATCGTAGCCATAGACTGCAAAGCTTGGGCTACCGAATTTCGTGGGTGTGTCTTCAACGCCAGGCTGGGCGGACATGATCGGCCAGCCCGATTCGGTCTGCCAGTAGTTATCAATAATCTTTGCGCCACCCAGGGCGCTGGATATCCACTTGGCGGTGGGCTCATCGAGCGGTTCACCGGCCAAGAACAGGCGACGCAGGCACTTGGTGTTGTGCTTGGTCATGTAGCTCTGGTCTTGTTTTTTCAAGACACGTGCTGCGGTGGGTGACGAGAACATGGTGGTCGCCTGGAAGCGCTCCACAATGCTCCACCAGATACCTGGGTCAGGATTGGTGGGCATGCCTTCGTACACGATGGTGGTGGAACCATTAATCAGCGGCGCATAGACGATATACGAGTGGCCCACCACCCAGCCAATGTCGGACGTGCAGAAAAACACTTCGCCAGGCTTGCAGTCAAAGATGTGTTTCATCGATGCGGCAAGCGCCACACAGTAGCCGCCCGTGTCACGCTGCACGCCCTTGGGCTTACCCGTGGTGCCCGATGTGTACAGGATGTATGACGGGTCGGTGGCAAGCATCTCTTCACAGGCAACGGGCCTACCCATGTGTTGCTCGCGAAGGGATTTGTAATCGACATCACGGCCATCTACCTGGGTCATCTGGGCCAGGCCACGGTTGACCATCAATACTTTTTTCGGTGGCGTGTGGGCCAGGCTGCAGGCTTCATCCACCAAGTGCTTATAGGGCACTTCCTTGCCATTACGCATGCCGGCATCGGCGGAGATCATGACGGTGGGCTGGGCATCGTCAATGCGGGCGGCCAGCGAAGGTGCAGCAAAGCCACCGAAGACCACCGAGTGAATGGCACCAATTCGCGCGCAGGCCAGCATGGCAAAGATGGCTTCCGCGATCATGGGCATGTAGATCAGCACACGGTCGCCGCGCTTCACCCCGAGTGATTGCAGGATAGACGCCATGCACTGGACTTCTTGGTACAGGTCTTTATAAGTGTAGATTTTTTCTTCTTTGACCTCGGTGGAGATATAAACCAGGGCTTTTTGATCACCGCGGGTGGCCAGGTGGCGGTCCACGGCGTTATGGCAGAGATTGATTTTTCCACCGACATACCACTTGGCAAAGGGTGGGTTGGAGAAGTCTAGAATTTTTTCTGGCGGCGTAAACCAATCAACAAACTTGGCCTGTTCCCCCCAGAAGCCTTCTTTGTCTTTGATCGAGCGCTCGTGAAATGCAGCGGTAATGGTGGCCATGCTTGTCTCCTTGAGCTTTGTTTTTGTAAAGCTTATGTCACATGCAGTACATCGCCGGGAACCCGGACCCATCCTTCCATCAGAATTCTTGCGCTACGGCTCATGATCACTTTGGTCACAGTCCACTCACCATTGGTGTGTTGGGCCTGCGCCCCCACCCGCAATGTTCCGGATGGATGCCCAAAGCGTACTGCCTGCCGTTCCACACCGCCAGCGGCAATGTTGACTAGCGTACCGGGGATTGCCGCGGCCGTGCCGATCGCCACCGAAGCCGTGCCCATCATGGCGTGATGAAGCTTGCCCATCGACAGTGCGCGGACCAATAGATCAATGTCTTGTGCCTTGACGGTTTTTCCGCTGGAAGCCACGTAGTCGCGCGGCTTGGCAACAAAGGCCACCTTGGGCGTGTGCTGGCGTGTGGCGGCTTCGGACACATCTTTGATCAGACCCATCTTCACCGAACCATGGGCGCGAATCGTTTCGAACATGGCCAGCGCCTTGGGATCGTTGTTGATCTGGTCTTGTAATTCGCAGCCGGTGTAGCCAATCGCTTCGGCATTTACAAAGATGGTGGGAATGCCAGCGTTAATCATGGTGGCCTGCAATTGGCCAACGCCGGGTACATTCAGCGTATCGATCAGATTACCCGTGGGAAACATGGCCCCACCCACACCATCTTCTTCGGCAGCCGGATCAATAAATTCGATCTGCACTTCAGCGGCAGGGAAGGTCACGCCGTCTAACTCAAAGTCACCGGTCTCTTGGACTTCGCCATTGGTGATTGGCACATGGCCGATGATGGTCTTGCCAATATTGGCCTGCCAGATGCGAACGACTGCAATGCCGTTTTGCGGCACACGGGCGGGGTCGACTAAGCCGTTGCGAACGGCAAAGGGACCCACCGCTGCAGATAGATTGCCGCAGTTGCCGCTCCAGTCGACAAAGGCCTTGTCAATCGAGACCTGGCCAAACAGATAGTCCACATCATGATCGGGCCTGGTGCTCTTAGAGAGAATCACCGCCTTGCTGGTGCTGGAGCTGCCATTGCCCATGCCGTCGATCTGTTTGCTATAGGGGTCTGGGCTGCCAATCACACGCAACAGAATTGCATCGCGCACAGCACCGGGCTGTTGGGCTGCTGCGGGCAGGTCTTCCAAACGAAAGAAGACGCCTTTGCTTGTGCCGCCACGCATATAAGTGGCCGGAATTTTAATTTGCGGGGAATGGGTCATGAGTGTTGGGCTTATCGGCTTGGTGTCAGACACCGGTTTTCAACGGCGAGGTGTCAATCCAAGGTGTCAGACACCCAAAAGCGGTGTCTGACACCTTGCAGTTGATTTCGTGCATTTAAGCGGCCGCCTCCAGAAAATCTTGGGCGAATCGCTGTAACACACCGCCGGCCTCGTAGATGGATACTTCTTCGGCAGTATCAAGGCGACATAGCACCGGAACCTCTTCGGTCTTTCCATTCTTGCGATGGATGACCAACGTCAGCGTGGCGCGTGGTTCGCGTTTGCCAATCACGTCATACGTTTCGGTGCCATCTAAACCCAGTGTCTTACGGGTGGTGCCAGTCTGGAATTCCAGTGGCAACACACCCATGCCCACCAAGTTGGTGCGGTGAATCCGCTCAAAGCCCTCGGCCGCAATCGCTTCCACACCAGCAAGCCGCACACCCTTGGCGGCCCAGTCGCGAGATGAACCCTGGCCGTAATCGGCACCCGCAATGATGATGAGCGGCTGCTTGCGGTTCATATAGGTCTCAATGGCTTCCCACATGCGCATGACTTTGCCTTCTGGCTCAACACGGGCGAGCGACCCCTGCTTGACCTTGCCGTTTTCCACCACCATTTCATTCATGAGTTTGGGATTGGCAAAGGTCGCCCGCTGGGCCGTCAGGTGATCGCCACGGTGGGTGGCGTAAGAGTTGAAGTCTTCTTCCGGCAGGCCCATCTTGGCAAGATATTCGCCTGCGGCGCTATCTGACATGATGGCGTTCGATGGCGAGAGGTGATCGGTGGTGATGTTGTCCGGCAGAATCGCCAAAGGCCGCATGCCCTTTAATGTCCGCTCTCCCGCCAATGCACCTTCCCAATAAGGCGGCCGGCGGATATAGGTGCTCATGGGCCGCCAGTTGTAAAGCGGGCTGACTGCCTCTGAAGATTCCACGCGAACCTGGAACATGGGGTCATAGACCTTGCGGAATTGCTCGGGCTTCACGCTCTTGGCCACCACCGCATCAATCTCTTCGTCGCTTGGCCACAGATCAGCTAAGCGAATGGGTTTGCCAGAACTATCTGTGCCCAGCACATCTTTTTCAATATCAAAGCGAATCGTGCCGGCAATCGCATAGGCCACGACCAGCGGTGGCGATGCTAAAAACGCCTGCTTGGCATAGGGGTGAATACGGCCATCGAAGTTTCGGTTGCCAGATAACACGGCTGTTGCATAGAGATCACGATCAATAATCTCTTTTTGAATCTTGGAGTCGAGTGCACCACTCATGCCGTTACAGGTGGTGCACGCAAAGGCCACCACACCAAAGCCGAGTTTCTCAAGCTCGGGCATTAAGCCGGCCTCTTCTAAGTAAAGCGCCACCGCTTTGGAACCCGGCGCCAAAGAACTCTTCACCCAGGGCTTGCGCAGCAGACCCGCACGATTGGCATTTCGTGCAAGTAACCCTGCAGCAATCATGTTGCGGGGGTTGTTGGTATTGGTGCAGCTGGTAATTGCCGCAATGATCACGGCACCATCAGGCATCTGGCCGGGAACATTTTCCACCACACCAGAGATTCCCTGTGCCGCAAGGTCCGTGGTGGCCACGCGCTTATGGGGGTTGGAAGGCCCCGCGATATTGCGAACCACTGTTGAAAGATCAAACGACAAGACACGCTCGTACTGCGCGTTCTTTAATGCATCTGCCCACAGGCCTGTTTGCTTGGCATAGGTCTCAACGAGTTTGATGAGCGATTCGTCACGGCCTGTGAGCCGCAGATACTTAATCGTCTGCTCATCGATATAAAACATAGCGGCCGTTGCACCGAACTCAGGCGCCATGTTGGAAATGGTGGCCCGATCGCCAAGGGTTAAGTTGCTTGCGCCCTCGCCAAAGAATTCTAAATAGGCAGATACCACACGCTCTTTGCGCAAGAACTCGGTAAGTGCCAAGACAATATCGGTAGCAGTAATGCCAGCACGGGGTTTACCGGTGAGGTGTACACCAACAATATCCGGCAGCCGCATGTAGGAGGCACGGCCCAGCATCACGCTCTCAGCTTCTAAGCCCCCCACACCAATCGCAATCACGCCGAGTGCATCGACCATGGGGGTATGGCTATCGGTACCCACCAGGGTGTCGGGATAGGCCACACCATTGCTCACCTGAATCACGGGCGACATGCGCTCTAAATTAATCTGATGCAGGATGCCGTTGCCAGGTGGAATCACATCGACATTTCGAAAGGCTTTTTTGGTCCAGTCAATAAAGTGAAACCGGTCTTCGTTACGGCGATCTTCAATGGCCCGGTTTTTGGCAAAAGCATCGGGGTCAAAGCCGCCGCACTCCACGGCCAGAGAGTGATCCACGACAAGCTGCGTGGGCACCACGGGATTCACCTGGGCAGGGTCACCGCCTTTTTCAGCAATGGCATCACGCAAGCCAGCAAGATCAACGAGAGCGGTCTGGCCCAGAATGTCGTGGCAGACCACACGGGCCGGGAACCAGGGGAAGTCCAGATCCCGTTTGCGCTCAATGAGCTGCTTGAGTGAGTCGGTGAGCATCTCGGGCGCGCAGCGGCGCACCAGATTTTCTGCCAGCACCTTGGATGTGTACGGAAGCCCGTCGTATGCGCCTGGCGCGATGGCATCGACCGCTGCCTTGGCGTCAAAGTAATCAAGCGAGGTGCCGGGAAGTGATTTGCGGAAGGCGGTGTTCATGTCGCGTGCATCTCCTGCCGACACCTGCCCAAGAGAACAGGCGTCGTATTCGGGTGGTTATGGTCGTTTGTCGATTGGAACGAATTTCTGGTCTTCGGGGCCGGTGTAGTTGGCACTGGGCCGAATAATTTTTCCATCAGCCCGCTGCTCAATGATGTGGGCGCTCCAGCCCGATGTGCGCGAGATGACAAAGAGCGGGGTGAACATGGCCGTGGGCACACCCATCATGTGATAGCTCACTGCGCTGAACCAGTCCAGGTTGGGAAACATTTTTTTCGCATCGGCCATCACGGCCTCAAGGCGCTCGGCAATGTTGAACATCTTCATGTCTTTGGCCATGTGCGACAAATTGCGGGCCACTTCTTTGATCACTTTGTTGCGCGGGTCGGCAATCGTGTAGACCGGGTGGCCAAAGCCAATCACCACTTCTTTGTTTTCCACACGGCGGCGGATATCGGCCTCGGCCTGATCGGGGTTGTCATAGCGCTTCTGGATTTCAAACGCGACTTCATTAGCTCCACCGTGTTTCGGGCCACGCAAGGCGCCGATGGCACCGGCAATGCAGGAATAAAAATCAGAGCCCGTGCCGGCGATCACGCGGGCGGCAAAGGTCGATGCGTTGAATTCGTGTTCGGCATAAAGAATCAACGAGGTATGCATGGCCTGCACCCACTCTTTGGGCGGCGTTCTGCCATGGAGCAGGTGTAAGAAGTGGCCACCGATGGAATCATCGTCGGTTTCCACGTCAATCATCTTGCCGTTGTGGCTGTAGTGATACCAGTACAGCAGCATCGAGCCCAGGGAAGCCATGAGCCGATCGGCAATGTCTTTGGCGCCAGGCGCGCCGTGATCATCTTTTTCAGGCAGGTTGCAGCCCAGTGCGGATACGCCGGTGCGCATCACATCCATGGGGTGGGCCGATGCGGGCAGGGACTCTAATGCCTGCATGACACTGGCGGGCAGGCCACGCAGGGCCTGCAGTTTTGTTTTGTAACCGTTGAGTTCGGCACGATTGGGCAGCTTGCCGTGCACGAGCAGGTAGGCGATTTCTTCGAATTCGCAGACATCGGCCAGATCCAAGATGTCATAGCCACGATAGGCCAGGTCGTTACCCGTGCGGCCAACGGTACATAGCGCGGTGTTGCCTGCGGCAACGCCAGAAAGAGCAACTGATTTTTTGGCTTTGGGGGCGTTCGGGGTTTCAAGCGTCATGATGTTTTAAAAAGGGAGTGGGGTTGCTTGGAAAAAACTGCGGCACATGATGCGCCGCAGTTGATGCTTATTTCTTTTGGAACAGGGCGTCGAGTTTGTTTTCGAAATCCCAGTAGCCAATTGAATCGTATAACTCTTGACGCGTCTGCATCAGGTTTACGACATTTTTCTGTGTGCCGTCTCGCCGGACAGCCTCATAGACGGTCTGCGCCGCCTTGTTCATGGCACGAAACGCCGACAATGGGTACAACACCATTGCGACATCAGCGCCCCTTAGCTCCTCCACGGTATAAAGCGGTGTTGCACCAAATTCTGTAATGTTGGCCAGCACGGGCACCTTCACAGCTTTGGCAAATTCTTTGTACATCGAGAGCTCGGTCATCGCCTCGGGGAAGATGGCATCGGCACCGGCTTCCACGCAGGCGCAGGCCCGATCAATGGCGGACTGCAGGCCCTCGACTTGTAGTGCATCGGTGCGGGCCATGATCACAAAGTCGCTGTCGGTCTTGGCATCTGCGGCGGCTTTTACACGGTCCGCCATTTCTTCCTGGCTGACAATGGCCTTGCCAGGGCGGTGGCCGCAGCGTTTGGCCCCCACCTGGTCTTCAATGTGCATAGCGGCTGCGCCAAACTTAATTAGCGATTTGGTGGTGCGGGCAATATTGAAGGCTGATGCGCCAAAGCCGGTGTCGACATCGACCAGAAGCGGCGTGTCGCAGACATCGGTGATGCGGCGAACGTCGGTTAAGACATCGTCAAGACCGGAGATGCCCAAGTCTGGAAGGCCAAGTGACCCGGCGGCAACGCCGCCACCAGACAGGTATATGGCCCGAAACCCCGCGCGCTTGGCTAATAACGCATGGTTTGCATTGATCGCGCCGATAATTTGAAGTGGTTTTTCTTCTGCAAGCGCCTGTCTAAAGCGACGTCCTGCAGATTGGCTCGGCTGCGACATACCTGTTTCCCCCTGATGTTTTGCCACTTGTTGGGTTGAAAGATACGCCCCTTGGCCTAGGATGAGAATCCGTCATTTTTGGCTGAGCCTTCGTGATTTGCGAAGGCTTGGAAGTTTGGCTAGAGTCTTCCCATGATCTGGAAACCTAGCCATGTTTAACCCCAGCAAAGACGACGTCCGCCGCTTTTTCTGCGACGCCTGGGCCAAGTCCCGGCATCAGTTGCCCTTGACGCCGCTTGAGACCATTGCGGTCGATTGGATTGGGGAGCACCCCGAATACCACGACGACCTGGCCGATGTGTACGCAGCCCTGACCCGGGAATATCCAGTAGACGGGGGCCGCACCAATCCTTTTTTGCATTTGTCCATGCACTTATCGATTGAAGAGCAGGTGTCGATCGATCAGCCTCCTGGTATTCGCGCGGCTTTTTCAAAGTTATCCCAACGGCTCGATAGCCGGCACGAGGCCATGCATCAGGTGATGGAGTGTCTGGGCGAAGTCTTGTGGCGATCGCAGCGGGACAATGCCCCGATCGATGCCAATGCCTATATCGAATCAATTCTGAAGCGGGCATCGTCATGATCAATCCCCAGCGGGTGGATTTCATGACCTTGAAGCTCTTGCTGGCGATTGCCCAGACGGGCTCGATCACCAAGGCCGCAGAGAGTCTTCACTTGGCCCTGGGTGCGGCGAGCACCCGCATTCGTGATTTAGAAGAACGAATGGGGGTGTCGCTGTTATCCCGCCATGCCCGTGGGGTGCGGTTTACTGAAGCGGGCAATGCTGTTTTACACCACGCCCGCTCCATTGAGCGTGAACTGGCCCAGATGGAATTTGAAGTGGGCGACTTGGCCGCGGGCATTCGTGGCCATGTGCGGATCGTGGCCAATGCCAGCTCAATTGCGACAGTTCTGCCCGCAGATTTGGCCGAGTTTTTAAAGGTCCACCCACGGGTGCGGATTGATTTGGCTGAACGCACCAGCCGTGAGATTCAACAGTTGGTGGGCGACGGCGATGCCGAGATTGGCGTATTTGCTGGCGAAATACTGCGCCAAGATCTTCAGGTGTTGCCTTACCACCAAGACACACTGGTGGTGATGGTGCCCAATCATGCCGACTGGCAGGGCCAGCGCACCATCACCATAGAAGCCCTGCTGTCAGAAGACCTGATTCTTTTGCAAGAGGGCGGCTCGATTCAGGAGTGGCTGGCCGATGCGGCAAGAAGTCATGGTGTCCACCCCAAAATTCGGGTGCAGGTGAAGGGCTTTGATGCCATTTCACAGCTGGTGGCCGCAGGCCTTGGCATTACTGTTTTGCCAGAAATCGTGGCCAAGCGTTTTAGTCGCTTGTTGGGATTTAAAACCCTGACCATTCATGGGGCACAGACGGAGCGGGCTTTGTCGATCTGCCATGGCGATATGAAACAGTTATCACCTGCAGCAACCGATTTGTTGGGGTTTTTTGCTAATCGGGCGGAAACGTTTTTGTCCGGAACTCGCAAAGATCATTGATGGAACAGCGCCAGCACTCTGGCCTTCTGGCTTTGCAGATGTAGCGGCCATGCAGAATCAGCCAGTGATGGGCATTGCGTTTGAATTGCGCGGGTACCAGCCGCTCTAATCGCTTTTCCACTTCCAGCACAGTTTTGCCTGGTGCGATCTTGGTTCGGTTGGACACCCGAAAAATATGGGTGTCAACGGCAATCGTCTCCCAGCCAAAGGCGGTGTTTAGCACCACATTCGCAGTCTTTCGGCCAACGCCGGGCAGGGCTTCTAAAGCCTCGCGGCTCTCAGGCACTTCGCCGCCATGATCACGAATCAAAATCTCGCAGGTCTGCAGCAGATGCTTGGCCTTGGTCTTATAAAGCCCAATGGTTTTGATAAAGGATTCAAGCTTTGCTTCGCCAAGATTCAGAATCGCCTGCGGCGTGTTGGCCACGGGAAATAATTTTCTTGTAGCAGCGTTGACCGACACATCAGTAGCCTGGGCCGATAGCAAGACGGCAGCCAGTAATTCAAACGGTGTGGTGTATTCGAGCTCTGTTGTGGGGTTTGGGTTGGCCTTTTGCAGGCGGCCAAAGATTGCCTGGCGTTTTTCCAGGTTCATTTGGCATCACCACTTGCGACTCTTTGTGATGCCCGAGCCCGCGCACGCTCTAAGACGCTATTGAGCCGGTCGGCACTTGGCGCGGGTGTTGCCTTGTGTGCGGCGAGTCGATCAAGTCGTTGTTGTCGATTTAAAAATAGCGCACGCGATCGTTGCGCATCTTCTGTGCGCCAGGCCGAGGCCTGCTTTGGCATCTGCATGGAGATGCAATCCACAGGGCAGGGGGCCACACAGAGTTCACACCCGGTGCAGTCATCCACCAAGACCGTGTGCATATGCTTAAAGCCCCCCAAGATGGCATCAACGGGGCAGGCCCGAATGCAGACTGTGCAGCCAATGCATCGGGTCTCATCAATCACCGCGATTTGTCGTGGGCTCTCAACGCCATTGGCGGGGTTCAGGGGCTGATAGGCCTGGCCGGTGAGTTCTGCTAGGCGCCGAATACCTGCATCACCACCGGGGGGGCACTGGTTAATGGCGGCTTCGCCCTGCGCGATGGCTTGCGCATAGGGCCGGCAGGCCGGGTAGCCGCAACGCGTACATTGCGTCTGCGGCAACACCGCATCAATGGCGTCGGATAAATTCGCTAATTTTGGGGGCAACTTGCTCACGCCAGCGTCGTCCACTAAAGATGCCGTAGTGGCCTGCCTTGGGCACCACCAGATCTTGCTGGCGATGGCTGGGAATACCAGTGCACAAGTCGTGGGCCGCCTGTGTTTGGCCTGGGCCAGAGATGTCGTCTAACTCCCCCTCGACCGTGAGTAGCGCAGTCTTGGTGATGTCTTGGGGCCGAACGGGTTTTCCGCGGACGGTCCAGGTGCCCTTTGGCAGGGCATGCTCTTGGAAGACCACGCGAATGGTGTCCAGATAAAACTCAGCGGCAAGATCTAAGACCGCGTTGTATTCGTCATAAAAAGCACGGTGGCTTTCGGCGCTGTCACCATCCCCTTTGATGAGCTGCAGATAGTAGTCGTAGTGGGATGTCAGGTGCCGGTCTGGGTTCATGGCCACAAAGCCTGCATGCTGCAAAAAGCCCGGGTAGACCTTGCGCAGATAGCCGGGGTATTTGTGGGGCACGGTGTAGATCACATGATTTTCAAACCACGAATAGGGCTTTTGAATTGCCAGATCGTTGACCGATGTGGGGCTTTTGCGTGTGTCAATGGGCCCGCCCATCATGATGATGGAGCGTGGCACCGCTGGGTCGTTGTCGCTTGCCATCAGCGATACCGCAGCCAAGACGGGCACCGTGGGCTGGCAGACCGACATGACATGTAGATCAGGGGCGAGCAGGGTAATGAATTCCCGCACGTAGTCCACGTAATCATCAAGATGAAATGGCCCAAGGTTGAGCGGAACCAGCCGTGCATCGACCCAGTCGGTAATAAACACTTCGTGGTTGGGCAGAAGTGTCCGAACGGTGTCGCGCAGCAGCGTGGCGTGATGGCCCGAGAGTGGCGCCACCAGCAGCAACTTTGGGTCGTTGGGCCGCGGCAAGTCTTGCGGAAACTGCCGCTCGAAATGCAGCAGCTTGCAAAATGGTTTTTCACACACTACCCGCTCAACCACTGGCACATCCACACCATCAATGGATGTGGTCTTCAGACCAAAGGCGGGCTTTTCGTATTCTTTGCCAAGCCGATGCACCAAGTCAAAGGCGGCAGACATGCGCTTTGAAAACGGCAAATAAGACAGTGGGCTGTACGGGTTGGTGTAGAGCGAAGCGCTTGCACCGGCAACCTTACTCATGGGCTGCCAGATGGAACGCTGGAATTCGTGGAGTTGATAGAGCAAGTGGTATTACCCCCTGCGGCGCATCTTACCAGTAGTTTTCCACTGCGATTTGGCCTGGACTCGATTGCCGGCTGGTCTGGAAACCCTTTGCTTTCAATGCCTTGCGCGTGTCATTCACCATCTCGGGGTTGCCGCAGAGCATGATGCGCGATTTGTCTAAGTCAAGCGCAAGCCCCGCCTGCTGCTCTAGTTCTCCGGACGGGATCAGGTCGGTGAGTCGTTTGGATAACAGTCCGGGGATGGTCTCTCGGGTGACTACGGGCACATAGATCAGCTTGTGGGCGTACTCGGCAAAGAGCTCGTGTTCTGGAAAGTGTTGGATCGTTTGTTGGTAGGCCAGTTCATTGGCATGACGCACGCTGTGCACCAAGACAATGTGTTCAAACGATTCCCATACTGTTGGGTCTGCAAGTATTGATAAAAACGGCGCAATGCCTGTGCCGGTGGAGAGTAGCCACAGGTCTTGCCCGCCGGTGAAACGGCTCAGCGTTAAAAAACCGTGGTTTTGTTTGTCGATCAGCAGCGTGTCACCCACACGCAGCCGAGATAGTTCGCTTGTGAATTCCCCGTTCGGAACAACGATGGAATAAAACTCCAGGAATTCGTCATACGGACCCGAGACCATGGAGTAAGCACGCCAGGCCACCGACCCGTCTGGTTTTTCAACACCAAGACGGGCGAATTGGCCGGCAGTAAATCGAAATGCTTTGGGGCGGGTGGTACGAAAAGAAAAGAGGTGGGGCGCCCAGGGGTGAATCCAGGTGATGGTCTCGCGCGAGAACTTGTCCTGGGGATCGTTGCTCACTTCTCCAGCAGTCCGCGTTTGTCTTTGACTTCTGCCCACTTGTCAGCGTCTTCAAAGTGGGGCTCCATGCGGGTGATGGTGGGCCAGTTTTGGGCGAGTTCTGCATTGATGGCAATGAAGTCTCTTTGATCGTTTGGCACGTCTTCTTCCGCAAAGATGGCGCTGACTGGGCACTCGGGGATGCAGACGGCGCAGTCAATGCATTCATCGGGGTCGATCACCAGAAAATTGGGGCCCTTGCGGAAGCAGTCCACGGGACAGACGTCCACACAGTCGGTGTAGCGGCATTTGATGCAGGATTCAGTCACAACGTGGGTCATAGTGGTTCTTTCGGGTTTATGCTGTTTGTTCGTGCGCTGGTCGGCGCTAAACTTGGCATTTTAGCGAACTTCGCTAGGGGTTTGCCCTTGCTTTTTGTCAAAAGGACTGTAATCCCATGTCAAACAATTCGCCTTTAGACGGCCTGGATACATCGGCTTCCCGCAAGCGCATTCTGTCCAGAATCCGCCAGGCCCAGGGCCGATCCAGCCAGGCCAAGGAGCGAGAAGAAGAGCTTAACTATAACTACGTGGCCCAAAAACCCAGTGGCCCGCAGCCCGATATTGGTCCCGATCTGGTGGAGCGGTTTATTGCACAGTCCAATCGCCTGCAGACCACGCTAAGCCGGGTGGCAGAGATGTCGGCTGTCCCGGCAGCAGTTGCGGATTACTTGCGCAGCCTAGATCTTGGCAATCGCGCCATCATTTGGCCGGGTCTGGATCAATTGGACTGGGCGGCTGCCGGCTTGGAAGTTGAGGCCAGGGCGCCGGTGCGTGATGAGCCCAGGCCCGACATGGTGGGCATTACAGGCTGCTTTGCAGCAATTGCAGAGACCGGAACACTTGCCTTGCTGTCCGGCCCAGAGACCCCGGCGTCGATGGCGCTGTTGCCAGAAACCCATATTGCGGTTGTGGCGAAGTCTCGAATCGTGGCTTATATGGAAGATGTGTTTGCCCTGCTGCGGCATGAGCGTGGTCTGCCCCCGCGGGCTCTGAACTTTATTTCTGGCCCGTCCCGCACCGGGGATATCGAGCAGACCATTGTGCTGGGGGCCCACGGACCCTACCGCGTTCACCTGGTGATTGTTGACGCGATCTGAATTTTTGTTGTTAATCCAAAGGAATTGTTATGTCTAAGCCGAAGCTTGCGATTTCGCGTCGCATCTATGACACGAGCTATGCCCAGCTTGCCGAAGTGTTTGAGATCGTGGCCAACAACCAGGCCAGTGATGCGCCCTGGTCACTTGCCCAGATGCAGGCCAATGTGGCGAGTGTTGATTATTTGTTTTGCACAGTAGCCGACAAGGTCGATGCCAGCGTGATTGCCGCTGCCCCCAATTTAAAGATGATTGCCACTGGTGCGGTTGGTTTTAACAATATTGATATCGCTGCCTGTAAGGCGCGCGGCATTCGGGTTTCGAACACCCCCGATGTGTTGACTGAAACCACCGCAGACTTTGCCTTTGCCTTGATGATGGCCACGGCCCGGCGCATTTCAGAATCCGAGCGCTATGCCCGTGCGGGACAGTGGACCGGCTGGGCCTTTGATCAGTTTAGTGGCCGGGATTTGCATCACGCCACACTCGGCATTATCGGCATGGGCCGCATTGGCGGGGCAATTGCCAAGCGTGCAGGTGGGTTCGATATGCGGGTGATTTATCACAACCGAAATCGCAGCCAAGAGGAATACGGTGCGACTTGGGTGGAGCGTGACACCCTGCTTAAAGAATCTGACTTTGTCATGTTGGTGGTGCCCTATAGCCCGGCCACCCACCATTTGATTGGTGCGGCAGAGTTGGCGCTAATGAAACCCACGGCAACGCTCATTAACATTGCCCGCGGTGGTGTGGTCGATGATCAGGCGCTGATTGCCGCATTGAAAGACAAAAAGATTGCGGCAGCTGGTCTAGATGTCTTTGAAAACGAACCCAAGTTTGACCCGGCATTTCTGCAGTTTGAAAACGTGGTGATCACACCGCATATTGCAAGTTCATCCAAGGCCACCCGCGCTGCGATGGTGCAATTGGCAACGGACAATCTTTTGGCCCATGCAAAGGGCTTGCCGCTTAAAACGCCGGTGGCTTGATTCGCTGCTTGGCCTAGCGCTGTGGCTCTTGGCCGCAGCCGGGGCCAGCGCGGATTACGTTGCCTCGCGGGAGTTTTTTAGCGACCCTACCGGCAAACTTTCCATTGCGCAGGTGCAGTCGCAGGCCTTTGTGCCCGCACCTGAAATTCTTGCCAGGGGCTACACATCCGCTGCAACGTGGGTGCGTTTAAACATCACACCACGACAAGGGGACGATGGCAGGTTGATCTTTCGGATTCGACCCACGTATCTTGATGACGTGCGGCTGTATGTGCCAGATTCACGTGTGCCGGGTGGCTGGCGAGAGTCGGCGACTGGGGATCGTTACCCTTTTGCTGAGCGAGAAGTCGCCGGGCTAGCGCTTCGTTTCGAAGAGGCATTCAAAACGACAACCCAGGTGTATTTGCGCTTGCAGACCACCAGCAATTCATTGCTGAAGGTAGAGGTGATCTCCCCCAAGGAAGCCTATCAGCGTGATGCAGCGCTTAATTTTGTCTACTGGATCTATTTCTCAGCCATGGCACTGGTCTTGGTGCTATTGCTGTATCTGGGCCGATACCTGGGTGATGCGGCAGTGGGTTGGTTCGCCCTGTCGCACTTGGCATTCATGATTTACAGTGTGTCAATGATGGGGTTTTTGCCACCCTTGTTCCCTGTTGCTGCCTGGCTTGGTGACTTCACCAGCATATGCGTTTTTTCTGTGTTTCTTGGGCCAGCGATTTATCACCGACAGTTTTTTCGTGCCCAGGGTGTGCGCAGGCGTTGGTTGATCTTTCTGGATGGTCTGTTGGTGGCTTCGGTTGTTGCGATTTTGCTTTGGGTTCTTGGGCATGAGCGGGCTGGCCTTGCGCTGAATGCAAAACTTGCCTTGCTTTTTGGTCCGGTGGTCACGGTGCTGGCCTTTTTGGTGGATAAAAACACCCACGACCCACAAGAAGTCACAGCGACCCGCGTGATCTATTGCCTGCTCACGCTGTCATTGTTGGTCGCCATTTCTCCGCACTTGGGGCTCATACCTGCTTCAGAGTGGAGTCTGCACGGCACGCTTGCCCATGGGTTGATTAGCGCGTCTCTAATTTCTTACTTGGTCCACCGCCGCTTTGAGCGTGAGCGGCGACAGGGCCTTCAAGACCGAGAGCAATTAATTGCGTCACGGCAAGAGGCCATGCTGCGTGAGCAGCAGTTAAAAGAGCGGGCCGATTTAATGGCCATGCTCACCCACGAGCTTAAAACGCCGCTTTCTCTGGTGAAGCTAACGGTCGACACGGTGGACATGGAAGCCGCTCGCAAAGAGCGTATTGATCGGGCAGTAACCGACATGAGTCGATTGATTGATCGGTGCCGTGATGCTGGTGAGTTTGAAAAAGGTAGCCTGATTCCCAAGCCGTTGCGGGTTCGTTTGTTAGACGAGCTGCAACGAGCTATTGAGGTGGCTCGTTACCCAGAGCGAATAAAACTCTTGGGTGGTGATGTCCTGGGGGAGTTATTGGTCGACCCGCAGTTGTTTCAGTTGATCTTGGTCAACCTTTTTGAAAACGCCCTGCGTTATTCACCAGCTGGCAGTGTAGTGACCTGTGCGGTGACGGCCGAAAAGCGACGTGGCACTCCTGGTGTGTTGATTTGTATTGTGAATACCGTGCAGGGTGCGGCGCCGATGGCCGATAGAGTCTTCGATAAGTACTACCGCGGTGATGCCGCACGCGGGGTGAGTGGTTCGGGTCTTGGCTTATACATCGCCAAGAGCGTGGTGGAATTGCTGGGTGGCCAGATTGGGTGTGAGATTGCCGATTCAACGATAGAGTTTTGTCTATGGCTGCCCCAATAAATATTCTGGTTGTCGAAGATAACGCTGATCTTGCCGAAGCGATGGTGGATGCCCTGGGTAGCCGGGGCCACTTTGTGCAAGCCATTGAGTCGGCAGAGGCACTCGCCGAATTAACTACACTTGCTTCGATCGATATTGCGGTGTTGGATTTGAACCTGCCGGGGGAAGATGGCCTGTCGTTGGCCCGGCGGCTACGCGCCATGCAGCCTGGCATTGGCATCATCATGTTCACGGCCCGCAACCTTGAGGATGATCGGGTGGTTGGCTTTGAAAGTGGCGCCGATATTTATCTGGCCAAGCCGGCATCGCTGCGCGAATTACTCGCAGCCATTGATGCGCTGTCTCGCCGGCTGAAACCTGCCGACATGGCGGTTGCGATTCAGCTAAATGTTCAGGCCCGTGAATTAAAAAGCGCAGATGGGCAATCCATCAAACTGTCATGGACAGAGCTTACGATTCTGATGGGGTTTATCAGGGCTTCCGGCCAGAAGTTAGAGCATTGGCAGATTGTGGAATTGCTGGGTAAAGACGTGGCCACCTATGACCTGGGCGCCATGCAGCTGCATATTCTGCGGCTTCGGCGCAAATGCCAGGCCCTGGGCTGCGGGGACATCTTGTTGCCCATTCGCAATTGGGGCTATCAGCTTGGTCAGCCGATTCAACTTGCCTAGCCTTGTTCCAAATAACTTTACTGCCAGTGGGGTTTCTGAAGTTTTCTGAAGTTTTCAAATTAGTACGTTTTCTACCCTTCGCGCATCTGAATGCGCTGCGCAAGGGATTTGTCTATGAATTCGTGCCTGAATCGAACCTATCGGTTGGTTTGGAGTGAAGTACACAACGCCTGGGTGGCGGTGGCCGAAACGGTTCGCAGCCGCACCAAATCGAGCGGCCGATCCGCACGTATCAAATTAGCAGCGCTTGTGTCGGGGCTCATGGGGTCAAGCGTTGCTTTAGCGCAGCTACCAACGGGTGGCCAGATTGTGGGCGGGGCGGGCACGATTTCCAGCAGTGGCACCACCATGACGGTGACTCAAACGACCGACCGAATGGCCGCCAACTGGCAGAGCTTCAATATCGGCAAGGGTAACACGGTTAACTTTGTTCAGCCCAACAGTAATTCGGTGGCACTGAACCGTGTGCTGGGTTCAGATGTGTCCGTCATTCAGGGCGCGTTAAACGCCAACGGCAAACTGTTTCTAATTAACCCCAACGGGGTGCTGTTCACAAAAGATTCCCATGTGAATGTGGGTAGTTTGGTGGCGAGCACGCTCAACATCACTACAGAAAACTTCATGGCGGGCAACTATCGCTTTGAGGGTGCAAGTAGTAACGCCATTATTAATCAGGGCAACATCACGGCCAATGGTGATGGTGCCGGTGGTGGCACGGTTGCGTTGATTACGGCAAAGATTGTGAACCAGGGTGCCATCACTGCCCACAAAGGCAATGTGCTGATGGGCGCAGGAAGCAGAGTCACGCTCAACCTGGGTGGGCCGGTCAGTATTGAAGTGGAGCAGGGCGCGCTGGACGCGCTCATCGAGCAGGGCGGTGCGATCAAGGCCGATGGTGGCCTGGTGTATCTGACGGCGAAGGCGGCTAACGACATTGTCACCACCGTGATTAACCATACCGGTGTCACCGAAGCCCAAACGCTTGCTACTGGTCAAAGCGGCAAGATTTATCTCATGGGCGACATGGCTAAGGGCCGTGTCGAAGTGGCGGGCACGTTAGATGCGAGCGCCCCGAATGGGGGTGATGGAGGGTTTGTGGAGACCTCTGCCGCGACTCTGAAAGTGCATGACGGCGCAGCAGTTCGGGCCGGCCATTGGCTCATTGACCCGACCAACATTACGGTCGACGCCGGCATGGCGACCACGCTTCAGGGGCAGTTATCCACCGGTAACGCCACGGTAACAACCGCCCGGGGCGGTGTCGATGCCGGCGATATTTTCTTAAATGCTGGTATTACCTGGTCGAGCGGCAAAACATTGACACTGCGTGCAGACAGAAACATCGAAATCAACGCAACTCTGGATGCAAGTGGCGGAAGTGGCGGCCGCCTATCCCTGGAATATGGACAGGGTGCAAAGAATGGGGTGCTTGATGGTCTTGCAGCCACTTACACGATCAACGCTCCGGTCAAACTGCGGGATAGCGGAGCTGCAAACGGCAGCAACCTGAACGCCACCAATTTTGCAACGAAATTTGGAAGTACAGGCGCGATCACGCATTTCACGACATTAAGCAGTCTGAGCGCGCTAGATGCCATCGATGTGAATTCCACATCGCTTCGGGGGAGTTATGCACTTGGGGCAGATTTATCGCTTGCGAGTATGACTGCGCCAATTGGAAACTCGGCGAGATCGTTCACCGGACGATTCGACGGGTTGGGAAACACACTTTCCGGTTTGACGCTTACTGGAGCTAGTTATCTTGGGCTGTTTGGAACCACCGGCCTTAATTCATTTATCAGTAACTTAAAGCTGAACAACTTCAATTTAACTGCAACAGGGGCGTTCAACAGCTCTGCGTATATGGGCGCTTTAGTGGGACGGGCGAGTGGGGGTAGTTATTACAATCTGAGTTACTCGAACATGACGTTTTCTGGGGGTACCTCTGCCTCAACCGACGCAGCACGCCAGGTGGGTGTGGGAATGACAGGAATCGGCGGGCTGATTGGCATAGTTGGTACATCGGGTGTGGTCATTGAAAAAGTGCGTGGCAGTGGAGTGACGATTGAGGGTGAGAGAAATCTGGGCGGCCTTGTTGGCTCAATCTCGCTGTCATCGACTACAGCAGCAAAAATTAGTGATGTTCAACTCGACAATGTCAGCCTAACCATTACTGGTGCCTTTGGTGGTCAGAGTAGCGAAGTTGGCGGTCTTGCAGGCGCACTTTCTTACACAACAGTTCAAAAAACTGCTGTGTCTAACCTAACCGTAAGAACCAAAAATAACCAAAATTTATCCAACGGCTTTGTGGGTGGTCTTGTTGGCTCCGCTTATTTCTCTGATATCGATAAAAGCTTTGCCCACGGTAGCATTGATATCAACAACTACACGACGATCGTCAGCCATCCGGGTGCAACTGGATCGGTTGGGGGATTGGTTGGTTTTGTCTTTGGAGGGAGCGTTTCAAATAGCTATGCGCTGACCGATGTAACGGTAAATAACTCACAAAGCTTCAGGGGGGGTATTGGCGGCCTTGTTGGCCGCGCAGAGCACACTAGCTCGACGTCCGCCTCGATCAACAACAGCTACTCCGCGGGTAAGGTCAGCGCTGGCAATCTGTCGGGCACGAATCTCAATTACATAGGCGGCTCTATCGGCACGATTCAGACCAGCACGACCAATGCATCAAGCGGGATAAGCGCTCTTACGATCACCAATGTTTTCTGGGACAGAGATGCCTCAACCCGCTCGAACGCAATCGGAACAACATCGATGGCGGCTAAGACCGGCTCCACGGCAATTGGCGCTTTGTTAAGCAGCACGGGTAGTACAGCATTTGATCAGGCGGGCTACACAGGTTTTGATTTCACTAATGTTTGGGCAAGCTATACAGGCATCCGACCGATCCTGCGCGCTTTGCAATCAACCGTGCAGGTCAAGGTAGATAGTGTGGCCAAAACCTACGATAAGGTTGCGTGGAACAGCCCAACTTACACCGCGACGTCTGGGGCCCCAGTGACCGGCACGATCAGTCTTGCGGGCACTGCCGTGAATGCCGTGAACGCCGGAACCTACTCGATTCAGGCAAGTGGGTTGACACTTAATCAATCAACTCACCTGGATTACCAGAAATGGAGTGACCTGAGCTATATCGATGGCACACTGAAGATCAACCCCAAAACCTTAACGCTTAGTGGTTTGACCGCGGCCAACAAGGTGTACGACGCAGGTGTTACTGCCACCCTGACTGGCACAGCGTCGATAAGTGCCGGTGTTATTTCTGGCGATACCGTGAGCTTGACGGGTACGGCTGCCGGCACCTTTGCCGACAAAAATGTGGGCACTAGCAAAACCGTCACGGTGAGTGGTCTGAGTCTCGCTAACAATACGGACGGTAACTACACACTAAGCGTCCCCACACTAAGTGCGAATATTTCCAAGGCCCCATTGAGTTTGAGCGGTCTTACGGCAAGTGGTAAGACATACGACGGCAAGACTACAGCTACCCTTACAGGGAGCACCAGCATCAAGCCGTTGGGTAGCGATGATGTGGCGTTAAGCGGGGTTGTCACGGGAACGTTTGCTGACGCAAATGCGGGGGTCAACAAACCTGTAACCGTGAGTAGCGTCATGTTGGTGGGTAAAGATGCTGGTAACTATGAGTTCACGTCGCCGACTGGACTCACCGCCACGATCTCAAAGGCAGCACTGCGTGTCAATGCCAATGAATTTGTCTCGTCTGCGGGCACAACCCCAACAAAGATTTCTGAAAGCGGCTGTGTGGATCTGGCTGCTTGCGTGAGTGGAATTACATTGACGGGCTCAAATCTTGGGCTGACTTTTGCCTCCGGAGCGCTTGCTAGCAATTACAACACAACCCTGTGGGTGAGTAATTCAGGCGGCAGATTGAATGTGGCCCGGCCCCTGAGCTGGAGTGGATTTAATTTAGCACTGTCTGCGGTTACGGATATTCACATCACCAGCACCCTCACCGCCAGCGGCGCGACCGATAAGGTCAGTCTTCTATATGGGCAGGGCGCTGTTGCTTCGGGTAACACCGCCGCTTATCGATTTGGTCTGACCGATACGGGATTTGCGGGGAAGCTGAATCTGCAGGCGGGTCAGAACCTGATTACGAAGCTGGGTAGTAACGGGGACGAATATACTTGGACGGTCGTAAGTAATCGGTCAGAACTTCAAAACATAAGTCTGTCTGGTCGATCGGCTCTGGGTGCTGACGTCGATGCCAGCGGTTCAGCCTGGACGGCGCTGGGAAATGCCACAACAAAATTCACTGGGCAGTTCGATGGTCTAGGGCACACGGTTAGTGGGTTAAAAATCGACAAAAGCTCGGATACCGCGAACAATTACCAAGGTTTGTTCGGTTGGGCTATTGGTGCAAGCTTTGCAAATATTGGTATTGAAAGTCCGACCATTGAAGCGGCTCGCTACATCGGGGGTTTAGTCGGCGAGGGTTATGCGACTAGCATTACTCAGAGCTATGTAAAGAATGCGGCGCTTACCGGTGAGCGTGGGGTGGGTGGTCTCGCTGGATTTCTGAGATATGGATCGAATGTTACTGACAGTTTTGCGACTGGCAAGACTCAAGGCAACATTGTCGCGAATATTGCCTATCATGGTGGTTTGATTGGGATTGTTGAAACATTTGATGCAGGCTCGAAAAATGTTGCAGCTAATATCCGCAGAAGTTTCGCAAATGTAAGCATTACTCCTACGGGCACCGAAGCTTCAGTCGCCGGCGGCCTCGTTGGGCTCTTCCGGGGCGCGGGGGTGATTGAAGACAGTTTCGCGCTCGGCGATGTACGCGGTAGAAATGATGGTTCAGGCGGATTGGTGGGACGGCTGGGTGATAGCAGCGATACCGCTAAATCGACGGTAACCCGCAGCTATGCCAGTGGTGCCGTCTCAACTAATGGCGGAACGGCCGGTGGTCTGATTGGGCTTGATGTAGGCTCTAATGGGGCCACCAGCACCGTTACCAACTCCGTCTGGAATACGATCACCAGCGGCCAGCCCACCAGTGCCGGCGGTGCCAGAGCGGTAGGCAAAACCAACGAGCAGATGCAGACGCTGAACACCTTCGCTAACTGGAACGCAGCATTTACCGACGCGACCAGCTACGCCGGCATCAGCGACTTCCGCCAGCCTAGCATTGCGTTCGATGGCGTGAGCGTATGGAAAATGAACCCTAAGTACATCCCCTACACCCTGAGTGAGATCGGTACGGATAAGTACACCTACAACGCGCAGGCGCAAACCCCCGCAGAGTGGGATAGCAAGACTGTGCTGGGATCGGTCTTTGCGGGTTGGGTTCTGGGTACCGATTACATCTTCACGCACAGCAGTAGCAACAGCACAGGTTTTACCAATGCCGGCGTGTATAACCCGGTCAGCGTGACGATTTTGCGGAGCGGTTATAACAATGCGTCGACAGGCAACACAACGGGTAGTCTCACGATTGACAAGGCCGCGCTGACGGTAAGGGCCAATGACGATGCGCGCTTTGTCACGCAATCAGAAAACACCAGCTACTCCGGTGTGAGCTACAGCGGCTTCAAAGGTGGCGACACGGTCTCGGTCTTGACCGGTACACCAACGATTGCGCGAAGCGATAGTACCAACAACAATACGGGCAGCTACACCCTGACGCCCAGCGGCTTGAGTTCAGATAAGTACTCCTTCAATTACGAGAACGGCACCTACCAGATCGTCGGTGCCGACAAGATGCTGGTGAAGGCAGGGACGATCAACTCCATTTACGGCCAGACGGTGGACTGGGCCACGCCGATAGTGCAGTACGTGGCGGGTGGTAATGTGTTGACCCTGGAAAAGCAATCTCAGACGGGCGCGGCTTTTGTCTTCCAAGAGGGTTCGCCCAACACAGCTAACACGGTCTCGTTCACTTTGGCGCCGACCGGTACCACGTTGAGTACCAGCAACAACGTGAAAGCGGGCACTTATGCGCTGACGGGCACAGGTTTCGTCGCCAATACGCCGAATTACACCGGCGGCGAAGCCAAGGTTGTTTATTCTGGTCAGTTAGTGGTAGCGCCCAAAGCGATTACCGTGAGTTACAGCGCCAGTAAGACTTATGACGCATTAACTAGCTTCGCACCAAGTGTGACGTACAGCGGGGTTATCACCAACGATGTGGTGAGTTTTACGCGCAGCGGTACCTACAACAGCAAGAATGTTGGTACCAATCTAGGCTATAGCCTGACCCTCACCGCATCCGGAACGGACGCGGCCAACTACGTCATCACGAATGCAAAGCAGTCCGGGAGCGATTTTGCACTCAGCGGTACCAATGGTGAGATCACAAAGGCCGACTTAACTGTAAGTGGGCTTACGGCGAGTAACAAGATCTACGACGGCACGGTGAATGCTACGCTCGGTGGCACGGCAAGCGTGACTGCATTGGATAGTGACACGGTGAGCGTGTCCGGATCAGCGGTGGGCGTGTTCGCTGATAAGAATGTCGGTACGAACAAAGCCATTACCGTTAGCGGTGTGTCTCTGACCGGAGCCGACGCAGGTAACTACAACTTAGTCCAGCAAACAGGATTAAAAGCCGATATCACTGCAAAAAATATTACCGAAATCACCAAAATCGCTGCCGCAGACAAGACATATGACGGAACAAACACTGCAGCATTGAATACAGATGCGGCTGGCTTTACCGGCATCGTGGCGGGTGACGAGCTAACGGTGAGCGGTGGATCGGGTACTTTTGCAGATAAAGATGCCGGAACAGGCAAAACGGTCAGCATCACTGGCCTTGCCCTGGGTGGTGCCGATGCAGGCAATTACAACCTAACGACGACCACCGCGAGCGCCACCGCAACTATTGCTAGGGCTAGTATCAGTGCAGTCACGGGCATTTCTGCTGCCAATAAAGTTTATGACGGCACCACAGACGCCACCATTGATTTGTCGGGCGTCGTTCTCTCCGGAAAGTTGAATGGGGATAGTTTGACCATTACAGCTGGACCGGGCGCGTTTTCGAATAAGGACGCGGGTGACAGCAAGACAGTCAACATTAGCGGCATTACCCTGGATGGTGCCGATAAGAACAACTACGTCTTGGCTAGCGGCACAGCTACAACAACCGCTAATATCACTCGAGTTCCACTTACCATTACTGCCAACGGGGATAGCAAAACCTATGACGGGGTCGCTTATTCCGACGGTAATGGCTTAAGTTTTAATGGGTTTATTACGGGTGAGAACAGCGACGTGCTAAGCGGCTCACTGAGTTACGGCGGGAACAGTCAGGGGGCAGTCAATGTTGGAAATTACGTCATCACGCCCGGTGGGTTGACCAGCAGTAATTACGACATAAGCTTTGTGAATGGCCAGCTCAAGATTGATCCGCGCCCGATTAAAGTGGTAGCAAATGATCTCAGCAAGACGCGTGGCGCTTCTGACCCTGTCTTCACCTGGCGTGTGTTGGACGATGGTCTTGTTGCCGGCGACACCTTTGCGGGCGCGATCAGTCGCGCTGCTGGAGAGGCAGAGGGAACATATGCAATCAACGGCAATTCCTTGGTCAATAGCAATTATGTAATTACTTTTGAAGATGGGATTTTTACGATCAATCCACGTTCGACTGGAAGCGATCGCTCCACACAGAGCGCAGCAGCGTATGTTCAAAGAACAATTGCAAAAGAGTCTACACAGTTAAATTCAAGATCAATCGTGCGATCTGATTCCTCTATTGCAGAATCCAATCCGGCGTTTCTTGTCACGTCACAACAGCCCAGCGTTTCACTGAGTGGTGGTTTAGCGTTTGTTCGGGTGGATCAGCCAAACGCTAATGCGGATAACTCGACAGGGGCCGATGCCTCTTCTTCTGGGCCCACGGCTATTTCTAATGTCGCAGCTGGCCGTGACCCGGCTGGCTTCATGCGTGTGTTCGTGGTCCGTGGCGGCGTTAGCCTGCCTCAAGCGGCGGCAACACAGTTGTGCGCTGCAGGCGGGGATTGCTAATGCGCTACAAACAGACCCCTAAACTCAAAGCTCGATCCTTGGCCACGGTTTTGGGCGCTATTGCCTCGTTTGGGTGCTATGCACAAGCCCAAGCACAAACCGCGCCCGACGCTGGTCAGACACTGCGCGAGTTGCAGAAGCCTGATGCATTGCCGCTTCCCAAAGACAGTGCACCGCTAATCATTCAACCACCACCAGCCGCAATCACGCCGCCGGGTGGGCCGCAAGTGATGGTGAAAGAAGTCACTTTTGTGGGTAACACCGTGCTGAGCTCGGAAGCTCTGATGCAGGCGCTTGGTCCCCTCTTGGGTAAAAGTTTTGATCTGGCTGGCCTGCGCGACATTGCTAATCAAGTAACAGAGATTTATCGAGCTAACGGCTACCCATTTGCCCGCGCATTTTTGCCGCCCCAGCCACTTGATGACGGCACGCTTCGCATTGAAATCGTGGAAGGGCGCTATGGCAAGGTATCCGCCACAAGTGAAGATGTGTCCGTTGCACAGCAGGCGCAGGCCTGGCTTGGCGGATTAAAACCGGGCGCAGTGATTGAAAGCGAAGGTCTTGAGCGGGCGACTTTGCTGTTAGACGATCTACCTGGTGTTCGCACAGCACCTGTGATTCGCCCGGGGGCCGAAGTGGGCACCGGTGATTTAGCGGTGGGGGTGAGTAAAGAGCAGCCCTATGACATTAGCGTGGGCATTGAAAACCACGGCAACCGCTACACGGGCTATAACCGCGCCCGGGTATCCGCCAACTTTAATAGCCCATTTATGTTGGGCGATCAGGTGAGTCTTACGGCCCTGGGCAGTGACAAAGACTTATGGTTGGGTTCGGCAAACTACAGCCTGCCACTGGGCAATACCGGGTTGCGTGGCAGTTTGGGCGTAGCCCACACCACTTATGAGCTTGCAAGAGAATTCGCAAACTCGGGGGAGGGCACGGCTGATGTGGGCACGCTTGGCCTGAGTTACCCGTTGATTCGCAGCCAGAAAACCAACATCACGTTAGCTGGTACTTGGCAATACAAGCGGTTGAAAGACGATAAATCGAATCCTGCGGACAACGAAAAAAAGCACAGCAACACACTTCCACTGAGCGTGCAGTTTGATCACCGCGATGCGCTCGGTGGTGGCGGTGTCACGTATGGCTCGGTGACCTGGACTCTGGGAGAGGTCAACGTGACGGGTGGTGAGACAGCGTCTGATCCGCAGGGCAAATTTAATAAACTGAATCTCGATATCGCCCGCATGCAGGCCCTGCCAGAAAATTTCATGTTGTATGGCCGTGTGAGTGCCCAAGCCGCAAACAAGAATCTGGACAGTTCAGAAGACATGAGCTTGGCGGGCCCCGGTGGTGTTCGGGCCTATCCGGTGGGTGAGTTAAGCGGCGACGAGGGCTGGCTTGGTCAGATCGAGCTTCGCTACGTGTTCGGAGCTTATGCGCCCTATGTCTTTTACGACCATGGCCGCATTCGGAGCAATCAAGACGGGTCGGGGACGAGCCGTACTCTGGCCGGTGGCGGTGTGGGCCTGCGGTATCAGCGTGGCGGCTGGAGTGCAGATCTAGCGTTGGCCTGGCGAAGCGAGGGTGGCCGGCCAGCAGATGCTAAAGAGTCCGACGGCGAACCCAGGGCTTGGGTTTCGGTGGGTTACCGGTTCTAAACGACAAGGTGTCAGACACCTGGCAGGGTGTCCGACACCGGTGCATGACACCTGAGTGGGGCAGGTTTAACTAACCCCACGAGCGGGTCGGCACTTCATCGATTGCGTCAATGTGCCATTACAGTGTGCTGTGTTCGTCTGCCAAGGAAGGGTGTGATGCATTGAACTTGTTCCAGGCGGCGAGACCCCCTTCAAGCTGCTTTATGCGGGCGTCTTTTGCGGCTTCACGGCTCGCTAAATGCTCGGGCAGCAGCAGACCTACCGTTGCCGAGAAATTTGGGATGCAGGCCTTGGCAGAAACTACCAAGTCTTCCCGAAGTGTCAGGGTAACGGCTTTCTTCCGAGTCCCGGTTTGGGTTTTCATTGATTTGCCTTTTACGATCATCAAGGCACATCTTATGCCCACCTAATGGCGCCAAGTCAGGCACGGTGTCTGACACCGTGGCTTAGGTGTCTGACACCTTGCCGGAAAACTATTGGAATAGCCCTTCTGGGCTATAATCTGCGGTCCCTTGCCACACCACTATGTTAGCGGGTGCTAACAATTTAATGTTGGGTGGCGTTATCCAAAAGGAAAACACATCGTGCGTCATTACGAGATCGTTTTTATTGTGCATCCTGATCAGAGCGAGCAGGTGCCCGCCATGATCGAGCGCTACAGCGCCATCGTCACCTCCAAGGGTGGCAAGGTCCATCGGACCGAAGACTGGGGCCGTCGCCAACTGGCTTACCCCATCGAAAAAGTTGCCAAAGCCCACTACGTGCTCATGAACATTGAGTGCGGCCAGCCTGAAATGGACGAACTGGACCATGCCTTCCGCTTTAACGATGCGGTTCTGCGTCACCTGGTGGTTGCCATGAAGAAAGCTGAAACAGGCCCATCGCCGATGATCAAAGTCATCCAGCGCGAAGAAGCCCGCAAGGCTGTTGCAGAGGCGCCCGTAGCTGCCTAATCGGTAGCTAGTTCGCTGCAGTGGTGCGGTGAGTGACAAATCGGGTCTTGCTGTCGGGAAGTCTGGTCGAAAAAAAGGCCAAGCGTTACACCCCAGCAGGTCTTCCGGTTGTGGAACTTACCCTGGCCCATGATTCACAAGTTGAAGAGGCCGCATCACAGCGCGTTGTGCAGTTTGAAGTCCGCGTCAAAGCGGTTGGCCAAGTGGCCGAACGAATTGAAGCAGTTCAGATTGGCAGCAATGTGCAGGCAAGCGGATTTCTAGCCCCGGCGCGACAGCACAGCAAGCAACTCATATTTCACCTTACCGAATTTGAATTGGAGTAAAGAACATGGCTTTCAACAAAAAATTTGACAAAAACAAGCGTCCCCGTCGTCCCGCACAGTCGGCACTCTTTAAGCGCAAGCGCGTCTGCCGCTTCACCGCCGAAGGCGTGGAGCAGATCGATTACAAAGACATCGACACGCTCAAAGACTTCGTGACCGAGACCGGCAAGATTATTCCTGCGCGTATTACTGGTACCAACGCCCGTTACCAGCGCCAACTGACGACCGCGATCAAGCGCGCTCGTTTTCTGGCCCTGATCGCGTTTACCGACAACCATTAATCGCCCCGACAAACCCTATTTAAGGATTGAACATGCAAGTCATTCTTCTTGAAAAAGTCGTCAACCTGGGTCAGCTTGGCGATGTGGTCCGCGTGAAAGACGGTTTTGCACGCAACTTTTTGATTCCCAATGGCATGGCACGCCGTGCCACTGAGCAGGCCAAGGCTGAATTCGAAGCCCGCCGTGCTGAGTTGGAAAAAGCACAGGCTGAAAAGCTGGCTGCTGCCCAGGCGCTCGGCGCCAAAATGTCGGGCCTGGTCTTGGAAGTGTCGCAAAAGGCCGGTGTGGACGGTCGCCT
This sequence comes from beta proteobacterium MWH-UniP1, assembly GCA_036362785.1. Classification (NCBI taxonomy): domain Bacteria; kingdom Pseudomonadati; phylum Pseudomonadota; class Betaproteobacteria; species beta proteobacterium MWH-UniP1. The sequence goes on from CP143625.1 coordinate 724,697, forward strand.
GTTTGGCTCTGTGACCAACTTCGACATTGCTGAAGCGCTCAAGGGCAAAGGCATCGACGTGGCGAAAGCCTGTGTGCGTATGCCCAACGGTCCGCTGAAAATGGTGGGTGATCATGCCATTCAAGTGGCGCCCCACACCGATGTGGTGGCCGACATTACGGTCCGCGTGATCGGCGAGACCGCCTAATACGGCATGGATACCCAGGCGCTTGCGCTGCGGGTTCCCCCGCATTCCATTGAAGCAGAGGCCTCCGTTTTAGGGGGCCTTTTGCTTGATAACGGCGCATGGGATCGCATTGGCGATCTGGTTCGGCCCGATGATTTTTACCGGGCCGATCACCGCCTGATTTTTGACTGCATTGCCAAACTGATTGACGCTGCTAAACCGGCAGACGTGGTCACGGTATTCGAAGCACTGCAGAGTCTGGGCCGCGCCGATGAAGTGGGCGGCCTGGCTTACTTAAACACACTGGCCCATGAGACACCGTCTGCGGCCAATATCCGTCGCTATGCCGAGATCGTTCGTGATCGCGCTATCTTGCGCAATCTGGTGTCGGTTAGTGATCAGATTGCCACGCAGGCCTTAAACCCTGCGGGTAAAGAAACCCGCCAGATTTTGGACGAGGCCGAGAGCCATATTTTTCAAATCGGTGAGCAGGGTTCGCGCACATCGGGTGGCTTTCAAGACTTTCACACGGTCTTGGCCCGCGTGGTGGAAAAGGTCGACGATCTTTATCAAACTCCCAATGCATCGGATGTCACCGGTGTGCCATCGGGCTTTACCGATCTGGATCAAAAAACCGCGGGCATGCACCCAGGGGACTTGATCATTGTGGCGGGCCGTCCCAGTATGGGTAAGACCTCGCTCGCGTTGAATATTGCCGAGCATGTGGCCATTTCCGAAAGCCTGCCGGTGGCCGTCTTCAGTATGGAGATGGGCGCAGAGCAACTGGCTATGCGGGTCTTGTGTTCGGTGGGCCGATTGGATGCGCAGCGCGTGCGCACGGGCCGACTAACGGAAGACGATTGGAATCGGCTAACGCAGGCCATGGGCCGTATGAAAGAAGCCCGCATTCATATCGATGAAACCCCGGGCTTAAATCCATTAGAACTTCGGTCGCGTGCACGCCGGCTCTCGCGCCAATACGGCACACTCGGGCTGATTGTGGTGGACTACCTGCAGTTGATGAGCGCATCAAGCATGGGTGAAAACCGCACCACTGAAATTTCTGAGATCACACGATCACTCAAAGGTCTTGCCAAAGAGTTGGGCTGCCCGGTGTTGGCACTTTCACAGCTGAACCGAACGGTTGAGCAGCGCACCGACAAACGGCCCGTGATGAGCGACCTGCGCGAATCCGGCGCCATCGAACAAGATGCCGACGTGATTTTGTTCATCTATCGCGACGAAGTCTATCGGCCCGACACACCTGATAAAGGCGTGGCCGAGATCATCATTGCAAAACAGCGTAACGGCCCCATTGGCACAGTTCGGCTGACCTTTTTGGGCCAATACACCAAGTTTGAAAACCACGCACCGCCACCGCCGGCGGGCTACTCATCGGAGTATTAACCATGCAGGCTTTGCCAAAAGTAGAAGTGTCCACAGTTGCAATCGCTGGTTCATCTGAGCGGTTTCCTGTGCGTCGTGTGTATTGCGTTGGCCGCAACTATGCCGACCACGCCAAAGAGATGGGCGCTTCTGGCCGTGAGCCACCGTTTTTCTTTCTAAAGCCCGCTGATGCGCTTTTTAATGTGGCCGACGGCCAGACACGCGATTGGCCTTATCCCAGCCTGACCAAAGATTTACACCATGAGGTGGAATTGGTGGTGGCCATTGGCAAGGGCGGCAAGAACATCGCCGTTGAAAACGCTTCTAAACACATTTGGGGTTACGCCATTGGCTTAGATATGACCCGTCGTGATTTACAGGCAGCGATGAAAAAAGAAGCCAAGCCCTGGTGTATTGGCAAAGGTTTTGATCATGGCGCACCGATCGGCCCGCTCCACCCAATTGAAAAGACCGGTGAAATCACTTCCGGCCCGATTACTTTGAAAGTGAATGGGGAAGTCCGCCAGACCGGTGATATGTCGGATCTGATTTGGAATATCAATGAAGTGATTGCCCATATCTCCGCCGCCTGGGAACTTCAGGCCGGCGATCTGATTTATACCGGCACACCTGCAGGTGTTGCCGCGGTAAACCCCGGTGATGTGTTGACCGCACAGGCCGACCGGGTTGGCGCGTTTTCGATCAAGGTGGTCTAACCCGGAATCGAACAAGATGCCCAAGCCAGGTGTTAGACACGACAGACCCGGTGTCAGACACCGGGTCTGACACCTGGTCTGACACCAACACGCGACTATGATTCGCCTGCATCACTTCCCGAAATCGTCGGCCTCTTACCGGGTGCGCATTGCGCTAGCGCTCAAAGGGCTGGACTACGAGTCGATTCCAGTCGATTTGCGGGCCGCAGAGCACGCCACTGATGCATACCGTTTGCTGAACCCAGATGGCCTGGTGCCGCTTCTGGAAGACGGTGATGTGCGTGTTTCGCAATCGATGGCCATGATTGAGTATTTAGAAGAGTGCTATCCGCAGCCAGCCCTGCTGCCATCGACCGCGCCCGAGCGTGCACGAGTACGTGGCTTGGCCCAGCTGGTGGCCTGCGATATTCATCCGCTAAACAATTTGCGTGTGCTGCAATATCTCATCGGCTCCATGGGTGTGAGCCGGCCTGATAAGGACCGCTGGTATGCCCATTGGATTTCCGAGGGCATGGCAGCACTCGAGCGCCGCCTGGCAGAGCCCGCCACGGGTGATTTTTGTCACGGCAATACGCCGGGCCTTGCCGATTGTTTCTTAGTGCCCCAGGTGATCAATGCCAATCGCATGGCGGTGGATTTGTCGGCATTCCCGCGTGTTCGTGCGATTGCCGATCGCTGCCTGAACTTGCCTGCATTTCAGGCATCCAAATTAGACTAACGCGCAAGAGGAAGCCTCTTCATGTCGAATTCTTCTCAGGGCCTGGCCCACATGCTGTCCAATGCCGATGCAGTGATCTGGCTCACAGCCATTGTTTTGCTGGTGATGTCGGTGATCTCGTGGACGCTCATCATTTCAAAGGGGCGACTTAGCCAGCGGCTGCGGAAGTCGGCAGCAACGATCGCGGCAAGCTTTTGGCAATCCAAAAGCATGGACGATGGCCTGGCCGCGATTCGCAGCGCCGAGCCTGCGCCTTTGTTTTCAGATCTGGCGCAAACGGCGATTGATCTGCAAAAGGCCTCGGCAAGTGGAACGCTCGATGGCCAATCCACTCTTGAAGACCGCATTACGCGGGCCTTGCGCCGCAGCCTTCATGCTTCAACCACGGTACTCGAGTCTGGCCTGGTGGTGCTGGCATCGATTGGTGCCACTGCGCCCTTTGTCGGGTTATTTGGCACGGTATGGAGTATTTATCACGCACTCATTAATATCTCGGGCAGTGGCCAGATCATGATTGAGCAGGTGGCTGGTCCCGTGGGCGAGGCCTTGATCATGACGGCCTTTGGTCTGTTTGTGGCCATTCCTGCTGTGCTGGCCTATAACGCGCTCACACGCGGCAACCGGGTGGTGATTGCAGAATTAGATGCCTTTGCCAATGATCTGCGGGCCTATCTTTTAAAGAAAACCGCGTAACTCCGGAGTCCATTCATCATGGCCATGGGAAAGTTTGAATCGTCGGGAAGCGGTCAGCCGCTCTCAGAAATCAACACCACACCACTTGTCGATGTGATGTTGGTGCTCTTGGTGATCTTCATCATCACGGCACCCTTGATGACACGGGCCATTTCACTGGATCTGCCCAAATCCGACACGCCAACAGTCAGCACACCAGAAAACACACTCAACGTCAGCATCAATGCCAAGGGTGAGCTTTTCTTAGATAAAAAACCTGTCAGTAAAGAGGAACTGCGGTCTGCGCTAGAGGCAGCCGCTACCAAATCCAAGCAGACGCCCATTCACCTGCGTGCCGAGCGTGATACGCGTTATGAAGCGGTGGTGGAAGTGATGGCCCTGGCCAACCGCCTGGGCTTGAGTCAGTTGGCCTTTGTCACGGACTTGGCCCAATCGGCCAAGCCCTAACGCGTTGATTTAGTGTTTCATTGGGCCTGAGTGGCCCATGCCCTGCTGAAGCTTTTTCACTTCAACGGTCACTTCCTGTTCGCCCGCATTTTTGAAAATCAGGGTAACGGGGAACTTCTCGCCTTCTTTGAGCGGCTTATTCAGATTCATGAGCATGAGGTGATAGCCATCGGGGCTGCCGCGCTTCATGGTGACTTTTCCGTTAGCGGGAACGGGAATGCCAGGAATTTCACGCATCTTCATGACGTTGTTGTCCATCACCATGCGGTGGACTTCCATGGTTTTGGATACCGCAGAGCGGGCACCAACGAGTTCATCGGCGGTTTTACCGCTATTGCGAATCTCTTCAATGAAGATAGCGCCATGGGGCTGGCCGGGGGCACTTGGCATGGCCACGGGGTCTTCAATCACCAGCGGGCCTTTGGTGAACTTGGCAGCATGGGCTGCAGGCAGCAGGCTGAGCATGGCGGTGGCAGCGAGGGTGGTAAGTAGTTTTTTCATGATGGAGAAATGGAGGGGGTTTGGGGTTGGGAAAGCAAATTAAATCAATACAAAAAGCAGAACTAATTTTTTAATTTTAGTGCAGTAAGTGAACCAACCAAAGCGATAGCGATGGAAACAGCAACAACAGCACAATGCGCAACGCATCGGTGACAAGAAAGGGCAGCACCCCCCGATAGGTCTGGGTGATGGGCACTTCCCGGGCCAGGCTGTTCACAATAATCACATTCAATCCAATGGGTGGCGCAATGAGCCCAAACTGCACAATCATCAGCACCAAAATGCCAAACCAGATCGCCTTGTCTTGCGCTTCTAACCCCCACAAATCCAGGCCCATAAGCGCGGGAAATAGCACTGGAATCGTGAGCATGATCATGGAGAGCTCATCCATCACGGAGCTAAGCACCAGGTAGAGCAGCAGCACGGCCACCAAAATCCAGAGTGGATCTGCCGTGATGGTGGTGACCCAGCTGGCCAGCTCAGTAGGCAGTTGCGTTAACGCAAGACCCGAATTCATTAAGTCGGCGCCAAGAAAAATGAAAAAGATCATGGCGGTTGTTTCTGCTGTTACAAGCACGGAAGCGCCCAGTGCTGACCAGTCCAGCGTTTTTCGAATCAGCCCCGAGATCAGCACTCCAGCGGTGCCAATGGCAGCGCCCTCGGTGGGTGTGAAAATGCCGGAGTAAATTCCGCCAAAGACCAAGAGAAAAATAATCAGGATTGGCGATACACCAAGCAAGGCCTGGCGGCGGGCGGCGGAACTAGCGCGTGGCAGTGGGGTGGTCTGGCCGTCATGCCGATGCATCAACCGTAGCACGACCAAGTATCCGGCAATGGCAACGAGTGCCGGCACGATACTGGCCGCAAAGAGTTTGGCAATGTTTTGTTCGGCCAAGATGGCATAAATCACAAGCGGCACCGATGGCGGAATTAAAATGCCCAGCGTGCCACCGGTGGCCAGTGTTGCGGTGGACAGCCTGCCGCTATAGCCGTGTGATTTCATCTCGGGATAGGCCACCTGCGTGATGGTGGCGGCTGTGGCCACCGAAGAGCCGCAGATAGAACCAAACACGGCACAGGCAAAAATGGCAGCGAACCCCAGTCCACCTTTGAGGTGGCCCACCAGTGCGGCAGCAGCTTCAAAGAGCGATTTGGATAGGCCGGCTTTGACAGCAAGCTGCCCCATTAAGAGAAACAAAGGAATGACGGACAGCTCGTAGACCGAGAGCCGTGCCATGGTGGTGCCCTTGAGTGCGCCAAGTAATGTGTCGGTGCCGGCAATCCAGGCAAAGCCAAGGGCCCCAGGAATAAACATGGCTGCAGCCACGGGCATGCGCAGCAGCATGAGCACGACCATGAGACCAAACATGCTGATGGCAATCATGCTTGGGCTCACGATGGCCGCCTGGCGCTGATCGAAAGACCAATCATGGCCATAAGCGCAAAGCCTGGCACCAAGATGGCGTAATGAATCCACGTTGGAATGCCAAGAATCATGCTGCTCTCGTTGGTGGGTAGGGCGCTCACGGCAGCACTCAGAGTGCGCCAGGCCAACACCGCTGCAATCAGACCCATTAAGCCATCGCCCACGCGTTGCAGCTGTCTTTGGTGCCGCTGGGTCAGCCCCTTGGTAAAAAACTCAATCACCACATGGGAGTGGTGCCACTGGCACCAGGGCAGAAAGCAGCTAATGGCAAAGGCCATGAGCAGTTGCGCAATTTCAATATCACCGGGAATCGGTGCCTGAAACAGGCTTCTGCCAATCACACTGACCACGGTCGTGAGCACCAGCAGCCCCAGTGCAATTCCACCAAGCATGGCAAAGCCCCGAGCCAGTCTTTGCATAACAGGCGCTTACTTGCTGTGTTTACGAATCAGCTGCTTGGCATCAATCAACATTTGCTTGCCGTTGCCGCCAGCCTTGTTCATCTGGGCGACCCACTCATCGGCAAGCGGTGCGGAAAGCCGCATCATGCGATCAGTCTCGGCTGCCGAGAGTTGGATCAGGGTATTGCCGCGTTTCACAGCAGGGTCGCGGCCAAAGGCCTGGCTCTGGTCCCAGGTGCGGCCCATCTGGCCTGAGAGTTCCAGGCCAGTGGTTCGATCAATCACGGCCCGCAGATCGGCGGGCAGAGATGCATAACGCGCTGGGTTCATGGCCAAGACAAACACGGCGGTATAAAGCGCGGGCATGTCTTTGGGCGTCTCGGTATGAAACTTCACCATCTCATGGAGTTTTAGCCCCGGCATGACTTCCCAGGGCAATAAAAATCCATCGATCACGCCCTTGTTGACGGCATCACCTACTGAGTTCACAGGCATACCAACAGCAGAGGCCCCCAGACTGGTCAAGAGTTTGTTGGTAAACCGTGTGGGCGCACGCATCTTCATGCCCTTGAAGTCATCCACACTGCGAATGGGTTTGCTGCGGGTGTGAATAAAGCCATTGTCGTGGGTCGCAAAGGCCAGTGGCTTTAAGCCCGTAAATTCTTTTTGGCCGTGCTGAAGATAGAACTCCCAGGCGGCTTTCGATGCGGCTTCAGCGCTGTGGTTCATAAATGGAAGTTCAAAGACTTCCATGGCTGGGAAGCGGCCGGCGGTGTAGCCAGGTAAGACCAAGACAATGTCCACTACACCATCACGGGCCTGATCGATTAATTGTGCCGGTGTGCCCCCAAGCTGCATCAGCGGAAAAATCTGGCACTTCAGGCGCTGATTCGATTCTTTGCCAATCCGATCACACCAGGGCTGAATCATCTTGGTCTGCTGGATACCACTGGCAGGTAAAAAGTGGTGAATCTTTAGCGTGATGTCTTTGGCCACCGCTGTTGATGCGGTGCTAAAGAGCAGGCCTGCCGCAAGGGCGGCGCTGGCGATGAGGTTGCGTGTGGATTGGAACAAGAGTGGCACCATGTCGAGAAAAATTTAACAAACGAGCAAAACGTGGGGCCAGCGAGAAGACTTAGTCACCCTTGGCCATGGGCCTGCTGGGGTCACTACACCACTCACTCCAAGAGCCGGCGTAGAGCGCACTGCCAGCGAGCCCTGCGATCTCCATGGCCAACAGGTTATGGCAGGCCGTGACACCAGAGCCACAGGTGTGCACCACCGCCATGGGGTCTTGCTCGCCAATGATGGCTTCAAATTCTTCGCGTAGCTTTGATGCCGGCTTAAAGCAGCCCTTGCTGTCTAAGTTGTTCACAAATACACGGTTGATGGTGCCCGGAATATGTCCGCCAACTGGGTCGAGTGGTTCCACATCGCCCCGATAACGCTCAGGAGCGCGGGCATCAATCAAATAAGCAATGTCGCGATCAGAACCAGCATTAACCCAGGCCTGCACGTGATCGACCGTCCAAAGCGGCGCAAGTGAGGGCCGCACCGTAATTTTCCCTGGTGCTTTGGGCGTAAACGGCTCCACCGACAGTGGGCCATCGGCTGCCAACCATTGCTGAAAACCACCATCGAGTACGCCGCATTTCAAGTGGCCAATCCATCGGCACATCCACCACAAGCGAGATGCATACACACCCGCCGATGCATCGTAGCCAATGATCAGTGTTTTTTCGTTGGCGCCAAGCGAGGCGAGAAGCGCTGCAAAGGCCTGTGGGTCGGGCAGCGGGTGACGGCCATTGCGGCCGTTTGCTGGACTAGAGAGATCGCGGTCCAGATGTAAAAACGCCGCCCCAGGAAGATGGCCTTCGGCATAGGCCTTGGCACCAGCATCGGGGTTCATCAGGTCATGACGACAATCCACAATCAGAATGTTGTCTTGAAGCCCGACCAGTTCATTAACAGAGATGATCGGATTAATAAGTCACCTGTTGCCGTAAATATTCATGGAAGTGCAGCATGCCGTCTTCCATGGGGGACTGATAGGGGCCCGTCTCGTTTTCACCGCGAGCCATAAGTGCCTGGCGGCCACGGTCCATACGTTCGGCGATCTCGTCATCTTCGACCACTGTTTCGTTATAGGCGGCCTGGTGGGCCTCCATAAACTCTGGTTCAAAGAGTGCAATTTCTTCTGGGTAATAAAACTCGACCACATTAATGGTCTTTTGTGGGCCCTTGGGGTGCAGGGTGCTCACCACCAAGACCTTGGGGTACCACTCCACCATGATGTTGGGGAAGATGGTCATCCAGACCGCGCCATACTTGGGCAGGCCCTCGGGGTGCATGCGTAAGACCTGTTCATGCCAGCGCTGGTACACCGGTGTGCTTGGGTGTTGAAGATCGGTAATGCCAACGGACTGCACTGAGTAATGTTTGCCATAGTGCCACTGCAGGTTACTGCAATCGACAAAGTGGCCCAGGCCCGGGTGGAAGGGCACGACGTGATAGTCGTCCATGTAGACCTCGATAAAGGTCTTCCAGTTGTAGTTGCACTCATGGGACTGCACACGGCCCAACATGTAGCCTGAAAAATCGAGCTGCTCCATAAAGGGTGTGCTCGACAACTCGTCAATGATGGTCTTATCGCCCTCGAAAAGCAGGCCATTCCAATTTGAGAGTGGGTAGTTCTTTAAGTGACGGCAGGGATCTTTGGCGAAATGCGGCGCCCCGATCAGGTCACCTTTTAAGTCATAGGTCCAGCGGTGAAGTGGGCAAACAATGGCGTCGGTCTGGCCTTGGCCTTCCAGCATGACGGCCTGACGGTGGCGGCAGATGTTGGAGAGCAGCTGAATGCCTTCCGGGTTGTGGACGAGCACGCGACCGTGGTCCTCGTGGGCCAGGGACGAAAACGCACCCAGCTCGGGCACCATGGCGCTGTGGCCGACATAACCGGGCCCATATTTGAAGCAGGAAACGAGCTCCTGGCGCAAAATGGACTCGTCAAAATAGGCATGAACTGGAAGTTGTGCTGCGCTTGGCGCCAGCCGAGAAAAGCTTCCGACATCCGACATCGAAGAACCTCCCGAAAAACGTAAGGGGGGGAGTATACCCCGGGGGTCTAAGGTCTTGATTCATTTCAATTAAAATTCGTCAATGACGGAAAAAAATAGTTCCAAGCGCACCAACAAGGCGGGTGTGAATGTGCCCGAAACGGCTGATTTAGAGGGCCTGAGTTTTGAGCAGGCCATGGCCCAGATCGAGCAGGTCGTGGCCCAGCTTGAGCAGCCCGATGTGCCACTGGCCGAGTCCCTGGCGGCCTATCAGCGGGGCGCCGCCCTGATGCGGCATGCCCAGGCTATTCTGAACCAGGTCCAGACTGACATCGACATCATTGAGTCCGGCAAAACCTCACGGGTGGGCCGCTCCGACATGATTTCCCAGATCAAGGAATAAGTTTGAATTTCAATCAGTGGGCCTCGGAATCCCGTAGCCGTATCGAATCTCTTTTGGCCGCAGAGCTGGCCAAGCGTAAGCCCCTGGCCGATGGCCGTGGCGATCATCGGCTTTTTGATGCCATGGCCTATGGCGTGTTGGGCGGTGGTAAACGCATTCGGGCCTTACTTGCGATTGCGGCCGGCGAAGCCGTGGGCGCCCCCACGGCCTGGTGCGACACGGTTGGGGCTGCAATAGAGTGTGTCCATGCCTTTTCATTGGTCCATGACGACATGCCCTGCATGGACGACGACGCCCTGCGGCGCGGCCAGCCCACCGTTCATGTGAAGTACGGCCAGGCTCAGGCCCTGCTGGTGGGCGATGCCCTGCAGACCCTGGGCTTTGAGCTTCTGGCAGAAATTCCTGCCCCGGCAAGTACCGTGGTCGGGCTGGTGGCCGGGCTGGCCAAAGCCACGGGCCTGCAAGGCATGGCTGGCGGCCAGGCAGTCGACATCGAGGCTGTGGGCCTGCCCATGAATCAGCAGCAGTTAGAGGCCATGCATGCACTTAAAACCGGTGCCCTGATCTCGGCAGCCGTCGAGATGGGCGCCGCCTGTGGCAGCCCGACGCCCGCCCAGGCCCAGGCATTGAAGCGCTATGCGGCCCTGGTGGGCCTGGCCTTTCAGGTGGCTGACGATGTGCTGGATGTTTCGGCCGATGCCCAGACCCTGGGCAAGACGCCAGGCAAAGATGCTGCGGCCAATAAGCCCACTTTTGTCGCTTTACTTGGCTTAACCGGCGCACAGGATTACGCTAGGGCTTTGCATGACCAAGCCATTGCCGCCCTTGGCCCCTTAGGGGCTCAGGCCAAGAGACTCGAAGATCTTGCCAATGCATTGGTCGAACGCACACATTAGAAAGAGCATCAGGGAATGGATTCACAACAGTCACTTTTAAATTCGGTCAATTCACCCGCTGATGTCCGGGCGTTGGACCGCCGGCAGTTGAATCAGCTTTCGCAAGAGCTACGCGAGTTTTTGCTGAACTCTGTCTCGGCCACCGGTGGCCACCTGTCTTCTAACCTGGGCACGGTGGAACTCACAGTCGCCCTGCACCATGTGTTTAAGTTTCCTTATGACCGATTGGTCTGGGACGTGGGCCATCAGAGTTACCCCCACAAAATTCTGACGGGCCGTCGTGATCAGATGCCCACGCTGCGTCAGTTAAATGGCATTTCTGGTTTTCCAAAGCGTAGTGAGAGTGAGTACGATCACTTTGGCACGGCTCATTCATCCACATCGATTTCGGCAGTGTTGGGCATGGCGGTGGCTTCCAAAATCAAAGGCGAACACCTTGGCCCCGAGCGCCGCCGCCATATTGCCGTGATTGGTGATGGCGCCATGAGTGGTGGCATGGCCTTTGAAGCGCTGAACAATGGTGGCCTAGATACCGAACTCGATTTGTTGGTGATTCTGAACGACAACGATATGTCGATCTCGCGGCCTGTGGGCGCGCTGAGCAACTACCTGACACGGCTGTTGTCGGGCCGCTTTTATCGTTCCGCCCGTGAACTGGGCAAGCAGGTCCTGGGCGCGATTCCGCCTGTGTTGGAATTTGCCAAGCGGTTTGAGGGCCATGCGAAAGGCATGCTGATGCCCAGCACGCTGTTTGAAGAGCTCGGCTTTAATTATGTAGGCCCCATTGATGGCCATGATTTAGACGCATTAATTCCCACGCTTCAGAATCTGCGCGGCCTAAAAGGCGCCCATTTTCTGCATGTGATTACCCGCAAAGGCCAGGGCTATCGCCAGGCCGAAGCCGATCCGATTCTGTACCACGGGCCCGGTAAATTCGACCCAGAAGTCGGCATCACACCAAAGGGCGGCGCCAAACCAACGTACTCCCAGATTTTTGGTAAGTGGCTCTGCGATGTGGCGCAAAAAGACCCACGTGTGGTGGCGATTACGCCTGCCATGTGTGAAGGCTCGGGCATGCAAGACTTTGCAGCACGTTTTCCTGCACGCTACTTTGATGTGGGGATTGCTGAGCAGCACTCGGTGACGTTTGCAGCGGGTATTGCCTGCGAGGGTCAACGGCCTGTGCTTGCGATCTACTCAACCTTCTTGCAGCGTGGCTATGACCAGCTGATTCACGATGTGGCCCTGCAGAATCTGCCGGTCTTATTTGCGATTGATCGTGCTGGTCTGGTGGGTGCCGATGGCGCCACCCATGCCGGTGTGTTTGATGTGGCCTTTATGCGTTGCGTGCCCAATATGGTGATCATGGCGCCCAAAGATGAGCTGGAGTGCCGCAAGATGCTCAACACCGGCCTGACGATCGATGGCCCAAGTGCCGTGCGTTACCCCCGTGGTTCTGGCACGGGTGTCGATGCCACCGACACGTTTGAAACCCTGCCCATTGGCCAGGCAGAGGTGTTGCGTGAAATTCAAAAACCAATTCCGAAGCAGCGCATTGCCATCTTGGCCTTTGGCTCCATGGTGGCCCCTGCGTTGGTGGCCGGTGATGCCTTGGACGCCACGGTGGTGAATATGCGCTTTATCAAGCCGCTCGATATGGCCATGGTGGAAAAAATCGCCAAGACCCATGACCTGATTGTGACGGTGGAAGAACACGTGATTGCGGGTGGTGCAGGTTCGGCCTGTGCCGAGGCCCTGGTGGCGCTGGGCGATGCCATTCCCATGGTGCCAATCTTCCATCTGGGCCTGCCGGACCGGTTCATTGACCACGGCGATCACCAGAAGTTGCTATCAATTGAGGGGCTAGACGCTAAGGGTATTGAGGCCTCGATTCGTAGCAAAATGGTGGCCCCTGTTGCCTTGAAAGCTGTTTCATGAATTCTCCTGGTATGCCGCCACTTGCTCCGTCCACCCCAATGCCCGATGTGCAGGGCTCGATTGATCACCGAAACCTGGCGATTGAGCAGGTGGGCGTGCGCGGTGTGCGCTACCCCGTGTTGATTTCCTGTGCCGACGGTTCTACCGAAGCATCCGTGGGGGAATTTAGCTTAAGTGTTGGCCTGCCTGCTGATCAAAAGGGCACCCATATGTCCCGTTTTGTCGAGCTCTTGGAGTCGATGAATCGCCAGGGCATGGCACTGTCCGCCCAGGCCATGCGTGCCTTGTTGCAAGACATGCTCACGCGCTTAAATGCAGCCACGGGAAAAATTGATGTTGCCTTGCCATTTTTCATGATGAAGACAGCGCCTGTGAGCGGTGTGCAAAGCATGATGGACTATCGCTGCCGTTGGGTGGCTGAGCAGCACGCGGCAGGCACGCAGATCTCTTGCGAAGTGAAGGTACCGGTAAAAAGCCTGTGCCCGTGTTCGAAAGAGATCTCGGAATATGGCGCCCACAACCAGCGCTCCGAGGTCACGGTGATGGTTCGGCTTGAAGGGTCAACTGATCTGGCCGTAGAGTCTTTGGTGCGGACCATCGAGGCCCAAGCCTCTTGCGAGCTTTGGGGGTTGTTGAAGCGGCCCGATGAAAAGTACGTCACTGAACGGGCCTATGACAACCCAAAGTTTGTGGAAGACTTGGTCCGTGATGTGGCCACGGCCGTAAAAGCGATTCCGGGTGTGATTGGCTTTGAAGTGGAGGCCGAGAACTTCGAATCGATCCACAACCACTCGGCCTGGGCGCGGATCGTTTCCTGATCAGTCGCGAAAGTTTCCGAAATTTAACGGCAGATCAGAAACTTCCTTTTTTAGTAGTGCAATGGCGGCCTGCAGGTCGTCCCGCTTATTGCCGGTAACCCGCACCGCATCCCCCTGAATCGAGGCCTGGACTTTCATCTTGCTGTCTTTGATGATGCGCACGATTTTCTTGGCGTCATCGCCCGCAATGCCGTGGCGCACCTTGATCACCTGCTTGACCTTGTCGCCACCGATCTTTTCAATCGTGCCGATATCCAGAAAGCGCACGTCCACACCGCGTTTGGCGCACTTGGCCACCAGCACGTCGCGAACTTGGCCGACCTGAAAATCGCTGTCGGCATAGACCGTTAATTCACGATCTTTTTGTTCGACCTTGGCACTCGAGCCCTTGAAGTCAAAACGGGTGCTGACTTCTTTGCTGGTCTGGTCCACCGCATTGCGAAGTTCAGCCATATCGGCTTCTAAGGTTGCGTCAAAGGATGGCATCTGGCGCTCCTTATTTGGTTTTTTTGCGGGTGGCGGCCTTGTCTGCCGCAATCCGCATACGCAGGGCGTTCAGCTTGATAAAGCCGCCGGCATCGGCCTGGTTATAGGCGCCGCCGTCGTCATCAAAGGTCGAGATCTTGGCATCAAAGAGTGAGTTCTTAGAACTGCGGCCCACCACCGTGACGGTGCCTTTGTAGAGTTTTAGGCGGACCGTGCCGTTGACATTGGTCTGGGTGTGGTCGATTAAGGTCTGCAGTGCAATCCGCTCGGGCGACCACCAATAGCCGTTATAGACCAGGCTGGCATAGCGTGGCATGAGATCGTCTTTTAAGTGGGCCACTTCACGGTCAAGCGTTAAAGACTCAATGGCGCGGTGGGCGCGCAGCAAGATGGTGCCGCCCGGAGTTTCATAGCAGCCACGGGACTTCATGCCCACGTAACGGTTTTCCACCAAGTCGAGCCGACCGATGCCGTGTTTGCCACCCAATTCATTGAGCTTAATTAAGAGCTCGTGGGCCTTCATTTTTTTGCCGTTAATGGCGACCAAGTCACCCTTGGCAAATTCCAGCTCGATCACCTCTGGCTTGTTCGGTGCCTTTTCAACGGGCACGGTTAAGCGCCACATGCCTTGTGCGGGCGGCTCACGATTCGGGTCTTCCAGCACGCCGCCCTCGTAAGAAATGTGCAGCAGGTTGGCGTCCATCGAGAAGGGGGCCTCGCCCTTGCGTTTTTTGTAGTCGACCGGAATGCCGTGTTGATCGGCATAAGCCAGCAGCTTGTCACGTGAGAGCAGATCCCACTCGCGCCACGGAGCGATGACCTTGATGCCGGGCATGAGTGCATAAGCGCCCAATTCAAAACGGACCTGGTCGTTGCCCTTGCCGGTGGCACCGTGCGAAATCGCATCGGCACCTTCTTTTTTCGCAATGTCGATGAGCCGCTTGGCGATCAAGGGCCGGGCAATCGATGTGCCCAACAGGTATTCACCCTCATAAACCGTGTTGGCGCGGAACATGGGGAAGACAAAGTCGCGAACGAACTCTTCGCGCAAGTCTTCGATATAGATTTTTTTGATGCCGAATTGCTTTGCTTTTTTGCGCGCAGGCTCAAGCTCTTCACCCTGACCAATGTCGGCAGTAAAGGTGATGACTTCGCAGTCGTACTCGTCTTGCAGCCACTTCAAAATGACCGATGTGTCCAGGCCACCGGAATAGGCCAAGACAACTTTTTTAACTGTTTTTTTCTTGGTGGTAGCAGCAGGGGATTGTGCTTTAGGGGCCTTGGTGGCGCGGGTTTTAGTGTTCATGCGAGTCACGATCTCAGTGAAATGGCGTTAGACAAAAGACAGCTTGTAATTATCGCGCTTTCTAGGACGCAAATCTTGGTGCCTGACGAGTGCGTTGCCCGCCCAGGCTGCAAAGCGCAGGCCCGGGGCAGCCGGCGCTTTGTGGCTTAGTCGCGAAGACGGCCAAGCAGCAGAAATTCCATCAGGGCTTTTTGGGCATGCAGCCGGTTTTCGGCCTCGTCCCAGACCACGGATTGCGGGCCATCGATCACGCCGGCCGAGACTTCTTCGCCACGGTGGGCGGGCAGGCAGTGCATAAAAACCGCCTGTGGGTCAGCAATGCGCATCATGTCTTCATCGACCATCCAGTCGGCAAAGTCTTTCAGCCGTGCCTCGTTTTCGGCCTCAAATCCCATGGATGTCCAGACATCGGTCGTGACCAAATGGGCGCCTTTGGCGGCTTCCATGGGGTCGGCAAATTGCTCGAAGTGGCCGTTAGAAAAAAGCCCGGCACGTTCGGGTTCGACTTCATAGCCCGGCGGTGTAGAGACCCGGACCTGAAAATCTAGCACTTCAGCAGCCTGCAACCAGGTGTTGCAAACGTTATTTGAGTCTCCAATCCAGGCGACTGTTTTTCCCTGAATCGAGCCACGGTGTTCGATATAGGTAAAGATGTCGGCCAGAATCTGGCAGGGGTGGTATTCGTTGGTCAGGCCATTGATCACGGGCACCCGAGATTTGGCGGCAAACTTTTCCACCATGGTCTGCTCAAAGGTGCGAATCATGACCAGGTCGCACATGCGTGAAATCACCTGGGCAGAGTCTTCGACCGGTTCGCCACGACCCAGCTGTGTGTCGCGGGTGTTCAGATAAATGGCCGCACCGCCCAATTGATGCATGCCCGCCTCAAACGAGAGCCGCGTGCGGGTCGATGCTTTTTCAAACACCATGACCAGGGTCCGGTCTTGGAGTGGCATATGCCGCACATAGCGCTTAAAGCGGTCTTTGATGATCTTGGCACGCGAAAACAGATACTCGATGTCATCTTTCGAGAAATCTTTAAATTGCAGGAAGTGGCGCAATTCGGTCATTGGCTGCCCCCTGTTAAAAATTGCCGCACGATGGGCGCAAGCCGGTTCACGATTTCTTCGGCCTCTTGGGCATTGATGGTGAGCGCGGGCAGCAGGCGAATCACGCTATCGGCCGTGACATTGAGCAGCAGCCCCGCATTACGCGCTAAGCCAACAATCTCACCGCAGGGGCGATCCAACTCAATGCCCATCATCAGGCCATGGCCACGAATTTCTTTCACACCGGCTACGCCCGCAAAGGCTGCGTTAAAACCGTCAAGCATTTGTTTGCCACGGGCGCTGGCATTGTTGAGCAACTGCTCAGACTCAATGGCGCGAATTGTTTCAAGCCCTGCCCGCATGGCCAGGGGATTGCCGCCAAAGGTGGTGCCATGGTTGCCCGGCTGAAACACGCTTGCTGCAGCACCGTGGGCCACGACCGCGCCAATCGGCACACCAGAACCCAGCCCCTTGGCCAGGGGCATGACGTCTGGCGTGATGCCGGCCCACTGGTGGGCAAACCACTTTCCGGTTCGGCCGATACCGCACTGGACTTCGTCCAACATCAACAGCCAATTTTTTTGAGTACAAAAATCGCGCAGCGCTTTTAAAAACGCAATCGTCGATGGGCGAATACCGCCTTCGCCTTGAATGGTCTCTAAAAAGACGGCACTAATGTCGGGGTGCCGTTCGGCCATGCGACGAATGGATTCCATGTCATTCATGGGCACACGGACAAAGCCCTCGACCAGGGGCTCAAATCCTTTTTGAACTTTTTCGTTGCCGGTGGCCGACAGGGTGGCCAGTGACCGGCCATGAAAGGCCTTTTCAAACACAATCACTTTGGGCTGGGGAAAGCCGCGTTCGTGGCCATATTTACGGGCGATTTTGATGGCCGCCTCGTTGGCCTCAAGCCCAGAGTTACAGAAAAAGACATTGGTCATGCCCGATAGGCGCACGAGTTCTTGGGCGAGTTGGGCCTGCAGCGATACCTCGTAGAGGTTGGACGTGTGAATGAGCTTGCCAACCTGTTCTTGCAGCCCGCGGACCAACCCTGGGTGGGCATGGCCAAGGGTGTTGACCGCAATGCCCGACAGGGCATCAAGATATTTGCGGCCTTCCGTGTCCCAGAGCCAGACACCTTCCCCGTGGGTAAACGCCACCGGCTGGCGGGAATAGGTATTCATCAGGGCATGGGGTAAAGATGTCATGTCCGTACTCTTGAATTCTGATTGGGTGAGTCCGATAGAATACCTGTTTCGCTAGGGTTTGCCCTTGGAAGCAGCGTGTCAAACCGTCCACCACCCCCTAAACAGTATTTGATCGAAGGCCGAACCCATGCGGGAAAGCCTTTTCGGCCCAGTGATTGGGCCGAACGCCTTTGCGGGGTCATGTCGTCGTTTCGGCCCGCTGGCCAACGCCAGATCACCGGCGCCGCGCTTCAGTACTCGCCATATGTCCACCCGGTATTGGTGGGTGGCCTGAAATGTGTGGCCGTTGATGCCCGCCTTGACGACATCGAGCCCATGGCCATGGAGTTTGTTCGAAACTTTGCCCGCGACAACGACCTGCCTTTTGTCGAGGCTTGTGTCTTGCCGGATGAGCCCAGCGCTTAACCGAGCGCGTTGATCACCCGCTGTGTGATGGCATCCACAGCACCAACACCCGATACGGTGACAAGTTTTGGTGCGGCGGCATCACCGCTTGCCGACCAGTTTTTGTAGAAATCAACAAGTGGTTTGGTCTGGCTGTGATAGACCTCGAGACGCTTGCGCACAGTGGCTTCCAAATCATCGTCACGCTGAATGAGTGGTTCGCCTGTGACATCGTCTTTGCCCGCAACCTTGGGCGGATTGAATTTCACGTGATAGGTGCGGCCACTGGCCACGTGGACACGCCGGCCGCTCATGCGCTCGATAATGTCTTCATCGGGGACAGTGATTTCCACCACAGCATCTAAACGCACGCCAGCATCTTTCATGGCCTGCGCCTGGGGAATGGTTCTTGGAAAACCGTCAAACAGATAGCCCGAAGCGCAGTCAGGCTGGGTCAAACGCTCTTTCACCAGATTGATGATGATGTCGTCGCTGACCAAGCCGCCTGCATCCATGACTTTTTTTGCGGCCACGCCCAGAGGTGTGCCCGCCTTGACGGCGGCACGCAACATATCACCGGTGGAAATCTGCGGAATGCCATACCGCTTGGTGATGAACGCTGCCTGAGTGCCTTTACCGGCGCCTGGGGGGCCGAGCAGAATGGTCCGCATAGAAGTCTCCGTGATTGGTTTGACTTGATTATAGAGATCCTGGCCAGAGTTGCCGTACACGTTCCAGATCTTCTGGGGTGTCAACGCCAGCATGGGGAGCATTGGCCGCAATGGCGACTGCGATCTGGTGGCCATTCCAGAGCCAACGCAGTTGCTCGAGTTGTTCTGCTTTTTCGGGTGGGCAGACTGGCCAGCCAGGAAAAAGCCGAAGGGCGCGCACGCGAAACCCATAAATTCCGATGTGCCGCAGCGCAGCCGGTGTTGCACCGGATCGAACGTCTTGCAGGCTTGGCCACTGATCCCGTTGGTAGGGAATTGGCGCTCTGGAAAAATACATAGCGATTGATTCGGCGTTGCAGACCACTTTTACTGCATGTGGGCTAATTAGGCTGGCATCGTCGTGAATCGGCGTTGCCGCAGTGGAGACCGATGCCTGTGGTCGATCGTAGAGCACGTTGGCCACTGCATTGATGAGTGCTGGCTCAATTAGCGGCTCATCACCTTGTACATTGATGATGACCTGATCGGGGTTGCAGTCTAAAAGCGTGGCAACTTCGGCGATGCGGTCGGTGCCGCTTGGATGATCGGCCCGTGTGAGGACGCATTCAACACCGTGATCGGCCACGATTTGCGCAATGTCGCGACAGTCAGTGGCCACGATGACACGATCGGCCTGGCTCTGTTGGGCACGCTCTGCAACGCGCACCACCATGGGTTTTCCGGCGATATCGGCCAGTGGTTTGTCTGGCAGCCGCGACGAGGCACGTCTTGCCGGAATAACGGCCCAGAACTTGCTCAAGCCTTGTCTTTCGCCTGCTTGGTGGTCGTGGCGTTGCCGCTGTCTGCCATTGGTGCTGTTTCGATTTTTTGCAACGTGATGGCACTGCTTTCTAAAAGATAGGGAATGCCATCGACAATTGGATAGGCGAGGCCGGCAGATTCACAGATCAAATAATTTCCACCTTTGCCCAGGGTGAGCGGTTCTTTGGTCTTGGGGCAGGCAAGAATTTCAAGCAGTTTGGAGTCCATGGACAAACCTTGTTAAAAAATCATGATCAAGCTGCGCTTCCCGGCGCAGCGCCCAAATTGGAATGGCGCAGGATTGGGCCTGATTGAAAAACTTTACCGCATCTTTTTCAGTCATGAGCACCAGATCGTAATTCTGTGTTTCCCATTTTGCCTGCACGTGCTCGATGGTTCTGGGGTCGTGATCTTCGAGCGCCAGGGTGTCGCATGACAGGCCAAGGTCGGACAGTGTTTTAAAAAACCGTGCAGGCACTGCGATTCCGGCGGTGGCCAGAACGCGCCGATTGCGGAATTTTTCAATACCGGCTGCGAGTCCCAACCACTGGCCCGGCGTTGACCATGCCTGTAGCGGTACCCAGGCCGCATTGCGCTGAGACAGATGCCCGCAGTGTTGGGGAAGGGCATGCAAGAACGTATGCGCATCAGGACGTATGCCAAAGCCGTTATCGATCCAGGCACTGAATCGGTTCAGGTCCCCAATGGGTTCACGCAGTGGGCCCAGGGGCAGGCAGTGGCCGTTGCCAAAGCCGCGATCATCTAAGACCAAGACACTGACATCGACGGCAAGCGTGGACTGCTGCAGGCCGTCATCAAGCAGCACGACCTGCAGGTCGGGATGACGGGCTTTTAATGCCTGCGCCCCCTGTAATCGGTTTTTGCCAACGGCAATCGGCAGTTGGGTGCGCCAGGCCAATAGCCAGGCCTCGTCGCCAATCAGGCTGGCTGGGGTCTGGCCAAGTTCGCTGGGATCGATTACACGGCTGGGCTGGTGTTCGGCGGCCGAGCGATACCCCCGGGTGACAATGCCACAGCGCAGCCCAGATTCTTTTAGCCCCTGGGCAAGCCCAATGACACAGGGGGTTTTTCCGGCACCGCCCACGATCAGGTTGCCGACGGCAACCACCCGAAGCCCCGGTACCGATTGGGGCGGCGCCAAAAGCTTTAGATAGGCCCGGCGCAGTGCCAAGATTCCGCGGTAAAGCAGGCTTGCCATCCAGAGCAGCGCCCGCTGCGGCCAGGCCAGCACGGGCTGATCGCTAAACCATTGCTGAAACAGGCGGCCGTTGCGATTATTGGTGACAGGGGGCATGGGCTTGTGGATAAGGCTGTGGAAACTTCGGAAGTTGAGAGAATAAGCGCATCTAATTGATCTGGTCGAATTTTGAATTTGTCTAGGCCAGACCTTTCGGTTTTTAAAAAAGTATTTACAAATCAATAAGTTATGCGAAAAACATTGGGCCTTCAGGATCTGATCGTGGTTTTGTCATCAAACTGCCCGCAAAGCCTTGCGTTGTGGACATCTTTTTCATGAGAGCCTTATTTTTTCGTAGTTTCACGGCTGTTTCACGGTGAAAGGCAGGTAGAAATTGTCGGTCCTGACGGTAGCAGAGCTGAATCGGGCGGTGGCGGCGAATCTAGAGCGCAGCTTTCCGCTGATGCGGGTGCGGGGCGAAATCGCCCAGCTGACTCGGGCGGCCAGTGGCCATTGGTATTTCTCGCTTCGAGATGCCGCAGCCAGCGTGCGGGCCGTGATGTTCAAAGGCAAAAGCGCTGTGCTGGACTGGCAGCCCAAAGAAGGGGACCAGGTGGAGGTCGCGGCGGTCGTGACCTTGTACGAGCCCAGGGGGGATTTCCAGCTCCGTGTGGAGTCCATGGTGCGAAGCGGGCAGGGGGCGCTTTTCGAGGCCTTTCTGGCAAGAAAAGAAAAACTGGCCAAGGCTGGGCTTTTGGATGACGCCAGAAAAAGGCCCCTGCCAGAGTCAATGGCCTGCGTTGGCCTGGTGACCTCGCTGGGTGCGGCGGCCCTGCGCGATATCGTGGTCACGCTCACGCAAAGCGCCCCCAGGATTCGTCTGCGGCTCTATCCCTCTTTGGTCCAGGGCCAAGATGCACCGGCCATGCTGATCTCACAACTCGCGCGGGCCGATCAAGACCCAGATGTAGACGTGATTCTCTTGGCCAGGGGTGGTGGCAGCCTGGAAGATCTCTGGGCCTTTAACGATGAAGGCCTGGCGATGGCGATTGTCCAATGCCGGCACCCGGTCATCGTGGGGGTTGGCCACGAGACCGATGTCACGATCGCCGATCTGGTGGCCGACTATCGGGCGGCCACCCCAACGGCCGCAGCACAGCGAATCGCTGCGCCGGATATCGCTGCGCGCCAACGGCTTGCCGAGTTTTCGCGGGCCAATGCCGTGATGATGCGTCGTCGCTGGGAGGCGGCTCAGCAGCGGCTTGACCTGTCGGTCCAGCGGCTAAGAAGCCCATCGGAGCGTCTGCGTGAGCGTGTTCAACGGGTTGCAGCGTTGGGCCTTGCCATGCGGGCCGCCATGTCGGCCAGGGCCGCTAATGCGCGTGCGATTGCCCAGCGGCAGGCAGCACAGCTCACAGCCCTTGATCCCACTGCAATCTTGCGCCGGGGTTATGCCATGGTCTTAGATGAGACCGCCTCGGTGGTGACCGATGCTGGCCGGGTCGCAGACGATCAGGCATTAAAGGTTCAATTATCAAAAGGCCTGCTCGAAGTCCGGGTTCAGAAGCGCCATCTGCCCGACGATGCGGGATAAAATCCGTGGCTCTCTGACTGTCGGTCTACCCAAAGGATAACGATCAATGGAACACACTCTTCCCGCACTGCCTTACGCGCTTGATGCGCTTGCGCCGCACATCTCCAAAGAGACCCTGGAGTTTCACTACGGCAAGCACCATCAGACTTATGTCACCAATCTGAACAATCTGATCAAGGGTTCTGAGTTTGAGAATTCTTCGCTTGAAGAGATTGTGAAGAAATCGTCCGGTGGCGTATTCAACAACGCGGCCCAGATCTGGAATCACACGTTTTACTGGAACTCGCTTTCGCCCAAAGGTGGCGGCAAACCCTCTGGCGCCTTGGCTGCTGCGATTGATGCCAAGTGGGGTTCCTTTGATGCCTTTAAAGAAGCCTTTACCAAAAGTGCCGTCGGCAACTTTGGCTCAAGCTGGACATGGCTAGTGAAAAAAGCCGATGGCAGCTTGGATATCGTGAACACCAGCAATGCTGCAACACCCTTGACCACGGCTGACAAACCCCTGTTGACCTGTGACCTGTGGGAGCACGCTTATTACATTGATTACCGTAACCGTCGCCCTGACTATATGGGCGGCTACTGGTCTTTGGTGAACTGGGAATTCGCCGCAAAGAACTTCGGCGCCTAAGTCTTAAGGCGCTCTAAAGAAAAAGCCGCGAAGGGATCATTCGCGGCTTTTTTATTGGTGCTGTTTTGGGCGTGTCGATGACCAAAGAAACGTTGGCTTAAGGCTGTTTATTGGCGCGGCTTGATGGGCCCGCCGGTGATCGCGTCACCAACCAAGACACCGCGTTTTTTAAACCAACCTTGTTCCATTTCCAAGGCGTATTTCACAGGCTTAGCCGAACAGTGGGCCTGCTCTGAAAAGGGTGTCATGTCGGCAAAGTTCACAATCTTTCCGTCATCGGCGACAAAGGCAATAGTGAGTGGTAGCGGCGTGTTGCGCATCCAGAAACATTGCTGTTCGGCCTGCTCGAAGACAAACAACATGCCATGGCTTGGCGGCAGGGATTGCCTTCCCATCAGGCCCTTTGTTCGCTGAGCGTTGGTCTGGGCAATTTCAGCAGTGATTTGAAAAAACCGCACATGCAGTGTTTCGGTGGGAAGTGTCTGGGCCTGCAGGGGCTGGGTGGCGGCAGCCAGGGCCAATGCGGCGAGTACCAGGCGGCCAAGGAAATATTGGGGTCTTGTCATGATCCCGCTATTGTTTCTGACTTTTCAATTGTCGGGAAATCACTGGGGACAGACAATAAAAAAAGGCAGGTTTCCCTGCCTTTTTTGCCAAGCGTCCCGGCAAGGCCGGGATGACTTGAAGTAACAGTGCCAGATTACTTCTTGGCTTCTGCTTTCTTCTCGTCTTTCTTAGCTTCTGCCTTGGGAGCAGCTTTCTTCTCGTCTTTCTTAGCAGCAGGAGCAGCTTTTTTCTCTTCTGCCTTGGGGGCAGCAGGTGCTTGTGCGAAAGCAACGGTTGCGAAGGAAGCGGCGATAGCAGCAGCGATCAGTTTTTTCATGGTATTTCCTTATCGATAAGTCTTAAATGATCCCCGGGCGTGCCCGCCCAAGGGCCGGCTACGGAAATGCAGCCGACATAGGGAATAACGCGGCTGGCCCCTGGGGGTTGACGCCCACTCAGGGGTAAAATCACGAAAAATTATTAAATAGGGAGGTTTTGTGTACCAAAAGATCAAAGTGCCCAGCGTGGGCCAGAAAATCACTGTCCGCCCGGACTATTCGCTAGATGTCCCAGACAACCCCATCATCCCCTACATTGAGGGAGACGGCACGGGTGTGGACATTACCCCCGTGATGATCAAGGTGGTCGACGCGGCGGTGGCCAAGGCCTACGGCGGCAAGCGCAAGATCTCCTGGATGGAAATCTTCTGTGGCGAGAAGTCGACCAAGGTCTACGGCCCCGATGTCTGGCTGCCCGACGAGACCTTAGATGTGCTCAAAGAATATGTGGTGTCGATCAAGGGTCCCCTGACCACGCCCGTGGGCGGCGGCATCCGTTCGCTGAACGTGGCCCTGCGCCAGCAGTTGGACCTGTACGTTTGTCTGCGGCCGGTGCGTTATTTCAAAGGCGTGCCCAGCCCGGTGCGTGAGCCCGAAAAAACCGACATGGTGATCTTCCGTGAAAACTCAGAGGACATTTATGCCGGCATTGAGTATCAAGAGGGCAGTGCCGAGGCCAAAAAGCTGATCGATATTTTGATCAAAGAATTTGGCGTAAAGAAGATCCGTTTCCCGAACACGTCGGGCATCGGTATCAAGCCTGTCTCGCGCGAGGGCACTGAACGCTTGATGCGCAAGGCCGTGCAGTACGCGATTGATAACGACAAGCCTTCGGTCACCATCGTGCACAAGGGCAACATCATGAAATTCACCGAGGGTGGCTTTCGTGACTGGGCCTATGAGCTGGCCCAGAAAGAATTTGGCGCCAAGCCCATTGACGGCGGCCCATGGTGTTCGTTTAAAAACCCCAAGACCGGTAAAGAGATTGTGGTGAAAGACGCAATCGCCGATGCCTTCTTGCAGCAGATCTTGTTGCGCCCGAATGAGTACAGCGTGATTGCCACGCTGAACCTAAATGGCGACTACATCTCCGATGCACTGGCAGCCCAGGTGGGTGGTATTGGTATTGCGCCTGGCGCCAACCTGTCGGATAGCGTGGCCATGTTCGAAGCCACCCACGGTACTGCGCCGAAGTACGCTGGCAAAGACTACGTGAACCCGGGTTCCTTGATTTTGTCCGCCGAGATGATGCTGCGTCACATGGGCTGGGTCGAGGCTGCAGACTTGATCATCACGTCAATGGAAAAGGCCATCACCACCAAGAATGTGACTTACGACTTTGCCCGTTTGATGGAGGGCGCCAAGCAAGTCTCATGCTCTGGCTTTGGCGATGTCATGATCGGCCAGATGTAAAGCAGTAAAAAAAGCCAAAAAAAACCCCGATGAAATATCGGGGTTTTTTGTTACACCGTGGGGGAATTAACCCAGTGGTGTAATGTTCGATGCTTGCTTGCCTTTGGGGCCTTGCACGATATCGAACTGAACTTTTTGGCCTTCTTTCAACGAACGAAAGCCGCTCGTTGTGATTGCTGAGAAGTGCGCGAACACGTCCTCACCACCCTCATCGGGAGTGATGAAACCAAAACCTTTTGCGTCGTTAAACCACTTAACTGTACCCGTAGACATCAGTATTTCCTTAAAAAAATCGCGCACTTCTGTAACCCCAACCCTATGCCGAGGCACCACACATGCGTCAAAACAGCACCATTGCCAAAAGGCGACCAGGTTACTGTTTGCCTTTATGACTTCTCGAATATAGGGAAAAGCCTGTGGTTTGTCTACTCTCGCCAAACCTAATACATGACCGTAGAATCAAAAACCTATGAAAGTTAGATTTTCTGGCCCTTTTCGGGCCGGCCCAACAAAAAGGGACGACCCAAATCAGGGGCCGGACCGGGGCTCGACCGCCCTTTTGGAGCGCCAAGAGGCCAAGACCAAGCCGCCTCCGCTCTACCAGGTGTTGTTATTGAACGACGACTACACCCCGATGGAATTTGTGGTCGTTGTCCTGCAACAATTCTTTTCAATGGATTTAGAGAAAGCGACTCAGGTCATGCTCAAGGTGCATCGAGAGGGCCGCGGGGTGTGTGGTGTTTACACGCGAGACATTGCGGCCACCAAGGTGGAGTTGGTTAGTAGTTTCGCCCGGATGCATCAGCATCCATTGCAGTGTGTCATGGAGGAAGCATGATTTCCCAAGAACTCGAAGTAAGTCTTCATATGGCCTTTGTCGAGGCCAGACAGCAACGCCATGAATTCATCACGGTGGAACACCTGCTGCTCGCTCTGCTCGACAACCCATCGGCTGCAGAAATTTTGAAGGCTTGTGCTGCCAACGTTGACGATTTGCGCAAGGCACTCACCCAGTTCATTGCGGACAACACGCCCGTCATTCAGGGCCCAGAGGATGTGGATACCCAGCCCACGCTGGGTTTTCAGCGGGTGATCCAGCGGGCGATCATGCATGTGCAGTCCACCTCTAACGGTAAAAAAGAGGTAACTGGCGCCAATGTGCTGGTGGCGATTTTTGGTGAAAAGGATTCCCACGCAGTGTATTTCTTGCACCAGCAGGGCATCACGCGTTTAGATGTAGTGAACTTCATTGCCCATGGCATCACCAAGGCGCCACAGAGCGGTACCGAAGAGCCTGTGTCCAGTGAGCAGGCCGAGTCGGCCGCAGCCGCCAGTAGCCAGCCGCAGCAGCCCACGGCCTTGGATCAGTACACCACCAACATCAATGAGTTGGCGAAAAAGGGAAAGATCGATCCGCTGATTGGCCGCGAATACGAAGTCGAGCGCGTGATTCAGGTGCTCTGCCGTCGCCGCAAAAACAATCCGCTGTTGGTGGGCGAGGCCGGTGTTGGCAAGACCGCCATTGCAGAGGGCCTGGCGCGCCGCATTATCGACAAAGAAGTGCCCGATATTTTGGATCAGGCCACGGTCTATTCGCTGGACATGGGGGCCTTGCTGGCTGGCACCAAATACCGTGGCGACTTTGAACAGCGCTTAAAGGCGGTGTTAAAGCAGTTGAAGGCCGACCCCAATGCAGTCTTGTTTATCGACGAGATTCACACCCTGATTGGTGCAGGTTCGGCTTCAGGCGGCACGCTGGACGCATCGAATTTGTTAAAGCCTGCGCTCTCCTCGGGTGCGCTGCGCTGCATTGGCGCCACCACCTACAACGAGTACCGTGGCATTTTTGAAAAAGACCATGCGCTCTCTCGCCGCTTCCAAAAAATTGATGTGGTGGAGCCTAGCGTTGAGCAGACCGTGCAGATTCTCAAGGGCCTGAAGTCACGCTTTGAAGAGCACCATGGCGTGAAGTATTCTGCCGCTGCCTTATCCACGGCGGCAGAGTTGTCAGCCAAGTACATCAACGACCGTCACCTACCAGACAAGGCCATTGATGTGATCGATGAAGCGGGTGCCGCCCAACGCATCCTGCCCAAGAGCAAACAAAAACGCACCATTGGCAAGACCGAGATTGAAGAGATTGTTTCTAAGATTGCGCGCATTCCGCCGGCTACCGTCAATACCGATGATCGTGCGGTGCTGGCCCGTCTGGATCTGAATTTAAAGAGCGTGGTGTTTGGTCAAGATCCTGCGATCGAGGCCTTGGCTGCGGCTATCAAAATGTCGCGCTCTGGTCTGGGCAAGATTGATAAGCCAATTGGTTCGTTCTTGTTTTCTGGCCCCACTGGGGTCGGTAAGACAGAAGTGGCCAAACAGCTGGCCTATGTTTTGGGCATTGAGCTGATTCGCTTCGATATGTCCGAATACATGGAGCGCCACGCGGTGTCGCGCTTAATCGGTGCGCCCCCGGGCTATGTTGGGTTTGATCAGGGCGGCCTGCTCACGGAAGCGATTACCAAAAAACCGCATTCCGTCTTGCTGCTTGACGAAATTGAGAAGGCCCACCCGGATATCTTCAACGTGCTTCTGCAGGTCATGGACCATGGCACCTTGACGGACAACAACGGCCGCAAGGCAGACTTCCGCAACGTGATCATCATCATGACGACCAATGCGGGTGCCGAAACGCTGAATAAGCGCACGATTGGCTTCTCTAACGCCCGCGAGGCAGGTGACGAGATGGCGGACATCAAGCGCATGTTTACGCCCGAGTTCCGCAACCGCTTGGATGCCATTGTGTCCTTTAAGGCACTCGACACCGATGTGATCAAGCGCGTGGTCGATAAGTTCTTGATTGGTCTTGAGCAGCAACTGCAAGAGAAAAAAGTCGAGGTCAGCTTCTCGGAAGAGCTGCGTGATTTCTTAGCCAGAAAGGGCTTTGACCCCCAAATGGGCGCTCGGCCCATGCAGCGTCTGATTCAAGGCACCATTCGCAAGGCCTTGGCCGATGAATTGCTGTTTGGTCGTTTGGTCTCGGGAGGCCGTGTGCACATCGGTATGGATCCTGACAAAGAAGATCAGGTTTTATTGGAGTTTCCGAAAGACGATACGCCACCGCCTTCATCTGAAGGCCGCCGCAAAGACAATCCAGAATTGGTGGTCTAAGCGGTCCGCGTATCACAGCAGGTACAAAACGCCTCCTTCGGGAGGCGTTTTTGCTGCGCTGCAGGAATAATAAGCATTGCAGAAAACACGTATACGAGAGCGATTCTTTTTCTGCGAGAATCCGCATGTAGTTATAAATACACTTCCAAGGAGGAAAATCCATGCGAAAGCAAATCGCTCTCGCTGCCGCAATTGGCGCAGCGACACTGGCACTGAGCATTCCGGCTCAGGCCCAAGACTTTTCCAAGATTCGGTATCTCGCAGCGAACTGCGCCAACTGCCACGGCACGGATGGCCGCAGCGTGGGCGTTATGGAATCTCTTGCTGGCTATGACAAAGAGAAATTCGTGACCAACATGAAGGAATTCAGAAGCGGGGATAAGCCCGCCACCATCATGCACCAGCTCTCCAAGGGCTAT
This sequence comes from beta proteobacterium MWH-UniP1, assembly GCA_036362785.1. Classification (NCBI taxonomy): domain Bacteria; kingdom Pseudomonadati; phylum Pseudomonadota; class Betaproteobacteria; species beta proteobacterium MWH-UniP1. The sequence continues at coordinate 753,471 of CP143625.1, forward strand.
TCCGATCAACAAATCGCTGACTTGGCCGCGTATTTCGCTGCTCAGCCTAAGAAGAAGTAATCAGGCCCAGGGATAAGGACAACAACATGACAATCGAATTTGAAAATCGCCGCAGTCTTTTAAAAGCAGGTGCTGCAGGCGTGGCAATCTCTGCAACGGCGGGCCTGGCAGGCTGTGCCACAACTGAAACCGCAAGTGCGCCTGTGAAGAAAATTGGCCGTGTCATCGTGATTGGTGGCGGTTACGGTGGCGCAACCGCAGCCAAATACATCAATGAGTGGTCGCGTGGCGCAATCGAGGTCTATCTGATCGAGCGTGAGCGCAACTTCATTTCTTGCCCCATTTCCAACTTGGTTCTGGGTGGCCATCAGTCGATGGAATTTATTACCCACTCCTATGCCAAGCTGCGTGAGCGTGGCATCATCGTGTTGAACGACGAAGTCACCGCAATTGATCCCGCCAAGAAAAAGATCTCGCTGAAAAAGATCGCCGATCTTGACTACGATCGTCTGATCGTTTCCCCTGGTATTGACTTTAATTTCCAGGCCATCAACGGTCTGGACGCAGAAGCCCAGAAAACCGTGCTGCACTCTTGGAAGGCTGGCCCACAGACCGTGGCGTTAAAAGCCCAGTTGGATGCTGTACCCAATGGCGGTGTGTATGTGATGTCGATTCCAAAGGCACCTTATCGTTGCCCCCCCGGCCCCTATGAGCGGGCCTGTCAGGTGGCCCACCTGTTTAAGAGCAAGGGCAACACCCGCAGCAAAGTGGTGATCATGGACGCCAACCCGGATATTCAATCCAAAAAAGGCTTGTTCATGAAGGCTTGGGCGGATCTGTACCCCGGCATGATCGAGTACAACCCGAACATGAACGTGACCGAGTTAGACCTGAAGGGCAAGCGTCTGTTGACCGAGACGGGCGATGCCATCAAGGGTGATGTGTTAAACGTGATTCCCCCACACCGTGCTGGTGACATTGCCCAGAAGACTGGCCTGATCACCGTGAACAACCTGTGGTGTGGTGTGGACTGGGTCACCATGGAATCTCTGGTCCATAAGAACATCCACGTGTTGGGCGATGCCACCTTCCCCGCTCCTGGCATGCCCAAGTCCGGCCACATGGCCAACCAACATGGCAAGGCCGCAGCCGCTGCCATTGTTGAACTGATGAATGGCCGCAGCCCGATTGCGCCCATGATGGCCAACACCTGCTACAGCTTCGTGGATGATAAGAACGTGGTCCACGTGGCCAGCGTCCATGCCTATGACCCCAACGACAAAACCATGAAGCCGGTGGCCGGTTCGGGTGGTGTCAGTAGCCGGTCTAGCGAAATGGAAGGCCGTTTCGCCCTGGGCTGGGCCCGCAATATCTGGGCGGATATGCTGACCTAAGGCATCTCTCGGGGGCCCCGTGGGCCGCTTAGGCGGCTCTCGACTGTGGCCTTCCGCAGCGCGCGGCGCCATAACTTCGGGCATGATTCGATTTTCGGGTCATGCCCGATTTTTTATGTCTATTTACTGAAACTCGACTATGAGCACGTCTTCATTAGCGCCAGCAGCCAATGCCCTCGAGGCCTTGAAACAGTTCACGACCGTGGTGGCCGACACCGGTAGTTTTGAATCCATACGGGCCTATCAGCCCCAAGACGCCACGACCAATCCGACACTGATTATCCGTGCCCTGGAGCTGCCGGCTTATGCCAGGATCGTGGATCAGGTCAAGGCCAGCACCAAAAGCACCAAGCTTGCCGATCGCACCCGTGGGGTGTTGGTTGCCTTCGGTACTGAGATTTTGAAAATTGTTCCTGGCCGTGTCTCGACGGAGGTGGATGCACGGCTATCGTTTGACACCGAAGCAACGATCGCCGAGGCTCAGAAAATCATTGCGGCCTACGCCGATCAGGGCATTGATAAGTCGCGGGTCTTGATCAAGATTGCGGCCACCTGGGAAGGCATTCGTGCCGTGCGTGAATTAGAAAAAGCCGGTATCGCCTGCAATGTCACGCTGATTTTTAGTCTGGTGCAGGCTGCTGCCGCAGCGGATGTGGGCGCTACCTTGATTTCCCCTTTTGTGGGCCGTATTAGTGATTGGTATAAAAAGGCGGGCACCACGTGGGATGCGCCGGCTGAAGATCCTGGCGTGCAGTCGGTTAAGAAAATTTATGCCTATCTGAAGCACCATCGGTTTCATACAGAAGTCATGGGCGCAAGCTTTAGAAACAAAGAACAGGTGCTGGCATTGGCGGGCTGTGACTTGCTTACGGTCAGCCCAGAATTGTTGGAGCAACTCAAGGCCATGGATCAAGAGGCCACCCTTGAGCGCGCACTGGATCCCGCTGCGCCTGCACAAGGCCAATCAACCGCAGCACTCAACACATCAGAGTCGCTTTTTCGTTTTGCACTGAATGAAGATGCAATGGCCGCAGAGAAACTCTCTGAAGGTATTCGGCTCTTTGTGGCCGACAGCCGGAAACTCGACGCAAAGCTGCTCGCATGCTGATCTATGCCCTGACCATTTTAGTTTCGAGTTTTCTGCTCTTTTTGGTCCAGCCGATTATTGCCAAGCAGATCATTCCCTGGTTTGGTGGGTCAGCAGCGGTGTGGACCACCTGTCTTACCTTTTTCCAACTGGTCTTGCTTGCAGGCTACGCTTATTCCGACTGGGTTCAGCGGCTGGCACCGAAAAAACAATCCACCTTACACATTGTGTTGTTGCTGGTGAGCCTTGCGGCCATGCCGATTTTGGCGGGTGAGCAGTGGAAGCCCTTGGGCGAAGAGGACCCCGTCTTTCGAATTTTGGGTTTACTTGCCGCCACCATTGGCCTGCCGTATTTCATGCTGTCTACCACGGGCCCACTGATTCAATCCTGGTTTGCCCGTGAGCAGACCAGTACTGCCGTGGCACAAAAAGCTTATCGGCTATTTGCGCTGTCGAACTTCGGTTCACTGATGGGCCTGCTGGCCTATCCGTTTGCGATCGAGACCTGGGTCACGACCAAAACCCAGGCCATGGTCTGGAGTGGTTTTTATGCAGTCTTCGTGGTGATCACCGTGGTCGTGGCGATTCGTGCCGGCCGCTCCACGCCAAGTCTGTATACGGTCAGCACGCTTGATCCAAATGCCTCGACCAGCACCAATGCGGCCGATCAGATTCATCCGCCGAAATTTGTTGATGTAGCGCTCTGGTTTTCTTTAGCAGCGCTGGCCACTATGATTTTGTTGGCGGTCTCAAACCACATCACCCAGAACATTGCCTCTATTCCTTTTCTCTGGGTCCTGCCTTTATCGCTGTACCTGTTGACCTTTGTCATTGCCTTTGAGGGCCGTCGTGGTCGGGGCTGGTATCTGCGCAACAACATGATGTTGCCGGCCATGGTGCTGGCCGCGGCGATGGCGTGGGGGTTGGTGACTGACGATGGCATTTTGAGTATTGATTACGCCATTCCGCTGTATCTGGCGGGCATGTTCTTGGTCTGTCTGTTTTGCCATGGCGAGTTGGCCCATGCCAAGCCGCATGCCCGGTATCTGACACGGTTTTATTTCATGATCGCCCTGGGCGGTGCGGTGGGTGGTTTGTTTGTCTCCACGATTGCGCCCCGTGTCTTTCCTTTTTACTGGGAGTTGCCTTTAGCGCTTCTTTTGGTCGGTGCGGCAGGGGCCTGGATTGGGCTCAAAGGATTGGTTGGTCCGCTAAAAGTAGTCTTTATTGGTGGCAGCCTGGTGAGCATGGCCGTCACGGGGCATTACGCGCGCCTGTATTACGCGGAAGCAGCAAGCGACAGCATTTATGCCTCGCGTAATTTCTACGGCACCCTGCGAATCAAGGAGCGCACACCGTTGGACACGGGGGAACCCATTCGTCGCCTGGTCCATGGTGTGATTCTTCATGGCCTGCAAGACATGAGCCCCGTGGGCCGGCAGATGCCCACCACGTATTACGGGCCTGACTCGGGTGTGGGCCTGGCCATCCATGAAATGGGCCGTCAGTCGCCGGCGGGTATTCGTGTTGGCGTGATTGGATTGGGTGTGGGAACGCTGGCCGCTTACGGTAGAAAAGGGGATCACTACCGGATGTATGAAATCAACCCCGAAGTCATCGAGGTGGCCAAACGCGAATTCACTTACATCTCAGATTCGCCTGCTGAAGTGAGCTTTGCCCTGGGGGATGCGCGATTGGTCTTAGAGCGCGAGGCTCCCAATCAGTTTGATGTTTTGGTCATTGATGCATTTTCAAGTGACTCTATTCCGATTCACTTGATCACCCGCGAGGCCCTGCAGGTCTATGGCAGACACATGAAGCCAGGCGGGGTGATTGCCTTTCACGTGACCAACCGTTATTTGAATCTGCCGCCAGTGGTGCGCCAGGTGGCCGAGCAGGCCGGCTATCAGGCCGTGTTGATTGCAGACGAAGCCGAGAGCGATACCCGTGGTCTATTGGCTTTATCCGACTGGGTCTTGGTCACCAAGAATGAAAAGTTCTTAAACGCCAAAGTGATTCAAGACCACCAGTATCCGTTTCAGACGATTTCGGGCCTGCAACTCTGGACGGACGATTTTAATAATCTCTTTAAAGTGCTGAAGTAAGCGCGCCTTGGCGTTTCGTTGATAACCCCCAGGTGTCGCTGCGTGGCTTAGCAGCGACGATCTGGGCAGGCGTTTTGAAATGTTGACGGCTTAGTTTTTGCCAGTGCTACCAAAGCCTCCGGTGCTGCGCTCGGTTTCAATCGAGAAGTCGTTCACAAAATGCAGGGCCACCTGGGCCACCGGCTGAAACATCAGCTGGGCAATACGATCGCCGGGCTGCACCACGTAGCTCTCGGTGCCATTGTTGGCCAGAATTACGCCGATCTCGCCGTGATAATCAGAATCGATCACGCCAACGCCCTGTGCCACACAAACGCCATGCTTCAGAGACAGGCCAGAGCGGGACGCCACAATGGCGACCAAGCCTGGGTCCATCATGTTGATGGCCAGACCGGTTTTAATCAGCTGTCGGCTGCCGGGTGCCAGCGTGATCGGTTCGGCAATGCAGGCCCGCAGGTCCATGGCCGCAGAACCATCGGTGGCGTAGCTGGGTGTCTCAATGGTGTTGCCAAGCAGGTCATTGACAATTTTGGCTTCGATCATTCTGCGCATAGAAAAACTCTCTAACCCGCGTTGGGCATTGGTTTAAGTGGAAGAGGGAAGTCGTTTTGAGATTTCAAAAATCAGCTCTGCCGCAAGCTGATCTTTGGTGCGGTCTGCCAATGGTGTTAAGCCATTGGCGTCGCAGAGCATGGCCTGATTACGGTCGGCGCCAAAGGTGGCTTCGCCGATATTGCCCACCAAAAGCGGCACTTGTTTGCGCGCACGTTTACTGGGCAGCAGATTTTTTAGATCGTTGTAGTCACCGCTTTCTGCGGCAAAGCCAACGCAAAAGGGCGGGTTGGGCAGCTGGGCCACATGGGCCAGGATGTCGGGGTTTTCAACCCACTCGATATCCGACAGATTGCCGCCCGTTTCTTTTTTAATTTTTCCGTTCAAGACTGATTTGGGCCGCCAATCCGCCACGGCCGCCACACCAATAAAGCAATCCGCTTGTTCTGTGTCGAGTGTCTGGCAGACAGCAGCCAACATCTCAACGGCAGTCGTGACATCTTTGCGCTGCACCTTGGCGGGTGTCTTTAGGCCAACAGGCCCTGCGATTAGGGTGACCCATGCGCCCGCCTGTGCTGCCGCCTGGGCCAATGCAAAGCCCATCTTGCCCGATGATCGGTTGGTGATGCCACGCACTGGATCAATCGGCTCAAAGGTGGGCCCAGCAGTAATCACCACATGCCGGCCTTGCAAGACACCACGGATGTTGGGCCCATCAAATGCGTGCGGTGGGGACGCCTCTTGTCCAAAACGCTCAATCATGGCGGCCAATAATTCTTGGGCTTCCAGCATGCGCCCATCGCCTGTCTCACCGCAGGCCTGTGCACCAGTGCCGGGGCCAAGCAGGGTTACGCCATCGGCACGCAGAAGATCGATATTGCGTTGGGTGGCGGGGTTTTGCCACATCTGCCGATTCATCGCCGGGGCAAGCAGCAGCGGTGTCTCGCGGGCCAGGCAGAGTGTGGTGAGCAGATCATTGGTCTGGCCGGTGGCCAGGCGCGATAGGAAGTCTGCACTTGCGGGTGCGACCAAAATGGCATCGGCCTCGCGCGATAAATCGATGTGCGGCATGCCATTGTCAGGGCCACTTTGTGGCGGTGACGACCAGGCATTGGTGTAGACCGGCCGGCCCGATAAGGCCTGAAAGGTGAGTGGGCTAACGAACTGTGTGCCGCCCTCGGTCATGACCACTTGGACGGTAGCCCCTTCATCTTGGAGTCGGCGCACCAGCTCACAGGTCTTATAGGCAGCAATGCCGCCCGTGACACCAATGACGAAATGGCGGTGGCGAAGTTTCATCTGGTCTGGTCCATGCGGGCCTATCCTCGCCGAACCCGTCGAATCTCGTCAAGAACGAAGAGTGCTGCACCCACCACGATAAAACTATCGGCAAAGTTAAAGGCAGGCCAATGCCAGCCCGAGACATGCAGATCAATGAAGTCAATCACCACGCCCCAGGTGAGCCGATCAATGGTGTTGCCAATGGCACCGGCAATAATCAGGGTTGCGGCAAAGGCAAACCAGGTCTGGGCCGCATGCCGAGACATGAGAAAGCCAAGATAAATCACGGCAGCAACGCCCAGTCCAATAAAGAACCAGCGTTGCCAGCCACCTGCGTCGGCCAGAAAACTAAATGCTGCACCACTGTTGTGGACCCGAACAATATTGAACCAAGACGTGACGGCGGTTTGCTGGCCGAGTTCGTACAGATTCACAATGGCGAGTTTCGAGAGCTGATCAAGCCCAACCAGCAAGACCGCCAGCATTAGCCAGCGGCTTGCGCTCATCTTTGCGCGGCCTCTAGGCGATGGCACGGGATTCACCTGTTCCAAAAAGATTGCTCACGCAGCGGCCACAGAGTTCAGGGTGGTTGGCATCGTGGCCAACATCGCTGCGCAAATGCCAGCACCGGGCACACTTGGGGGCGGTGAGTGGCGTGACTTGGATGCTGACCGCCTGGGGCTCGAGCCCTGCATCTGTGGACACGCTGGCCGCCGATGTGATCAGTACAAACTTCAGATCATCGCCAAGGCTTTGCAGCACGGCAGCGATCTCTTGGCCTGCTTCGATCTGCACGCCGGCCTGCAGTGACGAACCCACACGTCCTGCCTCACGTTCAACTTCAATGGCCCGCATGACGTCGGCCCGGACCTCGCGGATCTTGGTCCATTTGGCGGTGAGTTGGGCATTTTGTGATGCAGCGGGCATCTCATAAGCCGTCTGTTCAAACACCGTCTCTTTTGCGGCAGCACTATTGGGCAATGATGCGGCATGCAGAGACGACCAGGCCTCATCGGCCGTGAACGAGAGAAATGGCGAGAAGAGCCGAATCATGGATTGGGTGATATGCCACAGGGCGGTCTGGGCAGCACGGCGGGCAGGGGATGTTGCCGCACTGGTGTAGAGCCGATCTTTGAGCACATCCAGATAAAAGGCGCCCAGATCTTCCGAACAGAAATTTACCAGACGGGCGACTGCGGGATGAAAGGCATAGCGCTCATAGTCGGCCAATACTTCCTGTTGCAGATCAGCAGTCAGGGCCAGCATGTAACGATCAATTTCTAAGAGTTGATCATTGGGCAGCATGTGTTCGGCGGGCTGAAAATCACTCAGGTTGCCCAGTAAGAAACACAGTGTGTTACGCACGCGCCGATAAGACTCCACCACACGCTTTAAAATCGTGTCGGAAATCGACAGTTCACCTGAGTAATCGGTGCTGGCCACCCACAGGCGCAAGATGTCGGCGCCCATAGCGTCGGATACCTGCTGGGGCGCAATCACATTGCCCATCGATTTACTCATCTTGCGGCCCTGGCCATCCACGACAAAACCGTGGGTGAGCAATGCCTTATATGGCGGCACACCGTTCATCATGCAGCTGGTGAGCAGTGATGAGTGGAACCAGCCACGGTGTTGGTCGCCGCCTTCTAAATACAAATCCACAGGAAATGCAGACTGATTGGCATGTGAACCACGCAATACGGTTTCATGTGTGGTGCCTGAGTCAAACCAGACATCGAGTGTGTCGGGGTTTTTCACATAATCTTTGGCGTCATCACCGAGCAACTCATCTGCGGTGATCTTCTGCCAGGCCTCGATGCCTTCTTGCTCCACACGCTGAGCAATCTGCTCCAGCAGTTCTGGTGTTTTGGGGTGAAGCTCGCCGGTTTCTTTGTGAATGAAAAACGCCATGGGCACCCCCCACTGGCGCTGACGCGACAGGGTCCAGTCCGGGCGATTGGCGATCATGGCGTGGAGTCGGGCCTTGCCCCATGCGGGATAAAAGGCGGTCGCCTCGACACCGGCAAGTGCGAGTTCGCGCAGCGTTTTTCCGCCTGACTTGGGCGTGATGTCCATGCCGGCAAACCACTGGTTGGTGGCGCGAAAGATGATGGGTGATTTATGGCGCCAGCAATGCATATAGCTGTGGCCGTAGCGCTCGGAGTGCATCAGGCTTCCAACTTCGGCAAGCTTGGCCACAATTTTTGGATTGGCGTCCCAGATGGATAGGCCACCAAACAAGGGCAGGCTTGCGGCGTAGTGGCCATCGCCCATGACTGGGGTCAGGATGTCGCTGTCTTTCATGCCCGCTGCCTTGCATGACAAAAAGTCATCGACACCATAGGCCGGTGCGCAATGCACGATGCCGGTGCCTGACTCCAGGTTGACGTATTCCGCGGCCAAGGGTGCCGATGTTCTGGCAAAGCCGGCATCGGCATCAAAGAGTGGGTGTTGAAATGCAATGCCCACCAAGCTTGTGCCTGCACACTCTGCTGTAACAGTACCGGTTAGCCCCCAGGCTTTTAGGCAGGCCTCGACACGATCTTTGGCCAGTACCAACCACTGGAAGCCTTGATTCGGCGGAAATTTACGGGTGCCAGCTTCTTCGGTGACGCCAGTGATTCTCACCAGGGCGTAAGCGAATTCGGGGTGCACGTTGAGCGCCTGGTTGGCAGGCAGTGTCCAGGGGGTGGTGGTCCAGATCACCGTGGCCAATTTTCCCTCGAGTTTTGCCGCATCCACGCCAAAGGCCTTGGCAACTAATGCCCTGCTGGCTTCAGGTGCAGTAAAGGCAACATCAACGGCGGGATCTGTTTTGTCGGCGTATTCCACTTCGGCCTCTGCCAGTGCGGAGCCGCAATCAAAACACCAGTTCACGGGTTTTAATCCGCGATAGACAAAGCCTTTTTCAAGAATTTTTTTCAATGCCCGAATTTCATCGGCCTCGTTTTTGGGGGCCATGGTTTTGTAGGGCGCATCCCATTGGCCCAAGACCCCAAGGCGAATGAAATCTTTTTTCTGTTTCAGGATTTGTTCTTCGGCATAGGCGCGCGATTTCTTTTGCACTTCCTGCGTGGCTAAGCCCTTGCCAAATTGTTTTTCGATCTGAATCTCAATGGGCATGCCGTGGCAATCCCAGCCTGGCACGTAGCGGGCATCAAAGCCAGCCAGTGTCTTGGATTTCACGATCATGTCTTTCAAAATCTTATTCACCGCATGGCCAATGTGAATGTCGCCATTGGCATAGGGTGGCCCATCATGCAGAACAAAGAGTGGCCGGCCCGCCGTCTTGGCGCGAATCCTTTGATAAACCCCCTTGTCTTGCCACTGCTGGACCCAGCCGGGTTCGCGTTTGGCCAAATCGCCACGCATGGGGAAGCTGGTCTTTGGCAGATTGAGTGAGCTGTCCACGGCGGCGTTGCGGTCCGCAGCGGGTTTGTTGGAAGAGGGGCTTTGGTCAGTCGACATAGTGAGAGAAGTAGTCACGCGCCTGTCGGGCGTCGAGTTGGATTTGTTGGGTCATCGCGTGGATATCGGTGTAGCGAATTTCATCACGAAGTTTTTTGTGAAAAGTGACTTGCACGATCTTGCCGTAGGCATCGCCAGACCAATCAAAAAGATGGGCTTCCAGTAACAGTCTGCCTTGTTGCTCAACGGTGGGCCGATGGCCAAGGCTGGCCACGCCAGGGATCGGTTCTTCGGCCAGGCCCGACACACTCACCACGAATACGCCCGAAGTCACCAAGTTGTGATGAACCGGCACATTCAGCGTGGGAAAGCCAAGATTGCGGCCGAGTGCTCTGCCGTGAATCACGTGGCCAGATAAGCTGTAGGGGCGCCCCATTAATTGTTCCGCCTGCTGCAGGTCTCCTTTGGCAAGGCAGTCACGTAACAGTGAGCTGGATGCCCGCGACCCACCAACCGAGATGGTGGGCACACGGTGCACTGTCCAGCCATAACGCGCTTCAACGGATTTCAACAGTTCAAAGTTGCCCTGGCGTTTGGCACCAAAACAAAAGTCATCACCGATCACGATTACCTTGGCATTGACACCTTGGTGCAAAAACTTTTCCATAAAGTCGTTGGCACTCATGTCGGCCAGGGATCGGCGAAACCGCAGAATCCAGAGTTCGTTCACGCCAAGATCGGACAGCGCGTTGGCCTTGCCCCGCAGGCCCTGAATTTTTTTTGGTGCCTGGGCAGGAGCGAAAAATGCCTTGGGGTGGGGCTCAAACGTCACAACGGCGCTGGTGAGTTGCTGTTCGCGCGCCAGGCCCAGCGTCTGATTGATGAGTGCCTGATGGCCCATGTGAACACCGTCGAAATTTCCAATGGTGATCGCACGGCCCGAGCGGGACGCTTTCTGTGGCGAAATTCCTTGGAAAATCAGCATGTTGTCGGTGTTTTGGGGGCCGTGACGACAAACCTTGGATTATAGGGTGCCGGTAGAATGGCAAGCCTATGAAACGCCTCGTGATTCTGATTTCCGGACGTGGGTCCAACCTTGGGGCGATTCTCTCGGCCTGGCGCGCTGGCGGCTGGCCGATCGAGATCGCGGCAGTGATTTCCAATCGCCCTGATGCCGAGGGCCTGAAGCTTGCTGTGGCCCACAACATTACAACCCGTGTGGTGGATCACCAGGCGTTTGGCTCTCGCGAATCGTTTGATCAGGCGCTGGCCGCTGAGATCCAGGGGTTTCAGCCAGATCTTGTGGTTCTGGCGGGCTTTATGCGCATCTTGTCCCGGGAGTTCTGCGAGTCCTTTGCGGGCCGGCTCTTAAACATTCACCCATCACTGCTACCCGCCTTTCGGGGCATGCGGACCCACGAGCAGGCCTTGGCGGCTGGGGTGAAAGTGCATGGCTGCACGGTCCATGCGGTGACGCCCGATTTAGATCATGGGCCGATTCTGGCGCAGGCAGTCGTGCCGGTATTGGCCGGTGATGGCGCCAATACCCTCGCCACTCGCGTCTTAGAGATGGAACACATTCTGTATCCGATGGCGATTGCGGCCGTCTTATCGGGCCGTTGCCAGCTGCGGGCAAATCAATGGACAGACCTTGGCCGTGGAAATTTTTCTCATGAGTTTGCCCCATGTATCGTCCACCCAAGTCTGTAAAACGCGGCCCTATTCGGCCCTCGGCCGGTAAGCCCGCCGCCAATCAGCCCACTCGATTTGCCCAGCTGGAGCAGCTTGTCGCCGCTGTCTTGCAGCTTGATGCGCCCGCTGATCTGGTGATGTCGCGGTTTTTTAAAGAGCATCCAAAGCTTGGCTCGCGTGATAGGAATTTTTTTGCGGAATCGGCCTGGGCCGTGCTGCGCAATCGGTCCTGGTACAACCATCTGGCAAGCTCCGGCTCGGGTAGCCTGAATCGGCGCTACACGCTGCTGGCGGTTCTGGATCAGTTTGGCCTGCAGGCCTTAGAGCGTGAGCTCAATGAGCAAGAGCGCCAATGGCTGGACCATGTGGCCTTGGTGCGCTCTGCACAGATTGACCCAGTTGTAAAAGAGAGCATCCCGGATTGGCTCTTTCAGGAATGGGTGGACCAGATTGGGCAGGCCGAGGCGCTGGAATGTGCCAGGGCGATGAATCAGCCCGCACCCTTAGATCTGCGGGTCAATACCTTGTTGGCCAAGCCGGATGACGTCATCACCGATCTGAAAACACTGGGCATTGAAGGCGAGCCCATTGCCCTGATTCCAGAGGCGATTCGTCTTCAAGGCAAACCCTCTTTGCAGCGCGGTCAGGCGTTTCAAAAGGGGTGGATCGAGGTGCAGGACCTGGGCAGCCAGCTTTTGGCCAAACTTGTCGCCCCCAAAAGAGGGCAGTTCATTGTGGATTTCTGCGCCGGAGCGGGGGGTAAAACCCTGGCCATTGGTGCGGCTATGAAAAATACCGGCCGTCTTTATGCGCTGGATGTTTCGGCAACACGTCTTGCCCGGTTTAAACCGCGCCTGGTGCGAAGCGGTTTGTCGAACGTCTGGCCGTCGGCCATCAGCGGCCCCACCGATGATCGCGTGAAGCGCTTATTCGGCAAGGCCGATGCGGTCTTGGTGGATGCACCTTGCAGCGGTCTGGGCACGCTTCGGCGAAACCCCGATCTCAAATGGCGAATGTCTGCCCAGCGGGTCCATGGGTTGCTGGAGCAGCAGGCAGAAATACTCGCTGCCGCCGCCAAGCTGGTCAAACCCGAGGGCAGGCTCGTCTATGCCACCTGCAGTCCAATTGCCCGAGAAAACCAAGGGATTGTGGATGCCTTTTTAGCGGAACATCCCGAGTTTCGGCGAGTCTCATGTCAGGAAGTCTTCGCAGCCCAGCGGGTTGAACTGCCAGGCGACTGGCGGGTTTTTACTGGTCTTGGCGACTTAATGCTTTGGCCCCACCGAACCGGAACCGATGGCTTTTATGCCGCCTGTCTTGTCCGGGACATGACCGGAAAGGGCTAGCCCTGGCCCCCTTCGGGTGGGATAATCACCGGGTTTACCTTAATTAGATGCCCGAGAAACGGGCTAGGGAGTTGAATTTGGAAATTCTGTCGTCATTGTCCGCATCAGTTTGGGATTTTGTTCGTTATGGACTGACAGGCTGGGGCTGGCTAGGCATCCTTGCTTTTACCCTGGTGACTACCCACCTCACCATCATTGGGGTGACCTTGTATCTGCACCGCTGCCAGGCCCACCGGGCCCTGGAGCTTCACCCACTCGTGTCCCACCCCCTGCGGTTTTGGCTCTGGCTGGCCACCGGCATGGTGACCAAGCAGTGGGCGGCGATCCACCGCAAGCACCACGCCAAGTGCGAAACCGAAGAAGACCCCCACAGCCCGCAGACCCGTGGCATTGATAAGGTCTTGTGGCAGGGTGCTGAGCTCTATCGCGAAGCCGCCAAGGACAAAGAACTGGTGGAGCGCTACGGCCACGGCACACCAGATGACTGGATTGAGCGCAATGTCTACGCCAAGCACAGTGTCTTGGGCGTATCGATTTTATTGATCGTAGATGTATTGCTTTTTGGCGTGGTGGGCGCTGCGGTCTGGGCCGTGCAGATGGCATGGATCCCATTTCTTGCCGCTGGCGTGATCAACGGCATTGGCCACTTCTGGGGCTATCGCAACTTTAAAAGCCCGGACACCAGCACCAATGTCTCACCGATCGGCATTTTGATTGGTGGTGAGGAGCTGCATAACAACCACCATACCTTTGCCACATCCGCCAAGTTCTCGGTCAAGTGGTACGAGTTCGACATTGGCTGGTTGTATATCCGCATCTTGTCGCTGTTTGGTCTGGCCAAACCACGGGTGCCGGCTGCACTCACCGAGATGGTGATTGATCCATCGCGCAACCAGATCGACGCCGACACGATCGAGGCCGTGCTCAATCACAAATATCAGTTGATGGCGTCGTTGACCCAGGCCTTCAAAAAAGATGTTCGCCAATCTAAGGTCCAGCCGGCTTACGCGGAAAAGTGGAACGAACTATGCAAAGAGTTTGACGCCATGTGGAGTCGTCGTCACACATCGGTGGAGCATGCCGTGCACGGGCTGCAGTCTTGGTGTGCCAAGGCCGAAGCATCAGGCATTGCGGCAGCAGCGGAATTCTCGCGTCGTCTTCGTATGGTGAGCCCCCGCCGCGCCTAAATTAGACCGGTGGATGATGGGGTGCTTGTCAGCCCACAAAGAAAAACGCCCTGAAGTTCTCAGGGCGTTTTTTTCGTCGATTGTTTTCGCGGGGGGCGGGCCGGCTCGTCGGGCTCGCGGGAGGCCACCACCGTTTTCTTTCCCATATGATCGACCATCACGGTCTGAGTACGGGGGGCCCGAATTAACAGGCGTTGCCCAGCTTTGACTTCGCCTTCAAACTGCCCATTTAACTTACGGATGTTCGACGTGGTAACGCCGTAGCGTTTGGCGATTCGGGCAAGCGTGTCTTTCGATGTGACCTTGTGATACACCGCACTGATGTGCTCTTTTTCAATCACTTTCGAGCCGGTAAAGCTGGCCAGTGTGGTTTCGATGTGGGGCTCATCAATCGTGGTGTTAACTGGCGCAAGAATGGTGGTGCCGGGCAATGGCTGCGCGTTGCGTTTTAAGCTATTGGCGCGGATTAACTCTTGTGGGGTCGTGCCGCTGCGCTTGGCCACCGTGGCCAGTGTTTCTTTCGCTTTCAGCGTGTAGGGCTTCCATGTGACCAGGGGCAGGCCAGCGGCCTGGTGGGCCTGCAGGCGCTTTTGAAAACGCTCGGCACGGTCCACCGGCAAAATGATGCGATCGGTATGGCTAACGCTAATCACCGGCCGGTGGTGGGCTGGGTTTAACTCAATAAACTCTTCCACCGTCATGTCCGAAAACTTGGCGGCGAGCGCCAAATCAATCGACTCCTCTTTCTCAATCACGGCAAAAAATGGCTTGTTCGGGATGGCAGGAAGCGTCACACCATATTGACTCGGATTGGCCAGAATGTTGCGCAAGGCAATCAGCTTGGGCACATAGTTCGCCGTTTCCTTGGGCATCTTCAGGCTTTGGTAGTCAGTGGGCTTGTTGCGTTTTTTATTGGCCTTTCTGGCCCGCATGACCGCACCTTCACCCCAGTTGTAACTGGCGAGCGCTAAAAACCAGTCGTTGCCTTGAAGTTCATAGAGTTTTTGCAGATAGTCCAGCGCTGCGCGGGTGGACTCGATCACATCTCGACGTTGATCCGTCCACCAATTCTGGTTTAAGTCGTAGATGCGGCCGGTTGACGGAATGAATTGCCACAGGCCTGCTGCCTTTGCAGTGGATAAGGCCTGCGGATTAAAGGCGCTTTCCACGATGGGCAGAAGCGCCAATTCCATGGGCATTTTCCGCGATTCCAGCTCTTCAACAATGTGAAACAGATACTTGCCACCGCGATCGAGCACGCGATTGAGATATTCCGGGTTACTGACAATCCAGCGCTCGTGCTGCGTGACAAGCTTGGAATCTAATTCGGGCATGGCAAAGCCGGCCTGAATGCGTTCGACCAGGTTGGTAAACCGTGGGGTTTGCAAAATGGGTGCAGTGTTTGCACTTGGTTTTGGCGTGGTGCTGGGCAGGGAAGCTGCTGCACGTGGCGAGCCACTTGGCTTGATGGTGTCGGCCCGCGGTGCCGCTGGCGTTAGCGCTGGTGCTGGTGCAGCCTTGGGGCTGCTGCTCGCTACAGCATCTGCATTTGGAGCGATCGGGGTGCTCGGTAGATCTGGTCGCGCACTGCGATCGGGTGGGGCGACCACACAGCCGGTCAGTGCCAGTGTGGCCAAGAGAATTAGAAAATTTCGCATTGCCCCGAATTATCCGCGAAAGCTGTCTTTTTGTTTTCGCATTGTGGCAAAGGCGTCTGCATCTTTGCATCGCAAAAACGGATTGGTCTGTAGCTCCAATCCAATCGTTGACGGTACGGTGGGCTCTTGCCGCTGACGTTGAAGCTGCACGCGCTGTAATCGTTGCTGAATGGGGCTGTCGCTCGGAAAAAAATGTGCTGCGAATTTCAGATTGCCCAGCGTGTATTCATGGGCACAAAACACCAGCGTTTCTTCGGGCAGTGCAGCAAGTTTTTGCAAGGACGACCACATCTGTAACGCAGTGCCCTCAAAGAGCCGGCCACAACCGGCGGCAAACAAGGTGTCGCCACTAAAGAGTATTGGGCCGGACGGGCTTATTTCGTTGAAGTAAGCCACGTGGCCTGCGGTGTGCCCGGGGACATCCATCACCCGAAAGCTGATCCCTGTTTGGGGGAGATGGACCTGATCATTTTCTTTGACGCGATGGGTGATGCTGGGGATGGGCTCATCGCTTGGCCCAATCACTTGCACAGGCGCACTTGGGTCCGTGGCAAAGGCGTACTCGGACAGGCCCTCAACGCCGCCACAGTGATCGGCATGGTGGTGGGTGATCAAAATCGCCTCAAGCTGCAGGCCATTGGCCTGAAGGTGGGCAATCACCGGGCCCGCATCGCCTGGGTCGACCACGGTAGCGCTGGCCGTAGTCGGATTTTGGATGATCCAGATATAGTTATCCTGAAATGCCGGAACCGCAGAAATCACTCGCCAATCCTTTCCTTCACTGGGATGCCTGGAGTCAGACTCCGCTGGGCAAAAAATTGCTTGCCGAAGAGCAAGCCTGGTTAGATGCGACCCTGCAAGATGTGTTTGGCTATCACGCCGCCCAGATTAGCCCTGAGCCACTTGATGCGCTCAGAACGAATCGTATGTCATGCCGGGCAAAAATGGTCTGGCCCAAGGCTGGCGCAGCGCACCAAGTCGAATCACCAGTGCCGTGTGAACCAGAGCTTAGTCAGCAGTGCTGCTTTGTTGGTTCCACCCATGATCTTCCGTTTGCCACCGAGAGCCTGGATCTTTTGGTGCTGGCCCATACGCTCGAGGTTACCCAAGACCCGCATCATCTGCTGCGAGAAGCCCATCGGGTGCTGATTCCCGAGGGCAAGCTGGTCATCACGGGGTTTAATCCCTGGAGTCTCTGGCGGCTTCGAAAATCATGCCGATCCGTGAACCTGTTTCCGCCAGCGGGCCATCAATGGTTTTCGTTGCCGCGATTAAAAGATTGGCTCAGCCTTCTTAACTTTGATTTGGGTGCGGGTGGCGCGAGTGCTTATGGGGCCTATGTTCCGCCGCTCGATTCTGACAAGTGGCTTGATCGGATGCGTTGGATGGACCCAGCGGGCCGGCGATGGTGGCCAATGGCAGGTGGCACCTACTTTCTGATGTCGGTCAAACGCGTCCATCACATTCGTCTCATTGGGCCGAACTGGCGAGACCGAAAGGCACTTGCGGGAAGACGGGCAGCTGCTGCACCGTCGGTCCGAATTTCTCAGCAAAGGGGGGCTGATGTCTAAGCCAGCGCAAATCAACGACAAGACCGTGGTGATTCACACCGATGGCGCATGTAAGGGTAATCCCGGCCCTGGTGGCTGGGGGGCCTTGCTCGAATACGGTGGCGTTGTGAAAGAGCTGTTCGGCGGTGAGTCGGACACCACCAATAATCGGATGGAGTTGACTGCCGTGATTGAGGCCCTGCGGGCCCTAAAGCGCGACTGTGATGTGCGCGTGGTGACCGACTCCCAATATGTCCAAAAGGGCGTGGAGTCCTGGATGGACAATTGGAAGCGAAAGAATTGGAAAACCTCAGCGGGCAAGCCCGTGGCCAACCGAGATCTCTGGGAAGCCTTGGACCGGGAACTCCAGAGCCACCGGGTGGCCTGGGAGTGGGTCAAGGGCCACGACGGCCATTCGGGCAATGAGCGGGCCGACGAGCTGGCCAATCGGGGCGTTGAATCGATTACGCTATCGACCTCTCACCTGCAAAAATAACAATGAATCTCTCTTCTTTCTCAACACCCCGAGTCCTTCTGTTTGTGGTGGTCGCAGGGGGGCTGGTTGCAGCGAGTTATTTTGGCCTTCAGCTTAATTCAAAGAACCCAGCGCCCAAGGCCGCATCTGGCCCGGTCGTGGTCGAGACAGCCCAGGCCAAAGCCATTGATTTGCAAGATGCAATTACGGCAATCGGCACGCTACGTGCAGCCGAGTCGGTCGTGATCAAATCCGAGGTGTCGGGCCGAATCGAAAAGATTTCATTTGTCGATGGCTCCCGTGTGAAAAAAGGCGATCTCCTGATTGCATTCGACGCAGCGGTGCAGCGGGCCCAGGTGGATCAGGCCCGGGCCGAGCGCGATCTGGCCATTGCCAAGCTCAAGCGTACCCAGGAGCTCTTTGATAAGAAGTTTTTGTCTGCCGCTGCCTTGGATGATGCCAAGGCCACTGAGCAAATCGTGCAGGCTCGCCTGGCCCTGGCCCAGGCCAATTTTGAAAAGATGTCTCTGCGTGCCCCCTTCGATGGCGTGATCGGTATTCGTCAGGTCAGCGTGGGCGATTACATCAAAGAGGGTGTCGATCTCGTCAATGTGGAAGATGTCAGCTCGATGAAGGCTGATTTTCGGGTGCCAGAGCAGGTCTCGGGCCGGCTGCGTGTTGGCCAGTCTGTGAATCTCGAATCCGATGCGTATCCCGGCCAGCGTTTTCCCGCCAAAGTCACCGCCATTGATCCATCGGTCGATGCGGCCGGCCGTTCTGTGCTGATGCGGGCCGTGTTGAAAGATGCATCTCAGCGGCTCAAACCTGGCATGTTTGTTCGTGTGCGTTTGGTGCTAGAGACCCGACCGAATGCAATCGTGATTCCAGAAGAGTCGATCGTTACCCTGCAGGGCCGACTGATGATCTTCAAAGTAATTGATGGCATGGCGGTGTCGTCGTCAGTCAAGACAGGCCTGCGGACTGCTGTCGATGGCAAGGCTGTGGTGGAAGTGCTGGAGGGTCTGAGCGCGGGTGAGACCGTGGTGACCGCAGGCCAAATCAAAATTCGGGGCAACAACGTGCCGGTCAAGCAGGCCGAGGTGATCGGCAACGATGCCGCTATGAAGGGGCCCAACGCGACCAAAGATACCCCGACACCCGCGAAGACGGGCGAGGCTGCCAAGTCGGCTGAGCCTGCCAAGTCCTCGAAGTAAGTTAGGCCGATGGTTATCTCTGAAATCTGTATCAAGCGGCCGGTCTTTGCCACCGTGCTGTCTTTGATTTTGGTGCTCATTGGTGCGGTGTCGTACACCCGACTATCGGTGCGGGAGTACCCGCGTATTGACACGCCGGTGGTCACGGTCACCACCAGCTACACGGGTGCATCGGCCGAAGTGATCGAAACGCAGGTCACCAAGCCTTTGGAAGATTCCATTGCTGGTATTGATGCAGTCGATGTGATTACGTCGATCTCTCGGGCAGAGCAGTCACAAATCACAGTCACCTTTCGCTTAGAAAAAGATCCAGACTCGGCTGCAGCCGATGTGCGCGACCGTGTCTCGCGGGTGCGAGCCAAACTGCCACGCACGGTCGACGAACCCGTCATTGCCAAAGTCGAGGCAGATGCCAACCCAATTATCTGGCTTGCCTTTTCGAGTGCTACCCGTTCTGCGCTGGATGTGAGTGACATTGCCAATCGCATCGTGAAGCCAAGGCTTCAGGTCTTGCCGGGTGCGGCAGATGTGCGCATCAATGGCGAGCGCAAATATGCTATGCGGGTCTGGATTGATCGTGACCGCTTAGCGGGCTATGGGCTGACACCTGCCGATGTCGAGGCGGCGATTGGGCAGCAAAACATTGAACTGCCCGCAGGCCGTGTCGAGAGTCAGCGGCGAGAATTCACCGTCACGGCCAGAACTGACTTAAACAGCCCAAAGGAATTTGCCGACATTATTGTGAAGCAGGCGTCGGGCTTTCCGGTGCGGATACGGGATATTGGCCGTGTTGAAGTGGATGCAGCAAGTGTCCGCAGCAGCGTACGGTTTAATGGTGAAAGCGCTGTGGCCATTGGTGTGATCCGGCAGGCCACGGCCAATCCCTTAACACTGGCGCAGGCCGTCAGGGCCCTGGTGCCAATGCTGAATGAAGAATTGCGCGCCGAGGGCGTGCAGGTCAATATCAGTTACGACTCCACCGTTTTTATCGACCGATCCATTTCAGCAGTGTTTACCACCATCATGGAAGCGATCTTGTTGGTGGCAGTGGTGATTTTCTTTTTCCTGCGTTCGCTGCGTGCGGCCATCATCCCGCTGGTGACCATTCCTGTTTCTCTGATTGGCGCATTTACCATCATGTTGGTGGCAGGCTTTTCAATCAACACGCTCACGCTCTTGGCGCTTGTTTTGGCTATTGGCCTTGTGGTCGATGATGCCATTGTGGTTTTGGAAAATATTTATCGTCATATTGAAGACGGCATGAAGCCCATACAGGCTGCCTTCCAGGGTGCCAAAGAGATTGGCTTTGCGGTGGTGGCCATGACCTTAACGCTTGCTGCTGTCTATGCGCCGGTGGCCTTTACCACTGGCCGAATTGGCCGGCTCTTTATCGAATTCGCATTAACACTGGCCGGTGCGGTGATCGTGTCGGGATTTGTCGCGCTGACCTTGTCGCCGATGATGTGCTCGAAGTTATTGCGGCACGAGGAAAAGCATGGCCGTTTTTATAATTGGATTGAAAACTTTTTAAACGGCATGACCGAGGGTTACCGAAACGCATTGGATTGGGCGCTCAATCGACTAAAAATGGTGACCCTGGTTTTTGTGTTGGTGGCCAGCGCCAGTGGTGTGCTGTTTTCCATCATGAAGCAAGAACTCTCGCCAATAGAAGACCGCGGCGTGATTTTCACGGCCTTAAGTGGCCCCGATGGTGCTTCCCTGGATTACACCGAGGCGTATGCCAAACGCATCGAAGACATTGGCCGTTCGGTGCCCGAAATAGACCGAATTTTTGTGGTCTCAGGCAATCCAACCGTTGATCAGGCGGTGGCCTTTCTTCGCACCAAAGACTGGAACGAACGTGATCGCAAGACGTTGGACATCATCAAAGAGATTCAGCCGAAGATGGCAGCAATTCCTGGTGTATTGGCCTTTCCCAACGCCCCGCCATCACTTGGACAGTCGGCTCGCGAGCGGCCAGTGGGCTTTGTGGTGACGTCATCCGACTCGTATGAGTCGATGGCGAGAACTGTGGGCTTGATTGTGGCCGATGCCACCCGTAACCCCGGCTTTGTGGGCGTAGACACCGATCTTCGACTCAATAAGCCAGAGTTGAATATCACAGTGAATCGTGATCGTGCTGCCGATATGGGGGTGTCAATCGATGCCATTGGCCGAGCTGTCGAGACCATGATGGGTGGCCGGCAGGTGACGCGGTTTAAGCGACAGGGCGACCAATACGATGTGATTGTTCAGTTGGAAGCGACAGAGCGCAACACGCCTGATGACATCAATAAGATTTTTGTTCGCAACCGGGCCAATCAGATGGTGCCGCTTGCTGCCCTGGTGGATGTCAAGGAAACCATTGCCCCCCGTCAGTTGAATCACTTCGGCCAGCGCCGTTCGGTCACCATTTCGGCAAACCTGGCGCCCGGTTACACCCAGGGCGAGGCCCTGAAGTTTTTAGAGGCCTCGGCGGCCAAGCATTTAACTGCCGGCTATGCCACCGACTTGTCGGGTTCGATGCGCGAGTTCGTGCGGGCGTCGGGAAGTCTTGGGGTAACCTTTGTCTTGGCCTTGCTGTTTATCTATCTGGTCTTGGCGGCCCAGTTCGAATCGTTTAAAGACCCCTTGCTGATCATGTTGACCGTGCCTTTGTCGATGACTGGCGCACTTCTGGCCTTGCAAGCCACTGGCGGGACATTAAATGTCTACAGTCAGATTGGCCTGATTACCCTTGTGGGTCTCATTACCAAGCACGGCATTTTGATTGTTGAGTTCACCAATCAGTTGATGGCCCAGGGCAAGGCCCTGCGTGATGCCGTGGTGGAGGCTTCGGTGCTGCGGCTGCGCCCGATTCTGATGACCACGGGTGCCATGGTGCTGGGTGCTGTGCCGCTCGCCTTGGCCCGGGGGGCGGGTGCCGAGAGTCGTGCCCAGATCGGATGGGTGATTGTTGGCGGCATGACCTTGGGCACACTGCTAACTTTATTTGTATTGCCGGCGGTGATTCTGATTGCCGACCGTTTTAGAGCAAGGAGATTGCATGCGCCTGATCATGCTTGACACGGAGACCACCGGTCTGCGCGTGGAAGAGGGCCACCGGTTGATCGAGATTGGCTGCATTGAGTGTGTGGATCGGCGGGTGACCGAGCAACACTTCCACGTGTATATCAATCCTGAGCGTGAGATCGACGAAGGCGCCACACAGGTCCATGGCATGACGTGGGACCAGCTCAAAGACAAACCACGGTTTGCCGATATCGTCGACGACTTTTTGTCGTTTGTGCAGGGTGCACAGATTGTGATTCACAACGCCGAGTTTGATCGTGGTTTTCTCGATGAAGAACTCAAACGCATTGGCCGGCCACCCTTTGCAGAGCATGTGGATCGTATTGTCGATTCCCTGAGCCACGCACGTGATCTGCACCCGGGCCAGAGAAATTCTCTGGATGCTTTATGCCAGCGGTATGACATCAGCAATGAGCATCGGGTCCTGCACGGGGCCTTGCTCGACGCCAGGCTTTTGGCCGATGTGTATATGGCGATGACACGGGGCCAGGAGTCGTTAATCATGCTCAACGAAGACGATGCGCTTTCTGCTGACCAGGCGCCGCCCATCGATGTGAGCCGATTGATTGTTCGGCGTGCGACAGACCATGAACGGCAGGCCCATCAGGCTATTCTTGCTGACATTGACCGTGTCAGTTCTGGCAAGACCATCTGGCCGCGAGAGACATAAGGTGCAGTCCACATGAATCATTCTCTGCGTCTTTATCGGTCAGGCCTTCGTTACGACATTGCCCGTTCGTTGGTGCGTCGTGTGGTGGCCTGTCAGCAGGTGGTGTCAGTTGGTGATCGCGGTGCTTACTATGGCCTTTTCGAGGGTCTGCCTGGTCTGCTGGCTGAACCCATGGTCTGTGGCCTGGGGCCAGCTGGCATGCCGGGGCTGCCGATTGGGCCTCTAGAGCCGCCGTCTGTTGCCGTGATTGTGGGGGACTCTTCTGATTTGCCATTTGCGCTTGCGGCAGATCGGGTGGATATCTTGCCGGATGACGCGCCCGCCGATGTGTTGATCACCCCAGAGCAAGTGCACCAAGTCTTGCATCAATCCTCTTGATAACGGAATCGCGTGATGTCTTCGTCCCGACTGCTTCTTTTGCTTTCTGTCGTGTGTGCCGTCATCTCGATCACCCCGCTGGGTGATGAGTGGCAGGTATTGGTCCGGCTGGCACCCGACTGGACAGCACACCCGAATGGCTACCCCTTTGAAGCGCCGCATGAGTGGCTTGCTATGGCCATGGTGGATGCCTGGCAGGCGGCTGTGCAGGCTGCCGCCCACCGTGCCTGGCTGACAGATGCCCAGGCAGCGGCGCTCATCGCAGACGGTCTGCCCTTAAACGGTGTGCTGCAGACGGTGGCGGGCGTGAGTTTTGTCTTGGCGGCTTTTTTGTGGGCCATCGCATCGGTGCGCAGTCCGAAATCGGTACCGCTGGAAGTCGATGCGAAAGCTGCCGCGCCAGTTGGTGTTGAAGAACCTGTTATTGCTGCGGCTCAGCCCGAGCCCGTGATGGCAGCGCCTGTGGCCGTACATGTGTTGGCCCAGGCGGCGGCTGAGCCAGCGGTGGCACCCTCTGCAGTAGCACCAGTAAACACGCTTGAGAAGCGGCTTTCGGATTTGGAGTTGCAGGTTGGCAACTTGTTGCTCAACCCAAATGCGCAGCCAGTAGCGGAAGAGCTTGCAGACCTGAGTCGTGATTTGCGCGAAGTGTCTCGTGCATTGAAGTCTTCCGACTCCCATCAATAGGAAAGGCAAGATCGCGATGTCCTCGGATATGGAGCGTGCACTCGACGAGATTTTGTCTGGCGTGAATGCACTGATGCAGCAGGCACCCAAGCCGGGGGTGGCAGCGCCACCAACTTTTGCGCCTGTTCAACAAAAAACCGACCTAGCCCCCCCAATGTCGGTGTCGCTGCAGGCCGAACAGTTTGGGGCACTGTTGGCTTTGCTGGCCACACTCGAATCCAACGAAGAAGGCAGCCCTGTGGCGTCGGTGGCCTCTCGGCTGATCGGCCAGTTGCTGCTGACCCGATGTGTTCGCATGGACGAGATTTCCACAGATTTTGGTGAAATTACTGTCTCGCCCGTAATTTTTCCCGCATTTCAAACTCTGTCAGATCTCGGTGCAATATGGGCCGCTACCGATGCGGACAGCCTGTTGTGGCGGATGGATCA
This sequence comes from beta proteobacterium MWH-UniP1, assembly GCA_036362785.1. NCBI lineage: Bacteria > Pseudomonadati > Pseudomonadota > Betaproteobacteria > beta proteobacterium MWH-UniP1. The sequence goes on from CP143625.1 coordinate 777,656, forward strand.
GGTCAATGTTGCGAAAGCGCAAATTTCTTTAAGAAAATTTTCATCGGTGATTTGTCCAGAGCAAATCAACGGCGTCTTGCATTGGCGGCTACCCAGGCTTCCTGAGCGAAGCCCGTTAAATTGGATCAAAGCGCCAGGCCATGGCGCTTCATCACAGCTTATTCGCGCTGAGCAGGTTGCAGTGATTGACCAAGACAGGCGCGGCAAAAAACTCTCCACCATTGTCTGGTCCGGCCAGCACGGCTTTGTCCCAGACTGGTGGTGTGGTTTGGCTTTTTATCAGGGCCAGTGGCGGCCCGTGTTGCACTGGGCGGCAGCGCTTTTGCCAAATTCGTAATTGCTTTTCAAAGCTAACGGCCATACTCTGAAGGTGTAGTAATTCTTTTGGAGTTGGCGTGACCCCCTTATCGACCATTGTTTACCACAGCAAGGCCTCTGTTGATTTCACAGAGTTAGATCTCTTGTACTTGCTGGCGGGCTCTCGCGCACGCAATCGTGATGAGGGCGTGACCGGTATCTTGGTCTATGACCGTGGTGCATTTTTCCAGTGGATCGAGGGGCCGAATCTCCCGCTGCAGCGTGTTTGGAATTCGATTCGTAAAGACCCACGGCATCACGATATTCAGGTCTTGGCCGACACATCCATTCCTATTCGTTTGTTCCAAGATTGGCACATGCAGTTTGCCCACCGCGACTGCAAGGCCGCCGATCATATCGAGGGGTTGATTCAGACATCGGATCAGGTCATGGATCGACTGCACGAATCGCCCAATGAAGCGCCAATGATTCTTGCTGAGTTCAGCGAGATCGGTGGCGGGCCGTTTTCACGACTCTTCGCTCCGAAAAACAAATAGCCAGGGCTTGGCGCTTGGGCAACCCATTGCAGCAGCGCTAGGCTTGGGTTGCGCTTACAGCCGTTTGATCAGAACTTGAGATTTTCTGGCCCAGTCATAGGCCTCTTTGCGCATGGTGGGCAACTGATCCACATTGCCCAAGGTAAAACCGCGTTTTAAAAACCAGTGGGCGGTTCTGGTGGTGAGCACAAAGAGTGTTTTGATACCGGCATGCCGCGCCTGTTGTTCCACACTTTTTAATAGCCGCTCACCGTCACCTGCGCCCTGGGTTTCAGGCCGCACCATCAGGCAGGCCAGCTCGGCCATGTCCGACTTTGGAAACGAATACAAGGCAGCGCAGCCGAAAATCACGCCGTCGTGTTCGATGACCGTAAACCGATCAATATCCCGTTCAATCTTGGCGCGGCCTCGTGTCACAAAGGTTCCGTCGGCCTCGAGTGGTTCAATCAGCGAGACAATCGCTGCCACATCGTCAATGGTGGCCGGCCGCAAAGCCTCGAGTGTTTCTTCCACGACCATTGCGCCAATGCCGTCATGGGTAAAGAGTTCAAGCAGTAGTGCGCCGTCACGTTCAAACGGAATGATGTGGGCCCGTTCAACTCCACCTTTGCAGGCACGCAGCGCATGTTGCAGTGTGAATGTGGCATCGGCATGAAGGCTGCCCCGTGCGATCAGCGCCTCGGCATCGTCTTCCGAGATTTCGGCAATGCGTTCGCCATCTCTGCTGGGAACACCAGTCTCTTCGGCCATGAAAATTAATTTGTCGGCATCTAGGCTAGCCGCAACGCTTGCGGCCACATCTTCCATGGCCAGATTGAAGACCTCTCCGGTTGGCGAAAAACCAAGCGGGGAAAGTAGCACCAATGCACCGCTATTGAGGGCATGCCGGATGGCCTCGGTTTCAATCTTGCGAACAATGCCGGTGTGTTCAAAATCAACACCATTGACAATACCAACGGGCCGGGCGGTGACAAAGTTGCCGCTGATCAACCGAATGCGAGCATTGCCCATCGGCGTGTTAGGCAGGCCTGCTGAAAACGCAGCCTCGATATCCAGACGCAATTCCCCCGAGGCCTCTTTGGCGCATTCCAGAGATGGCTTGTCGGTGATCCGCATGCCATCGACATAGCGGCTTTCCAGCTGGCGCAAGGTGAGCTGTTCGGCGACCTGTGGCCGGCTGCCGTGGACCAAGACGATGCGCATGCCCATGGCGGCAAGAAGTGCCACATCGTGGGCCAGGCTCTCTAATCGGTCGGCCTTCACCAATTCGCCGGGAAAGCCAATGACAAAGGTCTTGTTCCGAAAGGCATGGATATAGGGTGCGACGGATCGCAGCCAAGACACGAAGTCGACGGATTCCACGGAGACCCCCGACGATTCACTCGGGGCGGAAGCTGCGGGCACACGGCCAAGGGCTTTAGGGTTCATCGGCTGATTATAATTTTCTTGATGCAGATTGCGTTCCCTGAATCACTTCCTGTCAGCGCCCGTCGCGATGACATTGCGCTGGCCATACGGAATCACCAGGTGGTGATCGTTTGTGGGGAGACCGGCTCTGGCAAGACGACACAGCTGCCCAAGATTGCGCTTACCCTGGGCCGGGGGGCGGGCGGCAAGACCATCGCCCACACACAGCCCAGGCGGCTTGCAGCCGTCACCGTGGCCAAACGCATCGCCCAGGAGCTGGGCACCGAGTGTGGTGACAGTGACCAGGCCATGGTGGGCTATCAGATTCGATTCAATGACAAATCCCGGCCGGGCATGCCGATCAAACTCATGACGGATGGCATTTTGCTGAGCCAGACCCAGGCCGATCCCATGTTGTCTGCTTACGACACTGTGATCGTTGACGAGGCCCATGAGCGCAGTCTGAACATTGATTTTCTGCTGGGTTATCTCAAAAACCTATTGCCCAAACGGCCAGATTTACGTGTGGTGATCACTTCCGCAACAATTGATGCGGAACGTTTCGCCCGGCACTTTGGCAGCCCAGATCGGCCGGCGCCTGTGATTGAAGTCTCGGGCCGACTCTATCCCGTAGAGGTCCGCTGGCGCCCGCCCTTGTCTACCGACCAGGACTTGGTCGAGACCGTGGTGGCGGGCATTGAAGAATGTGAGCGAGATTGGAGTGGTCAGGGGCCTGGCGATATTCTGGTGTTTTTGCCGGGTGAGCGCGAGATCAAGGCTGTGGCCGATGAGCTCCGTGCGCGTCCCGCCCAGAGTCTATTGGCGCGTTCCGGCAAGCAGGCCCAAGAGGTGCTGCCGTTGTATGCACGGCTATCTCAGGCCGATCAGGACCGGGTCTTTCGCCGGTCGGGCCGCAGGCGCATTGTGTTGGCCACCAATGTGGCCGAGACATCACTTACCGTGCCCGATATTCGCTATGTGGTGGACAGTGGTCTGGCCCGTGTCAAACGCTATCGCTACAAAGGCAAGGTCGAGCAGTTGCAGATCGAAGCCATTCCCCAGGCTCAGGCCAATCAGCGCATGGGCCGATGTGGCCGTGTCGCCGATGGGGTCTGCATTCGCTTGTACGAGGAATCAGATTTTCTAACCCGCCCGCCATTTGCCGATCCAGAAATTCACCGCAGTTCGTTGGCGGCCGTGATGCTGCGAATGAAGGCATTGGGCTTGCCGGACATTCGCGCTTTTCCGTTTATTGATCCGCCTTCGGGTAAGGCCGTTGCTGATGGCCTGGTGGTCTTGCGCGAGCTGCATGCCATTGATGCGGCTGGCCATTTAACCGACATTGGCAAAACACTGGCCCGCTTTCCCATTGATCCAAAGATCGGTCGGATGTTGGTGGCCGCACGTCAGCACGGCTGCCTGACAGAAATCTTGGTCATTGCCGCGTTTTTGTCGGTGCAAGATCCACGTGATCGGCCCGAGGCCCAGGCGGGATCTGCCGATCGGGCCCACAGTAAATATGCCGACCCCAAGAGCGAGTTTTTATCAATTCTCAAACTCTGGGCGTATGTCAAAAATCTGTTCGATGCCAAAGAATCCAACCGAAAATTTGATCAGGCCTTGCGTGCAGAATTTTTATCGCCCTTGCGGGTGCGTGAGTGGCGTGAGGTCCATCAGCAATTAACGGAGTGGGTACACGAGTTTCGGTGGAAGGCCAATGGGCAGCCTGCCAACGACACGATGATTCACCTATCTATTTTGTCGGGACTGCTTTCGAATATCGGCTGCAAGTCCGCCGATGAGCCGATTTGGTTGGGCTGTCATGACGTGAAGTTTTTAATCTGGCCGGGTTCATTGCTTGCCAAGAAGGCGCCTCGCTGGCTGATGGCCGCCGAGCAGGTGGAGACTTCCCGATTGTTTGCAAGAACCATTGCCGCAATCGAGCCAGAGTGGGTTGAGCAGGCCGCAAGCCACATTCTGAAAAAAAGCCATGCCGAGCCCCATTGGGAAAAAAAGTCTGGCCGCGTGATTGGTTATGAACGGGCCACACTCTATGGATTAACGGTCTATCAGCGCCGAAAAGTCTCATGGGCGCAGTTGGGGGTCAATCAGCGCCAAGAAGCGCGAGAGATTTTTATTCGCGAGGCCTTGGTCGAAGGCGATTGGGAATGCCCCCACCGATTCTTTGCGGTGAATAAAAAACGCATTCGCGAAGTGGAGCTTTTAGAACACAAGGCAAGACGGCCCGACATCTTGGTGGACGAGACCCTGCTCTTTGCTTTTTACGATCAAAATATTCCCGAGCATGTGTTTGATGCGCAGAGCTTTGGTGACTGGTATACCGAAGCGGTACGACAGCAACCCGAACTCTTGTGCCTTCAAAAAGAAGACCTGATGCGTCACGAGGCTGCCGGCATCACCACAGATCAATTTCCAAAGCAGATGACCCTGCCAGTGGCTGGCCAGCCCCAGACATTTGCGCTGGAGTACCACTTTGATCCGGGGGATGCCCGAGACGGCGTCACGATACTCGTGCCTTTGGATCGACTTGCCGATCTGGATCCGATTGCTTTGGATTGGCTGGTGCCGGGCATGCGCAAAGAAAAAGTCTTGGCCCTTTTAAAAAGTCTTCCGCAAAAGATCCGCCGGCATTGTGTGCCACTCCCCGATTACGCGGCGGGTTTTTGTGATCGCTGGCGTGACAAGGCCGGCAGCATTGCGCTGATCCCGGCATTGATTGAGGACATCTCGCTTGAGACCGGTATTGCAGCCAAGCGTGATGACTTTAAGCTTGATGGCATTAGCCCCCATTGCCGCTTCAACATTCGTGTGGTGGATCCCCATGGCAGGCGTTTGGCCGAAGGCCGGGACTTAGAACCCTTGCGCGAGTCCTTGGGGGTGGTGTCGGCGCATGAGCAGGCCGCCGCGGGCCAGCCTGGCCGTGAGCAGTGGTTAGAGCAATTTGCGGCTGGCACCAAAGAGGCCCTAAAGGCGCTAGAAAAAGAGTTGCACGCTCGGCGTGAAATCGGCCTGCAATTCACGCCGTTTGGGGGCCATGAGCAGCTGATGGCCCAGGTCAAAGCCGTCACCCTGACCCGAGTCTTTCTTGTCAATGGATTGCCAACAGATCAGGCTGAATTCGATGATCGCTTGGCCAAGGGCCGATCGCGGGTGCTGCTTCTTGGCCAAGAGGTGCTTCGACAGGCCGCGGCCATCTTGGCGGAATACACCGTGGTCCAGAAAAAGCTTCCCACCATCCGAAGCTTTTCTTCAAGCCATGCGGATATTGAGCAGCAGCTTGGCCGGCTCATGCCAAAGGATTTTCTGGTGGCGATACCGGCTGAGCGGCTGGGACATCTGCCACGTTATCTCAAGGCGATTGCCGTGCGGATCGATAAATGCCGGGCCGATCCGGCCCGGGATCAGCGCTGGCAGCAAGAATACGCCGGCGTGGCGGCGCCCTTTTGGCGCTGGGCGGCCCAGTCCAAGGGGGGGTGGTCCGATCGCATGCAGGAATTTCGCTGGATGCTGGAAGAGCTGCGGGTGGCACTTTTTGCCCAGGAACTGAAAACACCCATGCCCATGTCCGTCAAACGGCTGCAAAAATCATGGGCTAGTCTGCAGGATTAGGCCTATAAATACAAAGATAATGCCCACCATGAGTACACCCAATTTATCGCGCCGCCATTGGTTGGCGGCCTCTGCATCGGTCTCGGCGATCAGCGCGTTAGCGCCGGCATCTGCGGTCTACGCACAGACCACCACTGCCAAACCGGCGCCCCCCAAAGCTGGGGTCCGTTACCCCATCATCGTGTTGAACTCAAAAGATGCAGATATCTCGCTGATTGATGCCACGAGCCACCAAGTCATTGGCCAGGTACCAACAGGCAAAGAGCCGCACCATTTGTACCCAACGCCAGACAACCGACATGTCTTGGTGGCCAATGCGGTGTCAGACACCTTGACGGTGATTGATCCACTTACGGGCAAGGTGGAAGATTCGATTCCGAATATTGTGGACCCATATCACTTGGGTTTTTCGCCGGACCAGTCACTCTTTGTGACCTGCGCCAACCGACTTGATCACGTGGATGTCTATCGTCGAGTGGGCGGTGCAGACAAATTGGCGCTCAAGAATGTTGCGCGTTTTAATCTTGCGAAAACGCCAAGCCATTTGATTTTTTCTGAAGACAGCAAGGTGGTGTATTGCACCCTGCAAGATTCCCACGAACTCGTTGCCATTGACCTGGTAAAACTTGCTGTCATGTGGCGTTTTAAAACCGGGCGACTGCCGGCAGGAGTGGCCATTTCCCCAGACTCCAAAACATTGTTTGTGGGTTGCATGGGTGAAAACTATGTGCAGGTGATTGATCCCCGCCCTGGCCACAAAGACGGCCCGCGCAGCATCGCCAACCTGGTCACCGGTGAGGGCGCCCACGCCTTTCGCAATCAGGGCAACAAACGCCATCTCTGGGTGTCGAATCGGGTCGCCAACACGATTTCGAAAATTGATATGAGCACACTGAAGATCGAGTCTTCAATTCCGGTTCCGGGCGGACCAGACTGCATGGACATTCATGCGTCGGGCAAGCAGCTCTGGGTGACCCAGCGTTGGACACGCTCGGTATCCATTGTCGATCTTGATCAGTCAAAGGTGGTCAAGCGTATTCTGGTGGGCCGCTCCCCTCATGGTGTCTACCTTCATGATCGGGCTGGGTTGGTATAGCGCCATGGCGATTGCGCGCCAGACTGGCGTAAGTGTGGCTTTAGCCTTGGCGGTGGTGTCGGCATTGTTGCCCAGCAGCGCTTTGGCCAAAACAAATTCGGCAGAGTGCGCCAAGCCGCTTTATCTCACGCTCGATACTGGCGGCATGCAGAGCGCTGAGTTAATTGCTGGCATCTTAAAAAAGCACGATGTCAAGGCCACTTTTTTTCTGGCCAATGAGAAGACTTTTCGTGGGGATTTTGTACTGGATGACTCTTGGGCAGCCTATTGGCGATCCAGAGTGCAAGAGGGGCATGCCTTTGGCAGTCACACCTGGCGCCATGGCCGCATTCTGAAATCAGAAGATGGCCGTATTCGTTATCGGCCGCAGTTTGGTGAGTCGGCGGGCCGCACACTGGCTTTATCGACAGCCGAGTTCTGTGCCGAACTCTCTCGTGTCGGTGATCAGTTCAAAGCCATGACCAACCGATCACTCGATCCGATCTGGCGTGCGCCTGGCGGACACACCACCGCTGCATCAGTATCGGCGGCAAGCGCTTGCGGTTATGCCCATGTGCATTGGAGCCCGGCCGGGTTTCTGGGCGATGAGCTCTCAAGTGAGACCCACCCCAATGCCTTGTTGCTAAAAAAGGCGCTGGCATCGATTCGCCCCGGCGATGTGTTGGTGGCCCACCTGGGGATTTGGTCGCGCAAAGAGGCATACGCCCCAACACTAGACCCGCTGATTGCTGGTTTGAAAGAAAAAGGATTTTGTTTCAAAACGATCACGGCAGCCGGGCCTAATGAGAAGATTCCCCGATGATTGATTTTTTAATTGGTTTATTTGCGCAGACGCACACAGCCCTGTTCGAGGCTGCCGTGATTCCAATGCTGTCGATGCTTGGCCTAGAGGCCTATATTGAAAACGCCTTTGATTTCACTGAATGGTTTTTGATCGGTGTGTTAGAGGTGACATTTTTGGCGCTGGTCTTGCTGCCGTTGGAGCGCCTGTTTCCCGCGGAGCGCCGCGGCCCGGGCAACCCCGGCGATCAGGCGAGAATCGATGTGGCCTACACCCTGCTGCATCGGCTCGGGGCCTTTGCTGTTTTTGTGTTCGCGGTGATGCAGCCGCTGGTCCTGAGTCTGAAAGATAGTCTGCGAAGCTGGGGCGTTCCAAGCCTGGAGTTAGACGCGGTGTTGGGCATTGCCTATTCACCGTTGCTGGCAGCTTTTGTCTATTTGCTCATTCTGGATTTTGTCGATTACTGGATGCATCGCGGCCAGCATCGTTGGAACTGGTGGTGGGCGCTTCATGCGGTCCATCATTCACAGCGGCGCATGACCCTGTGGACGGACAATCGCAACCATCTGGTTGACGATCTCATGCGCGATGCGGCCTTGGCGTTTATTGCGATTTTGATTGGTGTGGCACCGGGCCAGTTTCTTGGTTTCGTGGTCTTAACCCGGGTCTGGCAGAGCCTGCAGCATGCCAATATTGGTATTGCATTTCCAAACTGGCTTGCGCACACACTGGTCTCGCCTGGTTTTCATCGTTTGCACCATGGCATTGGTGTTGGCCACGAGGGGCCAGCGCGGGGTGTGAATTTTGCCGTGATCTTTCCCATCTGGGATTGGCTCTTTGGCACCGCCGATTGGTCTGCAGACCGGCGGTTGGCCAAAGGCGACACGCTAGAGGCCACTGGCATTCGTGATCAAGAGCAGGGCGTGAATTACGGCCGTGGCTTTTGGGAACAGCAGTGGGTGGGGCTTCAGAATCTGGGCCGCGCAGTGGTGAATGGGTTTCGTGGAAAGTCGATGTCATGAGCGGTGGTGAAAAGCGCAGCCGAAACTTTGGACTCTTTATTTTTGGCGATGAAATTCTGTCGGGCAAACGGCAAGATCGGCATTTCGCGCAGGTGAAATCAATTCTTGGCGCGCGCGGGCTCGCGCTGTCTTGGGTGAGTTACCTGGGCGATGATCGTGAGCGCTGTGTGCAGGCCATGCAGCAGTCTTTTGCATCTGGGGATGTGGTCTTTAGTTGTGGCGGCATTGGGTCCACGCCAGATGACCATACCCGTCAGGCCGCGGCCCAGGCACTTGGTGTGCCCTTGGCATTGCATCCGCAGGCCGAGGCCCTGATACGCGAGCGCGCTGCCGATACCGGCCAACCCGCCACACCAGAGCGGCTGCAGATGGGCGAGTTTCCGGTTGGGGCCAATATCATTCCCAATCCGTACAACAAGATTCCTGGCTTTTCGATTCAGGAGCATTATTTTGTGCCTGGCTTCCCGGTGATGGCCTGGCCCATGATCGAATGGGTGCTTGAGACCCATTATCGGGATTGCTTTCGGTCAGCGGCAGAGTTCGATCATTCCATGGTCGTTCACCATCTCTACGAGGCCGCCGTGACACCGCTGATGCGATCCCTTGCAGAGAAATATCCGCAACTCAAAATCTACAGCCTGCCTTCTGCAGGGGAAGACGGTAAACCCAAGCATGTCGAGCTTGGGTTGAAGGCATACGCGGATGCGGCCGCTGAACAAGAGGAGGGCGGCGAAATTCAGCCGCCAGAGAGTTTGCTGCAGGCCTACGAAGAATTTCGTCAGGGTGTTTTGGCGCTCCAAGGGGTGATTGTCGAGGAGCGCCAGGCCAGTCGCTGAGGCGACTGGCGCTGGACTGCAGGCGGGGTTTAGCCTTTTTTCTGAGTGGCGTCGGCGGCGGCCTTCATATTGCGCTCAGCCATCTCCACGACTTGGCGTGCGGCCTTATTCGCTGTTTCGTAGGCAGAGTTGGCTGCCGTGAGCGATGATTTCATCATGGCAATCACTGCCTCGGAGCCCGCTGGCGCGGTCTTTGCAAACTCATCTAAGGCATCGATAAGTTTTTTGTTTGCATCGGCAATCTGCGCATCGACCAAGCGCTGAACTTCGCTGCTGGTCTGTGTGGCGATGTCGTAAATGGTGCGGGAATAGGCCAGGGCCTGCTCAGTATTGGGCGTGGCCATGTCTTTGTTCAGATTGACCATGTCCTGGGCATCTTTCACACTCATCAAGGCCTTGAACTTTTCTGCGGTCTCTTGCAGTGATGTTCGGGCGGCATTGAGCTGCAGATCCACCATTTTCTCCACGCCCTCAAATGCCTTATGCGAGAGCTTCATCATGGCGTCTAGGTTTTCTTTTTGAGCAGCGCTCAGGCTTTCGGGTGTTGGGTAGAGTCCCACGGTACATCCTCCTTTTGGCTTTTATTTTTTAAACTGCAATTTTGTGCAACATACGCGCTTCCCAAGAAAAAGAGAAGCCGCCTGTCCCATGCAAGTATTTTATAGCGATCGATTCGTATTACCGCTACCTTCGGCCCATCGTTTTCCCATGGAGAAGTATCGGCTCTTGCGTGAGCGTGTTTCACAAGAGCTTCGTGGTGTCGACCTGCGGGAGCCCGAAGCCGCGTCCGACTCGGTCTTGGCACTGGTGCACACGCCCGACTATATCCGCAGGCTTTCTCAGGGTGATCTGTCCCACAAAGAAATGCAGAAAATTGGGTTTCCCTGGTCACCAGAGATGGTCGAGCGATCCAGGCGCTCGACCGGCGCCACGATCATGGCCTGCCGTGCCGCGCTTACCGATGGGGCCTCGGTCAATCTTGCAGGGGGGACTCATCACGCCTATGCGGATCGCGGCGAGGGGTTTTGTTGTTTCAATGACGCTGTTGTGTCGGCCAGGCTGATGCAGTCAGAGGGCCGCGCGAAACGGGTGGCCATTGTTGATCTCGACGTTCACCAGGGCAATGGCTCTGCCGCAATCACTCGCAACGACGACTCCATCTTTACCCTGTCGATCCACGGCGCAGAAAACTATCCCTTCATCAAAGAGCAATCGGATTTGGATATTGAACTGCCCGATCGCACGGGGGATGAGGACTATCTGCGGGTCTTGGATGCGGCCTTGGCCGATCTTCGTTCAAGGTTCACTGCAGATCTTGTTATCTATCTTGCCGGTGCTGATCCTTATTTCGATGATCGACTTGGTCGCCTGGGCTTAAGTAAGGCTGGCTTACTGGCCCGGGATGAGCGGGTGTTTTCCTTTGCCCGGCTGGCCGGTTTACCGGTGGCGGTTGCCATGGCGGGGGGCTACGCGCGCAATATTGCGGATACCGTCGATATTCACTTTGGGACCGTAAATTGTGCGCTGCAATACAAAAACTCATAAGACTGAGAATGCATATCGGTGTTTAACCTATTGAAATTATTGATTTTTCACTTGGCGAAATAAAAATCCTTTGTTAGCATGGCCGCTTCGATAGCAAGGGAGAGCCGGTGTTATGGCGACAACAGCGATAAAACACATAATCGCGGCAGTGGTTTCAGGTGTATTTTTTTCGGGTAGCGCTGCCTTTGCGCAGTCCAGCACCAACGCTCCCACGGCCAATGCCACCAAGAAGCCCAGCGCCAACGCGGGCGGTGCCAAACCCGCCAAAGCCTCGAACCAATCGAAGACCCAGGCGCCCAAAAAACGCACTGTCTCTGTAAAAAATCAAGACGCCAATTCGGCTGAGAAACGGAAATCATTTGCCCGTTCCGAGCCAGGCTACAACTCTATGGGCACGCGGCTGGGGCTGCGTTCCGAACTCACTGAAATTTCTCTCAATTCCAGCGCCGTGTTGGTGGTGGATCAGGCAAGCGGCCGGGTTTTGTTGGACAAAAATGCCGACGTGGCCCTGCCGATTGCGTCGATTACAAAGGTCATGACCGCCTTGGTGGTCACAGAGGCGGATCTGCCTTTGAAAGAGATCATCACCATTTCAAAAGAAGATACCCAGCTAGAGAAGTATTCCAGCTCGCGGCTTCGCGTTGGGTCTCAGTTCACACGCGCAGAGCTCTTGCATCTGGCCCTGATGTCTTCTGAAAATCGCGCCGCCCATGCCTTGGGTCGCACCTATCCCGGTGGGCTAGAGGCCTTTGTGAAGGCGATGAATGACAAGGCCAAAGAACTCGGCATGACCAATTCTAGTTTTGCTGAGCCAACGGGCCTGAGCAGCAAAAACATGTCAACGCCGCGGGACTTAAGTCGCCTGGTCAACGCAGCCTATGAAGTGCCCCTGATTCGCGAGTACTCCACCACAACCAATGCCATTGTTCGGGTGGGTGGTCAGCAGCAGCAGTTTCGTAATACCAATGCCCTAACGCGCAGCGACAATTGGGAAATTGGTTTGTCGAAAACTGGTTTTATTCGTGATGCCGGTAAGTGCCTGGTGATGCAGGCCACCATCGATCAGCAAGACGTGATCATCGTGATGTTAGATGCGCAGGGCAGCGCGAGCCGTCTGTCCGATGCTGAGCGTATCCGTCGTTGGCTATCTGCCGACAAAGATCGTCAGGTGACGGCGTCGGCAGCCCGCTCATAACCGAGCGCTGTCGAGATCGATTTGGCCGTGTCCATTAGGGCCTGAATCCAGCCGTCGTTGGCGCGATCGGCTGGTGCTGAAAGCGACAGGCCGGCGACCAATTCGCCGCTGTCATCGTAAATACCTGCCGCGATACATCGCACACCAATCTCAAGCTCTTCGTTGTCTCGTGCAAAGCGGCGCCGGCGGACCTCTTCGAGTTCTTGTTCCAGTTTCGCTAAATCAGTAATGCTGTTTGGCGTGTGGCCGGCTAGGCCTGTTCGCATGCTGTAAGAGCGTACGGCTCGAATATCATCATTGGCCAGAAAAAGCTTGCCTGTAGACGTCAGATGCAGCGGGGCACGGCCACCAATTGCGCGCACCACCTGCATGCCTGAACGCTCACTCACAGTGCGTTCCACGTAAACAATTTCGTCACCTTGGCGGACTGACAGATTAATCGTCTCGCCAGTTAACCGGTGCAGTTCGCGCATGGGGCCTGCAGCAGCATCGCGAACGTTAAGCCTTGCCTTGACCAGGTTACCAAGTTCTAAAAGCCGCATGCCCAACTGATAGCTGCCCGGCTCCGTGCGATCCACCATTCGGGCAAGGACCAGATCGTTTAGGATCCGATGTGCGGTCGAGGGGTGCAGTCCGCTAGACTGGGAGAGTTCTTTCAGCGACACTGGTTCAGATTTTTTTGCCAAGGCATCCAATAGCGTCATCATGCGTTCAATGACTTGGATTGCAAGGCTGGGGGGCTTGACGGGGGGCGCGATCAAACGACGCGACGACATGTCTGGTGTCGTTGCGGTGCTGTTTTTTGACGCTCCAGAGGACGGATCTCTCATGCTGCCCATATCAAGTGGCAAAATGTCATTTTATTGCATGAAATGGCCGGCGAAGTAGCCCCGATTAACGGAATACGACAACAATGAGCCAATCCCACCCCAGAATTGCACTTTTCGTGACCTGCCTTGTGGACTTGATGCGTCCGGAGATTGGGTTTTCGGCCCTAAAGCTTTTGGAGCATGCTGGCTGCGAGGTGGTCGTCCCCGAAGACCAGACCTGCTGTGGGCAGCCGGCCTACAACGCTGGGGATCGCCGCACCGCCCATCAGCTGGCGGTACGGGTCTTGGCCCAGCTCGAGGGTTACGACTATGTGGTGATTCCGTCGGGCTCTTGCGCCGGCATGATCAAAGTCCATTATTTTGATTTGTTTGCCAATGACCCGCAGATGAAGCGCCGCATGGCAGACCTGGCCCCCAAGGTCTATGAACTCACAGATTTCTTGGTCCGTGTCATGAAAGTGACCGATGTGCCTGGCCGATCCGAGGGCACGGTCACCTATCACGACAGCTGCAGTGGCCTGCGTGAACTGGGGGTGTCAGCCCAACCGCGTGAATTGTTGGCCAAGATTCCGGGCCTGCAGCTCAAAGAGATGAAAGACTGCCGGGCCTGCTGCGGATTTGGCGGCACCTTTGCCATGAAGTATGGCAATGTCTCGGCGGCAATCGTCGACGAAAAAGTCCACAACATTCAAGATACCGGTGCACAGGCGGTTGTGTTGGGGGATTTGGGTTGTATGCTCAATATCGAAGGCCGTCTGCGTCGTTTGGGGGATGAGCGCACGCAGGTCTTGCATGTGGCCCAGGTGCTGGCCGGCGATGTATCCCCCAGCAGTAAATAAACGCCACTAGCAAAAATCGGAGACAGAGGCAGCCATGCGCGTTCAGTCGATGCACTTTCAAGCCCGGGTAGGTGAAAAACTTGCCGACACACGCCTTCAGCGCAACCTAAAAAAGCTCGCTGAAAAGTTCGTGACAGCGCGGGCCAATGTCATGACCGAGATCGATTTCGCAGCGACTCGGCAGGCCGCGATCGAGCGCCGTAATCGTGTGTTGGATCGCTTAGATGTTTGGATCGAGATGTTTGAGCGCAATGCCCAGGCTCGTGGCGCTACTGTTTTGTTTGCCGAGACACCGGCCCAGGCCTCGGAGTTGGTGGTCAAAATTGCCAAGCAGCATCAGGTCAAGATGGTCACCAAATCAAAGTCAATGGTGTCTGAGGAAATGGCGCTCAATGCTGCGCTGGCCAAAGAGGGCATTGAATCGGTGGAGACCGATCTTGGCGAATACATTTTGCAAATCAATGATAACGAGGCCCCCAGCCACATCATTGCGCCGGTCATTCACAAAGACAAAGAAGAAATCTCTGATCTTTTTTCCAAAGTCCACAATAAGCCCAGACTCACCGATATTCCTGAGCTCACTCGTGAGGCCCGAGAGACCCTGCGTCCGAAATTCTTGAAATCCGATATGGGAGTGACAGGGGGCAACTTCTTGATTGCCGAGACGGGCTCGGTTGGCATTGTCACCAACGAGGGCAACGAGGGCATGTGCACCGTGTTGCCGCGTGTTCATGTGGTGGTCACGGGCATTGAAAAAATTCTGCCCACCTTTGAAGACTTTGCCACGGTGGCGCGCTTACTCACGCGTAGCGCCACCGGCCAGTCCATCTCCAATTACATCTCGCTTCTCACCGGCGTGAGAGCGCCGGGCGAGCCCGATGGCCCTGACCACATGTATTTCGTGTTGGTTGATGGCGGCCGATCCAGTCTGTTGGGCAGCGAGTTTCAAGAGATGCTGCGCTGTATTCGCTGCGGGGCCTGCATGAACCACTGTCCGGTCTATCAAAAGATAGGCGGCCATGCCTATGGCTGGGTCTATCCCGGCCCGATGGGCTCGGTGCTCACGCCAAGTTATGTGGGTTTGGAAAATGCGCTCGATCTGCCGCAGGCGGCCACCATGTGTGGCGAGTGTCACGTGGTCTGCCCGGTGGGCATTCCTTTGCCAGACCTGTTGCGTAAATTACGAGAGCGCCAGTTCGATCGGCACCTGCGACCAAAAGCAGAGCGTATGGCCATGGCCATTTGGGGTTTTGTGGCGGTTAGGCCCAACCTGTATGCCTTTTTGACAGGTCTTGCCAACCGGATCTTGCGTGGCCTGGGCCGCAAAAAAGGCCGAATCGTCAGCCTGTCGATGGCCAAAGGCTGGACGGATTTTCGTGACCTGCCAACGCCGGCCACCAAGACCTTTCGGGCCCTTTATGCAGAACGGGTAGCCAGTACCGCTTCTTCCACCAAGGCCGGCCCGCGATAAATTAAACCGGTGTAAATCTGCACCAGGTCGGCGCCCGCCTGCAGTTTGGCAACGGCATCAGCACCGGACATCACGCCACCCACGCCAATGATCGGCACAGATGGGCCAAGCGTTGCACGCAGGCTGCGAATCACCGCGTTGGATTTTTCCAAAAGGGGCGCGCCGGAGAGTCCGCCCGCTTGATTCGCGTTTGGATGTTGGGCCACCGCATCACGGGAGAGCGTTGTGTTGGTGGCAATCACGCCATCCATGCCATGACGTTTAATCGCCTCGCCAATGTGGGCAATCTGCTCGTTATCTAAATCAGGTGCAATTTTTAAAAACATGGGCACATGCCGGCCATGATGCTGGGCCAGGTGACGCTGCCTTTCGGTCAGCCGGCCCAGCAGTCGGTCTAAGGCCTGGTCTTGCTGGAGATCGCGAAGATTTTTAGTGTTCGGTGAGGAGATGTTGATTGTGACGTAGTCCGCCCAGGGGTAGACGCCGTCTAAGCACCATAAATAATCCTGATCGGCCTGTTCAATTGGTGTGTCTGCATTCTTGCCAATGTTTAATCCCAGAACGCCGCGTTTTTCTTTGACCCACTTGGAGTGCTGAACATTTTCAATAAAGTTTGCTAGACCGAGATTATTAAAACCAAGCCGATTGATCACGGCCTGGTGCTCGGGCAATCGAAACATGCGCGGCTTTGGGTTGCCGGGCTGTGGCCGCGGGGTAACCGTGCCCACTTCGATAAAACCAAATCCAAATGCACCCAAGGCATCCAGATGTGCCGCGTTTTTATCCAGGCCTGCAGCCAATCCAATTGGGTTTGGAAACGTTAATCCCGCCAAGCGCACGGTTCGGCCGGGGATGGGTGCTGATTTGGGAAGCAGGCCAAGCGCGCGGCTTGATTCCAGGGCGCGAAAGGTGAATTCGTGGGCGGTTTCGGCATCCATGGCAAAAAGCATTGGACGCAGCAAGGCGTAGCTGGAAAAAAAATTCATAAACTGGGGTGGTGATGAATGACGATTAAGACGGCCGAACCCAAATACCATTTGAGAGTACTTCGTTTGGGCGGAAGTTGGTTTTGTAAGACATTTTTTGGCTTTCTTTAATCCAGTAGCCAAGATACAAGTAAGACATGGATTGGCGTTGGCATTGATCGATTTGCCACAAGATTCCGTAGGTTCCCAGGCTGCGTGCTGCGTCGTGGGGATCGTAAAACGTGTAGACCGAGGACATGCCGTCGGTGAGCAGGTCAATGATTGAAATCATTTTCAACTGACCACTGGCCGTGCGGAATTCGACAAGCCGTGATTCCACACGGCTTTGCAAAAGAAATTGCGCGTATTGCTCGCGGCTATCGTGATCCATGCCACCACCTGCGTGGCGGGCGGATTGATAAGCCTGGTAGAGCCCGTAGTGTTCGTCTTCAAAACGAAGCGGAACAATCTCTGCACGCAGGTCTGAGTTTTTGCGCCAGATCTTGCGTTGGGTGCGGTTTGGCTCAAATTCGTTGACGGGAATGCGCAGCGGTACACAGGCCTTGCAGCCATCGCAATAGGGCCGATACGCAAAGACGCCGCTTCGACGAAAGCCAATCTGTACCAAGTCGCTGTAGACCTGTGCTGTGATCAAATGATTGGGCGTGGCCACCTGCGAGCGAGCCTTGTGCTCGTTGAGGTAACTACAGGGGTAAGGCGCGGTCACGTAAAACTGAAGCGCCACAACGGGAAGGTCTTTGAGGTGTGCCATTGGATTAGAGCCCCTCTAGGTCTTGCTTGCAAAGTGGCGCGCTGCGCCAGGGCAGCTCTTCCAGTCGAGTCAGGTGGTGGACATGTGCTTCAAAGGCCAAACGATCGATTTCTCTTCCCCCCAGCGACGCCAGATGGTCTGTTCGCTGCTGGCAGTCTATCACCACGGCCTGGTGTTGTTTCAGCCAAGCCACAAGGGTTGCAAGGGCAAGCTTAGAGGCGTCTGTCTCTTTTGCAAACATCGACTCACCAAACACCATTTTTCCAAAGGCAACGCAGTAGAGCCCACCAATGCGTTGGCCATTGCGAAAGACTTCAATGCTGTGCGCATGGCCGGTTTGATGAAGTTGGTGATAGGCAGAAATCATTGGTTCGCTAATCCAGGTGCCGGCCTGCGTCTGGCGTGGTGCCGCACAGGCGCGCATCACTTCCGTAAAGTTGTTGTCTGCACAAATCTCAAGGCTGGGGTCTGCAATCGCTCGGGTGATGGTCTTTCGAAAAGACTTGGAGATCTTGAACTCATCTAACATCAGCACCATGCGCGGCGATGGCGTCCACCATAAGACGGGCTCGCCCCTTGAGAACCAGGGAAAGATACCTCTGCGATAGGCTTCGGTTAGGCGCTCAGGGCTTAAGTCGGCCCCGGCGGCAAGCAGACCATTGGCGCCCTCGCTAATCGCGAGTGCGCGATCCGTTGGGGGCAGGGGGTCAGTTGCTTCGACCCAGGTCAGCTGACGGTTCATGTGGCAGTTGAATCTCTCGGATATCGCCGGTGTGAACGGACATAACACCTTTGCGCCGATCATGAAAATAAAACTTCAGTGTCGCCGTGATCGTGCGAAACGCAATGCTGTCCCAGGGAATCTCGTCTTCACGAAACAATCGCACTTCAAGGCTTTCTGGCCCGGCAGCAAAGTCCAGGTCTTGGAGCTTGGCCAGATAAAAAATATGGACTTGGTCAACATGCGGAATATCGAAGACTGAGTAGAGTTCGCCAAGCACTACCCGCGCTCCGGCCTCTTCCATGGTCTCGCGCATGGCGCCTTGGGCAGTGGATTCATTAATTTCCATAAACCCAGCGGGCAGGGTCCACAGCCCCAATCGCGGTTCAATCGCGCGGCGGCATAGCAAGACCTGATCGCCCCATACAGGAATGGTGCCAACGACCATCTTGGGGTTCACGTAGTGAATTTCCGAGCAGGCCGTGCACACCGCGCGCAGCCGCGTGTCGCCCTCGGGGACACGAATTTCAACGGGGGAGCCACATTGGGAGCAGAATTTCATATATACTCATTATCTCTCTGACGCGGGGTGGAGCAGTCTGGCAGCTCGTCGGGCTCATAACCCGAAGGTCGTAGGTTCAAATCCTGCCCCCGCTACCAATCTTTGTCTTAGCATTGGGTGCCCGCCACAACCAACAGGCAGTCGAGCCGATCATGACAGAAGCCCAGCCGTTTTATCGCAACCCAATCAAGATCTCTTTGGCCGCTTTGGCTGTCGTCCTGGCAGGCTGTGCCAGCACTACCCAGTGGGTCAACACCACTCGGCCTGGTGCCCAACTATCGGTGGATATGGAATTTTGCCGTGTCGAGGGCGAAGGTAAATTGCCCAGGCCCGATGTCAGCCACCCATCGGTGGAACTGACTGGCCTGGCGGCATTGATCACGATCTTCGAGCGTAAAAGTGCGGAGCGCCAATACCAAGCCGACCTAAACGCTTACATCAATGAGTGTCTGAGGACCAAGGGCTGGAAGCCCCAGTAATGTCTTGCCTGGTTGTTTGCCCTGGCGGTGCAAGCGGCCCTGGACCAGCCTGGTCCAACTCAGGACCACCCTAACGCCGTAATTCCCAAGACCATCAGGCCAGCTGCACCTAAACGGGACAGCATGTTTCCCTCTTGCAAAAATTTTGCCCCAGCGATCACCCCCAGCAAGATACTGATCTCTCTTGCGGGAGCCACCAGACTCAAGGGCGCAATGGTCATGGCGCCCAGCACCAGCACGTAGGCGGCAGGTGAAAGCACCGCCACGGTGAGCATGATCTTGCCGTCTTGTTGTATCTGTCTGGCGATGGATTGGCGGTCAAGCCAGAGTGCAGGTGCTGTTATCGCGACCCGCATCACGATAGAGCCCCAGTAAAAGAGCAGCACGGGCACGCCATATTTGGTGACCGATTGCTGATCCCATACCGTGTAGGCGGCAATCATCGTGCCGCAGAGAACTGCAAAACCAATCCCCTTGATTTGTGCTGGCCCCAGGTGGGTGGCCTTCGATCCCGACAAGCCAATCCAGATGGATCCGGCGATGATCAGCAGAGCCCCCGCCATGGCCGCATTCGACGGGGACTCTCCGAGTATAAAAATCGCTGCCAGCACAGATAAAAGGGGGCCTGTTGCGCGGGCAAGCGGATAAGCCAGTGATAAGTCAGCCACTTTATAGGCCCGCTGCAATAGCCAAAAGTAGGCGATGTGCACGATGGCGCTGCCCAGCATGGCAACAAGCCATGACCGTTCGATTTCTTCAAACGCAGGAAAGAAGACAAATACGGGAAGGGCCCAGACGAGAATCTCAAATAGACCCAGCAAGGCGAAAAAAGAAAGCCCACTACCGTGGGCTTTCTTGAGTGCGAAGTTCCATCCGGCATGGCAGACCGCAGCTGCCAGCACCATCAGAAGCGCGGCAGTGGGCAAGTTAGCTCAGACTTTCCGACAAATGCACCAGGCTCTGACCGCGGGCACGCGCTGCGGTGACCTGGTGCCAAGCGGGCCTGCGCCAGCAGTTAAAGCCGTGATCCACGCCGGGGTGGACCACAATGCGCACATTGTCGCGGCCTGCCATGGCCTTGCGCACGGCCTCGACCGCATCGGCGGGAATATAGCCATCCTTTTCAGCGAAGTGAAAGAGCACAGGGCATTTGATTTTTTTGGCCCGTGACAATTGTTGGTGAATTCCGCCGCCGTAGTAGCAGACAGCGGTATCGACGCCAGCCTCGGCGGCGGCGACAAAACTCAGTAAGCCGCCCATACAAAAACCAACGGACCCCACCTTACCGGTGCAGGCCCGATGCTGACGAATGGTCTTGACCGTGGCCTTTAAATCTTGCGCGATCTGATCCAGGTTCATTTTTCCCAGTAAAGCCAGACCCTTATCAAATCCTGCCTGGTCATAATTTAAGTCCAGGCGTTTTTCATCGCGCCAGAAGATGTCCGGTGCGATCACGCAGTAACCATCTGCCGCGTACTGATCGGCAACCGCACGAATGTGTTCGTTGACGCCAAAGATTTCCTGGATCAGCAGCAGGCCTGGTCCCTTTCCCGTTGGGGGAAGGCTGACATAGGCGTCAAATGTTTCGCCGGCGTCGTTGGTCACAGAAATCCATGATTGACTCATGTCGATGGTCTCCTTTGGTGGGCTGGGGTTTTCCCCGTAAGATCAAGGTTTCAACGAAAGAACATTATCAAATATGGCGGTGTTGTCGGGATCAGGGCTTTTACGATTGTGGAAGTGGTGGGTTGGGCTTGGCATCGGCGTGCTGGTCGTGGTGTACAGCTGGTCCGGATCGGCCATAGAAGTCCAGACAACTCCTGTCGTGCAGGCCTATCCATCGCAGACCGTATCGGTCTTAAACGCCACCGGCTATGTCGTTGCCCAACGCAAGGCGGCCTTGTCGTCCAAGGCCACGGGCCGCCTGGAATGGCTCGGGGTGACCGAGGGCTCCGTGGTGAAATCCGGCCAGATCATTGCCCGCTTAGAGAGCCGAGACACCCTGGCCCAGTTTGAGCAGGCCCAGGCCCAGGTGGGTGTGGCCCGTGCCGAACTGGTCGAGGCTGAGCAAAACGCCGCCCGAAGTGAGCAGCTCTTGGCCAAGAAATTTATCTCGCCGTCTTCCCATGACACCACGATTGCAAAGTTAAATCGTGCCAAGGCGGCCTTGGCCTCAGCCCAGGCCAATGAGCGGGTGGCCGCAGCCAACCTGGCCCAGACCGAGATCCGTGCGCCGTTTGATGGCGTTGTACTGACCAAGAATGCCAACGTGGGCGATAACATCACGCCGTTTTCCTCTGCGGTGGATTCCAAGGGTGCTGTCGTCACGATTGCCGACATGAGCACGCTTGAAGTGGAGACCGATGTATCGGAATCCAACATTGGTAAATTAAAAATTGGCCAGCCGGCAGAGATTGCCTTAGACGCACTTCCGGGTGAGCGTTTCCCCGGCACGATCGCCCGCATGGTGCCCACCATTGATCGGTCCAAAGCTACCCGTTTGGTGAAGATTAAGTTTGATGCGATCGATGCACGGGTCTTGCCCGACATGTCGGCCAAGGTGGTTTTTCTTGAGCGCCAGTTATCCGACGCGGAACGCAAACCGATTGTCGCGGTGAGCCGGCAGGCCTTGGTCGAGCGCGATGGCAAGCATTATGTTTATGTGGTGGACAGTGGCCGCGTGAAAGAGGTGGCCGTTGAACTAGACCCCGCCGCCAAGCCGTCTGATTTAGTACCGGTGGCCAATCTCAAGCCAGGCCAGCGGGTGGTGATTCGACCGGCTGGATTACGTGACGGAAGTCGCATCAAAGTTATTTCGGCATGATTGAACTTCGGCATGTCACTAAAACCTACACCCGTGGCGGCCAGATTGTTCCGGTCTTAAATGACCTGAGTCTGCTGGTGCAGTCGGGCGAGTTTCTTGCCTTGATGGGCCCCTCGGGCTCTGGCAAAAGCACCTTGCTTAATTTAATCGCTGGCATCGATCGCCCAGATCAGGGCGAGATTCTGATGGACGGTCGCGACATTGCGAAACTCTCAGAATCGGAATTGGCCAAGTGGCGCGCCAACAATGTTGGATTCATTTTTCAGTTCTACAACTTAATCCCTGTTTTAACAGCATTTGAAAATGTCGCGCTGCCATTGCAGCTCACATCGCTTTCCGAGTCAGAAAAGAAATCTCGCGTGGCCAAAGCGTTGGCCATGGTGGGCCTATCGGATCGTATGGATCACACCCCCAATGAATTGTCTGGTGGGCAGCAGCAACGGGTGGCCATTGCTCGGGCCTTGATCACGGACCCATCGTTGATTGTGGCCGATGAGCCAACGGGGGACTTGGATCGGCAATCGGCCCAGGACATTTTGACCATGCTGGGCCAATTGAATCGTGACATGGGCAAGACCATTGTCATGGTCACGCATGACCCAAAGGCGGCAGAGTCGGCCCGCGCGGTCGTGCATCTGGAAAAAGGCCAGCTTGAAAGTGACCCGTCTCATCGGGCCACGTAAGCATTCAGCATGCTGATTCTGAATCTCATGCTGCGTAATGTCTGGCGCCACAAGGGCCGGGCGGTCTTAACACTGCTTGGGTTGGTGGTGGCCACACTTGCTTTTGGCCTGCTGTCCACGGTGGTGAGCGCCTGGTACGCCGGTGCCGAGGGGGCCTCCAACGCCCGATTGATCACCCGCAATTCAATTTCTTTGGTGTTTCCCATTCCAGTGAGTCACTATGACCGCATTCGTCAGGTCGATGGTGTGAAGCGTGTGTCGTGGGCCAATTGGTTTGGTGGTGTGTACAAAGAGCCCAAGAATTTCTTTCCGCAGTTTGCCGTCGACCCCGAGTCTTATCTGGCGCTTTACCCGGAATATGTCTTGAGCGATGCAGAGCGCGATGCCTTTATCAAAGATCGCCGTGGCGCGATTGTGGGCAGAAAAATTGCCGATACCTATGGCTTTAAGGTTGGCGATATGGTCACGCTTAAGGGCCAGCTCTATCCTGGCAACTGGGAGTTTCAGATTGCAGGCATTTACGAGGGCCGAAGTCCCTCGACGGATACCGCCCAGATGCTTTTTCATTGGAACTATCTCAATGAAGAGGCCAAACGTCGGGCGCTACCACGGGCCGCCAACACCACGGGTGTGTTTGTGGTGGAAATTTCTGAGCCAGCCCGTGCGGCCGAGATCAGCGTGCAGATTGATTCACTGTTTCGAAACTCTGCCTTTGAGACACTTACCGAGACTGAGAAAGCCTTTCAGTTGGGCTTTGTGGCCATGACGGAGGCGATTGTTCTGGCGATTCAGATTGTGTCGTATGTGGTGATTCTGATTATTCTTGCGGTGATGGCCAACACCATGGCCATGACGGCTAGGGAGCGTACCGGTGAGTACGCAACACTGAAAGCACTCGGCTTTTCGCCGCTCTTTGTTGCCGGCCTGATCACGGGTGAGTCACTATTGTTGGCCATGATGGGCGGTGTCTTGGGCATGCTGTTGACGTTTCCAGTGGCGGAGTGGTTTGCTGCCAGCATGGGCACATTTTTTCGGGTCTTTGAGGTGGCCCGTGAGACCAGCCTGATGCAGTTGGTCTTAGCAGTGGCGGTGGGACTGTTGGCGGCCGCGGTTCCCGCAGTGCGATCTTCTCGTGTGCGTATTGTGGAAGGCCTGCGCGCCATCTAATCCATGTCGATAAACCTACACCCGCACACGACCCATTCATGAATACGGCAATACCGCTGTCTTACAGTTTGCGAAATCTCTGGGTGCGTCGGGTCACCACATTGCTCACCGCCGGTGGCATGGCTTTGGTGGTGTTTGTGTTTGCCACATCGCTGATGTTGGATGCGGGGCTAAAAAGTACGCTTGTGGCCACCGGTGAGCCCGACAACGTGATCGTGACTCGCAAGGGGGCCATTACAGAGGTTCAAAGTGCGGTGGAGCGCAGTCAGGCGGCACTGGTGGGCGCCTTGCCTGAAGTTGCGGTCATTGGTGAGCCATTGGCGTCTCGCGAAGTCGTGATGCTGATTAGTCTCCCGAAAAAAATAAATGGCAAGATTTCCAACGCCATGATTCGCGGCATGGAGCCCGCCGGCGTGACACTGCGCCGTAAAGTCAAACTCATGGAAGGCCGCATGTTTCGACAAGGGTCCAACGAGATTGTGGTGGGCCGAAGTGTGCATGCGCAGTTTGCTGGCGTGGAAATCGGCGAGACCCTGAGCTTCGGGGGCCGTGATTGGCAGGTGGTGGGCGTGATGGATGGCGGGCGTAGCGGGTTTGATTCCGAGATCTGGGGCGATGTGGATTCCCTGATGCAGGCCTTTCGCCGCAATGCCTATTCGTCGATTGTGGTGCGACTCACTGACCCCAGCAGTTTCGATGCCTTGGCCGCCCGGTTTACCGAAGACCCACGAATTACATTGGCTGCGCGCAGAGAATCCGCCTTTTACGAAGAGCAGTCGGCTGGCCTGTCTCGTTTCATACAGATTCTTGGTTTGACTCTGGCCGGCATTTTCTCAATCGGTGCGATCATTGGCGCCACGATTACCATGCAGGCGGCAGTCGCCTCTCGCACGGCCGAGATCGGCACGCTGCGGGCCTTGGGTTTTCAGCGCAGTTCAATCCTTCTGGCTTTTTTGGCGGAATCAGTGGGCCTGGCGATTCTGGGTGGGCTTGTTGGGCTGGTGATGGCCTCTGGCATGCAGTTCGTTGAGTTCTCAACAACTAATTTTCAGAGTTTTTCTGAACTCGCCTTTGGTTTTGAGCTCTCATGGGGCATTGCGGTAGCGGCCATCTTGTTTTCGGTCGTCATGGGGGTAGCCGGCGGCATGATTCCTGCCGTTCGGGCTGCCCGAATCGGGATTGTTGAGGCATTGAGATGCAGTTAGCGTGGTTTTTGACATGGCGCGACATCCGTCAGGGTGGCGCCAATCTGTTGTGCCTGGCCTTGATTATCTCGGTCACTGCGGTGAGCGCCGTGGGGCTATTGGCCGATCGGGTCCGTCAGGCCTTGGCCACCGATGCCCAGGCCACGCTTGCGGCAGACTTAGCCCTGATTTCTGATCGGACCACACCCCAAGCCTGGGTGGATGCGGCAAAGACCTCTGGCCTGCGGATAGCCCTTGGGGCCCAGTTTCCCAGCATGGCTCAGGCGGGCAGCGGAGACGACGCCCGCAATCTGTTGGCCGCAATTAAAACCGTGACTGCCGAATACCCCTTGCGTGGCGCGGTGCAGATTCAAACGGCCAGCGGCCCGGCCCAAAACCCAACGTTGGGCCTTGATGACACCTGGATTGATCCCACTCTGGCCGCCACGTTGAATGTGGCCATTGGGGATCGACTCCGTATTGGTGCCCTGGAGTTTCGAGTTACTGGCCTGATTCTGCAAGAACCCGACCGCGGCATGAACTTCGTGAACCTATCGCCACGGGTCATGATTCGGCATGAACGTTTGGCTCAGACTGAACTGGTGCAGCCGGGAAGCCGTATTCGTTATCGACTCTGGGTGGCGGCACAGCCTGGGCAATCAGCGGCGGCGGTCAAGAGTTTTGAGAATCAAGTAGCACCGACCCTGGGCCAGGGCCAACGCATGGAAACACTGGATAACGCCCGGCCAGAGTTACGCAATGCACTTGATCGGGCCTATGCCTTTTTATCGCTCACTGGCATGCTGGCCTCACTAACCGCAGCGGCAGCAGTGGCACTTGCATCACAGCGCTTTGTTAATCGCCATCTGCAGACCTGTGCGGTCTTGAAGTCACTTGGCACCACGCAATCGAAGCTGGTGCGGTGGTGGGCCCTGGAGCTCTCCTTGGCAACCTTGGTGTCGATTGCGATTGGCCTGGTGTTGGGCTGGCTCATTCAACTATCGCTTGCCGCACTCGCGGCGAAATATCTGGCCTTGCCGCTTGCGGGCGTGTCGTTCACACCGTTTGTTCAGGCCGCAGGGGTTGCCGCGGCAATGGTGCTTGGCTTTGCCGTACCGCCATTGTTCGGCCTGAAAAAAGTCCCAGCGGTTCGCGTGCTTCGCCAAGACACAGCGGTGTTTTCTGTTTCTGGAAAACTCTGGGCCGTGGTGATGTTGGCCGCCGTCTGGCTGTTGTTGTGGCTGGGCACTGGGAATGCGCAGCTCTCGCTGATTACTGCGGGTGGCTTTGCCATTGCAGGCCTGTTATTTGCGCTGCTGTCATGGCTTATTTTCCGTCTTCTTCCCGCATCAATCGGGAGTTCACAAAACGCATCCAAAGGGTATGGCCTGCTGGCCTGGGCCTGGCGCAGCACGCGGCGAAGTCTAAGTCGCCGTGGTGGATCGTTGGCCCTGCAGATTCAGGGGGTGGCCATGGCGCTTACGGCTTTGTTTCTGCTCACCATTGTTCAGGCCGACTTGGTCAATGCCTGGAAGTTATCAACCCCGCCAGATGCGCCCAATCGTTTCGTGCTCAATATCCAAACCGATCAGCGTTTTGAAGTGGCCGACGCAATTCGCAATGCAGGTCTGGCGAAGCCCACGGTATTTCCAATGGTCCGTGGCCGATTGGTTGCGGTGAATGGTAGAGCGGTTCAGGTCTCAGATTACCAAGACGATCGTGCGCAGCGTCTGGTGGATCGTGAATTCAATCTCACCTATTCCAAAACCATTCCGGAACACAATCGCGTCATCGCGGGTCAGCCCATGGATCCCGATCTCAAACAGGTGTCTGTCGAATCGGGAATTGCAAAGACACTGGGCCTGCGCCTGAATGATCGGCTGACCTTTGAAGTGGGCGGTGAGCCTGTGGAAGTTGTGGTTCAGAATATGCGCGCACTGCGTTGGGATTCCATGCAGGTGAATTTCTTCATGATTCTTACGCCGAGCGCATTAAAAGATGCGCCACAGAGTTGGATCACATCTGTGCACGTTCCGCTCAATGCCCAGGGGCTGCCTTCGGTGGATCTGACCAAGCGTCTCTTATCCAAATTTCCTGGCCTGACGGTGTTCGACTTAAGCGATCTGGTGAATCAGCTGCAGCGGATTTTGTCGCAGGTGATTGCAGCGGTTCAGATGCTCTTCGGGTTTGCATTGGCCAGTGGCATCTTGGTGTTGTGGGCGGCATTGCTGTCCACACGCGATGCACGACTTCGCGAGGCCGCAGTGCTGCGGGCGCTTGGCGCAAGCCGTGCGCAACTCTCTTTGGCGCAGGTCATCGAGCTTCTCATCGTTGGTGGGGTAGCGGGGCTTTTGGCGGCAGGCGCAGCGCTCTCGATCGGAACGGTCTTGGCTGATCGGGTGTTTTCTTTGTCGCTGGATGTGCGCTGGTCGGTGCTTTTGATCGGTGCGGGTGTCGGTGCGGCGATCTCACTTCTGGCGGGTCTGCTGGCCCTTCGGCCTGTCCTAAAGACCCCCGCCTGGCGCACCCTGCGCGAAGCGGTCTGATGTCAGGCCCCTTTTTTTGTAATACGAAAACCTAATTTCACAATACGGAAAACAGGTGTTGCGAAGCCGCATTTTTGCTTTTCATTGGCAAAAATATCGTTTCGTATAGAGAAATTTAGGTGT
Organism: beta proteobacterium MWH-UniP1; assembly: GCA_036362785.1. Lineage (NCBI taxonomy): Bacteria > Pseudomonadati > Pseudomonadota > Betaproteobacteria > beta proteobacterium MWH-UniP1. The sequence goes on from CP143625.1 coordinate 805,188, forward strand.
AACTCACTGTTTCCAAACAACTTTTTTCAAGAAAAAAAAGTTTTGAAAAAGTATTGCGAAGCAGCAGATCTCTCTAGGATGGATCCACTAATTTCCTTGGGAGAAGCTGCATGTCAACTCGTGAACTAGAAGCACAAAAACTACAACAAGAGTGGTCCGAAAACCCCCGCTGGCGTGGTATCAAGCGCGGCTACACCGCCGCCGATGTGGTCCGTCTGCGTGGCTCGATTCAGCCTGAGCACACCCTGGCCAAGCGCGGTGCTGAAAAGCTCTGGAACCTGGTCAACAACGAGCCATTCGTCAACTCTCTTGGTGCACTCACGGGTAACCAGGCGCTACAACAGGCCAAGGCAGGTCTAAAGGCGGTTTATCTCTCAGGCTGGCAGGTAGCAGGCGATGCCAACCTAGCCGGCGAAATGTATCCCGACCAGTCGCTCTATCCCGCCAACTCTGTGCCAATGGTGGTCAAGCGCATCAACAACACGTTTACCCGTGCTGATCAAGTTCAGTGGATGGAAGGCACCAATCCTGGCGACCCAGGCTATACCGATTATTTTCTGCCGATCGTGGCCGATGCCGAAGCCGGCTTCGGTGGCGTGTTAAACGCCTTTGAACTCATGAAGTCCATGATCGACGCTGGTGCTGCCGGCGTTCACTTTGAAGACCAATTGGCCTCGGTGAAGAAGTGCGGCCACATGGGCGGCAAGGTCTTGGTGCCATCACGTGAAGCGGTTGCCAAGCTTGTTGCTGCACGTCTGGCTTCTGATGTGTTGGGCGTGCCCACGGTGTTGCTGGCCCGTACGGATGCCGAGGCAGCTGACTTGGTGACATCGGATGTAGACGACAACGATCGTGCATTCTTAACCGGTGAGCGCACTGTTGAAGGTTTCTTCCGCACCAAGCCGGGCTTAGAGCAGGCCATCTCCCGCGGCCTGGCCTATGCCCCGTATGCCGACATGATTTGGTGTGAGACCGGCAAGCCGGACCTTGCCTTTGCCAAGGCATTTGCTGAAGCAATTCACAAGCAGTTCCCGGGCAAGCTTCTGGCTTACAACTGCTCGCCATCGTTTAACTGGAAGAAAAATCTGGACGACGCCACGATTGCCAAATTCCAGCGCGAACTTGGCGCCATGGGTTACAAGTTCCAGTTCATCACCTTGGCTGGCTTCCACAGCTTGAACTACTCCATGTTCAATCTGGCTTACGGTTACGCTCGCAACAACATGAGTGCTTTTGTCGAGTTGCAGCAGGCGGAGTTCGCAGCCGCAGAAAAAGGCTTTACAGCAGTCAAGCATCAGCGTGAAGTGGGCACCGGTTACTTCGATGCCGTCACCACAACGATTGAGCGTGAGGCATCGACCGCTGCATTGAAGGGCTCGACCGAAGATGAGCAGTTCTTTGACAGCAAGTCGTCGATCAAGCGCGTTGCTTAATCACGTGTGAAGACGGGACCAGCCGAAAAGTGCTGGCCCGTTTGGAAATTAGTCTCTCGGAGGAGGGGTAGATGCGGTGCTTGGTGGTTTAACCCCAAGCACCGTTTTTACATCGGCTGGGCCTGAGGATTGCTTCACACTCGCGGCTGCGTGCCGATCTTGTCCAAGCGTTTGGGCAAGAAACGCAAAGGCCAACTCCAGTAATTCTTTTAGCCCATAGGGTGGGTTAATCACGACCAGCCCGCTGCCTTGCAAACCAAGGCCATCTTTCAGTGGGCCGCGCACAGTCAGCGTGGCGTGCAACACCTCTTTCACCGGAAGCCCCGCGATTTGGCGAAGCAGGCGCTCCACTTGAAAGCGGCCAATCTGTGGGTACCACAGCATGTACACCCCAGTGGAAAAACGACTCAATCCCTCGCGTAGTGCTGTGATCACATGACGATAGTCGTCCCGCATCTCATAGGGCGGGTCCATCAACACCAGGCCGCGACGCGATGGCGGTGGCAGCAGGGCCCGCAGTTGTTGAAAGCCATCTTTGCGTTCTGCTTTGACCTGCCGTGGCGCACCTTTTAAGCATTGTTGAAGTGGCCCGATATCGGAAGGATGCATCTCAAAGGCACGGAGTCGATCTTCTGGCCGCAGGCCCATTTGCAGCAATAAAGGCGAGCCCGGGTAATGGGTTAGGCGACCGCTTTTATTAAAGGTTTTGATGCGGTTGACATAGGCCGCGATCGGCTCAGGCAGATCCGTCATAGACCATAACTTGCCGATACCGCTTGGCCATTCGGCCTTGTCGCGCACGAGCGGGCTATTGAGCGCGTAAAGACCGGCCCCTGCATGTGTATCGATCACCCAGATGGGGGTCTCTTTTTTTTGAAGTAGGTCTAAGGCGGCAATCGCAGCAACGTGTTTCATCACGTCAGCATGATTGCCCGCATGAAAGGCGTGGCGATAAGCGAACATGCTCAGTACTCTACCGGTTCTGGATCAAGACTGCGCCACAGGTACCAAGTCGCCACTGAGCGCCATGGCTGCCAGGGCTGGGCAATGCGCTGCGCAGTCTTGGCATCAATGGGGCTGCCTTTTCGGTAGTGAAGCGAGATGGCCTTCATCAGGCCAAGATCAGCCACGGGCAGCACATTGGGCCGCATAAAGGCAAAGATCAGTGCCATTTCGGCGGTCCATCGGCCAATCCCACGAATCTGTGTGAGCCGTTCAATAATGGCCTCGTCATCGGCTAAAGCCAGTTGATCGGCAAGGTCTGGCTCACGATCAAAGTGAAAGGCAAGGTCCATCAGGTATTCGATCTTGCGCGCCGACAATCCAAGCCCCGAAAACGCACTTGAGCGCAGCCGCGCAATCTTTTTCGGCTTGATCGGCCCAATTTCAGACTGGACTCTGTCCCAGACCGAGGCCGCGGCCTTCACCGAGATCTGCTGTCCAACAATCGCTCTGGCCAAAGTGAAAAAAGGGTCTCCTCGGGGCACCAGCCTTGCGCCGGCGTGCCGTTCAATGATCTTGGCCAAGACTGGATCGGCCTGACAGAGCGCCTGGCAGGCGGTTTCCCAGAATTTCGGCACGGCAGCAGTAGGGGTTTGGGTGGGCATGATCCAATATAATCGCGGGCTGACACGGAATTTTCCACGAAAATTTGCAGGCGCTACAGCGACTGCGGAGTGCGAGTCTTCCACCAATAAAAAAATCCGAAATGAGGAGTCTGGTATGTCCCAAGCTTTTCCCGCTGGCGTTGAAATCAAAGCTGAAGTGTCGCCCGCGTTTGCAGAGATCTTGACCCCTGAAGCCTTGGCACTCGTTGCCAAGCTGCATCGTGCTTTCGAGCCACGTCGTCAAGAATTGTTGGCCAAGCGTGTAGAGCGTGCCAAGCGCCTAGACGCTGGTGAGCGTCCTGACTTTCTGGCCGAAACCAAGTCGGTCCGTGAAGGCGACTGGAAGGTTGCACCGCTGCCCAAAGACCTGCTGTGCCGTCGTGTTGAGATCACCGGCCCAGTCGACCGCAAGATGGTGATCAATGCGTTGAACTCCGGCGCCGATTCCTTCATGGCCGACTTTGAAGACTCGAACACCCCCAACTGGTCTAACCAGGTGCAGGGCCAGATCAACATGAAGGATGCGATCCGCCGCACCATCTCATTGGAATCCAATGGCAAGCACTACAAACTAAACGACAAAGTTGCCGTGTTGCTGATTCGCCCCCGTGGCTGGCATCTGGACGAAAAGCACGTGCTGGTCGATGGCAAACGTGTTTCCGGCGGCATTTTTGATTTGGCGCTCTACATGTTCCACAACGCCAAAGAACTCTTGGCACGTGGCTCTGGCCCTTACTTCTATCTGCCGAAGATGGAAAGCCACTTGGAAGCCCGCCTGTGGAACGACATTTTTGTGATGGTGCAAAACGAGCTGGGCATTCCCCAGGGCACGATCCGGGCGACTGTCTTGATTGAGACCATCGTGGCGGCCTTTGAGATGGACGAAATCCTTTATGAATTGCGCGACCACAGCGCGGGTCTGAACGCTGGCCGTTGGGACTACATCTTCTCTTGCATCAAGAAGTTCAAAGTCGACCGCAACTTCTGCCTGGCGGACCGCAGCAAGGTCACCATGACGGCGCCCTTTATGCGGGCTTATGCACTGTTGTTGTTAAAGACCTGCCACAAGCGCAATGCGCCCGCTATTGGCGGCATGAGCGCGCTCATTCCAATTAAGAATGACCCCGAGAAAAATGCCGTGGCCATGCAGGGCATCATTAATGATAAGAAACGTGACGCAACCGATGGTTACGACGGCGGATGGGTGGCCCACCCCGGTCTGGTGGAAGCCGCGATGAAAGAGTTTGTGGCGGTGCTGGGCGACAAGCCCAACCAGATCGAGAAGCAAAAGCCCGAAGTCAATGTCGCGGCGAAAGATCTGTTGGACTTCCAGCCCGAGAGCCCCATTACCGAAGCCGGCCTGCGCATGAACATCAACGTGGGTATCCACTACCTGGGTTCTTGGCTGGCTGGCAATGGCTGTGTGCCCATCCACAACCTGATGGAAGATGCGGCGACTGCCGAGATCTCCCGTTCACAGGTGTGGCAGTGGATCCGCTCGCCCAAGGGCAAGCTGGAAGATGGCCGCAAGATCACGGCAGAGATGGTCCGTGGTCTGGTACCCGAAGAGCTCACCAAGGTGAAAGCCGTGCTCGGTGGCGACACCAAGACTTATGACCGTGCAGCGCAGATCTTCGAGCAGATGTCGACATCAGAAGACTTCGCAGAGTTCTTGACCCTGCCGCTCTACGAAGAAATCGCCTAAAGCGACTTCAGCGTCTGCAACAACAAAAACCCCAGTCGATTCGGCTGGGGTTTTTTGTTGTCGTAAGGCTTTTTGATAGGTGGTTGGTGATCGACAAGGATGGTCAGCCGAAACTTTCCGGGTGATATAGATCAAGTAGCGCTTCGCCTGCCTGGATTAGCCTTGTGGAGCGACGGCCAGTGCGACAGTAGACCAAAACAGGCTTTGGTGCTCGGTCAATGTATTCACGCATGTCTCTAACCTGCTGCTCGGTGTGTTCTCCTGAGCCAACCGGAAAGTATGTAAAGGTCAGTCCGTGCCGGGCGCAGGCCAGGGCAATATCGCGGTGCGGCGTTTGCCCATCCCCGTTTTCTTCATCGGGGCGATTGCAGATGATGGATCGGTATCCGAGCTCAGCGGCAATTTGAACGTGGGCAACGTTGATTTGTGCGGCAATCGAGATCTCATCACTCGCCGGTTCGCCATGCGCAATGAGTGGAAGTTCATGAATCGTCATTGGAAACTCCTGTGTGCGGATAGGATTGACTTCGGCTTAGCGACACTTAGTTCTGCTGAAGCTTGCGTGCTGTAACCACTTTTCGCCAGCGCTCGTATTCGGCCGCAATTTCTTTTGCAAAATCTGCGGGCGTATTGCCGACAGCCGTCATGCCAAGTTGTCCTAACCGTTCTTTCACTTCTGTGTCATTGAGGGCTTTCGCCGTGTCAGCGTAAATCTTGTCAATCACCGATTTAGGTGTGCCAGCAGGCACCATAAAGCCAAACCAGCCTGCGTTTTCAAAATTGGTCAAGCCAGCTTCGTGTAAGGTCGGAACATTGGGTAGCTGGGGTGAGCGGGTTTTGCTGGTCACACCTAACGGACGCACGCGACCCGCATCAATATGCGCCTTGGCGCCCGCAATGTTGCCAACGACGAATTGCACTTGTCCACCCGCTAAGTCTGTATACGACGCGGCTTCGCCTTTATAGGGAACATGCTGAGCGTCGATGCCAGCCGCATAGACAAACGATTCGGCGGCCATATGCACTTGGCTGCCGACACCAGCGGACCCAAAGTTAAGTTGGCTAGGGTTCTTTTTTGCAAGAGCGATAAACTCTTTTAGCGTCTGAGCAGGCACGGCGTTATTGACGACCAGTACTTGTGGGCCGCTTGCCAAATTGGTCACGGGCAGCAGGTCAGCTCGCGCATCGAATGGCATGGTTTTATAGACGTGCGGATTAACCGTCACAATGCTGCCCGATGTCACCAATATGGTGTACCCATCACCAGCCGATTTGGCGACTGCGTCTGCGCCGATATTGCCACCTGCGCCCGCACGATTTTCCACAACGACTGATTGGCCCCAGATACCGGAGAGCTTTTGGGCGACCAAACGCGCCACGATGTCTGTGGCGCCGCCAGTGACAAACGGTACAACGAGCTTGACGGGTTTGTTCGGATACCCCTGAGCGAAAGACTCTTGTGGGTTAACGAGCGTGGCTAAAGCAATGGTGATGACGGCGGATAGAAACCCACGCCGGACTAGTTTTGATGTGTGGTTTTGCATAAGAAATCCCTCAGATTTGTTAACACAACGATGATCTTTCTTTAAGAGAGATCAAAGCGTGTTTGTTTGGTGCTATTCGAAGCAGAGAGGAACTCTAACTGCAAGCAAGTCCAGAAAGTCTTATTTTTTTCTGAAATAAATATTCAGAAAAATGCTATCGCTTTATTAATGCGTGTCACGCTAAGGTTGATGGCTGACACAAATGATGTTTATTCTTAGTCGCTGACCTGCGGGCTGCTACACCGTGTTTGAGGGAAGAAGGTGCTGATCACGTTGTTTCCTTGTGGACCCAGTTCAGATACTTTTCTAGCCCATCAGCAATTGGCAGGCAGAGAAGCTCTGGCGTGTCGTAGGGGTGGTGAGTGCTGATAAATGACTTAAGCGATTCGACCTGGGCGCTGGTGGTTTTGATAAGTAGCAAAAATTCTGCCGATGTCTCTAACTTTTCTTCCCACCAATACATTGACTCCACGCCGGGCAGGGTACTGACACAAGCCGCCAATTTGGCCTGCAGCAGTCCTTGGGCCAGAGATTTCGCGGTTGCCGCATCGGGCGCAGTGGTCAAACAAAGCATGACGTGATTCATGGGGCAGGCCTATAATTTTTGGTCGGTGCCAGGAAAGGATGCACTGACCGTAATCATAGACTTCAAAATACGTGGCGGGATAAATGGCACAGCTTCAATCGTTTTCTTGGTTTCGCCGGGCAACCGTGGTGGCGGCCTTATCGCTTGCTTTGCCGCTGCCGGTGATGTCACAGGCGATTTGGAAAGTCGGTGACCGGGTAAGCCTGCCACCACTGGAGCTGCTAGATGGTCAGTCCGTCGACTGGGCGAAGCTTTCTGGGAAGGTGATTGTGTTGGAGTTCTGGGGTACTTGGTGTCCATTCTGTGCCCGGCAAAACCCAGTGCTGGATAAGTTCTACCGGGACTATCAGACCAAGGGGTTAGAGGTCATCACCATTAGTTTGGATAAAACTAAGGATGCGGCGAGCGCTTATATGAAAAAGGGCGGCTATGCCTTTAAGGCTGGCATGGCCACACCTGCATGGCAGGCGATTTACAAACAGCGCCGTGGCCTGCCGCAGTTGATGGTGATTGATCGCAGCGGCAAGCTCGTCATGATCGAAGTCCGCGAGATGCTGGAAGACGACATTCGCGACATCGCCAAGTTTTTGTGAAAACGTTTGGTGGGGGTCCCGCGCTAGGCGCTGCAAGGCGCGGGTCCCCTACATCACATCTGAACGGTGTACTTCAGGCCAAGTAGCCAGTTGCGTGGGGCGCCGGGTTCGTAATAAAACTTGTTTTCCCGATCTGAGATAACTGAACCAACATATTTCGTATCAGCTATGTTGTCCAGCCTGGCTATAAAACCCAAGGTTCCTGCGCCTATTTTGATATGGTGAGATGCCTTGAGATTAAGTAATTCGTAAGAGTCCGCTTGCGTATCAATATTTGAAGAGTCTACCCATGTTTTTCCAGTGGCGGCAATTTCAATTCCTGCCTCTGAGAACGCTGAGTTCGGTTTGCTGGTCCAGCCTATAGATCGCCAAGTTAAATCGCCAAAGATTCGATATTTTGGGATGCCCGGCATATTTTTGCCGTCTTGGACGCGACTGCTTGATGCGCTGCCGTTACTTGTGTATTCCGCGTCAATCGCTGTGTATGCGAGACGTAAAACTATCGATTTGGAAAGAAGAGCTAGTGCGCTAATTTCGACGCCTTGGCGGAACGTGTCTGCATTTTGCCAAGTAGAGCCTGAGGTACTTACAGAGTCGGGAACGATGTCGTCCTTGGTTTTTGCTGCAAATAAAGCGCCATCTATCTTGGTTGAGGCTGTCGGACGCCATTTGAACCCAATTTCTATTTGATTACTTTTGGCTGGGTCAATTGCCGAATAGAATTTGTTTGCAGATGAGCCGCCAGGCGGTGAATAAAGCACTTCGTTTAAAGTGGGTGTCTCGAATCCGCGACCATACTGTACGTAGGTGTTGAGACTTGATGAGTGGTGGCGGGTTAGTCCAAGTACAGGAGAAATGCCTGTGTAGGTTTTTCGACCAGAGCTGTCAGGGTTAGAACCCGATACCGGAAATTGATCCTCTACTTTTAACGTCACTCTTGACAGGCGTGCGCCCAGTAATCCGGTGTACTTTTCATTAAAAAACCACTGAGACTGAACAAAGGCATCTGTGTTGTACGCGATGTTGTCTTCGTCGCGCCCTAAGTCACCTGTTGGTATCCCGGCAACGTTTTGTTTTGCGGTCCTCTTGTCGATGACATAATCTAGATCGATCCCGCCTGTGTATTGAACCGGAATGCCATTGAAGGCGTCACGTCGAGTTAAGGATGTGGCTGCGCCATAGAAGGTTCGCTCGATCATTGAATAACCGGTCCGATTAATCGTGCCGCTGGTGCAATTTGTAAAGTTTGGGCACGACAGTGGATTGTCCAAATTTCGTACGCCAAAGTAGGCTCGGTAGTCTAGTTGGCTGTTTGAGTTTAGTTTTCGATCGCCGCTTACGCCCAGCATGCCTTGAGTAAACTGCTTGCCAAATTTTTGGTTGATGTTGTCTGATCTCGCTTGGTGCGGGTTTGATGCGTACTCATCTGCAGTTAACGACCCCGGCTCCTCCGAATCATTTTTCAGAATATTCGCAACAAACGTCGTCTTGCCATGCTCGGTGACATGTTCGAGCTTGCTGTTGAAGTGGTCCCGTCGGGCCTTGCTGTAATCCCGAAAGCCATCGCTACTCATGTATGCGTAGTCGACGACCAATCCATATGGGCCCTTTTTCTCCGAGTACTGCAGGCTGGACCGATACAGATCATCGCTTCCCGCATAGCCCACCGCTGAAAACTCAGGTTTGTCCCCCGCACTGCGTGTAAAGACCTGCACCACGCCACCGGCTGCGTTTCCGTAAAGAAGCGAGACGGGTCCTTTCAGGACCTCGATCCGGTCTGCCGAAGTCAATGCAAACTGGGACGACTGGCCCTGGCCATCGGGCAGAGTCTGGGGAATACCGTCGATCAGCAGCCGCACGCCACGCACACCAAATGGGGCCCGTGAACCAAATCCACGGATGGAGACCTGCAGGTCCTGGGAATAGTTATTCCGGTTGGCCACATTGATACCCGGCACACCGGCCAACGCCTCGCTGATATTGATCTGGGGGCCTGCGGACTCAATCACATCCCGATTCACGGACTGAATGGAGCCGGGGGCGTCGAAGCTGGCCTGTTCGGTCCGGCTGGCAGAGACCACCACCGCATCCAGGGTCTGACTATTGCCGGGCAGGGCGATTGCAAAAAGGATTGCTGCGGCGAGCTTGGAGATCCTGGGGGAGGGACTTTTTTTCATTTTTCTATTGTCTGAATAGCGAAAAGCGGGGTGGTTCCGAAAAAATACGCCTCGTTTCCTGGGGAACGAAGGCGCGATTGACGACTCCAATCTAGTTCCGACATTACATTGGTTTGATATATATCAAGGCTATACGCGGCGCAGCAAAAAAAGTGGCTAAGTCCTTGAAATTAGGGAAAGTCCGGGTGCGTTGCGATGCGGCATACTTCACACATGGCACTTCCTTCTTTTGTTTCTAAAAAATCTCTCGCAGTCGGTTCGGTTCTTATCGGGTTGGTCGTTGTGGCCGCTTGGTTGTGGTCCGGTAATCAGGCTGAGGAGCCCAAGTGGGTGACTGCGTCGGTGGACCGCGGGGCGATCGTTCAGCGGGTGTCCGCCAATGGCACGCTCAATCCAGTGGAGCTGGTCAACGTGGGTACCCAGATCTCGGGCACGGTGATTAATCTGCACACAGACTTTAATCAGCCCGTGAAGGCTGGGCAGCTGCTTGCTGAGTTGGATCCGGCGATCCTGGAGGCCCAGATTCGGCAGACCGAGGCAAATTTGGCTTCGGCCAGGGCTACATTGAATAACGCAGAGCTTTCACTGAAGCGAAACGAGAATCTGAAAGCCAAGGGTTTTATTTCAGATGGAGCGCTAGATGGCCTGCGAAAAGATGTAGAAACCGCCCGGGCCCAAGTTATGCAGATCGAAGCTCAGCTCTCTCGTGACAAGACCAATCTGGGCTACAGCAAAATTAAGTCGCCGATCAACGGCATTGTGGTGAACCGTGGGATTGATGTTGGCCAGACCGTAGCGGCAAGTTTTCAAACCCCGACGCTCTTTCAGATCGCGCGAGATCTACGCCGCATGCAGATTGATACCTCGGTTGCCGAGGCAGACGTTGGCGCCATACAAACGGGTCAGCCCGTTCGCTTTACGGTAGACGCGTTTCGGGATCAGGAATTTAATGCCAAGGTGCGAATGGTCCGATTGAATCCAACCACCGTTCAAAACGTCGTGACCTACAACGTTGTCATAGATGTCGATAACAAAGACGGTACCTTGTTGCCTGGCATGACCGCTCAGGTGGCGGTTGTAACAAACAAAAAAGACGATGTCTTGCGTGTCCCATCGGCGGCTCTGCGTTTTCGTCCGCCCGAGCAAGCGACTCCCACAAATGGTGGCGCGCCAGAAAAAGCTGCTGACAAAAACGGCTCTGCCAAATCCGGCAAGGGGAAGGGGTCGCGTGCGGGCACTGCTCCCACCGTTTATCTGGCCGGGCCAGACGGAGCGCTTCAGCCCAAAGAGATCAAAATTGGCATTACTGATGGCCGGTTTACGGAAGTGATTGAGGGTCTGAGCGAGGGTGAGGCTGTGGTGACCCGTGCGGCGCCAACATCGAAATCCAGTCAGACGAGCGGTTTCCGTTTCCGCATGTTCTGAGCATGGCAGCACCGCTCATTCGGCTTGTCGATATTCACAAGCAGTACGAAACACCGGGTGCGCCTGCGGTACCGGTTTTGCACGGCATTTCTTTTGAGATTCGTCAGGGCGAGTTTGTTTGTTTAATGGGTCAGTCGGGCTCGGGCAAATCGACTTTGATGAATATTCTGGGCTGCTTAGATGCGCCCACCAGTGGCGAGTATTTTCTGGATGGCCAGCTAGTGAGTGGGCTCTTGCCAGACGAATTGGCAGCGATCCGCAATAAAAAACTCGGCTTCGTCTTTCAGGGGTTCAATTTACTGAAGCGTATGACTGTCTTGGATAACGTGGCGCTGCCCTTGATCTATGCCGGCAAGCCACGCGCAGAGGCCCGGCTGCTTGCCCAGGAGAAGTTAGATTTAACGGGCTTGGGTGGGTTTTCGGAGCGGCTTCCGAATCAGTTGTCGGGCGGTCAGCAACAGCGTGTGGCAATCGCCCGGGCGTTGGTCATGAACCCGCCGGTATTGCTGGCCGACGAACCCACGGGCAACTTAGACACCGCCACTTCCAACGAGATCATGACGCTGATCCAACGACTGAATAAAGAGCAGGGGATCACGGTCATTTTGGTGACGCACGAGCCGAATATTGCAGAATTTGGTGCCCGGCTGGTGCGATTAAAAGACGGTCGGGTTGTGTTTGACGGTGATGTGCGTGCCGGTCTTGAACGGCGGAGTGCGGCATGAAGGCACCACAGGTTTTAGAGGAAGCGTTTCGGGCCCTGTCCACCAATCGCATGCGCACATCGCTCACCATGCTGGGCGTGATTATTGGTGTCTGTGCGGTGGTGGTGATGTTGGCCGTGGGTCGCGGCACTCAGGCTCTGGTGAACCAGAGTATCAGCACCATGGGCAGCAATCTTTTGGTGGTATTCCCCGGCTCTCAAACCTCTGGTGGTGTTCGATTCGGGGCAGGCGCTGCACAAACGCTAACGCTTGCCGATGCCCAGGCGATGGAGTCGGTTCCTGGGGTGCAGCGTGTTGCACCAATCGTGATGCGGACTTTTCAAGTGGCCTATGCCGGTAATAACTGGAGCACGATGGTCACCGGTATTACGCCGGAATACTTTCCGCTGCGCTCTTGGGATCCTGAAGAGGGTGATTTTTTCGCCGATAACGATTTACGCTCTTATGCGCGGGTGGCAGTCATTGGGCAAACCACGGCCCGGCAGTTATTTGGTGATGACACGGCCATTGGTAAAACCATCCGGATTCGAAACATTCCCTTCACGGTGATTGGGATACTCACCAAAAAAGGGCAAAGCCTTGATGGCCGTGATCAAGACGACGCTGTGTTTATTCCGCTAACGACGGCAAGGCAGCAGTTGATTCGGAGCAGCTTTCCGGGGAGTGTAGGCATAATTTTTGTGCAAGCCACATCGGCAGACACAATGCCTCAGGCGGAGATTGAGCTCAACGATTTATTAAAAGTCCGACATCGCATTGCGCCGGGTCAAGATAGCGACTTCACCATTCGTAACCTAACCGCTATCGCAGAGACGGCAGCAATCGCCGCGGGCGCCATGGCGGTCTTGCTGGGCGCAATTGCTGGTGTCTCGTTATTGGTGGGCGGGATTGGGATCATGAACATCATGCTGGTCAGTGTTACCGAGCGAACCCGAGAAATTGGCATACGGATGGCAATTGGTGCCCGGCAAAAAGATATCCTGCGGCAATTTCTAATCGAGGCCATCACGATCTGTTTGGTGGGCGGTCTGGTGGGCACCCTGTTGGGCGTGCTGGGCGCCTGGGCGATTGCGTCTTTTTCTGGGTTGCTCGTTGAAATTTCTATGTCGTCGATTGCGATCGCCTTTGGTTTCTCGGCAGCCATTGGCGTGTTTTTTGGCTGGTACCCTGCCGCGAAAGCATCCAAATTGAAGCCGGTAGAAGCGCTTCGGATCGAATAATCGTCTCGGCCACTGTCAGGCTCGGGGTTTAACGGGCTTTTTCCAGTTGGTAGGTGAGGTGGGCCCGCACCGCTGGAAACTCGCTTGCCAAAATACTGTAAACACAGGTGTCTCGCATGCTACCCATGGCATCGGGGTGTCGGTTGACCTGGTGGTTGCGCAAAACACCGTCAAGCTTTGCGCCAAGTCGTTCAATGCCTTGTCTGCTCTGAAAATTAAAGAAATGCGTTCTAAATTCGACAGCAATGCAATTTAGCGTGTCAAAGGCATGCTGAAGTAACATCAATTTGCACTCGGTGTTTACTGCTGTTCGCTGTACTGACCTGCGATACCAGGTCGACCCAATTTCGACGCGTCGGTTCTCTTCGTCAATATTCATGTAGGTGGTCATGCCGACTGGCTTGCCGTTTGCACCAAGTACACAAAATGGGTTCATGGAGCCCGCCCGTTGCAGGTCCAAACGCCGGTTAATCTCTTTGGCCATGCCCTCTGGCGATGGAATACTGGTGTACCAGTGTTTCCAAAGTTCGCCGTCACGTGTGGCCTCACAAAGCCCGTCGTGGTGGTTCATGGCAAGTGGCACCAGGCTGGCATGCTTGCCTTGGAGGGTGATCGAGTCTGTGAATTTCATGGCAGATCTAGTGGTTGGGCAGGTTTGTGATTGAACCAGCGTGCGTTTGGCTTAATTTTGCAGAACTGCAAACACGCCGAGTAGTGCGATGAGTACATAAAACGTACCGAAAATCATCACGTTCTGACGGATCTCAGTTTTGGCGACTTTCTTCTTGCTTTTCAGGTAGGCGATATAGATGACGGGCGACAGAAGAATCACCGAATAGTAAAGGCCGATCTCAATCAAGGGGAGCGTCTTGTCTTGCATCTTTTCATTAAACCAGGGCGCAATGCGGTGAGCAAACAGACGTGGGCGGGAAGGCTAGCAAAGTCATGCGCGTCATTGCGAGCTGCCGCTTGGGCCGCGTTGCAATCCATAGGCTATTTGGCTGATTTTCAGGTGGGTGAGTCTTCGTAAAGATGCAGGGTCTTGACAGCCCTATTTTTTGCATCTACATTAATTGTGTCCAAAAACCTCTATTCGTGGGACGAGTCGAAGCGTGTGGCCAACCTTAAAAAGCACGGCTTGGATTTTGCGAGCGCATCGCTTGTGTTGGAAAGCGAGTATCGGCTTGATGTTTTAAGCGAACGTAATGGTGAGTCGCGCATTCAATCATTTGCTTATGTGTTTGAGCATTTGACGGTGTTAACCGTGGTTCATTTCGATGGGCAAAGCATCCAGATCATCAGTTTTAGGAATGCAAGTAGCGAAGAAAGGGAGACCTATCATGAGTGGCTCGAAAAAGACTTTGACCGTGCGTGAAAAAATTCTTGTGGCTACCCGAAAGCCACCTGCCACCGGTGATTACGTTTGGGATGGTAAAGACGAATCAGATCGCCCTCTCTCGCGCGCTGAGATGCTTAAGGGTATTGAAGATTTTAAGCGCACAAGAGGGCGACCAGCGGGCTCTGGAAAGAAAGAGCAGGTAGCCATACGTTTTGATCGCGATGTACTCGATGCTTTTCGTGCGCATGGCCCCGGTTGGCAAACACGCATGAACAATGCGCTTCGCGATTGGCTCAAACGACATTCGCCAGCAAAGCTTTAGTTATCACGACCAGCGTCGGCGCTAGCCCGTCGTGTATCGATCGGCGTCACTACCCCAAAAAGAAAAAGGGATCTGATTTCTCAGACCCCTTTTGGTGTTTTTGGCGCGGCTGGCAGGAATTGAACCCACGACCCCCTGGTTCGTAGCCAGGTACTCTATCCATCTGAGCTACAGCCGCGCGGCAAGGCGCGAATTATAGCACCATCCGCCCCTGTTTTCTCCTGCTCGGCCGCAGCGCCTTATCCCTGGCGGGCGGCCAGGGCGGTCTTCATCAGGTCGGCCATGGTCCGGGCTTCAATCTTGTCCATGATGTTGGCCCGGTGGGCTTCCACCGTCTTAATGCTGATATCCAGGTCGTCGGCGATCTGTTTATTGAGTCGGCCAGCCACAATCCGGTCCAGCACCTGTTCTTCGCGCGGCGTTAGGCGTGAGAGCAGCTCTTGGGCGCGCTTGGCCAGCACACCCTTGGAGCCTTCGTCTCGCACCTTTTGAAAGGCGCTGGCAACGCGCATACAGAGCTGCTCATCGTTAAACGGCTTTTCCAGAAAATCGACGGCACCTTTTTTCATGCTGGCTACCGCCATTGGCACGGAGCCGTGGCCGGTAATGAAAATCAGCGGCAGCTGGATATTGCGGCGAAGGAGTTCGTCATGGAGTTCGGTGCCCGACATGCCGGGCATACGCACGTCTGCGATCAGGCAGCCGCTGACTGGGCCAGTGGTGCCAGGGGGCAGCGAGTTCAGAAACCGTTCGGCACTATCAAAGGACGAGACCTGAAAGCCTTGGCCTTCGAGCAGCCATCGCAGAGAGTCGCGAACGGCCTCGTCATCATCCACAACATAGACAATTTCAGCGTTTTGCGAGCGAAATGCGCTTGCGTTTGCATTCATGTGTTCGGTGCCTCCGATTGCGTCAATTGGGTTTCGGGCGGGGTTGCCGCTGATACCGGTAATGTAAACCGAAACGTGCACCCCCCCTCGGGATTGTTCTCAAACCATAGCCGGCCATGGTGGGACTCAATGATGGAGCGGCAGATATTTAGGCCCATGCCCATGCCATCGTCTTTGGTGGTGTAAAACGAGTCAAACAGCATGCCACTGATGGAGCTTGGCACCCCATGGCCACGGTCTTTCACCGAGAACATGACTTGGTGGCCGTCGTGGGTCACGCTGACCACTAGCGTGCGCTCCTGGCTGTCTTTCATAGCCTCCAGGCCATTTTTCAATAAGTTCATCAGCACCTGCTCAATCAAAATGCCATCGACATTGAGCTTGGGAAGATTGGGTTCAATTTCCTGGGCAATCTGAAGTCCCCGCTCACGGGCGTCAATCTCTGCCAGTACCAGGGCATCGGCCAAGATCGTGGTGGCCTCGATCTCTTTTCGAATGGGGTCGCTGCGTTTTACAAAACCCCGGATTCGCCGAATCACTTGACCGGCGCGCTCCGCCTGTCGGGCCGTTTTCGAAAGCATGTCGATTAGGTCGTCGCTGGGCACCTGCTCGCCGCGGGCAGCGGCAGCGCGAACACGGGATGTTGCCCCTGATGTGTAATTCGCAATGGCCGTCAGCGGTTGGTTTAATTCATGGGCCAAAGAAGAGGCCATCTCACCCATGGTGATCAATCGCGCGGTTTGCTGGATGCGATTGTGCTGCTCTCTCTGGGCCTGCTCGGTCGCGCGCTCTTGGGTAATGTCGGTGGCCACCATCAGCTCAACGTCACGCCCATCCACCCACTGTATGTTACGAACTCGCACCTCAAACCAACGTTGGACCGCTGGACTATAGACCTCTTTCACGTCGAACCACGGACCGCGTGCGCCTGCGCAAAGGTCGCGATGCCCATTGACCAAAGAATTCCCAAACCATTTCTTGTAGGCCTGGTTGGCAAAAAGAAGTTCGTCTTGTGGAGAAGGGGTTGCTACGGATACCGCTGCATCAAGTGCCTGCAGCACCGTGATGAAACGCTCCTGGGCCTGGGCCAGTTCCTGTCGAATACGATTTTGCTCGCTGATGTCTGTCACCGATGTCATCCAGCCGGTCTGCTTGCCATTTTGGTCAATGAGTGGCGATGTATACATGCGCACAGTTAGCCGAGTGCCATCTTTGCGCATGATGAGCAGGGGCTGCGCCGAAGGAGGTATCGCGCCCGAGAGCATGCCTTGCAGGTTTTGGGTGAGCTGCTGCTGAGACTCGGGTGGCCAATAGGGATAGGGCGGAGCGCAGCCAGTTAATTCGCTGTTGGTGAAACCGACCATGCGGCAAAACGCTGGGTTGACATAAGTGATCACGCCAGTGAGATCGATCACGCGCATGCCGGTCGACATGGAATTTTCCATGGCCCGCCGAAAGGCAGTCTCTTCGGCAAGCTCGCGTTCCACACCAAGCCGTCGCCGGGTATTGCGCCAGATCTGAATTTGTCCAATGACTGCGAGTGTGATTAGTCCTGCAATCAGCGTGATCACAATATCGTTAAACGGTGAGCTGACCGGCAACAGGTTGTAACCACGCAGTTTGATGGCGCGTGACAGTGGATCCAGGCTTACTTCATGAAACGATTTGCCAGAAAAAACTGCTGTTGCTCGGGTCTGAGCAACGAAGTCTCCATTTGGGTCCACCAGGCTAAAGGCAAGTCGGTTACTGACATCGGCCGGCAAAGAACCCAAGAGCACTGCAGGAAGGGAATAAGTGGCCACCAGAGTGCCCTGCGGCGTGTCATCGATCAAAAGCGGGATATGCAAATCCACTTCCACATCACCTTCACGCCGCTGCATTGCCGAGGAGTAGCTGGGCTGCTTTAGGTTGATGGCGTTTGCATAGGCATCAAGGCTGGCGCTCCGGGCGAGTTTGCTGCCGACGCTACCGAAGCTCTGCCTTGGCCAGCGAGCCGAGGTGTATACCCCCCGAATAATCTGGTCTTGATCAACCCAGGCGAGATAAGACACTTCGGGGTTCTTGCTCAAGAAACCAATGGATAGACGACGTAACTCCGTGGCGGAAGGGGCAATAGCAAATGGCGTTGCAAGTTCGGATAGCTCGGTCTGATTCACCCGAAGCTTTTCCCGAATCGTGCGTTGCATGCTTTCAACGTCGCGCATCAGGGCTTGTTCGCGTTGGCTTTCTTCGCTGTCTGTGAGATACCAGATCGTCACGCCCATCAAAACGGCGAGTGCGATCATGGCCAGGACAGGTGTAATCAGCGCCCAGCGTTGTGCCCCCCTGGTCGGGATCTTTGCGTTGGTCTGGAAGTCGATGCGACGACGTCTGGGGTGGGCGGCGGGTTTTTCCATGAGGCGGGGCTTGTCTGGATGAGCAGAGTGTAGCTATTGATCAAATTTTTGTAATATGAAATGACGTGCCGCATCATGAAAAATTGCTTGCCAGAAATCTGGGGGCGTCGAACAATCACAAAAGTTAAAAAAATCAGGAGACTAGGATGGCAGAGCCACAACGTTTGGATATGGACGAAGTTGAGACTCGGGAATGGCTGGACTCACTCGAGGCCGTGATTGAGCGTGAAGGACCCGAGCGGGCTCAGTTTCTGTTGGAAACCCTGATCGACAAAACCCGTCGCACGGGCGGATTCATTCCATTTTCTGCCAACACTGCCTACGTCAATACCATTCCGGCGGCCCATGAAGAGTCATTCCCCGGCAACATGGAATATGAAGAGCGGCTGCGTTCATGGATGCGTTGGAATGCCATGGCCATGGTGGTTCGCGCCAATCGTGCCGATGGTGATCTTGGCGGCCATATCTCAAGCTTTCAATCGCTTGCCAACATGCTGGGTATTGGCTTTAACCATTTCTGGAAGGGCCCTGAGCATCCGCGTGGGCAGGATCTGCTGTTTATTCAGGGCCATTCATCGCCTGGTATCTATGCCCGGGCTTTTCTGGAAGGCCGTATCGGTGAAGAGCAACTGAACAATTTCCGTCGTGAAGTCGACGGTAAAGGACTGTCTAGCTATCCGCACCCCAAACTCATGCCAGATTTCTGGCAGTTCCCCACCGTGTCAATGGGCCTTGGCCCCTTGATGGCGATTTATCAGGCGCGTTTTTTAAAGTATCTGAATGCACGCGGCATCGCCGATACGGAAGAACGTAAGGTCTGGGCCTTTTTGGGCGACGGCGAAATGGACGAGCCCGAATCCATCGGCGCGATTAGTCTGGCTGCGCGCGAAAAGCTCGACAACTTGGTGTTCGTTGTGAACTGTAACTTGCAGCGTCTTGATGGCCCGGTGCGCGGCAACGGCAAGATCATTCAGGAATTGGAAAGTGAATTCCGTGGGTCTGGCTGGAATGTCATCAAGGTGATCTGGGGTTCCTATTGGGACCCGCTCTTGGCCAAAGACAAAGATGGTATTTTGCAAAAAGTCATGATGGAAACCGTTGACGGTGAATATCAGAACTGCAAGGCCAACGATGGTGCCTATGTACGCAAGCATTTCTTTGGCAAGCACCCCAAACTCTTAGAGATGGTCTCGCGCATGAGCGACGAAGACATCTGGCGCTTAAACCGTGGTGGCCATGATCCCCACAAAATTTACAGTGCGTTTTCGCGTGCTTCAAAGCACAAGGGGCAGCCCACAGTTATTTTGGTGAAGACCATCAAAGGCTATGGCATGGGTAAGGTCGCCGAGGGCAAGAACACGGCCCACCAGACCAAGAAGCTTGATGACCTGACCATCCATGAATTCCGTGATCGGTTTGGCATTCCAATCCCGCAAGACAAACTGCAAGATATTCCTTTCTATAAACCCTCGGAAGATCTGCCCGAGATGAAATATCTGCATGAGCGCCGCAAGGCCCTGGGCGGCTATCTGCCGCATCGTTTGGCAAAATCGACTGAAAAATTCAATGTGCCTGCGCTTACGGATCTGTTTGCCCCGGTGCTTGAGGCGACTGCCGAAGGCCGCGAGATCTCCACAACACAGGCCTATGTCCGCTGCCTGACGCAGCTGTTGCGCGACAAAGAGCTGGGCCCACGTCTGGTCCCAATTTTGGTGGACGAAGCGCGAACCTTTGGTATGGAGGGCTTATTCCGCCAGATTGGTATCTATTCGGTTGAGCCGCAGAAATATGAACCCGTCGATCGCGATCAGGTGATGTACTACCGTGAAGACATTAAGGGCCAGATTCTGCAAGAGGGCATCAATGAAGCCGGTGGTATGAGCTCTTGGATTGCTGCGGCAACCAGCTACTCGACCAATGACCGGATCATGATTCCGTTTTATACGTACTACTCGATGTTTGGTCTGCAGCGTGTTGGTGACCTGGCATGGGCCGCAGGCGACATGCGGGCCCGTGGTTTCTTAATGGCGGGTACTGCTGGCCGCACCACCTTAAATGGCGAGGGCTTGCAGCACGAAGATGGTCACAGTCATGTCTTGGCATCGGTCATTCCGAACTGTGTGGCCTATGACCCAACCTTTGCCCATGAAGTCGCAGTCATCATTCACTCAGGCCTAAAGCGTATGGTCGTTGATCAGGAAGATGTGTTTTTCTACATCACGATCATGAACGAGAACTATGCGCACCCCGGCCTCAAACCCGGAAGTGAAGCCGATCTGCTGCGTGGCATGTATCTGCTACAAGAAGGCGATAAGAAGTCCAAATTGCGTGTTCAGCTCTTGGGTAGTGGCACGATTTTGCGAGAAGTCATGATGGCGGCCGAGATGCTGCAGGCCGACTTCGGTGTTGCCGCTGACATTTGGAGTTGCCCAAGCTTTACGGAGCTGCGCCGCGATGGCATGGAGTGCGAGCGCTTCAATCTGCTGAACCCGACTGCCAAGCCCAAGGTGCCCTTTGTGACACAAAAGCTGGAAACGCACGAGGGACCTGTGGTTGCAGCAACCGATTACATGCGCATCTTCTCGGATCAGATTCGCCCGTATATGCCCCAGGGTCGCCGCTACATTGCCCTGGGTACGGACGGGTTTGGCCGCTCTGATACGCGTGCCAAGCTGCGCGAGTTCTTTGAAGTGGACCGTCGTTATGTTGCCGTTGCCGCACTGCGTGGGCTTGCCGACGAGGGCAAGATCAAGATGTCGGTGGTGGAAGAGGCCATCAAGAAATATGGCATCAATCCGAATCGGCCAAGCCCGATGTCGGTGTAACGCACGCGGCCAACAGGAGACAAAGACATGGCAACGATTGAACTGAAAGTCCCGGATATCGGTGACTTCAAAGAAGTAGAAGTAATCGAGGTGTTGGTCAAGGCGGGGGACACGCTGGCGGTTGAGCAGAGCGTGATCACGGTCGAGTCCGACAAGGCGTCGATGGAGATTCCTGCAAGCACCGCGGGCAAGATTGTGGAGATGAAGGTTAAGCTCGGTGACAAGGTGTCGGAAGGTTCCGTCTTGGCGATCATCGAAGCTGCGGGTGCGGCGTCCGTATCGGCTCCAGTGGCCGGGGCCAGTGCAGCCAAGGCTGAGTCCGCTGCACCAGCACCAACCACCGCCGTACAAGCGCCGGGCGTGGTAGCCAGTGGCGGTGCGGAAGCGGGGCAAGGCGAGGTAAGCGGAGCGTCGAGCCGAGCCCCGGTTTCGCAGGCGTCGACGCCTGCACAGGGATCCGCCCCAGCAGCATCTGTTGGCCCCGCCCATGTATCGCCTGTAGATGATGCCTTGGTGGTTAAACCCCACGCATCCCCGGCAGTGCGTGCATTTGCTCGCGAACTCGGTGTCGATCTTGCCAAGGTTCGTGGTTCTGGTCCGAAGCAGCGCATCTTGAAAGAAGATGTGCAGTCCTATGTGAAGGGTGTGCTTGTTAACGCCGCCGCACCCGCAGCTGCAGGGGATGGCGCAGGCCTTGGCCTGATTCCCTGGCCAAAGGTGGACTTTGCCAAGTTTGGTCCGATTGAGCCTAAGCCCTTATCAAGGATTAAGAAACTCTCAGGTGCGAACCTGCATCGCAACTGGGTCATGATTCCGCACGTCACCAACAACGACGAGGCTGACATCACTGATCTCGAAGCATTTCGTGTGTCTTTGAACAAGGAAAGCGACCAGACAGGCGTGAAGTACACCATGTTGGGCTTTTTGATTAAGGCAGTCGTTGCCGCACTCAAAAAGTATCCTGAGTTCAACGCGTCACTCGATGGTGATCAGCTGATTTACAAGCACTACTACCACATCGGTTTTGCGGCGGATACGCCCAACGGTCTGGTGGTCCCTGTGCTGAAAGACGCCGACAAAAAAGGCCTGTCTGAGATTGCGAAAGAGATGGCTGATCTGGCCAAGCGCGCCCGAGATGGCAAGCTCTCGCCAAGCGATATGCAGGGCGGCACCTTCTCTATTTCGTCTCTGGGCGGCATTGGTGGCACCCATTTCACGCCGATTATCAATGCGCCCGAAGTCGCAATTCTGGGCGTGTCGAAGTCGTATATGAAACCCGTCTGGAATGGCAAAGAGTTTGTGCCCCAGCTGACATTGCCGCTGTCGCTGTCGTATGACCATCGTGTGATTGATGGCGCCGCAGCAGCACGCTTTAACAATGTCTTGCGCACATTGTTGGGTGATTTTCGCCGCGCAGTCCTTTAATTTCTGGAGACAGTCACATGGCAGCTATTGAGCTTAAGGTCCCAGATATTGGGGATTTCAAAGAAGTGGAAGTCATTGAGGTCTTGGTCAAGGTGGGTGACCAGATTTCGGTGGAACAAAGTCTGATCACAGTGGAGTCCGACAAAGCATCAATGGAAATTCCTTCCTCGATGGCGGGAAAGATTGTTGAAATGAAAGTGAAACTCGGCGACAAGGTCTCCGAGGGCACGGTGTTGGCGATGGTGGAAGCAGCGGGGGCTTCTGCCGCCGCACCTGCGAGTGCTCCCACTGCGAAGGTGTCAGACACCGTGCCTAGTGCGCCCGCTGGTGACATTGCGGAACCGGGGCGAGGCGAGTCAAAAGCGGGGTCGAGCCGAGACCCGGTTTCGCTGGCACCAGCACCAGCGCCAAGCTCAGCCGCCCCCGCGCCATCAGCCGCCGCCAGCAACGCCCCCCGCCGTTTCGCAGGCACCGCTGACATCACCTGCGACATGATGGTCTTGGGTGCCGGCCCCGGTGGTTATTCCGCCGCATTCCGTGCTGCAGATCTGGGTATGAACACGGTTTTGGTGGAGCGTTACTCCACACTCGGTGGTGTCTGCTTAAACGTGGGCTGTATTCCATCCAAGGCACTCTTGCATGTCGCCGCCGTGATGGACGAGGCCAAAAACTTTGCATCCCATGGCGTGAGCTTCGGTGAACCCCAAGTTGATCTGGATAAATTGCGTGGCTGGAAATCACAGGTTGTGAATAAACTCACAACCGGCCTGGCCGGCATGGCCAAAGCCCGCAAGGTGCAAGTCATCAATGGCGTGGGCAAGTTCTTAGACGGTTATCACTTAGAAGTGACTGCCGAAGACGGCAGCAAAAAAGTGATTGGTTTTCAAAAGGCCATCATCGCTGCGGGTTCGGAAGCCGTAAAACTTCCGTTCTTGCCTGAAGACGAACGGATTGTCACTTCCACGGGTGCATTGAAATTAAAATTCCGGCCCAAACGCATGCTGGTCATTGGCGGCGGCATTATTGGTCTAGAGATGGCCACGGTGTATTCGACGCTCGGCGCAAAAATTGATGTGGTCGAAATGCTCGATGGTCTGATGCAGGGGGCAGACCGCGACCTGGTCAAGGTCTGGCAAAAATACAATGCCCATCGCTTCGATAAGATCATGTTGAAGTGCAAAACCGTTGGTGCCGAGGCCAAAGCCGATGGCATTCATGTGCGGTTCGAGGGCGAGGGCGCACCAGCAGAGCCCCAGGTCTATGACTTGGTGCTGCAGGCCGTTGGCCGCAGGCCCAATGGCGGTGCGATCGGCGCCGACCAAGCCGGTGTCAACGTGACCGATCGTGGGTTTATTGAAGTGGACGCCCAGATGCGCACCAACCAGCCCCACATCTTTGCCATTGGTGACTTAGTCGGCCAGCCCATGCTCGCGCATAAGGCCGTGCACGAGGGTCATGTGGCCGCCGAAGCCGCCTTTGGTGAAAAGTCCTTCTTCGATGCGCGGGTGATTCCATCAGTGGCGTATACCGATCCCGAAGTGGCCTGGGTGGGTGTGACCGAAGACGAGGCCAAGGCCAAGGGCATGACGATTGAAAAGGCGGTATTCCCCTGGGCGGCTTCTGGTCGGGCGATTGCCAATGGTCGGGATGAGGGCTTGACCAAGCTCATCGTTGACCCACAGAGCCACCGGGTCATTGGTGGGGCAATGGTGGGTACCCATGCGGGCGACATGATTGGCGAACTGGCCCTGGCCATTGAGATGGGCTGTGATCCCCACGATATTGGCAAGACCATTCACCCGCACCCAACCCTGGGCGAGTCGATCGGCATGGTGGCCGAGGTCTTCGCGGGCACTTGTACCGATCTGCCGCCCATGCGTAAGAAATAATCAGCATCACTGCTGTTATTCAAAGGCCGGCTATGCCGGCCTTTTTCTTGCACAATCGCGGTTGTCTATGAAATCACTCTTGGCCATCAGTCAGCACATTGATCGCGCAAGCCGCGTGGCGGCTCGTGTGGCGATCTGGCTTGTGCTGATTTGCGCTCTGGTATCAGCACTGAATGCCATCTCGCGTTATGCCCTGGATCTAAGTTCCAATGCTTGGCTGGAATTGCAGTGGTACATGTTTGCGGGCACGGTCTTGCTTGGCGCACCGCACCTGTTGGCCACCAATGGCCATGTTCGGGTGGATCTGTTCTATGCCCGGCTCAATTCCCGGCAGCGCAATTGGCTAGATCTGGCTGGCCTGATTCTTTTTCTGCTGCCGTTTTCAATTTTCATGCTCACAACATCGTGGCCTTGGTTTGTTGAGTCGTGGCAGATTCAAGAGATTTCCAGTAACGCGGGTGGCCTGCTGCGTTGGCCGGTGAAATTGCTTCTGCCGATTGGTTTTGCGCTACTCATCGCCCAGGGCGTTTCGGAAATCATTAAACGTATCGCAGCGCTCAGTGGTGAGATCACACTGGATTCTCACTACGAGAAGCCCCTGCAATAAGCCATGAACCCGATCGATTTCATGGCCCCCGCAATGTTCGCCGCCCTGGTGGTGGTGTTGCTGTTGGGCCTGCCGGTGGCTTTTTCACTGGCGGCCTTGGGGCTAGCCTCTGGTTTTGTAGCCATTGAGTTGGGGCTGTTTCCGCCACAGTTCATGGCGAATCTGCCGTATCGGGTCTTTGGCATCTTATCGAATGAGCTGTTGCTGGCGATTCCGTTTTTTACCCTGATGGGCGCGATTTTGGAGCGCAGCGGGCTTGCCGAAGATCTGCTCGAAGGCTTTGCACAACTCTTTGGCGGGCTACCGGGCGGCCTGGCCTATGCGGTGATCGTGGTGGGTGCAATTCTTGGTGCGATTACTGGCACCGTGGCTGCATCAGTGATTGCCATGGGCGTGATCGCATTGCCGATCATGATGCGCTACGGCTATAACCATCGGCTTGCCACAGGGGTCATTGCCGCATCAGGCACCATCACTCAGGTGATCCCACCATCGCTTGTGTTGATTGTTCTTGCCGATCAATTGGGCCGCTCGGTTGGCGATATGTATCTTGGGGCCGTTGGTCCGTCGCTTGCCCAGATTGCGATCTTCTTACTCTTTATTTTCTTGGTGTCGATTTTTTCGCCCAAGATGATGCCGCCGTTACCCGCGCAGGCCAGAACACTGCGCGGCTGGCCCCTGGCCAAAAAAGTGATCAAGGGTGTGGTGCCATCTATGGGCCTGATTTTCGTGGTGCTAGGGACGATTTTCTTGGGCCTGGCCACCCCTACCGAAGCCGGTGCCATGGGCGTGTTGGGGGCGATTGGGCTGGCCGCACTCTATCGCCGCCTGAAGTGGGGCATTGTGTATCAGGGCATGACATCCACCATGACCATCACCGTGATGGTGATCTTCATTCTGATTGGTGCCACCGTATTTACCTTGGTCTTTCAGGGTGTCGATGGTGGCATTTGGGTGGAGCATCTGTTTACTAGTGTGGGGGCGGATGATGCCGTCACCTTTCTGATTGTCGTCAATATCCTGATTTTCTTTTTGGCGTTTTTCTTAGATTTTTTTGAGATCGCCTTTATCGTGATTCCGCTCTTGGCCCCCATGGCCGATAAGCTTGGCATTGATCTCATTTGGTTTGGTGTCCTGATCTGCGTGAACATGCAGACATCTTTCATGCACCCACCGTTTGGCTTTGCGCTTTTTTATCTGCGGGGCATTGCACCCAAATCCATCAAGAGCAGTGACATCTACATGGGCGCTATTCCGTGGGTGGGCATGCAACTGATTCTGGTGGCGATTTTGATTTTCTTTCCAGAGCTGGTCACAGGCTTTTTAGACAAGCCTGCCGCGGTGGATTTACAAACGATTGAAATCCCCCTAGACCCTGCTGCAGCGGATCCGGCTCTACACAATGAAACGGGTGGCAAATCGCCACCCGCTGATGATCCGGCGGATTACTTCAAACAGAAGTAGTCCCCATAAGACCCGTCTTAGAGTTTTTGCCGGGCAATAAAGTTATCGAAGCTGGCCTCGGCCACCCGGAACCAGGCCTGCTGGTCTCGGTGAAAGCCACGTTGTTGATCAAAGATCTTTTTAAATGCGGGGCTCTTGGCATTGGTCTCGGCCAGCAGCTCTTGATTTGCTTTAAAGCAGGCCTCTAACACCGCCTGCGGATAGGCGCGCAGTACTGCGCCACCTTGCACCAAGCGCTTAAGCGCCACTGGGTTGAGTGCATCGTATTTGGCCTGCATCCAGGTATTGGCCTCAGCGGTTGCGGCCTGCAGTGCCGCCCGATAACTCTCTGGCAAGGCATCCCATGCTTTCGCGTTCACCTGAAAGCCGAGCGCTGCGCCGCCCTCGTTCCAGCCGGGGTAGTAATAAAACTTGGCGATCTTATTTAGACCAAGCTTTTCATCATCGTGCGGTACCGTAAATTCAGCCGCGTCAATCGTGCCTTTTTCAAGTGCTGAATAAATCTCACCGGCTGGAAGCTGCTGGGTGACGACGCCAAGCTTGGTCAAGACCTGGCCGCCCATACCGCCCGTGCGGAACTTCAGGCCTTTTAAGTCTTCGACCGATTTGATTTCTTTTTTAAACCAGCCGGCCATCTGTGAACCTGTGTTGCCACAAAGCAGACTCACGACACCAAACTGCCGGGTGAATTCGTTAAAGATTTTTTCACCACCACCATGCAGCCACCAGGCGTTGTACTGTCGGCTATTTAGGCCAAAGGGAATGCATGTGCCAAAGGCCCAGGCGGGGTCTTTGCCAATGAAGTAATAGGGTGCGGTGTGATTGCACTCAATCGTGCCTTTTTCCACGGCATCTAACACTTGTAGCGGGGGCACAATCTCGCCGGCCGCATGAACCGTGATTTGAAATTTTCCACCTGTGATCTGGCTGACCCGCCGGGCCACTAATTCAGCAGTACCAAACAGGGTGTCCACGCTTTTGGGAAAGCTTGAAGCGCAGCGCCAGCGGATTACATCGCTTTGCGCCATGGCGGGTGCGGATACGGCAGCAGCACCGCTGGCCAGTGCAACGGCGCTGCCTTTGGTCAGAAAGTCACGACGGCTCATGGTTGGGGTCTCCAGTTTTTAGTTATCACAACATTAAGGTGGCCGCGTTCGGCGCACTTTATTTACTGCGGTGTGCTTTCACCTGGGCACGGACTTGATCGGGCGCTGTCCCGCCAATGTGGTTGCGGGCCGATACCGAGCCCTCGACTTGTAGCACTGTAAAGACATCTTCGCCAATCTTGGGGTGAAAGGCCTGCAGCTCGGCAAGCGACAACTCTGACAAATCTTTTTTCTTCTCGACCGCTGCCCGCACGGCAAGGGCCACCGCCTCGTGGGCATCCCGAAAGGGCAGGCCTTTTTTCACCAAATAGTCCGCCAAATCAGTCGCGGTCGCGTAGCCCTCAAAGGCTGCGGCCCGCATGGCTTCTTTTTTCACCTGAATACCGGCCACCATGTCGGCAAACACCCGCAGGGTGTCAAGCACTGTGTCGGCAGTATCGAAAAGCGGCTCTTTGTCTTCCTGATTGTCTTTGTTGTAGGCCAGTGGCTGGCCCTTCATTAGCGTAAGCAGGCCCATCACGTGGCCATAGACTCGGCCAGTCTTGCCGCGGGCAAGCTCGGGCACATCGGGGTTTTTCTTTTGCGGCATGATCGATGAACCCGTGCAGAACCGATCAGGAAGATCAATCAGCCCCATGCGTGGTGTCATCCACAAGATCAGTTCTTCCGATAGCCGCGAGATGTGGGTCATGATCAGGGCGCAGCAGGCCGTGAACTCAATGGCAAAGTCCCGATCGCTTACGGCATCAAGTGAGTTTTGGCAGACACCATCAAAGCCCAGTGTCTTGGCCACCCGCTCACGGTCAATCGGGTAAGACGTACCTGCTAATGCGGCTGCGCCCAAGGGCAGGCGATTCACACGCTTTCTGCAGTCGGCAAGCCGCTCCTGATCACGCGAAAACATTTCCACATAGGCCAGCATGTGGTGGCCAAATGTCACCGGCTGTGCCACCTGCAAGTGCGTAAAGCCCGGCATGATCGTGTCGGCATTGCTGTCGGCCTGTGCCAGTAAAGAATCCTTCAATGCGGTAAGCGCTGTCTGAAGGTCATCAATTGTGGCCCGCACCCACAGACGGATATCGGTGGCCACCTGGTCGTTGCGGCTTCGGGCCGTGTGGAGCCGCTTGCCCGCATCACCGATCAGGTCGGTGAGTCGTTTTTCAATATTCAAGTGAACATCTTCAAGCGCTAAGGACCACTGGAACTGTCCGGACTCGATCTCTGACTGGATCTGGGTTAAGCCGCGCTCGATATCTTTTAAGTCCTGGCCAGAGATTAGCCCGACATGCGCTAGCATCTCGGCGTGGGCTTTTGATCCTTGGATATCGAAGCGGGCTAGTCGGTGGTCAAAAAAGACCGAACCGGTGTAGCGCTGCACAAGTTCCGAGACAGGTTCGTTAAACCGGCCGGACCAGCCTTCGTTTTTCTTAGAGAATTGTTCGGTCATTTGATTGATACACTTGGAAATATGTGGATTATTGCATCGCGTGAAAGTCGTTTGGCCATGTGGCAGGCCGAACATGTACAAAAGCTGCTTGGCCAGGCCAGCGGTCAGCCCGTTGAGATTCTGGGCATGACCACCCGGGGGGACCAGATCCTGGATCGCACCCTGTCTAAAGTGGGCGGTAAGGGCCTCTTTGTCAAAGAGTTAGAAACGGCCTTGGCCGAGGGCAGGGCGCATTTGGCGGTCCACTCGCTCAAAGACGTGCCCATGGAACTGCCTGATGGCTTTGAGCTGGCCTGCGTTATGGAGCGGGAAGACCCCCGTGACGCCTTTGTATCCAATGATTTTGCAAGCCTGGATGACCTGCCCCAGGGTGCGGTGGTGGGCACATCAAGCCTTCGCCGCGAGGCCCAGTTAAAGGCCCGTTATCCCCATCTTCAAATCGTGCCGCTGCGCGGCAATTTGGACACCCGGCTATCAAAACTGGACCGTGGCGATATGCAGGCCATTATTCTGGCTGCCGCTGGTCTGAAGCGGCTGGGTATGGCCCAAAGAATTCGCCAGATCATTGCGCCAGAGGTGTTACTGCCGGCTGCTGGTCAGGGCGCACTTGGAATCGAAATTCGCCAAGACGGATCTGGCATTCGTCAGGCCCTGCAGCCCTTGGTCGACCCAAAGACCTTCCGTGAAGTGCGCGCTGAGCGTGCGCTGTCTCGTGCCCTTGGGGGCAGTTGTCAGGTGCCTTTGGCCGCGTATTGCGTGACCGAGCCCGATGGCAAGACCCTGCGGCTTCGTGCCTTGGTGGCGATGACCGACGGATCGAAAGTCCTAAGAGCCGAGTGTTTTGGCCAAGACCCCGAGGCCCTGGGCCTTTCGGCCGCCAAAGAACTCTCCGATCAAGGCGCCCAGCAGATTCTTCAGTCGCTGGGCGTGGCCTAAGCGGGGGTGGCAGGGCATGGGCTCTGCTAACCCTTTGATTCGCTGCGCTCTGATTGCCCGCCCGCAGTGGGATTGGTCAAGTCCAATTGGTGCGGGCAGCGATCACATTCCCAGCGTTGCCTCGTCGGCGTCCATTCAACAGGAGTCCTTGGGTGACCCGCGGCTGGTTGGCGCACCATTGCAGCATCTTTCTCTGTGTCCGCCAGATCGACGGATTTTGGATCGGTTTCGGTGGGCCCAGCAGCAGTGGCTGGTCTTAACCAGCCCAGCCAGTGTCCAGGCCTTGGATCAGTGGCTCTTTCACACTGGAATCAATGTGATGTTCAACCCCGATATGCGGGTGGCAGCGGTTGGCAGTGGTACCAATAACCAGCTTGCGCATTACATCAGCCAAAACGCCGCAGATCCGGCCCGGGCGTGGCGTATTAATGCCAATCGAACCATCACCTCTGCAGTCGATGAAAAGGCTGATGCCGTGGGTCTTTTGGCGGCGATGGACGCTGTCTGCAGGCGAGACGGTTTTTATTGGCAAGAACAGATGGTGCTGATTGCGCAGGGTATGGGCAGCCGCACCACACTCGTTGACGGGCTTCGCGCACGCGGCGCGACTGTCCTGGTGGCGAATCTGTATCAGAGAATTGATGTGCGTTGGCCAGACAGAATCTGGGCCATGCTTGCTAATGCCGCACCAAATGAAATTGCAGTCGTGGTGACCTCGACCACCGTAGTGGATCGCTTAATTCAAGATTGTGGCCAACACCAGCTCGATCTGGCGCGCGTGGCATGGGCGACTCAGCATGCTGCAGTTGCGGAACGTTTAAAGAGCCGGGGTATCCAACCGATTCGGCGTGTGCGTTTAGACCCTGACCATCTCTCGGGCGATTTATTTGATCATGAACAATACTGGTAAGGCGGTTGCAGCGGGGCTGGCCATGGCCGTTCTTTTGGGGGCTGGCTGGTGGTTGATTGATCGCGGGCCAGGCCAGTCGGTGTTCTCTACTGGTGGGTCCGTTGGCCCAAATCCTGCGGCCGATTCTGCGCTAACGCTGCCAAGCCGCGCAGAGCCCAGCACCCTATCCGCAGACTGGCTCAACGAGATTGATGCTTCTGTGCGTTTGTTAAACGAATCGTTGTTCATGAGTGCCAATGTTGCCGGCAGTATTGCCTTGCTTGACATTTTGGATGCGCGCATTGCCCGCCACGAGGCAAAAAGCCTGCTGGCACCATTGCGTGCCGCGCTGGCCAGCGACCGTGACAAGCTCATGGCTGCCCGAGCGCTGGATATCGCTGCAATTGCCTCTACCCTTGATCGGCTGGTGATCGATTTGGACTCACTGCCGCAGTTGGCCTTAAAAAAGCCGATGTTAAACCCCAGCAAATCAGGCACGGTGTCAGACACCTCGTCGGTGTCTGACACCTCAACATCACTGAGTCTGCCGAGTTGGCAAGAAATCGCTGATCGCTTGATGGACAAGATCGCCGAGGTGGTGCGCGTTCGTCGTGTGGATGATCCCCGTGCAATTCTATTAACGCCTGAACAAAGTTCTCTTACGGTCGAGCGTCTGCGTTTGCGGTTGCTATCGGCGAGGCTTGCACTTCTGTCCCGACAAGAACCCATCTTTTTGCAAGACATTGCCCAGGCACAACAGTTGCTCACGCAGATTTTTGATCCACAAGATTCCCGTGTGCTGGCCTATCAGCAGATACTGGCGCAGTTTGCACAGCTGGGGGGTAAGGTGGCCATCCCCGTTGGTCTCAAAGCATCGGCAGCAATTGAACAATTGAAAAAACAGCCTGGTGCGGCTAGTTCATCAACGCCTGCACTGAACTCGCCCGCGGCGCCTGCGGCATCGCGGCCTGGCCCATGAAAAAACTCTTTGTTCTTTTGCTTCTGATTGGCTTGGCAGTGCTGGCCGACATGCTCTTTGGTCTGACCGATGGCAATGTCACGCTGTGGGTGCCGCCTTACCGAATCGACTTAACGTTGCAGGCGGCGATTATTGGCCTGCTGGTGTTGGTGATTTTGCTGTTGATTGTGGGCCGTTTTCTTGGGCTCTTACTTAGCCTTCCCAGTCGTTTGCGGCAGTTTCGCAGGCGGCGCACACAGGCCACCCGGCTTCGGTCGCTGTCCGAATTGATTGTGGACTATTTCGAGGGTCGGTTTGCGCGGACGGTGAAGTCTGCCAAGTCGATTCAAGAAGATCGGGATTTGCTTGAAGAGGTGCCCCATGCCGTTGCTGCGGCGACTGCGATTGCAGCCAGTGCCGCCCACCAATTGCGGGACAGTAATTTGCGCGATCAACTCATCATGGCGCTACGCCAGCACACCAAGACGGGTGATGAACAGGCCTTGGCGGGGCTGCTGGAAGCGGAATTTGCCGTCGATGATCACCGGGGTGGCCGCGCATTGGCCTCGCTAGCGCCGCTCACCAGGGGCGACCGCCGGCATGTTCACACGCTGCGGCTAGCGTTGAAAGCCAATACGCAGGAATCGAATTGGGAAGAAGTGCTGCGGCTCACCAAGCTTTTGGAAAACCGCAAGGCCATTGCGCCGATTGTCGCCATTCATTACAAGCGATTGGTGGTTCAGGCATGGATTGAAAGTGCGCGCTATGAGCCAGCGATTGAGTTGATTGAATCCACGTTGAAGTCGAACTGGGATTCCAGTCTGGCCATGCTGTATGGCCGCTGCCTGGGCAATGCAAAAGATCAGCTCGTGAAACTGGAGTTGTGGTTACAACAGCACCCCTCTGACGCAGAATTAAATTGGTCTTTGGGCCGAGTCTGTCAGCGTCAGCGGCTGTGGGGCAAAGCCCGTCAGCACTTTGAGTTGTCGCTTCGGCTCAAACCCATGATCGCAACCCACTTTGCTTTGGCCGAGATTGCAGAAGCCTTGTCTGAAAAAGAAACCGCCGCACTTCATTGGAAGGCGGCGGCCACGATGGCGGTCTAAACCGCCGGTGTTTTGGCCTGCTCAAACGGCAGCAGGGCCAAAACAGGTTTCGATCACAACTTACTTCGCTGCCATGGGCAGAATTGGCACGATCAAGAGCGCCACAATGTTGATGATCTTGATCAAGGGGTTCACAGCCGGGCCAGCGGTGTCCTTATAGGGATCGCCAACCGTGTCCCCCGTTACCGCGGCCTTGTGGGCGTCAGACCCTTTACCACCGTAGTGACCATCTTCAATGTACTTCTTGGCGTTGTCCCACGCACCGCCACCGGTACACATGGAGATTGCGACAAACAGACCGGTCACAATCGTACCCATCAGCATGCCACCGAGCGCTTTGGGGCCAAGAATCAATCCAACAGCAACCGGCACCACCACGGGCAGCAGAGAAGGAATCAGCATCTCTTTGATCGCAGCCTTGGTCAGCAGATCTACCGCAACGTCGTATTGCGGTTTACCGGTACCGTCCATGATGCCTTTGATTTCCCGGAACTGTCGGCGCACTTCAGTCACGACCGAACCCGCACAGCGGCCAACGGCCTCCATGGCCATGGCGCCAAACAAGAAGGGAATCATGCCGCCAATGAATAGGCCGATGATGACTTCATAGTCCGACAAGTCAAACTTGATGGTGTGACCTGCACCCTCGAGTGCGTGGGTGTAGTCAGCAAACAAGACCAACGCAGCAAGACCAGCAGATCCAATGGCATAGCCTTTGGTCACGGCCTTGGTGGTGTTGCCAACGGCATCCAGCGGGTCGGTCACGTTGCGAACCTCTTTGGGAAGTTCGGCCATTTCTGCAATACCACCGGCGTTATCGGTAATCGGGCCATACGCATCAAGTGCCACGATAATGCCCGCCATTGACAGCATGGCGGTGGCGGCAATGGCAATGCCGTAAAGGCCAGCCAGCTGGAATGCCACCCAGATGGCCACGCAGACCGACAGCACGGGCAGTGCAGTCGAGCGCATGGACACAGCGATACCAGCAATGATGTTGGTGGCGTGACCCGTTTCAGAGGCAGCGGCCACATGGCGCACTGGGCCGTATTCTGTGGCGGTGTAGTACTCGGTAATCACCACCATGGCGGCGGTGAGTGCAATGCCCACAATCGCCGACAGCCAGAGATTCATCACCGTCATGCCGGGTACGACTGCTGCAGCACCCGCCATGATCCAATTGGTCACAAAGTAAAAGGCAATGATCGACAACACGGCAGCAACAATCAGGCCTTTGTAAAGCGCCGTCATGATCTTGCCAGTACCGGAATACTTCACAAAGAAGCAGCCAATGATCGATGCGATCACCGACACGCCGCCAAGTGCCAAGGGGTAGATCGCTGCCTCTGCTGCGATGCCTTTCATAAGAAGGGCACCCAACAACATGGTGGCAATCACGGTCACCGCATAGGTCTCAAACAAGTCGGCGGCCATACCAGCGCAGTCACCCACGTTGTCGCCCACGTTGTCGGCAATCACGGCGGGGTTGCGGGGGTCGTCTTCCGGGATACCGGCTTCAACCTTGCCCACCAAGTCCGCGCCCACGTCTGCACCTTTGGTGAAGATGCCGCCGCCAAGACGGGCAAAGATGGAAATTAGCGAGGAACCAAAGGCCAGACCGATCAGGGGGTGCAGCGCCTTCATCACGTCGCCAGTTCGGGCCAGTTCAAAGGCATAAAAGCCAGCCACGCCGACCAGGCCCAGACCGATCACGAACATGCCCGTGATGGCGCCGCCTTGGAAGGCAATCGCCAGTGCTGGGTTGATACCGCCGCGGGCGGCTTCCGCCGTGCGCACGTTAGCCCGAACGTTGATGTTCATGCCAATAAAGCCGGCAGCGCCTGACAGAACGGCGCCGATGGCAAAGCCGATGGCGGTGTCTAGGCCAAGGCCCGGCACGATGGCAATCAAAATAAAGATGGCAACACCAACGATGGCAATCGTTCGGTACTGCCGGCCCAGGTAGGCCGAGGCACCGGCCTGAATGGCGGCTGCAATCTCCTGCATACGGGCGTTTCCTGCAGATTTGGCCAGGATCCAACGGCTAGCCACAATGCCGTAGACGATGGCCAGCAGGCCACAGATCAACGCCAGATTTAGTCCCATTGACATGGGGTTTCTCCTTTTTTATTAAAAATTCCCTTAGAACTTCACGTAAAACCCACTAAATATGGCTGAGATTCGACACTGACTGGCCATGGGGGAATCCCTTAGAATGGCAGGGCCTCGCGTTGCCCCCTCAACTATGGAGACCTGAGATGGCCCTGAAAAATGTCACTGCCGGCAACAAAGCGCCGGAAGAGTTTAACGTCATTATTGAAATCCCCGCCCATTCCGACCCGATCAAGTACGAAGTGGACAAGGAGACCGGCGCGCTCTTTGTCGACCGGTTCATGATGACCTCCATGCATTACCCCTGTAACTACGGCTACATCCCCGAGACGATCTCGGACGACGGTGACCCTGTCGATGTGTTGGTCATCACCCCGTTTGCAGTGGCTGCCGGCGCGGTGGTCCGTTGCCGCCCCATTGGTGTCTTAAAAATGGACGACGAGGCGGGTGGCGATGCCAAGCTTCTCGCGGTCCCTACCGACAAGATTCTTCCCATCTATAAGCGTTGGAAAGAACCATCCGACATTAACCAGCATGTCTTGGCGCAGATCCAGCACTTCTTTGAACACTACAAAGACTTGGAAAAGGGAAAGTGGGTCAAGGTCAAAGGTTGGGCCGGCTCCGATGCAGCGAAAAAAGAAGTCACCGACGGCATGAAGCGCTATCAAAAGGAAAGCGTGAAATAAATGTTCCGGGTCGCCATTGCGCAAATCAACAGCCGTGTTGGCGACCTAGCAGGTAACGCAGACAAAATCTTTCAAGCGGCGCAAGAGGCGCAGGCCCAGGGGGCTCAGGTCGTTCTTACCCCAGAGCTCTCGCTAACGGGCTACCCCCCAGAAGACTTGCTGCTTCGCGCCGCATTTCTGGCGGCCTGTGATCAGGCCCTGCAAGACCTGGCCGAGCGGCTAAAGGCCCTGTCAGACATCACGGTGGTGGTGGGTCATCCCCGTGCCCGAGAGCATCATGTGTTCAATGCCGCATCTGTTTTTCGTTACGGCAAATTGATTGGCAGTTACGGAAAGCTTGAGCTGCCAAACTATGCGGTGTTTGATGAGCAGCGATATTTCTCGCCCGATGGTGCCCCCTGTGTGGTTGAAGTCAACGGGTTAAAGCTGGGGATCAATATCTGTGAAGACGTCTGGGCCAGCCGAGCGCCCGCCATGGCCAAGGCCAGTGGTGCCCAGGTGTTGTTATCGCTTAACGCATCGCCTTTTCATCTGAACAAGCAACGCGAACGGCTGGATGTCCTTCGTGCGAATGTCTCCAAGCTGGGCCTGCCCGTGGTCTTTTGTAATTTGTTAGGTGGCCAAGACGAACTGCTTTTTGACGGTGGCTCATTTGTGCTGAATAGCCGTGGCGATGTGGTGGCGCGGGCCAAGCAGTTTGAAGAAGACCTGCTGGTCGTGGATATCTTTTCCAGCGCACTGGCAGACGAACAAATTCCAGCGCGCTTAGAACCCGAATTGTCGATTGAGCAGCAGGCCTATCAGGCCCTGGTGTTGGGCACGCGCGACTACGTCACGAAAAATGGTTTCAAGGGTGCAGTCTTGGGGCTATCGGGTGGGGTTGATTCAGCCTTGGTCTTGGCCGTTGCTGCCGATGCACTCGGCCCAGAAAATGTCCGGGCAGTCATGATGCCGTCGCCTTATACCGCCCAGATCAGCATTGATGATGCCAAGGCCTGCGCACAGGCACTTGGTGTCCGGTTAGATCAAATTGATATCGAACCGCTTTATGGTCAATTTAAGGAATCGCTAGCGCCGATTTTCTCTGGTCTACCTGCCGACACGACTGAAGAAAATATCCAGGCCCGTGTTCGTGGCACGCTCTTGATGGCCATCTCGAATAAGACATCAGCACTGGTGTTGGTGACTGGAAATAAATCAGAGATGGCGGTGGGCTACTGCACGCTCTACGGTGATATGGCCGGTGGCTTTGCGGTGATCAAAGATCTATTCAAAGGCATGGTCTATCGGCTTTGTCATGAACGTAATCAGATGGGGCTGGCCCAAGGGTCTGGCCCCGTGATTCCTGAAAGAATTCTGACTCGTGCACCGAGTGCGGAGCTTCGTCCCAATCAGACCGACCAAGACAGTCTGCCGCCCTATGACCTGCTCGACGACATGCTGGCCCGTTACATTGAAAATGGCGAGACCCGTGCCGAGATCATTGCCGCAGGTCATGCGCCGGCCGATGTCGATCGGGTATTGCGGCTGATCCGAATCAATGAGTACAAGCGCCGTCAGGCGGCCCCTGGGGTGCGGATCAGTCAACGGGCATTTGGCCGCGATTGGCGCTATCCTTTAACAAATGGATTTTCTGAACCAACAAACCAATAGGTGAAAGACTGTGAAGCTAGTGACCGCGATCGTAAAGCCCTTCAAACTCGACCAAGTCCGAGAGGCCCTTGCAGATGTTGGGGTGAGCGGCCTGACCGTGACGGATGTAAAAGGCTTTGGCCGCCAAAAGGGCCATACCGAGGTTTATCGTGGCGCCGAGTACGTGGTGGACTTTCTGCCCAAGATCAAGATCGAGGCGGTTGTGGCCGACGAGCTCTGTGAGCGTGCGGTGGAGGCGATCGTCACGGCGGCCAGAACGGGGCGCATTGGCGATGGCAAGATTTTTGTTACCCCGATTGAGCAGGTGATCCGAATCAGGACCGGCGAGACGGGTGACGCGGCTGTCTAAGTAGTACCCGAACGGCGCCGCTGCCGCCATCGTTGGCCGGCGCCTGGCAAAACGCCAATACCTCTTCTTTTTGCATGAGCCAGGCCAGCACCTTGCCTTTGAGCACGGGCTGGCGGTTAATCGACCCCAGGCCTTTTCCGTGAATGATCCGCACACAGCGGATCTCTCGGTGGGCGCAGTGTTTTAAAAACTCAGCAAAGGCATCACGCGCCTCGTCGGTGCGAAGGCCGTGCAAGTCAAGACTCGCCTGCACCACCCAGTGGCCACGCCGAAGTTTCTTCAGTGTGTCGCTGGAAATGCCATGCCGCGCAAAGGAAAGCTGCTCATCGCTATCAAGAAGGCTCTCGGGCGTCATGTCCGAGAGCCTGGAATCCATCAGGGCCTGATTCTCGTCTTCAAGCCGCTTAACAGGAATGGGTTTTGGTTTCGGCTTGGCCTGGACCGATGGCGGCATAGGCGTTGCGGGCAAGGGCTTTGCGCCCGCAACGGCAGCCAGAAAGAGTTCGCGCTCGTCGGTCATATGGTTTGGCCATTGTGGTGCTGTGGCGTTTAATTACTTTTCAAGCGCCTCAAGGTAGCGCTGGGCATCGAGCGCTGCCATACAGCCCGTACCGGCGCTGGTCACAGCCTGGCGATAGATGTGATCTTGCACATCGCCTGCTGCGAAAACACCCGCGATGTTGGTGGCTGTTGCATTGCCTTCTAAACCGCTCTTGGTCTTGATGTAACCATTGGTCATGTCCAACTGGCCTGCAAAGATGTCGGTGTTGGGCTTGTGGCCAATGGCAATGAAGACACCATGCACGGCAAGCTCTTTGGCCTGACCACTTTCGGCGTGTTTGATTCGAACACCGGTAACGCCAGAGTCGTTGCCCAAGACTTCATCAAGCACATGGTTGAACTCCACGCGGATATTGCCCCCCTGGGTCTTGGCCATAAGGCGATCGACCAAGATGGGTTCTGCGCGGAACTTGTCACGGCGGTGAATCAAGGTCACAGTTTTTGCAATGTTCGACAAATAAAGGGCTTCCTCTACCGCGGCGTTGCCACCGCCCACCACGCAGACGTCTTGGCCTTTGTAGAAAAAGCCGTCGCAGGTTGCGCAGCCGGAGACACCCCGGCCCATAAAGGTCTCTTCAGATGGCAGGCCCAGGTATTGGGCAGAAGCGCCGGTGGCGATAATCAGCGCATCGCAGGTGTATTCACCCATATCGCCCACCAGGCGAACTGGCTTTTCGGTCAGCTTGGCAGTGTGGATGTGGTCAAAGATCATCTGGGTCTTGAAGTGCTCTGCATGCGCTAAAAATCGCTGCATCAGGTCTGGGCCCTGCACACCGTGGGGTTCGGCAGGCCAGTTTTCAACATCGGTGGTGGTCATGAGCTGGCCGCCCTGGGCCAATCCAGTGATCAGCACGGGGTTCAGGTTGGCGCGAGCCGCATAGATGGCGGCGGTGTAGCCGGCAGGGCCTGAGCCGAGAATGATGAGTCGGTGGTGTTGGGGGGCAGCATTTGCCATCTTGAGGGAGCCTTTCTGTCAGGGGCGCGGGGGAGTAAAACGGGGCCGTGCAGGCGAGAATCCCGTCGACACGGCACAATTATAGAAATTTAGACCGAAGCCCGTTGGACCCCCAGCGGAAAAAGGAGTTCATGGCACTACGCAATACCCGATCTTCAGGCCGCACCAACGCCGGATCAGCCGGCCGCAGGGCCTTGTCCGCAGACAGCACCCCCCAGGTCTCCGGGTTTGGGGCAGAGCTGCGCTGGTTTGGCTATGGTGCTTTTTCCATCTGGATGTTTCTCTCCTTGGTCTCCTGGTCACCCAACGATGCGGGCTGGTTCCAGCAGGGCTCCCAAGTGGAGCCCTCGAATTGGCTGGGCCGCTTTGGCGCCTGGACATCAGACTTCATGCTGTTTGGCTTTGGGTTTTCTGCTGCCTGGTTCGTGGTGTTGTCTGCGTCGCTGGCGTATGCCAGCTGGTTTTTGGCTCGCGCTGTCCGAGAACAGCAGCAGCTTGGGGTTGGCACGGCGATCGAAGAGGGTGGCCGAAAAGCATTGATGAGTCCTGTCCGGTGGGCGGGCTTTGTTCTATTAATGATTGGCAGCTGCACTCTGGAAGCCCAGCGCATTAGCTGGGGGTCCAGCCCGATTTCATTTCAGGCGGGTGGCGCCCTGGGCAGTGTGGTGGGAAGTTTTGGCGACTGGGCCCTGGGGTCCATCGGCCTGACGCTGCTGTGCTTGGTCATGATCGTGGCCGGCCTGGCCATGTTTTTTCGCTTCTCTTGGCTTGATGTCACCGAGCGCGTGGGCCGCACCGCCGAGGCACTGCTCTTTCAGGCGCGCGCCAAGATTGCTGCCCGTGAGGACCGCAAACTCGGTGAGTCGGCAGCCATTGAGCGGGCCGAGACCTTGGAAGAAAAACGCCGTCAACGTGAAGTTGAGCACAGCCTGGAAATCAAGCCTGTGGCGGCACCGCAGGTGTCTAAAAAAGTGGTCGAGGCCAAGCAGCGGGAAAAACAACGTTCGCTTTTTTCAGACGTCGCCGCAACGGGTGGTCTGCCGCCGCTGTCGCTTTTAGACGAAGTGGGTGAGCAGATTGAAACTGTGTCCGCCGAGACGCTGGAATTCACATCGCGGCTGATTGAAAACCGGCTGGCCGACTTCGGTGTTCAGGTCAAAGTGGTGAGTGCCCAGCCCGGCCCGGTGATTACGCGTTATGAGATTGAACCGGCCTTGGGGGTAAAGGGCTCGCAGATTGTGAACCTTGCGCGCGATCTTGCCCGTGCGCTTTCGGTGGTGTCGGTGCGTGTGGTGGAAACTATTCCGGGCAAGACCTTTATGGGCCTGGAGTTGCCCAACCCACGCCGTCAGATGGTGCACCTGTCAGAAATTATCGGATCAACGGCATTTCAGGATCACCATGGTGTGTTGCCCATGGCCCTGGGTAAAGATATTTCGGGCGCACCCACGGTGGTGGATCTGGGCCGGATGCCACATCTGTTGGTGGCAGGGACCACGGGTTCAGGTAAGTCGGTTGGCGTAAACGCCATGCTGTTATCACTTTTATATCGATCCACGCCGTCTGAAGTTCGGCTGATCATGATCGATCCGAAGATGTTGGAGTTCTCGATGTACGAGGGCATCCCCCATCTGCTCACGCCCGTGGTCACCGACATGAAGCTTGCTGCCAATGCGCTGCATTGGTGTGTGGGTGAGATGGAGCGGCGCTACCGCACCATGAGTAAGCTCAACACCCGCAATCTGGCTGGCTTTAACCAAAAGGTGGAAGAGGCCATCAAAAAGGGTACGCCGCTTAAAGACCCGCTGGCCAACCCTGAAGACCCCGATGCACCCACACTGGTGCCGCTGCCACAGATTGTGGTGGTGATTGATGAGCTGGCCGATTTAATGATGGTGGCGGGTAAAAAGATTGAAGAGCTGATTGCGCGTCTTGCGCAAAAGGCCCGTGCTGCCGGCATTCATTTGATTTTGGCCACGCAGCGGCCATCGGTGGATGTGATTACGGGATTGATCAAGGCCAATATTCCGTCGCGAATTTCATTCCAAGTCTCTAGCAAAATTGATTCACGCACGATCCTGGATCAGATGGGTGCCGAGGCCCTGCTTGGTCAAGGTGACATGCTCTTTTTGGCCGCGGGGTCCGGCATGCCAACCCGGGTGCATGGCGCTTTTGTGGCAGACGATGAAGTGATGCGCGTGGTCAACTTTGTGAAGCAGACGGGCGAAGCCCAGTATGACGACAGCATTTTGGATGGCGCAGACACAAGCGGTGGTGGCGGCACCTTTACCGCAGGGCTTTCCCCCGAGGGGGTCAGCGGTGAGGCCGATCCGCTGTATGACGAAGCTGTGGCGATTGTGTTGAAGCACCGCCGCGCATCGATTTCGTTGGTGCAGCGGCATTTGCGGATTGGCTATAACCGTGCGGCCCGGCTGCTGGAAAGCATGGAGCAGGCAGGCGTGGTTTCGACCATGCAAAGCAACGGTAACCGCGACATCTTGGTGCCGACATCTCAATGATGACCAACACCTTCAGCAAATGGTTTGGTGGGGCACTGATCCTGGTAACCCTGGTGTCAGGCACGGTGTCAGACACCGTGCAGGCGCAGTCGGTCGCGGTGGATCGCATGATCGAGAGTCTTGCGTCGACTCAGACATTGAGCGCCGATTTTTCTCAGACCACGGCGGCAAAATCTGCCCGGGTGCGTCAGTCTTCGGGAACGTTTTGGATGGCTAAGCCTGGCATGCTGCGTTGGGAAATTAAAAAACCATACGCACAACTGCAAATCCTAAATGACAAAGAGTTCTGGGTGTTTGATCCGGATTTGGCCCAGGCATCGGTTCGGCCCGTGGCCGCAGCGAGTCTTACAGGGATTGCGGCGCTTTTACTAAACAGCAATACATTGACACGCGAGCAGCTATTGGAGCGCTACGAGTTTTCCGACGCCGGGCAGCGTGATGGCTTGACCTGGATTGGGGTGGCGCCTAAAAAACCGGAGCCAGGTATCAAGCGGTTGGCCGTGGGTATGGATGCCGATGCGCAGTTGCGCAAGTTTGAAATTACCGACAGCCTGGATCAAATCACCCGAGTCGATTTAATCAGGATTTTTAAAAACGGCACCATTGATCCAAAGCTCTTTCAATTTTCAGTGCCTGCTGGCGTGAGTGTGTTGCGCGCACCGTGAAGTTGGTTCGCGGTATTCACTTGGGCTTTCCTTCAACTTAGACATGTCGACTGCGCTTTCGATACCACTTGCTGAACAGCTGCGGCCGCAGTCAATTGATGATGTGGTGGGCCAGTCTCACCTGTTGTCGCCAGGGGCGCCACTTGCAGCGGCAGTTGAGAGCCAAAAGCTCCACTCGATGATTCTCTGGGGCCCACCCGGTGTGGGTAAGACCACGCTGGCCCGCCTGTTGGCCAAGGCCTGTGGTGCCGAGTTAATTACGATCTCGGCAGTGCTGGGTGGTGTCAAAGAAATTCGAGATGCCGTGCTACTTGCCGAACAGAATCGCCAACTGCAGCGACAGTCCGTGGTCTTTGTCGATGAAGTCCATCGGTTTAATAAAGCGCAACAAGATGCGTTTTTGCCGCATGTCGAAGCAGGCCTCTTTGTCTTTGTGGGTGCCACGACTGAGAACCCTGCCTTTGAGGTCAACAGCGCACTGTTGTCACGGGCCAGTGTCTATGTCCTGAAGCCCTTAGATGAAGCAGCGCTCACCATCTTGTTGGAGCGTGCCCTGCGCAGCTATCAAGCACCTGCTGATCTGATGCAGTCGGATGCGCTTAGTCGATTGATGACGAGCGCGGATGGCGACGCCCGCCGTTTCTTAGGCGCCTTAGAGCTTCTGATTCCGCGGGCGCTGCAGACCAAGGCCGTCATTGACAACGCCTTGCTCGATCAGTTGCTGCCGCAGTTGATGCGCCAGTTCGATAAAGGGGGCGATGCCTTTTATGACCAGATCTCGGCCTTGCATAAGTCGGTGCGTGGCAGCGACCCCGATGCAACGCTGTATTGGTTTGCCCGCATGATCGATGGGGGCTGTGACCCACGTTACATCGCCCGGCGGATGATTCGCATGGCGGTGGAAGACATTGGTCTGGCTGATCCCCGGGCGCTCACCATGACGCTAGAGGCCGCTCAGGCCTATGAGCGGCTTGGTTCGCCAGAGGGTGAGTTGGCCTTGGCCCAGGCCCTGGTCTTTTTGGCCTGTGCTGCCAAATCCAACGCGGTGTATGTCGGCTACAAGGCCGCAACCAAGTTTGTGCAAGAGCGCGGCTCCATGCCGGTGCCAGACCATTTAAGAAATGCGCCAACCAAACTGGCTAAAGCGATGGGCCATGGTGCGCAGTACCGCTACAGCCACGATGAGCCGGGCGGTTTTTCTGCAGGCCAGCGCTACTTTCCAGAAGCCGTGGGGAAAGACCCCCAGTTTTACCAGCCGGTCGACCGCGGAATGGAAAGTAAAATCGCGGAAAAGCTCGCCGAACTGCGGCGACTCAATAAAACCAAGCCTTCATGAAAAGCCCTTTCTTATGATCGATCCCCAGTTACTTCGTAAAGACCTAGCCGGCACTGCAGCGGCGCTCGCCCGCCGTGGTTACACCCTGGATACCACCGCGTTTGCCGAGCTTGAATCCCAGCGCAAAGCGGTTCAGGTCGAGACCGAACAGCTGCAGTCTCAACGCAACAGCCTGTCGAAACAAATCGGTATGGCCAAAGGCAAGGGCGAAAATGCAGACGCATTAATGGCGCAAGTCGCACAGATTGCAGCCAAACTTGATGCAGGCGCCAAGCAACTCGAAGAAATTCAGGCCAAGCTGAATGATTGGTTAATGACGATCCCCAACATTCCGCACGCGTCCGTACCCGAAGGGGCGGATGCTGATTCGAATATGGAAGTCCGCCGGGTGGGCGAGCCGAAGCCATACCCATTTGACGTAAAAGACCATGTGGATGTGGGTGCCAAGCTTGGTTTGGATTTTGAAGTGGCTGTGAAAATCACGGGCAGTCGGTTTGCGGTGATGCGCGGTGATGTGGCCCGCCTGCATCGGGCCCTGGCCCAATACATGTTGGACACACACACCCAGTTTCATGGCTATCAGGAGTGCTACACCCCGTACATCGTGAATGCAGACAGCATGCGTGGCACAGGCCAGCTGCCCAAATTTGCAGATGATTTATTTGCAGTAAAAAAGGGCGGTGTTGAGGGTGAGGGCGAGACGCTTTACTTAATACCAACTTCGGAAGTCTCGCTCACCAATATCGTGCGTGATGAGATTCTTGACCCTGCGCAGCTGCCGCTGCGGCTAACAGCCCACACGCCTTGCTTTCGGTCAGAGGCGGGCAGCTATGGCCGCGATACCCGGGGCATGATTCGGCAACATCAGTTTGATAAGGTCGAGATGGTCCAAGTG
Organism: beta proteobacterium MWH-UniP1; assembly: GCA_036362785.1. Taxonomy (NCBI): domain Bacteria; kingdom Pseudomonadati; phylum Pseudomonadota; class Betaproteobacteria; species beta proteobacterium MWH-UniP1. The sequence goes on from CP143625.1 coordinate 849,533, forward strand.
GTTGACCCGGACCATAGTTACGCGGCGCTTGAAGAGATGGTGGGCCATGCCGAAGCGATTTTGAAAGGACTGGAATTGCCTTATCGGGTGATGGCCCTGTGTACCGGCGATATGGGCTTTGGCGCGGCAAAGACCTATGACTTGGAAGTCTGGCTGCCTTCTCAGAACACTTATCGGGAAATTTCGTCGGTTAGCAACTGCGAGGCCTTCCAGGCCCGCCGCATGCAGGCCCGGGTCCGTAAGGTAGGCGAGGGCGGCAAGGCCCGCCCGGAATTGGTCCACACCCTAAATGGCTCTGGTCTGGCCGTGGGCCGGGCCCTGGTCGCGGTGCTTGAGAACCATCAGCAGGCCGACGGCAGCGTGGTGATCCCGAAGGCCCTGGTGCCCTATATGGGCGGCAAGACGGTGATCGCGCCGGCGCAGGTATAATTCGCGCTCGCATTTCGAGATCGCGGAGAGGTGGCAGAGTGGTCGAATGTACCTGACTCGAAATCAGGCGTGGGCGTTAGTCCACCGTGGGTTCGAATCCCACCCTCTCCGCCAATCCAAAAAAAGCCTTTAAGATCAATGACTTAAGGGCTTTTTTGCTTTTGGGTGGTAGCACAACTGGTAGCAAAACGTGCTCAACATACCCGTCTATCTCCGTGGCAGTACTTACTATCTACACATTCGCATTGGTAATAAACAGTTCAAGAAATCCCTTGATACCGGAAAGAAAAAAATCGCCAAAATAAGAGCGATACACCTCTTAGGGCAACTGATGGCAAAGCAACCTTTTGATATCAACAGCATTAATCTGAAGGAAACCAAATCCTTTGAGATAGACCTGCAAAGGGGGATTCTTAAAAGTGATGGACCCGAGGACCACCAACGAATGATGGAAGCCTTGGGGGTTCTGAAAAGCATTCACAAAGCCCCTAAAACAGAAGAGCAGGACCTAAAACCTACCGCCACCAAAAAACAAGGACTGACTGTTCCCCAGGTGGTAGATAAGTTATTTTTGCTAAAAAAAGACCTGAAGGAAGCAACACGGATTTCTTACGGAAATACTGCAAAAGAATTCTCCACGTTCCTCAAAAATCCTTTGGTCTTTGAAGTCCAGCCAAGTGATATCACCCGCTATCAAGAATATCTTGCAGAGGAAATAAAGGTCCCAGGTAAAGAGAAAAAGGCAAACAGCACCCGGACCATTGACAACAAAATCTCCGCTTTAAGAACGATTTTTAATTTTGCAATCACACAGGGCTACTCAAACGGGGCTAATCCAGCCCAAAACCGTCAGTTAATGAGTAGCAAAAAACGAAAGCAAAGCAATGGCTATGCAATTTTTGAATTAGACGAAATTAAATCTCTGTATCACTCGGATTATTTCAAAGAGCAGAAACAGAAGGACCCTGACTATTACTGGGTGCTTATGTTGGGCATTCACACAGGGTGCAGGATTTCAGAAATTACAGGGCTAAAAGCAACGCAGTTCAAGAAAACAGATTCCGGAGTGAATTACATACAAATCAGGGATAGCAAAACTTCTGCAGGCATAAGGTCGGTACCAATACCGGATGAATTGCTTCAGTCCGGCTTGGCTGATTTTATTAAAGACAAAGACCAGCTCTTCAAGTACACCTTAAGGCTTGGGAGAGGGTCTGGGAATGCTGTAGGAAAAAAGTTTAAACGACACTTGGAGACTGTAGGAATTACCCGAGACAAGCTTGTCTTTCACTCAATTCGTAAGTTCGTAAACGATTTCTTAAAACAAAATGGGATTCCGTACGAAGTCCGTTGTCAGTTTATTGGGCACGAGATTGAAGATATTAACAACCGTGTCTATGCCAAAGACTTCAATGTGGAACAAATTGCATTGGCGTTAGACTTATTAAAAAAGGAATGGCAAATCATTTCAGGGCTTTCAGTAAAGGGCTAGTTAATCGGTATAGGAAGAATGTCTGATAGCGTTTTTTTACCGGATTCGCGAAACTGAAAGCTTCAGAAGCTGACCAAACAATAGAATTAGACTTAAATGACAAACAGAACAAAATTCGAAGTAACGAGAGGAAGGCCCATAGGGATAGATTTATTCGCCGGGGCAGGTGGAATGTCTTTGGGGTTTGAGCAAGCAGGTTTTGACATAGTTGCTGCAGTAGAAATTGACCCGATTCACTGCGCAGTACACGAATACAACTTTCCATACTGTAAAACAATCTGCGCGAGCGTAACGGATTTGACGGGAACTCAGATTAGAGCGCTAGCCGGAATTGGAGATAAAGAAATTGACGTTGTATTTGGGGGGGCGCCGTGCCAAGGATTTTCGTTGATAGGGAAAAGGGCGCTTGACGACCCAAGAAACTCGTTGGTTTATCACTATGTACGAATAGTTAAGCAACTATCGCCAAAATATTTTGTCTTTGAAAATGTCAAGGGCTTGACGGTTGGAAAACACAGGCAGTTTTTGCTGGAAATTATTGAGGCGTTAGGTCGAGCTGGGTACGATGTGCTGGCGGACTACAAAGTACTAAATGCCGCTGATTTTGAAGTACCCCAAGACAGAAAGCGATTATTTTTATTGGGTGCAAGAAAGGGTCAAAAACTTCCAGCGTATCCAAAACCAACGGGTTCGGTAACTGTTGCTGAGGCTATTCTGGATTTACCAAATGCCGATGATTTTCCTCAATTGTTAGCCACTGACACAGTTAAGGTAAGGTACAAATCAAAGTCTGTTTACTCAAAACAGATGAGGGGTGAAATAACTGAAAATCTAGATTTTAGTTACTTAAGACAGTTTGACCCTAATCTTTTGACTTCCAGCTTTCGTACAGAGCACACTGACATATCTCGGTCACGGTTTTCAAAAACAGAACCTGGAAAAGTTGAACCGGTTAGTAGATTTCTTAAGCTAGACCCAAGTGGGGTTTGCAACACATTACGAGCAGGGACGGGTAGTGATAGGGGGGCGTTTACTTCTCCAAGACCCATACATCCAAATTACCCGAGGGTTATCACAGTAAGGGAGGCGGCACGATTGCATTCATATCCTGATTGGTTCCGCTTTCATATCACCAAGTGGCATGGATTTAGGCAGATAGGGAACTCTGTTCCGCCACGGTTGGGAAGAGCTGTGGCGAGTTCAATAATATCAGCGCTTGGCCGTAAGCCCTCAAAACCTTCTCGTGTCTTAAATACAGGAGATGAGGCGCTTTTGACTTTTGTGATGTCAGAAGCAGCGGAGTTTTATACCGTCTCAAAAACCGTTATTCCGCAGCGACAGAGAAAAATATCTTCGGGGGCTACAAGTGGCTAAGAAATCAGCAAACCGATATGAGTTGCTAATTGAAAAAATCTTTCAAAATCATTACAAAAAACAAGCAACCTTTGAGTTTGCGCGCTCTGAGATTGAGACAGAAGCAGCGAATCTCAAGGTTACATTGCCCAAGAATTTAGGCGACTTAATCTATTCTTTCAGATATCGGAATCCGTTGCCAAAAAGTATCTCTGCCACTGCGCCAAAGGGACAAGAATGGATTATTGAGGCGGCAGGACGAGCGAGGTACGCTTTCAAGCTTGTTAAGATAAATCGTATTCTTCCGAATAATAATTTGGTGACTGTAAAGGTCCCAGATTCAACGCCAGAAATTATTAATGCTTACGCACAGGGGGACGAGCAGGCTCTTCTGGCAAAAGTTCGTTACAACCGGTTGATTGATATCTTCCTAGGGATTGCGACCTACTCATTACAGAACCATCTCAGAACCACTGTAAAGGGAATAGGCCAAATAGAGATAGATGAGATATATGTTGGCGTGGATCGGCAGGGCAGACAATACGTAATTCCTGTTCAAGCAAAGGGAGGGGCGGATCAGTTGTCAGTGGTGCAAACCAGACAGGATATTGAGTGTTGCAAAGAAAAGTTCTCAGCATTAATTTGCAGGCCCGTATCAGCACAGTTTTTAGACGACAATCGAATTGCCCTCTTTGAATTAACAATAGAAAACGATTTGGTAAAAGTCGTTGAAGAGCGCCACTATAAATTAACAGCTGCTGAGGAAATTACGGTCCAAGACCTCGAAAAGTATGCCAACAGATAGTTCACCCTTGACTATTGCAAATTTTCTTGTAACTTAAAAAGTGAGCGTTCTAAATGTCCTTTGTGTTTGTGCACTTTGACACTCTTCAGCGCTCAGCTACTAGCAAGTTAAATGTTGAAGGCGGAGAGTAAACAAAACTGGCAACCTGCAAAAGCAGTCTCCTCATAACGAACTAGAGCAATGGCTATAGCAACAAAGAGAAATCAATGTTGTGAAAGTGGTAGAAGAGGGAGAGCAAACCACCAAACGAAGGCGAAATCTGGACCGTGCTCAATGGGGTTTTGGAACCCTGAACCAGAAAGCAACTTAATCCAAAAATATAGTTGCCCGTTTATAGGTGAGATAACCGAGAAATGGCTAAGCAGGTCCTTGAATGAACAGCATTCAGGGAAAGGAAAAAGCTTTCCAAAAACGGTGAGCTATTCCGGGTACACCAAGAGCAAAAACCAAAGAAAAAACCAAGATAAATTGGGCCGAAGGCTTGATTGCCTTTGGCAACCCAAAAAAACGTAAGAATAGAAAAAATGGACGGCGGGGGATATTCCGTCTTTTTTCCAATCTCTTGACTTCTGATTTTAATTTTGTATGTACAGAAGAAGCGGTTGGAACTCCTAAGCGAGGTTAACCATTCAAGGAACAGTTGTTCCTGATTGGTACTCGTTCAAGGGTGCCCTAGCCCTTGAATAGAAAAGGAGTGTTATGGAAAAAAGAGAAAAAGTATCCACTGGTCAGTCCGGTGCTGACCAGAACCAGTATGTCAGGACCAAGACAATAAAGTTTTTGTGTACCGAAGAAGAGCAAAATCAAATTACGGAACTAGCTCACCAAATGGGCTACAAGACCGTAGCACAGTATGTGAGAGAAAAAGCCCTTGCTAATCTTGAGCAAGACCACCCAAAGGCCGTTAGGAATGCATTGTACAAATGCTTCACAGCTCTAAACCGTATTGGCAACAACATTAACCAGATTTCTAGGCTACTCAATTATGGGGTTGAAGTGGATAGGGCTACTTATGGAGCTATGAAAGATATCAAGCGAATGGCTTATGACCTTTTGGAGGAGGCAAAAAAGGGAAACTGGGAGCAGAAGTGATAGTCCGTTTTTTCAAAACTGGCACCTCAAATGGTGAAGCCCCAATTAATTATTTGCTAAGAGCGAAGAATCATAACGGTGAACCAAGAGCCGAAACTCCAGAAATTATTGAAGGTACTCCAGGGCTGACGATTGACATTATTAACAGCATCCACAGAAAGCATAAGTACAGTAGTGGCTGTATTGCCTTCAGACCGGAGGAGCAACCTACAAGAGAGCAGATTCACCAGATTGTTGAAAACTTTAAATTGGTGGTTGCTCCTAACTTATCACCGGATAGCATCAATAGTCTTTTTGTGCTTCACAGGGACAAACCCAATCCTAAAACAGGTTTTGCTGGTTTTCATATCCATTTCATTTTGCCAATGGTGCAACTGACCGGGAGAAATGCTGGAAGGAGGTGGAATCCACACCCGCCAGGAAAAGAGAGCATTGAAATAATGAGTCTTTTCACCAGTATCACTAACCACCAGTACGGCTGGAAACAGGTTCAGCCCAACCCTTTGAGAGTTAATGTTTCCAGCTTCTGGAAAAAGGTGGAGGGTAAACCCATCACCAGAAAAGCTGAGTTATTACAGCAAGAACTCCAAATTGCTATTACATCAGGCCAGATTAAAAGTCGTAAACAACTTTCCAACTTTCTAGCCGACACACTTGGAATGGAAATCACAAGAAAAGGGGTGGATTACCTTTCGGTGAGATTTCCTGGAACAGGAAAAGCAATCAGGTTGAAGGGACCAATGTTTGGTGCTGACACCAATTTTGAAAAATTGCAGACAGCAACTGTTCAAAAAAATAAGGCCATTAGTCTTACAGAAAGTGACTATCAAACCAAAACACACAGGCTCTCTGAACTATTAAGTAAAAGAGGCCAAATGCTGACCGACTCAGCAATCAGAAAAACAAAATTTGAGGAGATTAAGTATGATAAACAGTCAATCAGAAACACCAGCAGAAAAACCACAGTCAGAAGACCTAAGCCTTCTAGAGAGCCTGCTTCAATCCGACGTGGAGCAAAAGCAAGCCATTCTCCACACTCAGCAGGTTCTTTATGGGGTGATGGAGCACTTGGGAATGATTCAAAAGAAACCCGAGCCCTTTTGTCCACTAACCCCGGAACAGGTGAAAGAGAGAATATTATTGTTAAGAAACCAAACCCACAGCCAAGGCCAGGGGGAGGGGCAGTTTGGTTCGGCAAAACCCCAACCACTTCAGCCGAAATAGACGACCAAATCCGTCAGCTATCTATTGCATTAAGTCAGGCTTCAGATTCTGGGTACAGGGAGATTCAGGACCACATAAATCGGTTGGTTGGCAAAAAGGAGAACCTACCTAAGCCCAAATAATTTAGGACTTGGCCCCAGAGAATGGGGCTGGTAGCATTCCTGGTAGCAGAAAAAAAGAGATTTTTAACCCCAACCCCTACCAAACCCAGGGCTGGTGCGGGTTAGCGGAGAGTGTCAGGTTTGTCCCACCCTCTCCGCCAAAATTACCTGTACTAACTTGCTCATGGCCACGTGAGCATGCCCGGAGCCCGCACTCGCGAACATGTGCTGTCCACCAAAGGAGCGACCTTGGATGCGGAAGGTCGGGCCATGCTCGAAGAAGATCTGCGTTCTCCATGTACCGAAGAGATCGCCGTGTTCCAGGCGTTCTCCCGCATCATCAGGGAAGCTGGTAAGAAGTTCGTGGTCATGGACACCGCACCAACCGGACACACCTTGCTGCTGCTGGATGCCACGGGCGCCTATCACCGCGACATTGTGCGTCAGATGGGTGAGACCGGCGTCCACTTCACCACGCCCATGATGCAATTGCAGGATCCCAAACAGACCAAGGTCTTGATCGTGACACTGGCGGAGACCACGCCGGTACTTGAAGCGGCTAACCTGCAGGACGATCTTCGACGTGCGGGTATCGAGCCATGGGCCTGGGTCATTAACAACAGCCTGGCTGCCTGCGCACCCGCTTCACCTTTGCTGCGTCAGCGTGCCCTCAACGAGTTTCGAGAGATCGAAGCTGTTGCCACCCGGCACGCGCAGCGGTATGCGCTGGTGCCCTTGATGAAAAACGAACCAGTCGGTGTTGATCGTCTGCTGGACTTGGCGCTTTGATTCGCAGCGGGCACATGCCTCTTGTTTAGGTCTAACGAGCTTAATTTTTTGCGTTTACATCTAGTGTTGTGTAGTTAAAAGTCAGGAGTAAGATGAGGGACGTGCGGAGCGAGCCTTCTGGCGAGCGTCTAGGCTCGAACTTCTCCTTTCAGACGCCTTTTGGAGATCAAACATGGACTTTTCAAGTAGCGTGGTGCGCAAAAGGGTATTAGCTGTTGCTTTGGCGGTTGGCCTTGGCGCCATCGGCAGTGCGGGGTTCGCGCAAGCCCAAGAGGAACCAATTTTCGGCAGGCAACTCATGACTGAGCAAGAGCGGACTGAGTACCGAGACAAAATGAGAAACGCCAAGACCAAAGAAGAGCGTGACAAGATTCGAGCTCAACAGCATGAAGAAATGAAGGCCCGTGCGAAAGCCCGTGGCGTAACGATTCCCGATGACCCACCGCCCAAGGGCATGGGCTATGGTCGCGGTGGGCCAGCCGGTAAGGGACCCGGTGGTGGCGGGCCTGGCGGTGGTGGGCCTCAGGGCCCAGGTGGTGGTCGCTAAGCCACGCGCGGCAAAGAAGTTTGAGTTTGTTAGCGGCGGCCGCGTGATGGACCGCCGCTAGTGCAACAAGTCAGGTTAGAAGCCTCAGTTTAGATCTGAGTCTTTGAAGTATTTTGTGCCCTTTAACGTGGCTTGAAGCGCCAGGCCGTGTTCGGTGAGTTGATAAATGGTGATTCCATCAATCAACACCTCGCCAGACACGGCAGCCCCAGCACTGCCGGTCTTTGCTGCCGCATCGGCGTGTCCGCCAAATTCCCAGCCACTTTCGATAAATTTACGCATCACCTCAGGGCTGTGGAAAACGAAGACTGCCCGAAAGTCTTTAATGCCTAAGCCAAGGCCAATTCCGACTTCCCCCATTTTCATGTAGGTGTCTTTGCCGGTTCGGTTGTCTCGTACCACACCGTAGCCACCCCCAAAGCTGGCGATCAGGACATTGACATTCTTATTATTAAAAACGGCGTAACCAGGGCTGGCAGCAATCTGGGCCTTGGTATCTGGCTTGATGCGATAAAGATCTTTTAGCACTGTTGCGCGCATTGACTGTATTTCAGCCCGGCGCTCCTGTTTAGAGTCGCTGCTGGCCGCCAGTGCGGTGTTGGTCACGGCACCAACCATCAGCATTGCAGCGAGAATTGATTTGGATCGCATCATGTTTCCGAGCCCCCCTTAGATGAGAGCGGCCAGTCTAACGGGCTTTTCCCGGTTTGTGCATTACCCGTGCGTGGAAATAGTGGCCCCACAAAGCCGTAGGCCTATATTCTGAAAGCTGGAATGCTTTTCGAAAAAGAATGCTTCCGCTGGGAATTAGAAGCAGTAACCTTCTTTCTTCTTTGAAAGGGGCGCTTTATGTACCAACCTGTTGAGACCGACCTACAGCTTTTGCGTGAGCGGGCGGCCCAATTGGCTGGCCAGATTGCCCGGCATCGTGCTGGCGCCCTTACAGACGAAGAATTGCGCCCTTTGCGGCTTCAAAATGGCTTGTATCTCCAGCGCCATGCCCCAATGCTCCGTATCGCCATTGCCTATGGAATGCTCAACAGCAGGCAGCTTCGTGCCCTGGCGGCCGTTGCACGCCGCTATGACCGGGCCTATGGGCATTTCACTACCCGACAGAATCTGCAGTTAAATTGGATCTCGGTCGATGACACCCCCGCAGCACTTGCCGATCTCGCGGAAGTGGGGCTGCACGGCATCCAGTCCAGTGGCAACTGCCTGCGTAATATTACGAGTGATGTGCTTGCCGGTATCGCCCCCGACGAAATCCTGGATCCCAGGCCGTATGCCGAGTTGTTGCGTCAGTGGAGCACCTTTCACCCGGAGCTGACTTACCTGCCACGAAAATTCAAGGTGGCGCTGACCGGCACGCCGGAGGATCGGGCCCTGGCGCAGGTGCATGATCTTGCCTTTGAGGTGGTGCGTGCGCAGCCCCGTGCTGTCTTCCGAGTTCGGGTTGGGGGTGGCCTTGGGCGCACGCCGGTACTCGGCCCGGTGATTCGTGAGGAATTGGATTGGTCTGATCTGCTCACCTATACCCATGCAGTGATGCGGGTCTATAACGAGTTGGGCCGCCGAGACAACCTCACCAAAGCCCGGATCAAAATTCTGGTGCGCACGGTGGGGCTGGATGTGTTTCGGGAACTTGTTGAGGCAGAGTGGGCCCATCTGCGATCTGGCCCATCGAAGCTCACCGAGTCTGATTTACAGCGTGTGATTTCGTCGTTTATTGAGCCGGACTGGTCTCGGGGGCAGCAATTAACCAAGCCAGATCAGGAGCGATCAGAGATACAGCGGAAGGAGTGGCACAGGTGGTTCACAAGAAACCGGCTGCCCAATAAGCACCCTGGTTACGCTGCAGTTTTAATTCCACTGAAGTCCGTGGGCCGTGCGCCTGGAGACATGACTAGTGAGGAAATGGAATACTTGGCTGATCTTGCGGATCAGTTTAGCCAAGGATTTATCCGGGTTGCCCATAGTCAAGACCTGGTGTTGCCAGCGGTGATCGAGGCCGATTTACCCGCGCTTTTTCAGGCGCTGAAATCCAAAGGCCTGCACCACGCTGTTGGTGGGCTGATTGGCGATATGGTGAGCTGCCCCGGGGGCGACTATTGCTCACTGGCCAACGCCAGATCAATTCCGATTGCCAAAGATATTGCGGCACGGTATGCCAATCTAGATGCCCAAGAGAGTATTGGACCACTCGATTTACGCATATCAGGTTGTATGAACAGCTGCGGCCACCATCATATCGGCCATATTGGAATTTTGGGGGTGGATAAAGACGGTGCCGCGTTTTATCAACTCTTGCTGGGCGGCCACTCGGGGCATGGTGCGCCTGCAGCGCTCGGCACTGTGATTGGCAAGGCCTTTGCCGAAGATGAAATCGCTGACGCGGTAGAGGAAATTCTTGATCTCTATCTTGAAGTTCGTGAAGACGGCGAGACATTTCGGCAGGCAGTAGCACGGTTGGGCAAGGAAGTCTTTGCCAATGCCGCTGAGCGGGCCCGTAAATCTTCGTTAATCAAAGAGATTTAATACATCATGAGTGCGCAACTAAAAGAGGGAGCCTCTCCCGTTGATCTGCCAATTACACGAGTTTTTGACAACCAGGGTGTATCGGCTAAGCACTACGTGAAGCCCGATATCACAATTGAGCCAGAGGACTTTTATGGCTCGATCACAAAGGGTTATACCGCTGATATTCGGGCAAAGTTGGAACCCCTGTTGGCACTTTCATCGATTGCGATTCTCTTTGGAAAAATAACCGAGGGGCGCCCATATACCCTGGCGCTTCGGCTGCGCGAGCTGGGGTATGCGGGGGAGTTGCACGCTGTGGGGGCGGTTAATCGAGAGCTGATGCACCATCTGATTCGAGTGGGCTTTACGCACATTCATTTGAACGAAGATGGCCGCCTCATTGCACCCGCTATTGTGTTTCCTTTTTCGACGGCCTATCAGAGACTCGGCGTGTGACTGTCCGAGTGTAAAGTCAACTTGCAAGGAGCCGGACTATGCGCCGGTCTTACCGATAAAGGCGATTAACAGCCCGGCAATTTAGTCATCGTGTTTTCGTTCACGACCATTGCCGCCGCGGTTTTCGCCGCGACCATCGCGGCCCGGCCGACGAATATCGTTTTCGTTGGCGTTTCGGTGGCACTCCACGCAATTGTCGAAGTCGCGGATGCCTTCTTCGATGTGTTCTTGGCGAATTTTCTGTGGGGTGTGTTCATGACAGCCATAACAGGTGTAGCGACTATAGTCGTTTCGGATGTGACACGTCACGCACTGCACGTTGTGATCACGGTCAAGCTCGAAATACTTTCTGTGATCAAAAGTGGCCGGAACCCATTTGTCTTGGCTGTGGCACTGGCTACAGTTCCCGGTAATTTTCTGGTGCAAACTGTCTTTGGGCGCTTGATGACAACTCTGGCACTCTGCGCGGGCCGTTTTTTCCAGCAGTTGATGGTTGAAGTGGCCCGTGGTGCGAAACCGTTTTACGCCAGCATGATCGCTATGACACGAAATACAGTCGTTGCTGATGAGCTTTGGTGAAATGGCGTGGAGGTCAGCGGCTTTTCAATTGGCAGGCCCACCGAAGTCAGTTTGCCAATTTCCTCTGGTTTGTGGCAGGTCACGCATTTCTCTGACTCTGCCCCCGTGAATGTGGTGTGGCAGGCAAAGCAATCCGAATCCAGTTTGGCATGGCCAGGAATCAATTTTCCTGGGCTTACCATCAGATGCGGGTAGACCAAGACGAGCACCACCAACACAACCAAATTCGCGGCAATGACCCACTTGGCGAATCGATTCATTTCCAGCCCCAGAACATGAAGATACTCAAAATGTGCCCCAAGGATAAAACAGCAAAAACCATGAAGATTGGAATGTGCACCTTACGCCATTTATTCATTGCATCCAGCGTTACGGTGTCCCAGAACACTGCTTTTTCAATATCATCTTTGGACATTCCCCTGAGCAGCCTCAGAGACAGGTTGAATCGGTTCGCGAGTCGGTAATGCACCGGCATCTTCGGCAGGCAAACCGGTTTTGAGTGCTTGATAGGCGCCCCAGTGGCGTGAAAAGCTGATCGCCAGCCAGAGCCCAATTTATAAGATGATCCCGCCCAGTATCCATAAAGATAACGAGGCGGTCGTCATGTTTGGGGGAGTCAACATATTCTTTTGATTTAGGAGTTTTATTGTCGCATGAGCATCCTAATCAAGCCTAGCTTAACTCACCCTGAGTCAGGCGTTCATCTGGCGTTCATGTTTGTGAATTAGCCAAATGACCGCGCACTTGGCCATGTAATGATCGGTTTGGTTTCGCACCATACCGATCCACCGCCAAGCCGTCTGTGGAAATTTCCGGCGACCTGCCGATAATCATGTCGGCGAGCAATTTGCCGCTTCCACATGCCATGGTCCACCCCAGGGTGCCATGGCCGGTGTTGATAAATAAATTTTGGTGGGTGGTACGCCCCACGATTGGTGTGCTGTCGGGTGTCATGGGGCGCAGACCTGTCCAGAACTCAGCCCGGGAAAGATCTCCGCCCGGGAAGAGTTGTTTGGTGACCATTTCCAGTGTCGCTCTTCGCTGAGGCAGCAGTGTTCGGTCAAAACCCGTTAGCTCTGCCATGCCGCCCACGCGAATGCGTTGATCAAAACGAGTGAGCGCAATTTTGTAGGTCTCATCTAATACCGTGGAGACAGGTGCCAGTGCTTCGTTCACAATTGGTATGGTGAGCGAATAGCCCTTGACCGGGTAGACCGGTAGGTCGATTCCGGTGGAAGCAAGCAGGTTGCGGGAGTAGCTGCCGAGTGCCACAACGTAACGATCAGCTTTTAGCACTTCCTTGTCGGGTGTGTTGAGTGTCACACCGGTGATGCGGTGGTTTGCGTCAAACGTAAACGATTGGGCTGCAACGCCGAAGCGAAAGTCCACCCCAAGGCCCTTTGCAATTGCGGCAAGCGCAGTTGTAAACATAAAGCAGTCGCCAGTCTCATCGTTGGGCAGTCGCAGGCCCCCCGCTATTTTTTGTTGGGACTGGGCCAAGGCGGGTTCGGCGCGTTTCACGCCGGTCGCATCGAGTAGCTCGAAGTCGATGCCGTATTCACGGAGAACCCGAATATCACGCTCTGCTTGGTCGAGCTGGTCGGTGCTGCGAAACAATTGCAGTGTGCCGGCAGTTCGTGCTTCGTACTGTATGCCTGTCTCAGCGCGAAGTTGCTGCAGGCAGGTTCGGCTATACGTGGCGAGCCGAAGCATGCGCTCTTTGTTGAGCGTGTAGCGCTCGCCCGAGCAATTGCGGAGCATCGCTGCCAACCAACGCAGTTGAAATAGGGTTCCGTCCAAGCGGATCGCTAGTGGTGCATGTCGCTGAAACAGCCACTTGATTGCCTTTAGGGGAATGCCGGGCGCCCCCCAGGGCGTTGAGTAGCCGGGCGAGACTTGGCCCGCGTTGGCGTAGCTCGTGTCTAAGGCGGCGCCTTCCTGCTGATCAACGACCGTCACTTGTGCACCCGAACGTGCCAGGTAGTAGGCAGTGGTCACGCCAATGACGCCAGACCCTAAAACAATTACACGCACGATTCTCTCCTAAATCAGTAGATTTAAAAATTATAGGAACCAGAATCAGTAAATGTTGCTGAAATTATTGGCTTATACAATAATTATTGCTTTTAGAATCCTGAAAGTATTTCTTATGCAGCAAACATCAGAGCTCGATACCATTGACCTGCGCATCCTGGATCTTTTGCAACAAGAGGGGCGCTTGACCGTGACGGAGTTGGGGGAGCGGGTGGGGCTCTCCACGTCACCCTGCGCGCAGCGGGTAAAGCGACTCGAGCGGCTAGGCGTGATTACTGGGTATCACGCAAAAATAGACCCCTTGGCCGTCGGCCATACCTTGCTGGTGTTTGTCGAGATTACGTTGGCGGAAAAATCAGAGCAGATCTTCAAAAAGGTGCGCGACGAGCTGGCACACATGCCCGAGGTGCTGGAATGCCATCTCGTATCGGGCAGTTTTGATTATCTGGTGAAGGCACGTCTTGCCGGCATGCCGCAGTATCGGCACTTGTTGGGTTCTATGCTTGAGAGAATCCCCGTGCCGGCACAGTCAAACAGTTATGTCGTGATGGAAGAGGTGAAAGAGACTTTCGCCTTGCGTTTAGATCGGCGTGGGGCCAAGAGTGCAAAAAAATAGCAGCACGCCTTGGCGATCTCGTCGTGCGACTCTACATGCGCTTTTGGATTTATGCTAGCGTGTGTTCGTTTTATCAACTAACTGATAGTTTGAAAAATTCTGGGGGGGATCAAATGAAAGTCTTTGTGAACGGGTTGGTCGCTGCAGTGCTTGGTGTGTCTTCCATTACCGCCGCCGTTAGTGCGCCGTCTTCTGATCGGGCACGGATTGTCTTGCAGGTCAGTGACGATGACCCGAAAAAGTGGAACCTGGCATTGAATAATGCCAGAAACGCTCAGCAGGATCTTGGCGGACCAAAGAATGTCGACATTGAAATTGTGGCCTACGGACCGGGTATCAATATGCTCAAAATGGATGCCGTGACCGCGAATCGAGTCACCGACGCGATCAAGACCGGCATTTCAGTTGTCGCTTGCGAAAACACCATGGGCGCACAGAAAATCGAAAAATCAGAAATGAACCCGTCGATTAGTTATGTCCCAGCTGGCGTTATTCAGTTAATGCGGCGCCAGCAGCAGGGCTGGGCCTACGTTCGGCCGTGACGTTATGAAGCAGTTTTTCCGCCCTCGGATAATCGCCGCAGACGCTTAAGCCCGGCGACGCATCACCCCCAAATTTCTGCGCATCACATTCGTCGTCGGGCCGCTCACCAAGCGCTATTTATGCATTCTGTTGTTGAGGAATGCCTTTTCATGGAGCCCCAAATGTCTACTGTTCTAAATGATGAGCTGCTGCTGACCGAACTCGATTACGTGCGTCTGTCGAGATTGAATGATGGACATCTGCCCCCCGATTTATCTCGGGTGCTAGACGCTGCTGATTTGGTGCCGGCGCCGGAAATTCCCGAAACGATTGTCACCATGTACTCTCGGGTACAAGTGCGCGACCGCGATAGTGGTGAGTCCCAAGAGATCACGGTTTGCTACCCAATTGATGCCAGTCTTGAAAAAGGCTTTATTTCGGTGCTATCGCCGATTGGCGCTGCCCTGATTGGTCGTCGTGTTGGGTCGGCCGTGTATTGGACACCGCCCGCGGGCAAGGAGCGCAGTATGGAGATTCAATCCATGCTGTATCAGCCAGAAGCCCACGGGGATTATGTGACTTGATCGGCGCGGGCACTGGTTTTACTTGGGGGGTGTTCGATCAAAGGCCCAGGGTTAGTTTCAAGCCTGCAATCAGCAAAACCACCCCAAGAGCCCGTTTTACGCCGACATGTGCAAAGTAGTGGATACCAAATCGTGTTCCAATGAAAGCGCCTAGCAGGACAAACGCGACATACAGGGGCAATACGGCAGGTAGTTGACTTACTGAGCTGATATTGCCGAGCAAACCAAACAGCGAGTTAAAAAATATAAATATCGCGGCTGTTCCGCTGGCGCCTTTTACCCGGGTCCATCCGGCAAACAAGATTAACGGTGACAGAAAAATACCCCCGCCAGTGCCCGTTAGCCCGGATAAAAAGCCAATCACTCCGCCCACAACAACCGCCAGCCATTTTTTATAGGGTTTTGGTGGTTGTTCTGTTTGGCTGGTGGTGGCGATGAATCGGTACGCCGAATACAGCAAAATGATGCCAACGATCGGTTTGTAAATGTCGCTTGGTAAGTTAAGTCTTCCACCTAAAAACGCGCAAGGAACGGCTCCGATGAGCAATGGAATAACAAGCTTTAGATCGTAGAGTTTCGCTTTAATAAACTGAAAGCTTGTGTAAGAGGACACAAAGATATTGAGCGTGAGTGCCGTGGGTTTTATCGCTGCAGCGCTCATTCCAAAAAGCGACATGATTGCAATATAGGCGGACGCTCCGCCGTGCCCAACAGAGGTGTAGAGCACCGCCCCTAAGAAAAGGCCGAATCCAACCGATAGATCGTAGAGGCTAAAGAGGGTTGTCATAAAATTGGGCGAATCCGGCAACAGCGCATTGACATTCTAAAGATGAAAAAAGGCCAAAAAAGTAGGGCGAAAGGCAAGGCTCGCAGAAGTTTAACTTCTCGATGGCTGTTGTGGTCGTTTGGGCTGGCCTGCGCTGGATTGCTGGCGTATCAGACATGGATCTTTACGCAGGTAGTATGGTTCCGGTGGAACGACCCACGCACCACTGCTTTCATCGAGGCCGAAAAGGATCGGCTTCGGGCCAAGGGAACATCTAGTTCCATTCGGCAGATCTGGGTGCCTTATGGTGCCATTTCAGTCTCTGTAAAACAGGCTGTGGTTGCCGCCGAAGATTCCGCCTTTGCTTTTCATGATGGCGTGGATTGGGAGTCGATAGAAAAAGCCGCTCGGGAGAACATTCGGCGCGGACAGGTGCGGCGGGGTGGGTCGACCATCACCATGCAGCTGGCAAAAAACCTTTTCTTGTCGTCTGACCGGTCTTACGTAAGGAAAGCTCAGGAACTGGTGATCACGGGAATGCTTGAGGTAGTTATGGACAAACGGCGAATTCTTGAGCTTTACCTGAATACCGCAGAATGGGGTGTCGGGGTGTTTGGTATCGAGGCCGCATCAAGGCACTACTTTGGTCTGCCAGCATCCCAAATAGATGCCATGCAGGCGGCCTGGCTGGCTTCTGTCTTACCGTCTCCGAAGCGGTTTGACCGCAATCGCGCGTCGGAATATCTGACCGAACGTGCCTTCGTTATTTTGGAGCGGATGCCCAAGGTGGCCCTGCCACGTTAGTTGGGGCAGTTCTTTTTCGCGGCGCGTCCTGACAGCTCGATTGCGTCGTTGGCGGAATACCCCATCGTTTCAGGGGTTTTCATTGGCGAAATGGTTGACGTCACCAAGCCGAATCTGTTTCAATTTGCCTGCCTCTCAAAGGGAGTAGCTGGCACGATCGTGCAAATGCGTCGTGTAGCGGTGTCGTCATTACGATATCGGTGGGCTGGCAGCCACTGGTGTTCGGTACCGTAACCTGGAACAGCGTTGTATCCGGGCAGCAAGACTGGCGAGGATTCCTAACAATTTGTTACCCAATCGTTGCCGGTTTGGGAAGAGAGGCTCGTCACGATGATGTCCATCGGAACCCCCTTGTTGTGGTCGCTGTTTGCCGCCTTCGTGGTGGTGGCGCTTGCGATCGACTTTTTTGCAATGAACCGCCAGGGTGCTCATACCGTGAGCATCAAAGAGGCCACGATCTGGTCCCTGATCTGGGTGGCGGTGTCCTTTGTCTTTGTGGGCTGGCTCTGGTGGTACCTGGGCGGCCTGGGTGCTGACCCTGTCGCCAAGGAATTGGCCGATGGCAAGGCACTGGAGTTCATCACCGGTTATCTGGTTGAGAAAGCACTGGCGGTCGACAACATCTTTGTGTTTTTGATGCTGTTTACGTATTTCGCCGTGCCGCCAGCGTTTCAAAAGCGTGTGCTCATGATCGGTATCCTGGGGGCGCTTGTCTTGCGTGCCGTCATGATTCTGATCGGTGCTTGGCTAATTGCTCAGTTCCACTGGATCATGTACGTGTTCGGTGCATTTCTGGTCTTTACCGGTGTCAAGATGTGGTGGGCGGCTGGGCAGGAGCCTGACTTGGATAACAACCCAGCACTTCGCTGGATCAACAAGCACATGAAGATGTCGCCAAACTACGATGGCGAGAAGTTCTTCACGATGGTCAACGGCGTAAAGATGGCAACACCGTTGTTTGTGGTGATCATCCTAATCGGTATTGTGGATCTGGTTTTTGCAGTGGACTCCATTCCTGCGATCTTCGCGATCACGACCGACCCTTTTATTGTGCTCACCTCTAATGTGTTTGCCATTTTAGGTCTGCGGGCAATGTACTTCCTGCTTGCCGGCATGCATGAGAAATTTCACCTGCTGTCTTATGGTCTTGCCATCGTCCTGGTGTTCATTGGCGCCAAGATGCTGCTCATTGATGTGTACAAGATTCCTATCGTTTGGTCGCTAGGCTTTACGGTGGTTACCCTGGCAGTCACGATGATCTTGTCGCTTCGGATTCCCGCAAAACCGGGTGAGTCCGGCACCGCCTTCCCGTTTGCCGCCAAGCAAGACGGCAAGTCGAAGACTGATCGTTGATCTGTTGACCGCTTCAGAGACAAGCGCCCCATCTTTGGGGCGTTTGTCGTTTGGCCGGCCTTTTTTGGGCAAATGATTAGAATTCTTAGCTACAAAATTCTTCGATTTCCCGATGCCCAGTCTTCAAATCGTCTGGTTTAAACGTGATCTTCGGGTCCGGGATCATGTTGCCCTGAGTGTCGCAGCGCTGCGTGGGCCTGTGCTGGGGCTGGTGGTGTTTGAGCCATCTTTGTGGGCGCTGCCGGACAGCAGCGGTCGGCACGCGGCCTTTTATCAGGAGTCGTTGGACGATCTTAAGATCTCCGCCAACAAGCTTGGATTAAAGCTGTTGGTGGCAACCGGCGAGATGCCTGATCTATTGAAGGTCTTGGTCGATCAGTTTGGTGTTTTCACGCTTCACAGTCATGAAGAGACCGGTAATTGGGAGAGTTTTGCACGCGATAAGCGGGTGGCGAATTGGTGCCGCGCGCATGGGGTTGCCTGGCTGGAGCACCCCCAAAACAACGTGGTGCGCCGGTTAAAAGATCGCGACGATTGGGCCCGTATCTGGGAAAAGCGAATGGCACAGCCAACGGCTGGGCTGCCTGAGCTGCAGCCGATTGGCGGCGAGATTGAGCAGGGCATTGCCCGCCTGCCCGAGTGTTTTCGAACTGATGGCGTTTCGGGCTGGCAGGCCCTTGCCCGAGTGGATCATTGCCCTGGAAGGCAGCAGGGCGGTCGCCGTTCTGGTATCGCACTTTTAAAAAGCTTCGTCGAGGGCAGGGGGCTCGACTACCGTTGGCATATGAGTAGTCCCGGTACTTCTGAACAATCTTGTTCGCGGCTTTCTCCCCACTTGGCATGGGGAACCCTGTCGATCAAAGAAGTCATTCAGGCGATAGAGCGTGCCAAGACCAATTGGCAGACGGAAGCTGGGCATCCCCACCAAAGCCGCATGCTGATGAGTCTAAAGAGCTTTGAGAGCCGGCTGCACTGGCGCTGTCACTTTATGCAGAAGCTGGAATCTGAGCCTGAGATTGAGTTTCGCTGTTTGCATCCGGCAACCCGGGGTCTACGCAATGAGGGGCTTTACACGAAAGAAGAAGAGCGGCTCTTTCAGGCTTGGCGAGATGGCCATACGGGCTTGCCTTTTGTCGACGCCTGCATGCGTTATCTTCATCACAACGGTTGGATTAATTTCCGAATGCGGGCCATGTTGGTGTCTTTTGCGAGCCAACATCTCTGGCTACATTGGCGGGAAACTGGCCAGCATTTGGCAAGACTCTTCACCGACTATGAACCCGGTATTCATTGGCCGCAGATTCAGATGCAAAGCGGCACCACCGGAATTAACACCATTCGTGTCTACAACCCGGAAAAACAACAAACAGATCAAGACCCCGATGGTCGTTTTGTTGCGGCTTGGGTGCCTGAGCATTTGGCTCCCAGTTATCCGTTGCCCATCGTCGATCATTTGGCGGCATCAAAGCTTGCGCGCGATCGGTTATGGGGCCTGCGAAAACAGGAAGATGTCCGTCAACAGGCCCAAGAGATTTTCAAAAAGCATGGCAGCCGAAAGTCGCGCAGGCGCTGAATCTATTTCTGCAGTCTTCATTGCTTTTTCGGTTTTTGGAAAATCTAATTCATAAATATCTAGAACCGCTCCCCCAATGCTCGGGCTAGAGTGGTGCCTATGCATTTTTTGTCAGTTCTAATGTTGAGTGTGGGCTTAGCGGCATCTTCAGCGGCTGCTTCCGAGTCGCTAACCCCTGTTGCGGCCCGGGCCCAGACCTGCGTGTCCTGCCACGGTGCATCTGGCCTGGGATCGGACTTGGCCCCCGCCATTGCGGGACAAGACCAGCATCGCCTTCGCTCCAAACTTTTCGCATACAAGTACCGTCCCGGTGCCCCAAGCCTAATGGTGGAGGAGGCTCGCCGGCTCTCAGATCGCGAGATTGAGGAGCTTGCAGCCCTTTTTTCGAGCCCCGAGCATCTCGTCTCCCGGCCCTAACGGCGGGCTTTAGAAAACCAAAATGCCTGAACCCCAGATTATGGGGTTCAGGCCTTAAATCGCTAGGTTTGACGGTTTAGATGGTGATGAGCCGCAGTTGGATTGCCCAAAAGTAGCCGATCGCCAGGATCATGGCCAGTCCCAGCCACCAGAAGGTGCGGCGGATACCCTCGGATGCATCGCCGATCTTATAGCCACTGATCATTGATTTAATCAGGTTCTCTTTGTGGGTAAAGCTTGAAAACAGCACCCCGGTGACATGCACACCGATCACCAGCAACAACAGATTGGCGAGTACCTCGTGAACCTCTTCGAAGAATTCCTCTTGAAACCCGCCATCCAGCATGATTCCAGATGTGGCCACGCCAATCACCAGAGATAAGATCACAATCACATCCAGGGCACCAAGCGGGTTGTGTCCCACCGTGTGAATCGGTTTTTTGGTAATCAACCCCTTCACATACGCGATGACGCGCTTCGGGCTTGGCACAAATGAGCTAAACCGTGCGTGCCGGGTGCCGATAATTCCCCAAATGATGCGAAAGGCGACCAGCCCAAGCATGGTGTAGCCACACGTGTTGTGAACGATGCGCAGGCTTTCCATGTCCTGAGTGATCATGGCCCCGGCAAAGCAGACGGCGAGTGTCCAGTGGAATATCCGGGTGGGGAAGTCCCACACCAGAATTGCCTTGGGTGTTTTCTTTTTAAGAGAACCCTCAGCGCTTTGGGCATCGATTGTGGTCAAGGAATTATTCATTTCGGAATCCTTACGTTATCTTCTTCAAAATCACCCTTGGCAGCGGTGGTGTGACAGGCGGCGCAATTCGCGGCGCTTTTAATCGCGGCGCGTTGGTACACATTGGGCTGAATTTCTTTGTGTTTGCGCAGGAACCACTCCGTGGTGGTGAGCCGATCCTCTTTTGACGATTGCACTACCCGCTTATAAGTCCCGGCGTGTTGGTTTAGCCACTGACTGATTTCCTTTACTTGAGTGTCATCCAGGCTGGCATCGGTACCGTAGTGGTTCGATAGCGAGTTCATGACCCGACCCCAGGCCGGTTTGGATAGAAACCCAGGGGGGTATGCCATGTGGCAGGTGCCGCACTCTTGTTTATAGATGGTCAGCATCTGCGTTTCCGGCATCATGGGTTTGCCCGCGTAAGCGGCCGTGCTGGCCACGACTGCGACCGCAAAGGCCAGGGATTTGGTAACTGAGTTCATCATGAATCTCCGAAGGTGTTGATTTATTTTTTGACACTCATCACATAGGCGATGAAGTCGGCTTTCTCCTGGGCGGAGCATTCCCGGCCAACGACGTCGTTGCAATTGCGACGGAACCATTTGTTCACTTTTGCAGTGTCAGTGAAGGCTTTCGGGTTGGCGCTCGGGGCGAGGGGCTCGATAGCTTTCCCGGTTGAACTATGCTTTCCTTGGGCCATGGGGTTACTGTTGTGGCACGAAGCGCAGCTCAGATCTTTGCCGTGTTTGGCGTTATAAAAGGTCTTGCCGCGTTCGATATCACCGGGCTTTCCGGCGGCGGTGCTCCACTGGGACAGTTGGGCCGCAGGCGTGGTGTCGGCGGCGCTAGCGGTGACGGCGGCCAATAGCATTCCGGCGCTAAGAATTAGGCGTACGGGTAGGGACTTTGGGATGCGAATCATGATGATTTCTCCATGCGGTTAAAAAGAACACAGGCGCAGTATGGGAAATCCATGATTGATGGAACCTGAAGGGCTCATTCATCTTGCGTTCAGCCGGCGTGGATAAGACTGCAAACCTTCTATAGGAGTTTTGAACATGAACAAAACCGCACTTAAATCTGCGCTGCTGGCCCTTGGGCTTGGCTTTGTTACCCTCACGACCCAGCCTGTGCTTGCTGCAGCCGATCACGCACGGGCAAGGCAGGCCCTGCAATCTGGCGAAATCCTGCCCTTGGATAAGATTCTGGCCAAGGTGTCGGCGTCACAGCCCGGGCAAATCCTAGAGGTCGAGTTGGACGACGAGCGCGCCAAAGATGGAAAGATCTGGGTCTACGAAATCAAGGGCGTAGCCCCCGATGGCAGGCTTTTTAAAATGAAAGTCGATGCGCGCACAGCGGAGATCTTAGAATCGCGCTCCAAGCCCCGTGAGCGCCAGTCGCCTGCCGCCAGGTAGCGGCATAATCAAACCTTGTTTACCCAAGAAACCAGACTCTTATGCGCATATTGGTTGTCGAAGATGAACCGACTCTAGGGCGGCAGCTTCAGACTGCATTCCAAGAGCAGGGCTATGCGGTCGATCTTGCGGTCAATGGCCAAGATGCACTTCACATGGGGCTTGAGGAATCGTTAGATGCCGCGATTCTTGATCTAGGGCTACCCATGCTAGATGGCTTATCGGTGTTAAAGGGCTGGCGGGCGGCTGGTCGAAATATGCCGGTCATCATTTTGACGGCGCGAGACAGCTGGAGTGACAAGGTGGGTGGAATTGATGCTGGGGCTGACGACTATGTTGCCAAGCCGTTTCACATGGAAGAGTTGTTGGCCAGATTGCGTGGCGTGATACGGCGTTCGGTAGGCAACCCAACACCGGTATTGGTGTGGCGAAATGTCAGGCTTGATACCGTGGGCGGACGGGTGAGTGTTGATGGCCAGCCTGTAACCCTGACTGCCCATGAATTCAAGATCTTGTCGTGGTTGATGCATCACCCCAAAGAAGTCGCAAGCCGAACAACGCTATCCGAGCACATTTATTCCTACAACGACGACCCGGATTCCAACACGATCGAAGTCTTTGTGGCGCGTCTTCGAAAGAAAATGCCCGCTGGCATGATTGAAACCGTTCGCGGCTTGGGCTATCGGCTCGGCGATTCAGAAGCGACTCTTGGGTAATAAGGTGATCATGGCCTGGGGCCAGTGGACAGGCTCTCTGCGCGCCCGGCTTAGCGCGATTAGTCTTGTTGCCATTGTGGCGACATTGTTTGTGGCCCATCAAGTGCTGACCGGGCTCTTTGAGCGTCAAGTCACCGCGCAGTTTCAATCGACCTTAAAGGTAACGCTAGATCAGCTCGCAGGCGGGTTAAGTGTTGACTCTGCCACGCAACGTGTCACGCTTAGAGAGCCCCAGGGGGATCCCCGCTGGAGCAAGCCCTATTCGGGAATGTATTGGCAAATCAGTTCAACGGAAGCGGTTATTCCCGGTGGTCTTCAGCGATCCCGTTCACTCTGGGACTATAAGTTGTCCTTGTTGGGGGATTCCTTGGCCGATGGCGCTGTCCATGTTCACCAGGTCACCGGCCCCAATCAGCAGCTCGTCATGGCACTTGAGCGCACGGTTCAGCTGGAGCTTGACCGTGATTCTGCACAGATTCGCTTGATTGCTGCCGCGGATATGAAACCGCTACAGGCGTCTATTCAAGAGTTCAACCAAACGGTGGTGCTGTATTTGGTGATCTTGGCTGCGGTCTTGGCTGCGGTGTTAATGGCGCAACTTGTCGTTGGGCTTTCCCCTTTAAAACGGCTCAATCTGGAGCTAACGAGACTGCGAGAGGGCCGCTCAGACCGGTTAGAGGGAAAATTTCCGGCTGAAATCGAACCCCTTGCCGAAAACTTCAACCAGGTCTTATCGGACTACACCCGACATGTCGAGCGGGCGAGAACCTTATCCGGAAATTTAGCCCATGCCGTAAAAACGCCTTTGGCCGTCATGTCTAACTCGGCGACAGATGCCTCGGTCTCGGAACAAACACTTCGAGACACCGTGAAGAAGTACAGCGAATTGGCCCAGAGCCAAGTGAATTGGCATTTAAAACGGTCCCGTATGGCGGCGGATGTGCGTGTGCATCGCCAGCCCGTGGAGGTAGCTCCGGTCGTGGAAGATGTGTTCAAAGTGATGCGTCGTGCCTTTGCAGAAAAGAATCTTACATTTGAGATTCAGTTGATCGATGGCCCTGTGTATTTCAAAGGGGAGTCACAAGATCTACTGGAAATTCTTGGTAATCTGATCGAAAACGCTGCAAAGTGGGCCCGCAAGCAAGTCTTGGTCACTGTTCAGCGAGAGGGAAATAACGTTGTGCTTGCGATTGGGGATGACGGCCCAGGGGTTGATCCGGCAAAGTATTCCGAGATATTCAAGCGTGGTGTTCGAATGGATGAGCAGGCACCCGGATCAGGGCTTGGTCTGGCGATCGTCTCGGAGTTAGTAGAACTCTATAGCGGCCATCTCAATCTCTCTGTCTCCACTCTGGGTGGGCTCTTGGTAAGACTCACGCTTCCGCAAGACATGTGAGCTGGGTTTTTAAAACAGTGTGGTTGTGCGGCAGATCAAACCGCTACCACTTTTTCAGCAAGCCCACTAACGCAATCAGGCTAAATGTAGCGCTTGCATAAAAAGTAAATGCCGGGCCGAGTTGGTCCCACAACAATCCCGCCACGCTGCTGGCAATCAGCATGGCAATGCCGCTCACCAGATAAAACAAACCAAAGGCGGTGCCACGCAGGTCTTCAGGTGCTGATGCGGCCACCATCGTGGCCAGCAGACCCTGGGTCATGCCCATATGAATTCCCCACAGCGCAACACCGGCCATAAGGGTGACCCAGTGATCGTCTGTGGCCAGCACAAGATCAGCAGCAATCAGCACCATTAAACCGATGGCAAGAAGTCTCTTGTGGCTCTTGCCGTCGGCGAGTCTGCCCCAGGGATAGGCGGTAATCGAATAAGCCAGATTCATCACCACCAGCACCAGTGGCACCAGGGCCAGGGCAACGCCAGCCTGTTGTGCGCGAAGAATAAGAAATGCCTCGCTAAAGCGCGCCAGCGTGAAGACGGCGCCCACACCGACCACCCACCAATACGCTTTGCTGAGTTTTTTGAGATTTTCTTTGTGAATTGGGTTTTTCCGGGTCGTGTCGACCAGTCGCTGAGGTTCTTTCACACCGTAGAGCAGCAGACCAACAGATACAAAGGCGGGTACCGCTGCTACCCAGAAGATCAGTTGGAAGTTGTTGGTCCACAGCAGCATCAATATCACCGCCATGAGTGGCCCCACAAAACCACCAATGGTGTCGAGTGACTGGCGAAGACCGTAGGCCGCGCCGCGTATCTCGCTTGGGGTTAAGTCGGCCACCAAGGCATCCCGGGGTGCGCCTCGAATGCCCTTTCCCACGCGATCAAGCAGGCGTGCGGTGAGTACAAAACTAATGGTGGGGGCAATCGCAAACAGGGGTTTACTCAGTGCGCCCAGACCGTAGCCAATCACGGCCAGGCCTTTGCGTCTGCCCAGGTAGTCACTTAGGGTTCCGGAGAAAACCTTGGCAATCAGTGCGGTAGCTTCGGCAAGCCCTTCGATGACACCAACCACCAAGGCGCTGGCACCAAGTGCGCCCACCAAATAAAGGGGCAAGAGACTGTGGATCATCTCTGATGAGATGTCCATGAGCATGCTGACAAAGCCCAAGATCCAGATGCCCGCTGGAATTCTGTGTGGCGTAACACTTGGTGGCGGCATCATGGGTGCTGGCGTGACAAATGACTGAAAAGAGTAGTGACCATGCGTTTTGTTGTATCAGGAGATAATGCCCTATCTGGGCAATCGATAGGGGTCGTTTTTCGTCATGGCGTTTAATTTTGATCAATTACGCGTTCCAGTAATCGCCGCGCCGATGGCGGGCGGTGTGAATACGCCAGCACTGGCTGCAGCAGTGGCAAACGCGGGCGGTGTGGGTAGTTTCGGTTTTGCCTACAACACGCCCGAAAAAATTGAGTCAGATTTGGTTGCGACTAGGCAACTGACATCAGGGCCCATTAACGCCAATTTCTTTGTGTTTTCGCCGGTGGTCATGCCCGAGGCCAAAGTGCAACAGGCCGCCTTAGCAGCGATTCGTGGGTTGCCATATGCCGACTTGTGCGATGTACAGATCCCGTCGCCGCCTTACTTTCCAGATCTAAATCAGCTTCTGGCGCCGATCTGGCGGCAGCGGCCAGACATTCTGACCTTTCACTTCGGAATTCCGTCGCCTGAAATTTTGCAGCAGGCCAAGTCGCTTGGTATTGCGACAGGAATTACGGCGACAAGCCTTGCCGAGGGCATGGCCATAGAGCGGGCTGGCGCTGATTTTGTTGTGGCCCAAGGCATCGAGGCCGGTGGGCATCGCGGAATATTCAATGTAAATGCCTCTGATGAAGAACTTGGAGTAGAGGCCTTGGTGTCTCAATTGGTCACAAAACTCTCGATACCAGTCGTGGCGGCCGGCGGTCTGATGGATGGCTGGGCGGTGCGGCGTGTACTGAATGCGGGGGCGCGTGCCGCGCAGTTGGGCACCGCGTTTCTGTGTTGTACAGAGTCGGGTGCAAGTCCTGCACACAAGTCGTATCTGGTTCAACAGACCGAACGGAGCACAAGCCTAACTAAAATTTTTTCTGGACGACGTGCCCGAGGGATTAATAACGAATTCATGACCCAGATGCAGGGCAAAGCGTTGTTCCCTTTCCCGGTACAAAATACACTAACCGGGCCTATTCGGGCATTAGCTGTGAAGCGAAATGACGGCGAATATCAAAGCCTATGGGCGGGACAACATTACGCTTTAGTGCGCCCAATGCCAGCAGCTGAACTAATGGCCACGCTTGCCGGTGAAATCAGCGGGTCTATACGACAGCGTTAAGGTATTGAATGGATTGTTGATCTTTAACGGTCTTTTAAGACGCTGCCGCGTAGCGGGCAATTGCAGCTTGGGTGTAGGCCGCTTCACCGATTGCGGTTGCAACAGTGATCTCAATTCCCGGATGCTGGTTCTTGGCCTGAGCAACCAGCTCGGGCAAATCCTGTCGCAAGTGAGAGCCCGATGCCAAAAAGAGCGGCACGATCCGAATGGTTTGTGCGCCACGATCGACTAGGCTGGCGATTCCCTGGGCAAAGTCGGGCTGCATGGATTCAAGAAAGGCCAGGCCCACAGGCCCACTGGCCTCTTGTTCGGTCTGTTGAAGAATTGACTCAAAAGGCCGCTTCCAGTTTGGATCGCGCGACCCGTGAGCAAATAATAAAATGCCGGTCGTCATGCCGTGAGCATACCGCGTTCTACACAGCGAAAGCGTGCCGTTTTATGGTCAGGCCAGGGCCTGAACTGCAGGTTTAATCGCGCCAAGCGTCTCGCGTAGGCGAACCACCTCACCGATCACAATCAGTGCCGGCGGTTTAATTTCCTCTTGGATGGCGATCTCGGGCAATGTCTTGATGTTCCCCGCCACGCAACGCTCTGCATCGGTGGTGGCCCGCTCAACCAGGGCCGCAGGTGTGTCTGGGGAAAGGCCGTGGGCGATGAGTTGTTGACTGATGATGGGCAGTGTGCCAATTCCCATATAGATCACCACGGTTTGATTGGGCCGTGACAGTGTGTCCCAATCTAAATCGACTTGTTTATTTTCGCGCAGATGCCCAGTAGCAAAGATCAGGGACCGGGAATGATCGCGGTGTGTGAGTGGGATTCCAACCGAGGCGGCTGCCCCCTGGGCAGAGGTAATGCCGGGAATCACGCAAAAGGGCACGCCGGCCTGGGCCAATACAGCAGCCTCTTCACCACCGCGGCCAAAGATGTAACCGTCGCCACCTTTTAATCGAATCACATCCCGGCCGGATCGGGCCAGGGCCACCAAGGTGTCGCAGATTTTTTCTTGGGGCATGGAGTGGCGTGAAGACTCTTTGCCCACATAAATGAGCTCTGCACTCTGGGGAAGGAACTTCATGACCTCTTGGCTGACCAGATGATCGTAGAGCACGACTTGAGCGGACTGGAGTGCGCGATACGCTTTTAGCGTGAGTAAATCTGGGTCACCGGGGCCGGCACCGATCAGCGTGACGGTGCCCACTCGGCCGGGTCTGCCACTTGACGATTCAGATCCGGAAAATTCGCGGATTAGTCCGTTATCTCGCACGTTCATCTCTTTCCCCACAAAAATTGATGGAAGTCATTTTCTGGTGGTAATGTCCCAATTTCCTTAACCTAGGTTAAGGAAAACAAAGGTTCATCTGGGCACCATAGCCCTCATGAAAACGGCCTGGGGAGTGGCGATGATGGGTGGTAAGAGTGGTCATCTGGGGGTAATCGTGGTTGGGCTTTTGCTCTGTGTCACAGCGGCCCAGGCTAGCACAGACCCGGCCGCATCGGAACCATCGTTGGCCCGTCAACAACAGTTAATCCGTATGGTGCGTCAGGATTGTGGCTCATGTCACGGCATGCGACTCACCGGCGGGCTTGGCCCTGCGCTCACCCAACAGGCCCTGGCCGACAAACCCCTGGACTCCCTGGTCGCCACAGTCCATGCTGGCCGACCGGGCACCCCCATGCCACCTTGGTCGGCATTATTAAGCTATGAAGAGGCCGCGTGGATTGTGAAGCGACTGCAGACAGGATTTCCAGAGGAAGTGGAGAGAGGTCGATAATGGAACGACGGGTATTTTTGGCAGGTGCAGTCATTGGTCCGGCGATGTTGGCGGGGTGTGCCTCGGTGGGGGTTCAACCCGCAGCGGTGGGCACCGGAGATCTGGGTGTTGTGATCCAGCGTGCCAAGGGAAGGCTGTCGATTGTCAACACCACTACCCGTGAATTGATTGGCGAGGTCGAAGGCCTGGGGGATTTATCCCATGCGTCGGTTGTCTTTTCGCGAGATGCTCGCTTTGCTTATGTGTTTGGCCGGGACGGGGGGCTGACCAAGGTCAACATCCTGACCCGGGCGATTGAGGCCCGAGTCATGCAGGCGGGCAATTCGATTGGTGGCGCCATCTCGGCCGATGGTAAGTTGGTTGTTGCTCAGAATTACACACCGGGTGGCATCAAGGTCTTTGATGCGGAGACATTGGAACTCAAACTCGATCTGCCAGCGCGCTACGGTCAAGGTCAGCTGTCCCGTGTGGTGGGTCTGGTCGATCTTCCAAACCGACGGTTTGCGTATAGCCTATTTGATGCAGATGAAATCTGGGTGGTAGATTGCAATGATCTGTCCAACCCGAAGGTGACCACGTTTAAGCAGATTGGTCGTCAACCCTATGATGCCCTGGTCACACCCAATGGGCGACACTACATTGCGGGCCTCTTTGGCCAAGACGGCTTGGCCATGATTGATCTGTGGAGTGAATCGCCCAAAGTGCAGCATATCTTGACAGGGTATGGCCGCGGATCTCAGCCGCTACCGGTTTACAAGATGCCGCACCTGCGTGGTTGGGCAGTGGCTGGCCGGCGTGCGTATCTTCCTGCGATTGGTCGTCACGAGGTCTTGGTGGTGGACACCGACACTTGGCAAGAGGTTGGCCGCATCCCGGTGGCAGGCCAGCCTGTTTTTGTGATGGCGCGCCCCGATGGCCGTCAGGTCTGGGTGAATTTTTCGGTCCCCGATTACAACAGGGTGCAGGTGATTGACACGCAGAGTAATCAGGTTGTGGCCACACTCTCGCCGGGCAAGGCAGTGCTGCATATGGAATTTACGCCCCGCGGAGAGTCGGTATGGATCAGTGCCCGCGATGACAATCGCGTGGTTGTTATCGATACACACACATTGAAGAATCAGGCGGTGCTGTCGGTCGATGCGCCATCGGGAATTTTCTTCACTTCGCGTGCGAATCGGGTTGGGTTTTAAACGCTAACGGCCGTCATGACCACCTCCACCAATCTGCCGATGGACTGCCAGGCTGCCGATCGACCGTTTGAGATGCTCAACGGTGAGCAGCGCGACTTTCCGCTGGTTGCCCGTCCTTTTGCGCTGCTTTCGGAGCGTTACGGCCTATCCATTGAAGAAGTGATGTCCTGTTATTGCGACTGGCTGGACAAGGGTGTGATGAGCCGCGTGGGCGGGGTATTTCATCAGGCCGCAGGTGGTGCATCTTTATTGGCCGCGATGGCGGTGCCTCCGCATGACCTGGATCGTGTGGCCGATATCGTGTCGCAATCTCCCGGGGTGAATCACAACTACGAACGCGAGCATGTCTACAACCTGTGGTTTGTCATGACAGGGCAAGACGCTGCAACGGTCGAAGCAGAGATGCAAGCGCTGGATGCGCAGACGGGCTATCAGGCACTTCGCCTGCCGATGGTCCGACCGTATCGGATTGACCTTGCTTTTGATCTCAAGGAAAAGGCTGCAAGTCACAAGCCCAGCAATCTTTCTTTGCAACAGGTTCCGGCGATTGCGCCCGCAGATCGTGCTTTGGCAGCCTTGGTGGAGGGGGGCATCGCGATTGTTGAACGCCCGTATGACTTGTGGGCAAAACAGTTGGGCTGGACTTCTGATCAGGTCTGTCAAAAGATTCAAGAGTGGTTAGCCACTGGTGTGTTGCGTCGTTTTGGCAATGTGGTGCGGCACCACGAGCTTGGTTTTGGTTGTAACGCCATGACTGTCTTCGATGTGCCGCAGGCGCGTGTGGACGAAGTAGGTCTGGCGTTGGCCCAGGTGCCACAGGTGACGCTGGCGTATCAACGCGCCCGGGCACCAGGATGGAATTACAATGTGTATTGCATGGTGCATGGCACGAATCGCGAAGATGTTCAGGCAGTGATCGATCAGATCTTGCACACCCTTCGTCTTGACGATCTGCCGCATGCGGTGCTCTTCTCACTCAGGCGCTTCAAACAGACGGGCGCCCGGAGATATCGTGATGCAGCTCACATCTAGAGATCTGCAGTTGATCGATCGGCTGCACGGCGGGTTTCCAATCTCAGAGCGACCGTATCAAGATGTTGCGGTGGAGATGGGTTGGTCCGAGATGGAAGTGATTGAACGGCTGCAAGCGCTGTTAGATGCCGGGGTCTTAACTCGCTTTGGGCCCTTGTTTCAGATTGAGCGGGCGGGTGGCCTATTTGTATTGGCAGCATTGGCGGCCCCCGAGGAACGGTTTGAAGCGATTACCGAGCTGGTCAATCAGTTCCCCGAGGTCGCCCACAACTATCGGCGTGAGCATGCCTTGAACATGTGGTTTGTGGTGGCTGCAGAGTCGCCAGCCGCAGCCCAGGATGTTATGGCCCGTATCGAGTCAGTGACGGGTTGTGCTGTGTTGGCCTTTCCAAAAGAGCGAGAGTTTTTTGTGGAGTTGCGATTGCCTGTCTTGGGAGGGACAGTATGAAGGCCCTGGATCCAATGGACCGCGCATTGATTCGCGCCACACAGTCGGGATTGCCGCTGGTGCCACGGCCCTATGCGCAGATTGCGGCCGAGCTTGGCATTGACGAGACCCAAGTCCGCGACCGTCTTTCTGCCATGCTGAACTCAGGACTGATTCGCCGGATTGGTGCGGTGCCCAATCACTATCGACTGGGCTTTGTGGCCAATGGCATGTCGGTCTGGGATGTCGACGACGACGTGGTGGACGCAATTGGTGAGCGTATTGGGGCCTTGCCGGGTGTGAGCCACTGTTATCGGCGCCCACGGCATTTACCGATATGGCGTTATAACTTATTTGCTATGGTGCACGGGCGTAGCCGTGATGAAGTGTCGGCACAAGTCGAGAATTTGGCGGCAATCATGGGCTCAGCGTGTCGTGCCCATGATGTCTTGTATTCGTCGGCAATATTGAAAAAAACCGGCTTCCGGATGAAAGAGGTGTAATCGTGTTTCGAATCAGTCATTACATGCGAGAGTTGGCTGCCGCTCAGCGGCAGGGGGCTTATCCAGCAGCGGCCACTCGTGGCTCAAGCGCGAGCCATGCAGCCAGCCAGCCCATGGGGCCAGTGGTGATCTGGAACCTGATCCGCCGTTGCAACCTCACTTGCAAACACTGCTATGCCCTGTCAGCGGATCACGATTACCCCAATGAGTTAACGACCGAACAGGTCTACACCGTGATGCAAGATTTAAAGGCGTTTCATGTTCCGGTGTTGATTTTGTCTGGCGGTGAGCCGCTGATGCGCAAAGATATTTTTGATATTGCGCATCGGGCCAAAGAGATGGGTTTTTATGTGGGGCTCTCGACCAACGGCACGCTGATTGACGAACCCATGGCGGACCGCATCGCGGCCACAGGTTTTAATTATGTTGGGATTAGTCTTGATGGCCTTCGTGAGACCCACGACAAATTCCGTCGTTTGCAGGGTGCTTTTGATAAAAGTCTGTCTGCCGTTCGGTTTTTAGAAGCCCGCGGCGTCAAGGTGGGGCTGCGCTTTACCATGACCGCATTAAACGCCCACGATTTTCCGCCGCTCTTGGATTTAATGCGCGAAGAGCAGGTCCAGAAGTTTTATTTCTCCCACCTGAACTATGCCGGGCGCGGCAACATCCATCGTGAAAAAGATGCCCAGGTAGCGGCTACTAAGGCCGCCATGGACTTGTTGTTTGAAAGGGCCTGGGATGCTGCCATCAATGGCCGGGATGAAGAATATGTCACAGGCAACAACGATGCAGACGCCGTTTGGCTTTTGCATTGGGTGGCCAAGCGCATGCCACAGTGGCTCGACCCGCTTCAAGAGCGGCTCACGCAGTGGGGTGGGAATTCAAGTGGTGTGAATATCGCCAACATCGATAATCTTGGCCATGTCCACCCCGACACCATGTGGTGGCACTACGACCTGGGCTCGGTGAAAGAGCGACCGTTTTCTGAGATCTGGCAAGACACCAGCGATCCTGTGATGGCGGGGCTGAAATCCAAACCCCGCCCGGTGAAGGGCCGTTGTGCTACCTGCCACTATCGGGCCATCTGCGGGGGCAACACGCGGGTTCGGGCACAGCAACTCACGGGGGATGTCTGGGCGGAAGACCCAGGTTGTTATCTCACCGATGCTGAAATACAAAGCATGCCGGTGAATGCGTGCGCGGCGACATGAATTCAAAAGGCTAGTTTATGTACACCTTTTTAAATGCATTAACTATTCGTTTTGTTCTGACCATTGCGATTTTCTGGTGCTTAAGTCTTGGCCTGGCCCAAGCCCAAGCCTCTGGTGCTGCGACTACAGCGTCAGAACCCGTTGCGCAGCGGGCAGCGACTGGCGCGATCGATCCAGGCCGTCTGTATCAGCAGCATTGTGTGAGCTGCCATGGCGAGCAGCGTATTGGTGTCATGGGGCCGGCGCTTTTGCCAGAAAGCCTTGCACGTATCCGTGATGCCGAAATTACCCGCGTGATTGCCCAGGGGCGGGTGGCTACCCAGATGCTAGGGTTTTCTGCTGTGTTGTCCCCCGCTGAAATTACAGCGCTCACGAAATGGGTGCGCTCTCCGGTTCATCCAGTACCGCAGTGGGCCGATACAGATATTCGCGCATCGCGTGTGATGCCGCCAGCAGCGCGCCCGGATGCAAATAAACCCGTTTGGTCGGCGGACCCCATGAATCTGTTCGTGGTGGTCGAAGGCGGCGATCACCATATCTCGTTGGTCGATGGGGATCGATTTGATGTGATTCATCGTTTCCCATCTCGGTTTGCACTGCATGGCGGGCCGAAATTTTCTCCCGATGGCCGTTATGTCATCTTTGGTTCGCGGGATGGCTGGATTACCAAGTATGACCTGTGGAATCTTCGGGTGGTGGCCGAAGTGCGTGCCGGCTTGAACATGCGCAATGTGGCCATTAGTTCCGATGGGCGATACGTGGTAGCTGCAAACTATCTTCCCCATACCGTGGTGATCTTTGATGAGATGCTCAACCATGTGAAAACCCTGAAGGCCGAGACCTTGGATGGCAAACAGAGCTCGCGTGTCTCTGCGGTCTACGATGCTGGGCCAAGAAAAAGTTTTGTCGTGGCCTTAAAAGATGCCCCCGAGATCTGGGAGATTTCCTACGATCCAAACGCCAAGCCGATTTTTGATGGCTATGTCCACGACTTTCGTATGGGCGAAGCGGTTGCTAAGCCCGGTTTTCTTGGGGTTCGGCGCACCCGCCTAGACGAACCCCTGGATGATTTTTTCTTCGATCAGTCTTATACCCATGTCTTGGGCGCGACTCGGCCGCGAGAGGGCGCTGGGGCTGCGGCAGCTTCGGCCTCTGCCCAAGTCGTGAATCTGGACATTCGGCGCAAAATTGCCGACCTGGCCATCGCCGGTATGCCGCATCTTGGGTCGGGCATTACGTTTTCGCGTAACGGGGCAACCGTGCTGGCCAGCCCGAATTTGCGCGATGGATCGATTGATGTGATTGAGATGAGCACCTGGAAGCCAGTGGCCACGATTAAGACACCCGGCCCTGGGTTTTTTATGCGCAGTCATGAATCAACCCGGTTTGCGTGGACCGACTCCATGATGAGCCCAACGGCAAAAGACACGCTGAGTATCATTGACAAGCAGACCCTTGAAATCGTTCATCAAGTCAAAGAGCCCGGTAAAACGCTGGCCCATATTGAATTCACCAAAGATGGCCGGTATGCCCTGGCCAGTGTCTGGGAAAACGACGGTGCCTTGGTGGTCTTTGATGCGCAGACCTTTAAAGAAGTCAAACGTCTCCCCATGAAAAAACCCGTCGGCAAGTACAACGTGTGGAATAAGATCACGCGATCAGAGGGCACGTCTCATTAACGCAAGGGGGGCGTCGCATCAGGTTTTGGTGATCGTTCTTTGGTTCGGCTGACCTAGGCGATAGAGAGGGTTTTCGTGGGGATAGGTGCATATATTCGGCGTGTTGGCCGCAAGCGCGGTGATGGCCACGCCCTGACGCGGCCTGAGGCCGCCGATCTGATGGCCCAGGTGTTGGACCGCACGGTGACCGATCTTGAGGTGGGTGCCTTTTGCATGGCCATGCGGATCAAAGGGGAAAGCGCCGACGAGTTGGCCGGTTTCATGGATGCGTTACAGGCGCGTGTGCAATGTATTTCTGCGGCAAACGGCAACCCCGTGGTGGTGATACCCAGCTATAACGGCGCAAGAAAATTCCCGGTGTTAACACCGCTGTTGGGTCTGATGCTGGCACAACGTGGCGTACCAGTCTTGATGCACGGTATGCCAACCGAAGACGTACGGGTTAGTAGTGGTGATGTTTTACGTGAACTCGGTATTGGCCAGAGTCAATCGCTAGCACCAATGGCAGCCGGTGAATTTCGCTGGGTGGATACCGCCTTGCTGTGCCCCGGGCTTGCCCGGCTACTTGAAGTGCGGCGGGCCCTGACCCTTCGTAACACTGGCCATAGTCTTGCCAAGATGATCAATCCAATTGCTGGAAAAAGCCTGTTGCTGTCCAGTTATACCCATGGGGAATACAGCGAGGCGATGCAGGAAGCCATGCAAATGCATCATCTGTCGGCCATGTTGTTTCATGGCCTTGAGGGTGAAGTCATTGCGGAAGCGCGCCGACTGCGAGAGACCGTTTTTATTTTGAACGGGCAGCATCAGTCGGCTGCTTTCTGGGCGGATCAGATGGCGAGTCTTTCCGCCGAGACAGGCCGCGGGCTGTCGTTATCGCCCCAGGAAATGCAGATCGATGCGGCGCAGACGGCTGCTTACACCCAAAAAGTGCTGAGCGGGCAAGGGCCGGTATCCGAGGCGGTGGCAGCGCAGGTGGCTTTAATCACCCGTGCGTGGCAGGCCGTCTGCTAAGGTTGCGGCCCTTGCGCACCCCCCAGACCATCACCACGGCAAAGAAGATAAATGTCAGGGCGTTTGCAACGGCGCCAAATTGTTGAAGGGGTGTGATGTCTAACACCTTTCCCGCAACACGCAACGCCAAAGAGCCGTGAAGTAGTGCTAAAGGAATATAAAAGGCAGCGTGATACGCCACCTTGATTCTGGCGATGGCAGGGAAAATAATGAGTGCATGGCCAAACACCATGGCCATGACGAAACCAAGCCCCAGTGCATGCAGTGCGCTGTCACGCAGTGGGCTGCCCGGCACAAAGGCTCCCAGCAGGCCAAGAACGCCAGCAAGCCCAAGCCACCCATAGCCCGACAACAGGCATGCGGCGATATAACGTGTCATGCCGGTCTGACGCATGTTGTGACGGGCAAGATCGTATCGAATCAGCCATGCGGCCAACAACGTGAGCCCCACTGAAAACAAAGTGCCTGCCCCAGGCAGTACTAGTGCATATCCCAGGGCCCCGATCATGATGGTGACCACAATAGCGTGGCACCAACGCTTTGCGTGCTGTGGTGTGCCCAGCAATCGCGTGAGTTCTAAGCGCTCGCCCGCAATCGTGATGATCAAAAAGGCAAACCAGAGTAGGGTTGCGCGGGCGGTGTCGTTGGTGAACCACCAGACCATGCCCCCGATGCTCCAGCAGGCCGCGCTGCCTGCAAGAATCACGGTGAAATCTGCTTTTACTTTTCGCAGCAGCTGAAGGCTCACCACTGTTAAGACCGTTGCGGCCGCAATCGCCAAAAGCTGTGCGCCGGCCACAATCCCAAAAAGAAGGAGCAGCAGTGTGCCCACGGCATTGAGAACCGGTGCTGCATAGGCGGTGGCGGTCTTCACTGCAACGGCGCGCTCAAGACTAATCACAACGCCAAAAAAACCGGAGATCAGGAGAGGTCCGTGAAAGGCGGCAAACTGCAAGCTGATGTCCGGAACCGTGATCTGTAGTCGGGATAAGCCCGCAAATATTCCCACCAGCAGGGTAATCACGGCGACTGCAAACAATCCAAATCTTAGGGGTCTGGCGCTAGCGGTATTGGCGTTGGAAAGGGCGGTCACTTCAAATATTTTTCAAGATCCAAATCGTCAATATTGTCGGGGTCTTCTAAATGAAAACGTTCCCGCAAAGATGGGCTCATCTTGGATGGGTCCCAGGGAGGATCCCAGACGACATTCACGGCATGGGTCATGCCCTCGGGCAGGTAATGACGCAGGGTCTGATCAATATCGTCCAAGATCATATCGCCCATGGGGCAGGCCGGCGAGGTCATGGTCATTTCGATACTGACCGCCGTTGGCGTGAGCGCAATGTTATAGATCAGGCCCATGTCCACGATATTGGCGCCGACTTCGGGGTCGATAATCTGTGAGAGCACCTGTCGAATGCTGGATTCGGTGATCTCGTCGGGGGGTAGGCTCATGGTGTGAATGACCTTCGCTTTGACTAGGGGCGCATTGCGCGATTCCCGATCATCACTCGTGGTGGGGCGTGAAATCCTTGACCACTATCAAGAGCCGATGGTTTGGCCTAAAGCCGCGGGCTACTCCACGAAATCTTGTAAGGCCTTCACGTTAGGAATGATGACTGAGCGGCCCTGCACCCGAATCAGGTCACCTTGTTGTAGCTTTCCGAAAATCCGTGACAGGGTCTCTGGCGTGATGCTCAGTCGCGAGGCAATCAGCAGTTTGGAAGTGGGCAGTTCAACGATGACTTCTCCGTTTGCCTCGTCGGGACATTGCTGGAGTAGATAACCGATCACGCGTTGGGTGGTGGAGCGAATGGAATAGGCTTCTACGTCTTTCACCAGAGCATGAAGTCGTGCCGACAGGCCGGCAAGCATGGCCTTGGCAAAGGTGGGGTCCTGGGTAAGAGAGTCGTCCAGGGCTGATTTGGGCACATGGAGCAGCAGGGTGTCGTTTAGGCTTACGGCCGATACCGGATAGGGCCGGTTTAAAAACATGACGGCCTCGCCAAAGCTCTGGCGCTGATTGATGATTTCCACCACTTTTTCATCGCCCTGGGGCGAGTCGATGACCAGCTTGATCTGACCAAAGATCACCACATAAAAGCCGTTGGCCATGTCGCCCCGCCGAAACAGGGTCTCGCCGCGAGAGATTCTCTGTTCACGGGTGTGCTCGGCCAGGCGCTGCCTCTGTTCTGGTTGCAGTGCACTAAAAAGCGGCAGTCGGGCAAAGACTTCAACTGGGTTGATCGGCGGGGGTGACGGCATGTTAGTTTCTCACTCTGGCGGGATGGAAATTAGATAAATTGTTGAGTCGAATCAAGGTTTGAAAGGGGCAGGCCTCCCAAAATCCTGACATCCGCTGGCGAATTGTATTGCGGATAGACGATCAGCACATGGCAGTGAACGGTTTATTCAGAAGGGAAGTCCAGATGAAAATCTTACGAATCACGGCGATTGCGGCACTGATGGCCTCATCAGTCGCAGTAACCGCCTACGCTCAAGAGAAAAAGGGGGTTACCCAGGGAGAACTCGGGTACCACGCGGGTAGCTCACCGCTGGCCAACGAACCCATGGTTCAGAGTACCAATCCCAAGGCGCCTCCAATGACGCAGGCAGAGTTCGACAAAGCCCGCGGTATTTATTTCGAACGCTGTGCTGGCTGCCATGGTGTGCTGCGCAAGGGCGCTACCGGCAAGCCGTTGACACCTGACTTAACGGTTAAGGCCGGTACCGACTATCTCAAAGTGTTTATTGCTTACGGTTCACCCGCCGGCATGCCGAACTGGCTGACTTCGGGCGAGATGACCGAAAAAGAAGTCGACTTGATGGCGCGCTACATCCAGCACGACCCACCAATGCCGCCCGAATTCGGTATGGCCGAAATGAAGGCCACTTGGAAGGTGCTGGTTCCGCCAGAGAAGCGCCCCAAGAAGAAGATGAACAAGTACAACATCGACAACATCTTCTCCACAACGCTCCGTGATACCGGCGAAGTGGCCCTGATTGATGGCGACACCAAAAAGATCATCAATATCGTGAAGACGGGCTATGCTGTGCACATCTCACGCACATCGGCCTCTGGTCGTTACGTATTTGTGATTGGCCGTGACGGCAAGATCAACATGATTGATCTATGGATGGAAAAACCCGACAACGTCGCCGAAGTTCGAATTGGTCTGGAAGCCCGCTCGGTGGACACCAGTAAGTTCAAGGGCTATGAAGACAAATTGGCAATTGCCGGTGCCTATTGGCCACCCCAGTTTGTCATCATGGACGGCGACACGCTGGAGCCTAAGAAGATTGTGAGCACCCGTGGCATGACGGTGGACAAGCAGGAATACCACCCCGAGCCGCGTGTGGCATCAATCGTCGCTTCACACTTTAAGCCCGAGTTCATTGTCAACGTGAAAGAGACGGGTAAGACACTCATGGTGGATTACTCGAATCTAGATGCATTGAAAATGACCGAGATCGGCACGGCACGCTTCCTGCACGATGGCGGCTGGGATTCGAGCAAGCGTTACTTCATGGTCGCTGCGAACCAGAGCAATAAGATTGCAGCAGTCGATGCAAAAGATGGCAAGCTTGCGGGTCTGGTTGAAGTCGGTAAGATTCCTCACCCCGGTCGTGGCGCTAACTTCAAGCATCCGAAGTTTGGTCCCGTCTGGGCAACCGGTCACCTGGGAGATGACACCATTTCCCTGATTGGTACCGACCCCAAGGGCAATAAGCAATATGCCTTTAAAGAAGTGGCCAAGTTGACGGGCCAGGGTGCAGGGTCGCTTTTCCTGAAGACTCACCCGAAGTCCAAGCATCTGTATGTCGACACCCCCTTGCATCCTGATCCAAAGGTGTCGCAATCGGTAGCGGTCTATGACATTAACAATCTGGACAAAGGCTTTAAGGTCCTTCCGATTGCCGAATGGGCTGGTATCAAGGATGACGGTGCCAAGCGGGTTGTTCAGCCGGAGTACAACAAGGCTGGCGACGAAGTGTGGTTTGCTGTCTGGTCTGCCAAGAACAAGGAAAGTGCCTTGGTGGTGGTGGATGACAAGACGCTGAAGTTAAAGACGGTGATTAAAGATCCACGGATCATTACGCCGACTGGACACTTCAACATCTACAACACCCAGCATGACGTGTATTAATTGATTCACTGGTAGTCATCACAAAGGGCCCTCAAAAAGAGGGCCCTTTTCACATCGAAAGTAAAGACCATGCCGCAAGTACTGAGAATTCAAGAACCGAGCGGTTCTGACGATTTGTCCCCAAGCTTTTCTGCTTTTCTTGAATTGGCGTTTCGGCCTTTGTATTTGTTGGGGGCAGCGTGGGCGGCGATTGCCGTGTTGGTCTGGGTCTTTGCGCCGCACTGGCTTTCCGGTCAGCTCCAGGGGGTGATGTGGCATGGCCACGAGATGCTCTGGGGGTTTATCGTGACAATTGCAGTTGGTTTTTTGATGACCGCAGGTGCGACCTGGACGGGCATTAATCCTTTGTCGCATAAAGCACTGCTTCTGATTTGTTTGTTTTGGTTGATCGCCCGAGTGGCCTATCTTTTCGGTAGTCCGTTGGCATTTCTAATTGGTGTGGGTTTTGAGACTGCGTTTCTGTTGCTGCCGGCAGTCGCGATGGCGCGTGCGGTGATCCTGAGTAAGAACCAGCGGAACTATGGTGTACCGCTGGTCATGTTGGCCCTGTCAGCTGCCAATGGGGCGTATCTCTGGGCGGTATGGCTGGGTGACTACGATTTGGTGCTGCGCTACTTTCATGTTGGACTGATGCTCATGGCCATGCTGGTTTTGCTGGTGGGCCGCAGAAT
Source organism: beta proteobacterium MWH-UniP1 (assembly GCA_036362785.1). Taxonomy (NCBI): domain Bacteria; kingdom Pseudomonadati; phylum Pseudomonadota; class Betaproteobacteria; species beta proteobacterium MWH-UniP1. The sequence goes on from CP143625.1 coordinate 889,877, forward strand.
CATTCCATTTTTTTCGATGCGCGCCGTGCCAGGACTACAGATTCCGAAGCACACCCGCAGTGGTCAATTGCAGCTTGGGCTATCACTGCTTGCTGTGTTGGGCATGGCATTCGATCAGTCCGTTCTTACTGCGGCGGCCCTCGTGATCGTGGGCCTGATCTCTGTCTGGCAGGTTTTGAGTTGGAAGCCGTGGGCAGTTCGTTCGCGGCCGATTTTGTGGGTGCTGTATCTTGGCTATTTTGTGACTGGCGTTGGTCTTCTTGGGGCTGCCGTAAAAGTGTTGGACCCGAGCCTGCGCGCTGCTTGGCCGATTCACACGATTGCCATGGGGGGCTTTTCTGTATTGATTATTGGCATGATCACCAGAACCGCCCTGGGCCATCTGGGCCGGCCCCTGCAGCTGAGCCGCCTGATGGTGCTGTGCTATTGGCTGATTGTGTTGGCCACGGTATTACGACTGACTGCACTCGTTCCGTCGGTTTTTTCAAGCCTGGCATTGGGTGCTGCGGGCACCTTGTGGGCCGCAGCGTTTTTGTTTTATGTCGCCGAGTTTTTGCCGCGGATGGTCCGCCCCAGGCCAGGCCCTGGGGCGAGGTGACCATTAGCTCGTAATACCGATATTCCAGGGCACGAACTCGTGGTCCCCAAGGCCCAGGAGTTCGCTCTTGCTGGGCGCGCCAGATGCAATGTTCAGTGCAAGTTCGAAAATCCGTTGGCCCATTTCGGCCACCGATGCGGTGCCATCGAGGATTTCACCGCAGTTGATGTCCATGTCTTCGGTTAAGCGTGTGTACATGGGCGTGTTGGTGGCAAGCTTGATGGACGGTACCGGTTTGGCACCGAACATCGAACCGCGGCCTGTGGTGAACATGATCAGGTTGGCACCACCGGCAATTTGTCCGGTTGCAGATACCGGATCAAAACCCGGCGTGTCCATAAACACGAAGCCGGCCTGCTTCACGGGCTCGGCATAGCGGTACACCTCCATCAATCCTGTGGTGCCGCCCTTCATGGATGAACCGAGTGATTTTTCAAAAATGTTGGCCAGCCCACCCATCTGATTGCCGGGGCTGACAGCGCCATTAATCTGCACATCGCGGCCAGGCGAATACTCTTCTTTCCACCAACGAATACGATCAATAAGTTTTTTACCTACCGCTTCACTGCAGGCCCGGCGAGTCAGCGTGTGTTCGACGCCGTAGATCTCTGGCGTTTCGGACAGAATTGCTGTGCCACCGTGCTTCACCAGAATGTCCATGGCCGCACCGAGTGCGGGGTTTGCGGTAATGGATGAAAAACCATCGGAGCCGCCACACTGCAGACCGATTTTGAGTTTGCTTGCTGGAAACCGTGCACGCTTGACCTGATTGGCCATGGGCAGCATGGCTTCCACCGCCTTGACGCCTGCCTCAATCGTTGCCCGAGTGCCACCGGTCTCTTGCATGATGAAGGTTTTCAACCGTGGGTTTTCCGCCAGCTTTTCCTGCGCCAAAAGGCCAGAGAGCTGGTTGCGCTCACAACCCAAGCCAATGATCAATACCCCTGCGAAATTTGGGTGACGGGCATAGCCGCCAATGGTTCGCCGCAAAAGCGCCATTGGCTCTCCGGTCATTTCCATGCCACAGCCCAGGCCGTGACTCAGGCCCACCACACCGTCGATGTTGGGGAAAGCCGAGAGTTTTTCTTTGGTAAAGGCTTGCGCAACTTTATGGACCACCGTGGCCGAACAGTTCACCGTTGACAAAATGCCGATGTAATTTCTGGTGCCGACTTCTCCGTCTTCACGGCCATAGCCCATGAAGGTGGCCTGTTCGTCAATCGGCAGTACCTGTGTTGGGCTGTAGTCTTTGCCGTAGGCGTAGTCTCGATCGAACTCTCGAAAGGTGACGTTGTGAGAGTGCACATACGTGCCCACTGGAATATCGGTTGCCGCAAAACCAATGCAGACGTTGTATTTCAGAATCGGCTCTCCGGCTTGAATATCCCGGGCGGCCAGTTTATGGCCGGCGACCACTTGGCTCTTCGAGGTGAAACCCTCGGATTCCACTCTGGTGCCGATCTGAATGTCGACCCGCGCGACCACCACATTGTCAGCGGGGTGCAGTCGGATGATGGGGCCAATAATTTTCTTCTCGGAAAGCTCGATCATGTCGGAGTCGTGTTTGGTAAGGAAACGCCTGGGATTTTAGCCTGCGCGTTTAGGGGTTTGGCTTGTGGGGTAGAGGTCAACCGATGTGCGCTGTTACGATATGGCCAAGGCGTTTTCGTTAACGTAGATCAGGGGGGGGCTGGGGCATGGCCGCTAGCTTTGCAAATCAGGAATTGACCCGCAGCCAGGCCGATGGCTTTCGCGGCTGGGTACTGCTGCAATTTGGTGCGGACTGGTGTGGGCATTGCCAGGCCGCGCAGGCCCCGATTGAAGAAGCGCTGCTGCACAGACAAGACATTACCCATCTCAAAATTGAAGACGGAAAAGGTCGTGCGCTCGGCCGATCGTTTTCCGTCAAGCTGTGGCCAACGCTGATCTTGCTGCGAGATGGTCAAGAGGTGGATCGAATCGTGCGGCCCACCACTACCGCAGAAGTGAACCGTCTGATCGGCCGAGCCCAATAGTCGGTGGTGATGCTGTGACCGCTTCCATTACCCTTTCGACAGCCCAATACCTGATCGAGTTGGTGGCCATTCTTGCCTTTGCGCTGTCTGGTGTGATCGAGGCTGCCCGCCGAAAACTCGATGCGGTCGGGGTCTCGGTGGTGGCTGGGCTTGCCGCTTTTGGCGGCGGAACACTTCGGGATGTGCTCTTAGATAGGCGGCCTTTTTTCTGGGTCGAGCATGCCGAATTGCTGTGGTGGCTGCTGGCACTAACCATTGCTTCGATGCTGTTTATGCGCGCCAAACATTTCGAGCCGACCGAGCGTGCCATGCAGTGGCCTGATGCATTGGGGCTTGGCCTGTTTACTGCCGGCGGCACTCAGATTGCATTGGCCACCGGCATGCCTGCCCTAGTGGCAGTGCTCATGGGCATGATCACGGCGGTGTTCGGCGGTGTGTTGCGTGATGTGGTCTGCAATGACATCCCAAAGGTCTTTAGTGATCACCGGCCCTATGCCGTCTGTGCTTTTCTTGGTGGTTGGGCTCTGGTGCTGGCCGATCAATTAGGCGCCCCGCAGTGGTTAGCGCTGGTGGTGTCCGCCGTGATCGCCACGGGCCTGAGAATTCTTGCCATGGTGTTGAATATCCAGATACCTGCCTGGAAGATTGACTAGTGGTTAACGAGGCGCGGCCAGTGTCGAGGCGGCATTCCCCTGGCCCTGAATCTTGCTGGCAACGGCATCGGCCTGGGCGGCCCACGCCACGTCTAGCTCAGTTAGGCCGCCTGCATCGTGGGTGGTTAGGGTGACGCTGATTCGCTGATAGACATTGGTCCATTCTGGGTGATGCCCGATGCTTTCGGAAAAATCAGCCATCTCTTGCATGAAGGCAAATGCCTGCAGGAAGTCAGCAAATCGGTATTCCCGCGTAATCAGGCCGCCACGTTCTGGCCGATACGACCAGTGGGGTAGGGAAAGCAGGCTTTTTTGGCGTTCATCGGCGGAAAGTAGGCTTGGCATGGTGTGAATTTCCTGAATTTCTTTGTTTTTTCGCCCAACGCTAGGGTTTTCTTACAGTTGAAGAGTAAAATTTTCAGCAAATAAAAAAAGACTCAGGGAGTCTGTTTCGTCGCCTTCATCCCTTACAGGAGTGTTGAAATGCAAGACAACTTTAATCGTTTAGTAAGACTCTGTTTTTATGGCCTGTTGATTCTGATCGGCTTTCTGCTCGTCGGGGCTCAGGCCAACAGCTTTGGTGCGCCTGCCGTGTTGGGTATTGCGCTCTTTTTGATTTTGTTGTCGATGCAGTTCACGTCTCGCGCCATGAAGTCAAAGTCGGCCAAGGAGTCGTCGGGCGCTAGCCTGTCGGGCAATAAGGGTGGCGTGATCACGCTTGTGTTAATCGCGTTGATTGCCTTATTTGTGGTGTTTAAGGCCTTTACCGCCTGACCAAACCTACTCCATATTTAAGACATCAAAGGCGGCCCTGAGTCGCCTTTGATATTGGGCCTTGGCCTGCTGGATTTCATCTTGCGTCCACTTGCGATAACCCTCGGCGTTTTTCACGCCGCTGCGGCCATCCACAAGCATTTTTTCTAACACGCTCGGAATCTCGGCCACGTTGTAAAGCGAGGGATAGATGGCCTTGGCCGCATTGGCCTGAGTGTCCCAGCCCGAGAGCTCCTTTTGCATCATCGGCCCAACGGCGGCATAACGAAAACCAAAGCTGTAGCGTACGGCGTCATCCACATCGTCAAAGCTGGCGATACCGGCATCCACCAAGCACAGGGCCTCGCGCATTAGGGCATGCTGAATACGATTGGCCAAAAAACCAGGAATATCTTTTTTCACCAAGACCGGTTTTTTATGGATGCTGCGATACAGCGCGCAGACTTGCTCTGCAGTCTTTGGGTCGGTGCGTTCGCCGAGTACCACTTCCACCAGCGGCACGATGTCGGCAGGCATGAAGTAGTGGGCCCCCATCATGCGGGAGGCCGTGGGCAGACCTTTGGCAATCTCGCTGATGGGATAAGCCGAGCTGTTGCTGCCAATGGGAATGTGGGCCGGCACGGCCTTGTCCATCATGGCGAAAAGATCACGTTTTAACGCGAGATCTTCCGAGACCGTCTCAATGATCAAGTCGCAGTCGGCCCAATGCGCCCAGCCGTCGATGGTGCCAAACCGGTGGGCCAACTCAGGGTTGTTGGGCTTTAAGCTGTCGGCCGCAAGCTTGGCCTTGGCTAGACAATCCTTTGCTTTCTCTTCAGTGCGGCCCAGTACCGTGACCGTACAATTTTCAGCAATGAAGCCGGCGGCAATTCCCAAGGCCATGGTGCCGGTGCCCAAAACAGTGATGCGATGTCCCATAACAGTTTTTGTTTCTTATTCGTATAGGTGAGTTAGAAATCTAAGAATATCCAGATTTTTAGCTATATTCTCACAGCTGTGGTTCAATAGATGTCCGTACAAACCATATTTCCACAAAGCTGAGGAGGCCTTTTCGTGTTCAATCCGTTCCAACCCGTCGAGAGAATCAAGACCGAAGTCTGGACCTCGATGCCCGCCAAATTCCGTAAGAAACAGCGCTCGGCCTGGTCAGACCCCAATCGGCAGGGCGCTGAGGTGGAGTGCTTTTTAGAGGGGCCATCATTCGACCGCGATGGCAACCTGTGGTTTGTGGACATTCCCTTTGGACGGATTTTCAAAGTCTCACCCAAAGGGGAGTGGGAGTTGGCCCTGCAGTACGACGGTTGGCCCAATGGATTTAAATTTCACACCGATGGCACAGCGTATATCTGCGACTATCGAAGAGGCTTGCTGCGTTTTGATCCCAAAACAGCCCGGCTAGAAACGGTTTTAGACACGGCCTATAGCGAAAGCTTCAAGGGCTTAAACGACCTGCATTTCGCCAGCAATGGCGATTTATATTTCACGGACCAGGGGCAGACTGGCATTGCCGATCCCACAGGGCGGTTATTTCGGCTACGGGCCAACGGTGCGCTGGAGCGCCTGGTGACCAATATTCCGAGCCCCAACGGCGTGACCTTGTCGACCACTGAAAAGCATTGTTATGTGGCGGTGACCCGTGCCCAGCAGATCTGGCGTTTGCCGTTGATGGCCGATGGTTCGATTTCTAAAACGGGTGTGGCCATTCAGCTCTCGGGTGGCGCGGCTGGCCCAGACGGCATTGAAATGGATTCAGAAAACGGATTGTTGGTCTGCCACCTTGGTGTTGGGATCTGGCGTTTCGATGCCAACATGCTGCCCACCCATTTGATTTATTCGGAAAACCCACATCATCACCATCTGGCCAATCTCTGTTTCGGCGGGCCTGATTTGAAGTCGCTTTACATCACCGAGTCCCTGTCTGGGGATATCTTATTGGCCAAGTTACCGGTCGCTGGCAAAAAAATATTTGGACTTTCAAAATGAACACACCCCGAAAAGAAGATTTTCAAATCGATGGCGTCACGCTGCATGAGGCGGTGGCCAATGCACTCTCAGATCGGATTCGCAATGGGGAATGGGCCGTTGGTTCTGCACTCCCATCGGAGAGTTCGTTTTGTAAGTTCTACGGTGTCAGTCGCCATACCCTGCGCCATGCCCTTGCCACGCTTGAAGAAAACGGACTGATTCTGCGTCGTCAGGGGGCGCCCACTCGGGTGATTTCCCGTCAGCGGCCACGCCGGTTTATTCAGAGTTTCAGTTCTCCTGCCGATATCTTGCGTTATTCCAACGCGACTTATCGTGTCAACGAGGTCGAGGAATATGTCGAGTGTGATGAGCAACTGGAACCCCTGTTGCGATCCCCCATTGGGTCGTCTTGGTATCACATTGGTGGTGTGCGCCGAGAGCAGGGCTCGAATCAGTTGGTGTCGTTTAGCGACATTTATATCCTGCCCCAATTTGCGGATCTGGTGCATGAATCGGATCATGGCCGCTCCATGGTCTATGAGCAGATTGAGCGCCGCTTTGGTGTGGTGATTGACCGGGCAACGGTGGATATCTATGCAACCAGCCTGGATGCCATGCGGGCCAAGGCCCTGCAGGTGCCAAAGGGCACGCCGTGTCTGGTGATCGTTCGGCGCTATTTTGACGCGGCTGGCAATCCATTTGAAGTCACCATGACCCACCACCCAGAAAGCCGCTTTGTCTACACCATGGAGTACCGCAGCAGTGGATCGGTGAAGCCGTAATCGTTGGGTCAGCCGTGACCGACGAGCGTTAAAACAAAACAATTACATCAGGAGACAGGAATGCCCCTTATCGAATCGGTATCGGTGACCGCATGTGAAATACCACTTGACCATGTCACGTCGTTTTCGACTCGCACGGTCTCATCGCGGCACTATGGTCTGGTGAAAGTACGCAGCACCGATGGCCATGAGGGTATTGGGTTTTGCTATGTCGGTAGCCGCGCCGGCGGGCTGGTCAAAGCCGCGGTGGAGCAGCTACTTGGCCCTTTGTTGATCGGCAAAGAGAGCCGGCAGACCGAGGGCCTGTGGCAGATGATGTACCAAGAGGCACTGCTGCAGGGGCGCTCGGGCTCGGTGATGCGGGGCATCTCCATTCTGGATACAGCGCTTTGGGATTTGAATGCCCGCTCTGTGGGCCTGCCCCTGCATGATTATTTGGGTAGTGTGCATCGCGACTCGGTGATGGCCTATGCCAGTGGCGGCTACTACTTAGATGGCAAGACACCAGCGAAACTTGGCGAAGAAGTGGCTGGCTATGTGGAGAAGGGCTTTCGGGCGGTGAAAATTAAGACGGGCCGTCTTTCTCCGGCAGAAGAAGAAAAGCGTATTGCGGCGGCGCGCGATGCCATAGGCCCCGATGTCTATCTGATGTTAGACGCGAACAATGCATGGTCTGATCTGCCAACGGCAATGGAATACATGCGGCGCTTCGAGGCCTATGACCCGTACTGGATTGAAGAGCCCTTTTCGCCTGATGCAATCGATCTGCACGCGCGGTTGGCGGCAAGAACGTCGGTCACAGTGGCCACAGGTGAAATTGAAGTGGGCCGTTGGCGTTTCCGTGAGCTTCTTGATGCGGGTGGTGCCGAAATTTTGCAAACGGATGCAGCAGTCTGTGGCGGTATTTCCGAGTGGCGAAAGATTGCTGCTTATGCCGATGCAAAGGGCGTGACGGTGAGCCCGCACTGGTTCCACGACCTGCACACGCCATTGGTGGCGGCCACGCCCAATGCCCGCTTCGTGGAGTTTTTCTTAGACGATCAGGTGTTGAATTTCCGCCGCCTGGTGGATCACCAGCTTGAATTTAAAAATGGCAATGTCGTTCTTCGGCAGACACCAGGCCTGGGCTTTGGTTTTGATGAGGCCGCTGTCAAGAAGTACGGCAGTGGCTGGTTGGTGATCAAAGCCTAAGCGCGGTTAACCATAAGGATAAAGCCGATGACGCTTGTGCCTGCTGACCGCGTTCAAGAATTTATCGCGCAGGCCTTTCAATCAGTCGGCATGAGAGAACGTGATGCGGTCTCTGTTTCCCGGCTCATGACCCGCGCGGATCTTCTGGGCGCCGATGGCCATGGCATTTTTCGGCTGCCGCAGTATCTGCGGCGTATTCGTGCCGGGGGTATCAACCTGCAGCCAACAATTCGTGTTGAACAGGAGCGCGGTGCGACTGCTTTGATGAACGGCGACAACGGCATGGGCCATTTGGTGGTGAAGCAGGCCACTGAGCTGGCAATCGCCAAGGCCAACATCCAAGGGATTGGCTGGGTGGGCTGCAAGATGAGTAATCACGCGGGGCCAGCATCGCTTTATGCCGGTATGGTGGCCGATGCTGGCTTGGTGGGAGTCTATTTTGCGGTGGGCAGCGCCAATCACATGGCACCTTGGGGCGGTATTGAGCTGTTGCTGTCGACCAATCCGGTTGCGATTGCAGTGCCAGCCAAGACAGGGCCAGCAGTCGTGCTGGATATGGCGACTACTGTTGCGGCCTATGGCAAAGTTAAAATCAAAGCCCAGAAAAATGAACTCATGCCCGAGGGCTGGATGATAGACAAGCAAGGCCAGCCCCTGCTGGACCCCAAACGATCGACCGAGGGGCTGCTTCTACCCATTGGGGGCTACAAGGGCTACGGGCTCTCACTCATGATTGGCCTGCTTGCCGGAACACTTAATGGCGCTGCCATGGGCCGCGATGTGATTGACTTCAACAAAGACGACACCTCTGTAACGAATACGGGACAAGCGATTGCGGCCATTGATATTTCGGCGTTCGGCGATAAAGATACGTTTCTTGATGCGGTTGATCAGCTGGTTGCAGAGCTGCACGAATCACAAACCCTTCCAGGGGTTGATCGTGTACGTGTGCCGGGGGAGGGCAGCGCGGCGAGTGTTGAAAAACGCAGCAAAGAGGGAATACCTTTTTCAGATGAACTGTTGTCTGCCTTAGAAGGTGTTGCGAAAGAGTGCGGTATTGCTGGTTTGGTTCAATAGGAGATAAAGAACGATGAAAGCGTTTCAGCCAGTACAAGTAAAGCGACGTGCCTTAACGGCCCTGACAGCGGCTGCGGTGTTGGGCGTTTCGCTGATTGGGGGCGCCCAGCAGGCATTGGCGCAGACCTATCCCTCCAAACCAGTCAAGGTCTTAGTGGGTTATGCCCCTGGAAGTTCCACCGACATTGTGGGCCGACTGGTGGGCCAGGCGCTTGCCGAAGTGTGGAAGCAGCCTGTGGTGATTGAAAACCGCGGGGGTGCCGCAGGCAATCTTGCCGCCAACGAGGCTGCCAAGGCCACGCCCGACGGCTATACATTGTTGTTTGCGCAAAACGGCTTGGCCATTAGCACGGCGGCCAACCCCAAGCTGCCGTTTAATGGTGAGACCGATCTGGTCCCGATCGTGATGGTGGCGGCGACGCCCCACATCTTGGTGGTGCCGGTGAACTCCCCTGCGCGCAATGTTCAGGAGTTGATCGCCATGGCCAAGCAATCCAAAAGCAAGCTGAACTTTGCCTCAAGCGGTATCGGCAACTCAGACCACATGGCAGGAGAGTTGTTCAAGTCGATGACGGCGACGGAAGGCGTTCACCTGCCGTACCGTGGAGGTTCACTGGCTGCCGCCGATACGGTCTCGGGTCAAATTGATTATTACTTTGCTGGCATGCCGGTTGGTCTGCCCATGATCAAAGGGGGGCGGCTGCGGGCCTTGGCGGTGACCAGCAAGGAGCGCTTTTCCGGCGCGCCGGAAATACCAACCGTAGCCGAGCAGGGTGTGCCTGGCTATGAGCATGTGCTGTGGCAAGGCTTTTTTGTCCCCAAGGGCACATCGCCCGAGATGGTGAAGAAAATCTCGGACGATGTACTGAAGATTCTGGCCACCAAGGAATTTCGTGAAAGCATGAACACCAAGGGCATCACGGTTGCACCCATGGCGCCAGCCGCCTTTCGGGATTACTACCTGGCGGACATTGCCAAGTGGCGTAAGGTAGTGAAATCTGCAGGAATTGTGCTGCAGTAAATCCGTCTCGATATACACTTCGGGGCTATGATTAGCCCCGAACAAAACTCCCCCTTGTCGCAGTCGGCTTACCGGCCGCTGCGCCCCATGCCCGCTTTGATTTTCGCTAGCCGCTGGCTACAGCTGCCCCTGTATTTGGGGCTGATTGTGGCCCAGGCGGTCTATGTGGTCTTATTTATTCAAGAGCTGCTGCACCTGGTGCCAATCTTGTGGGACCCGAATGCGCTTTCCAGTTCCGCTGCTGTTCTTGGTGTTGAAAAGGCCAGCAAGGAAATTGTGGTGATGCTGGTGGTGCTCTCGCTGATTGACGTGGTCATGATCTCGAATCTTTTGATCATGGTCATCATTGGCGGCTACGAGACCTTTGTATCGCGATTGGATTTAGAGGGCCACCCTGATCAGCCCGAGTGGTTGTCCCATGTAAACGCCAACATTTTGAAGGTGAAACTTGCCACGGCCATCATCGGCATCTCATCGATTCACCTGCTCAAGACCTTTATCTCGGCCGACTCCATGTCGGATAAGGCCCTGCTGTGGCAGACCATCATCCACGTTGCATTTATTTTGTCGGCAGTATCGATTGCCTATATTGATCGGCTCTTAAGCCACGCCATGGCGTCGGCAAAGCACTAAGTTATTTGTTAAACCAGTCGCTGTCTTCGTAGTGGTTACGGATGTATCGCAGCGTGACCAACACAATCGCAGCGGCTGGCAGTGCCAGCAGCACGCCGAAAAAGCCAAATAGGCTTCCGAAAAAAAGCAGGGCAAAAATCACTGCAACCGGGTGTAAGCCGATGCGCTCGCCCACCAGTTTGGGTGTCAGGAAAAAACTCTCCACCAGTTGGCCCACGCCGTAGACGGCCAGCACGCCCAGCAATGCCCAAGATGGGCCAAATTGCAGCAGCGCAGAAATCACCGCCAGCACGAGCCCCACACCAAATCCAATATAAGGAATGAAGATGGCCAGGCCGGTCAGAATGCCGATCGCCACTCCGCCGGCCATGCCGATCATACTTAGCGCCAAGGCGTAATACGCCGCCAGAATCAGCATGACGACGAGCTGACCGCGCAGGTATTGGGACAAGAGTTCGTCGCACTCTTTGGCAAGATTTTTGACCGTATCGCGATAGCGGGGCGGGACAAACTCTGCGGCCCGTGAGAAGAACTTCCCCCAATCGATCAGCAGATAAAAGACAACGAACAAAATCAATACCAAAGCGCCGATTGCGGCAATCAGCGTCTGAGTAGAGGTCAGCACCGTGTCGATCACATTGGACACCATGGTGTCGGCATTGGCAGAAAAATGCTGGGTCACTTTATTAACCAATTGTTCTTTGAGCTGATTCCAATCGAGTTGCACATGAAGCCGCTCCAACTGCGGGGCTGCCCAGGTTTGGACATCGCCAATCCACTTTGGTGCCTGGTCTTTGATCAAAGGAATCTCCCGCTGCAAGATGTTGATGAGCAGTACGACCAGGCCAAGGGCTGCGGCCAGTCCGGCTGCTACAGCAGTCAGGGCGCTGAGTTTTCGGGGTAGGCCGATACGGTTCAGGCCCTCTGCAATCGGCTCCAGCACATAGGCCAGAATCAGGGCGGCAAGAAATACGGAAAGAATGGTGGTCATGGCCGGATTTTTGCATGACCGCGGGGGGCTGGTAGTCTTATGGCCACTATGAACAAACCGAAATTCTCTGCTCAGACGCCCAAGGCCTCGAAATTTGCCTTGGCCACACCCACCGCCGACCTGTGTGATGCCCACGAGGATCTGCTCAAGGCGGGTAGTCTTCGGGTCTTGCCCCCGGTCTTTCAGAACTACGGCGGCGAGGCCACGATGGCCGGGCCCATCGCCACGCTGAAGTGCTTTGAAGACAATGTCTTGGTCCGCCAGATTCTGGAAACACCAGGTCAGGGCCGGGTTCTGATGGTCGATGGTGGTGGCAGTGATCGCTGCGCTCTGGTGGGCGGTAACCTGGGCGCCTTGGCCGTTAAAAACGGCTGGGCGGGCTTGGTGGTCAACGGCTGCGTGCGGGACACCGACGAGCTTGCCGAATGCCTGGTGGGCATCTGGGCCATGGCCACCCACCCCCGTCGCAGTGATCGTCAGGGCATCGGTCAGAAAGAGGTCGTGCTCGATATGGTCGGGACTAGGGTTTCCCCGGGGAACTGGTGCTACGCCGACGCCGACGGCATTTTGGTGAGCGATAAAAAACTTGGCTGAGTGGTCAATTTTTGACCACCCCGGCGCCCCCCTTGTCGTGACAATCATGTGACGTTTTTATGACCGAGTTTTCCACAAAACCTGTGGACAACTCATCGGTCAATTACGAAAGAAACTTGCGAAAGCTATGGTAAGCAGTAAACAAACAGGCTACGACGAATCATCCATTCGTGTGCTCAAAGGTTTGGAGCCGGTCAAGCAACGGCCGGGCATGTACACCCGAACCGAAAACGCCTTGCACATTTTGCAAGAGGTGATTGACAACGCTGCCGATGAAGCGCTAGCGGGCTATGCAAAAAATATTGTGGTGACCCAACACGCCGACGGCAGTGTCAGTGTGACCGACGATGGCCGTGGCATTCCAGTGGGCAAACATCCAGAGGAAAAAGTACCCGTTGTCGAGATTGTGTTTACTCGATTACACGCAGGCGGAAAGTTTGACAAAGGTGCAGGGGGTGCTTACGCATTTTCCGGGGGCCTGCATGGTGTTGGTGTGTCTGTCACCAATGCATTGTCCAAACGATTAGAGGTGACTGTTTGGCGTGATGGTGGTGAGCATCGCATTGTGTTTGCGGGTGGCGATGTGATTGAGCCATTGAAAAAAGTGGGCAGCGCATCGGGCCGAAACGGCACCCAGGTGCGGGTTTGGCCGGATTCCAAGTATTTCGATGATGCCGGGATTCCCGCAGCCGAATTGGCGCGAAGTTTGAAAGCACGGGCCGTGTTGTTGCCGGGTGTCACGACCCATTTGCATGTCGAAAAATCAGGCAAACAAGATTCCTGGCGCTACCAAGGCGGACTGAAAGATTATTTGTTGGAGTTGATCGAAGGTGATGTGCCGGTGGTCGATCCGTGGATTGCCGAAGGCTATGTCACCACTGCCGATGACACCTTTGCGCTGGGTGAAGGCGCGCAGTGGGCAGTGGTCTGGACCGCCGAGGGGGCCACACCGCGAGAGTCATTTGTAAACTTGATTCCCACAACTGCCGGTGGCACGCACGAGGCTGGGTTGCGTGATGGATTGTTTAGCGCAGTCAAAGCGTTTGTAGAACAACACGGCCTGACCCCCAAGGGCGTAAAAATTCTTCCCGAAGATGTTTTTTCGCGTGTGAGTTTTGTCTTGTCAGCGAAAGTGTTGGATCCGCAATTCCAGGGCCAGACCAAAGAAAAGTTGACCAGCCGCGATGCGCTTCGCTTAGTCTCCAACCAGGTTCGCGCACCATTGGAATTGTGGCTGAATCGGGATGTGGAATCCGCCCGAAAAATCGCAGATCTGGCGATTCGGGCGGCCCAGAGCCGGGTCCGTTCTGCCCAAAAGGTGGAAAAGAAAAAGGGCTCGGGCGTGGCCGTGCTGCCGGGCAAGCTGACCGACTGCGAATCGACCGACATTTCCCGAAACGAGATCTTCCTGGTCGAAGGTGATTCGGCCGGCGGCTCGGCCAAGATGGGGCGGGATAAAGAGTTCCAGGCGATTTTGCCGCTGCGCGGCAAAGTCTTAAACACCTGGGAGACCGAAAAAGAGCGGCTCTTTGCCAATGCCGAGGTCCACGACATCGCGGTGGCGCTGGGCATTGACCCCCATGGGCCAAGTGATGAGGTGAATTGGAGCAATCTGCGCTACGGCAAGGTCTGTATTTTGTCCGATGCCGACGTGGACGGCTCCCATATCCAGGTCTTGTTGCTTACCTTATTTCTTAAGCATTTCCCGCAGCTGGTCGAACGGGGCCATATCTGTGTGGCAAGGCCGCCCCTGTTTCGTGTGGATGTGAATGCCAGTGGCAAGCGGCCAGCCCGAAAAATCTATGCGCTGGATGAAGGTGAGCTCACCCACGTGCTCGACAAATTAAAGCAAGAGGGCCTGCGTGAATCCGCATGGAGCATCTCCCGATTCAAAGGATTGGGTGAGATGAGCGCTGAGCAGCTCTGGGAAACCACGCTCAACCCCGACACCCGACGCTTAGCGGTGGTGGGGTATGGCGGGGTGGACAGTTTGGATACCGCCAAGCGGTTCAACCTGCTGATGGGCCGTGGCGAAGCAGCATCGCGCCGCGCATGGTTGGAAGAAAAAGGTCATGAAGTCGAGGTAGACGTTTAATGTCACGAAAGAAAACCACGCCGGCCGAGACGCCGGATTTGTTTGCACAGGGCACTGCTGCTGTGCCAGCGGCACGAATGACAGTGTCGGCTTCAGCACAGACAACATCGGACTCAGATGATCATCTGTCCAGCTCACCCATGGGCCTGACCTTTGACGGTGAGTCACTAACACTTGCTGATTTTGCCGAGCGGGCTTATTTGGATTACGCCGTCTCGGTGGTGAAGGGCCGTGCCCTACCTGATTTGTGTGACGGCATGAAGCCCGTGCAGCGGCGCATTCTGTATTCCATGCATCGCATGTCGTTAGCGGTGACTGCCAAGCCGGTGAAGTCGGCCCGTGTGGTGGGTGATGTCTTGGGTAAGTATCACCCCCACGGGGACCAGTCGGCCTACGATGCCTTGGTGCGTCTGGCCCAGGGCTTTTCGGTGCGTTACCCCTTGATTGATGGCCAGGGTAATTTTGGTTCGCGTGATGGTGACGGTGCTGCCGCCATGCGTTACACCGAGGCTCGCCTAACCGCGTTTGCATCTTTGCTCTTGGATGAAATTGACGAGGGCACGGTTGATTTTGGGCCGAATTATGACGGTTCGTTTACCGAGCCCCTAAGACTGCCTGCGCGTTTGCCCGTGATGCTGCTCAATGGCGCATCGGGTATTGCTGTGGGCATGGCCACTGAAATTCCGCCGCATAACCTGACGGAAGTGGCTCAGGCCGCCATCGCCATGATTGAAAAGCCATCGCTATCCGATGCTGAGCTGATGGCCATTCTGCCTGGCCCAGACTTCCCGGGCGGTGGACAGATTATTTCGTCGGCCGATGAAATCGCCCAGGCCTATTCGACTGGCCGTGGATCGTTAAAAACCCGTGCCCGATGGTCGATTGAAGAGATGGCCCGGGGCCAGTGGCAGTTGGTGGTGCATGAACTGCCGCATGGTGTTTCGTCGCAGCGGGTGTTGGAAGAAATTGAAGAGCTCACCAACCCCAAGGTCAAAGCGGGCAAGAAAACATTGTCTGCTGAGCAGCAGGTGAAGTCTTTGATTCTGAGTGT
Source organism: beta proteobacterium MWH-UniP1 (assembly GCA_036362785.1). NCBI lineage: Bacteria > Pseudomonadati > Pseudomonadota > Betaproteobacteria > beta proteobacterium MWH-UniP1. Next base: position 905,317 of record CP143625.1, read on the forward strand.
GTTGGATACGGTGCGTGATGAGTCGGGCAAGGATGCCGATGTCCGCCTGGTATTCGAGCCGAAATCATCCCGCCAGGACAAAGACGAATTTATTAAAGTGCTGTTGGCCCACACACCGCTGGAGAGTTCGGTGTCCATGAACCTGGTGGCGGTCGATATCGATGGTCGGCCGCGATCGCTCTCATTGCGCGAGATTTTGAGCCAGTGGGTCGACTATCGCATGGCCACGGTGCGCCGCAGGACACAACATCGTTTAGAGCAGGCCCAGCGCCGTATTCATATTCTGGAAGGCCGCTCGATTGCGCTTCTGAATATTGACAAGGTGATTAAGGTCATCCGCGAAGCCGATGAGCCGAAACCGGCATTGATCAAACAGTTTGGGCTAACAGAGATTCAGGCCGAAGATATTTTAGAAATCCGTCTGCGCCAATTGGCCCGACTGGAAGCCATCAAGATTGAAAAGGAATTGGCCCAGCTGCGCGAAGACGAAGGCAAGCTGTCGCACCTGCTTGAAAACGACAAGGCCATGCGTAAGCTCGTTGCCAAAGAAATTGAAGCGGATGCCAAGACATTTGGTGACAAACGCCGAACCCTGATCAAGGCCGCAGAGCGCACCACACTCGAGGTTCCGGTGGTCGATGAGCCGGTTACCGTGATTGTGTCGGTCAATGGTTGGGTGCGTGCCCGCCAGGGCCATGGCCATGACCCGGCCCAATTCACATTCAAAACGGGTGACTCACTCTATGGCACCTTTGAGTGTCGAACCGTCGACACCCTGGTGGCGCTCTCTTCAACGGGCCGCAGTTATTCGGTGGGTGTGGCCGGACTTCCGGGTGCGCGCGGCGATGGCGCGCCATTAACGTCCATGGTGGAAGTTGAACCCGGGGCAGTCCTCACCCAGTTTTGCGCTGGCGTTCCATCCACATCGGTGTTTATTGGCACACGACTGGGCCTTGGCTTTATCACCACTTTAGAGGCCATGACCACGCGCCAGCGCGCGGGCAAACAATTCATGACCATTGAAAAGGGTGATGGGCCCGCCATGATTCGGGCCTTGCCGCAAAAGCCCGGCCACATTGCCATGCTGTCGGCCAAGGGTCGACTCTTGATCGTAGACAGTGCCGATGTGAAAGTCCTGCCCACCGGTGGGCGGGGTGTGCTCTTGTTAGACCCGGAACCCAAAGGCGACGCGTTTATTGATGCCGCCGGCCTGCTACCCAAGGCCGTCTTGGTGGTGTCAGGCACCGGCCGAGCCGGAAAGCTGGTGGAAGAACTGTGGGAGCCAAAGGACTGGAAGTCTTACATCGGCAACCGGGCCCGCCGCGGCAAGCTCTTGGAAGTGAAGTTTAAGCCCACGGGGCTTCGTCTGGCCTGACCTGCGGGCTTGAAATCGGGCGGGCGGCCCCCATATACAAGGCACATCGGCATGCGGTGCGCTGCTTCGGCGGCGGACCACAGTCGCCGCCCTATTTTCTGATCAGAGGAAACATATGTCTAAAGAAACACGTGCCTTTCAGACCGAGGTGAAGCAGCTGCTTCACCTGATGATTCACTCGCTTTACAGCAACCGCGATATTTTTCTGCGCGAGCTGGTCTCCAACGCCTCGGATGCCTGCGACAAATTGCGCGTGGAAGCCCTGCAAAAACCTGAACTCTACGAGGGTGATGGCGAATTCAAAATTCAAATCAGTATTGATAAGACGGCGCGCACCATCACAATCTCCGATAACGGAATTGGATTAAGCCGTGAAGAGGCCATTGATCACCTGGGCACAATTGCCAAGTCAGGTACCAAAGAGTTCTTCAAAAACCTGACAGGTGATGCCAGCCAAGACAGCAATCTGATCGGCCAGTTTGGTGTGGGTTTTTACTCTGCCTTTATCGTGGCCGACCATGTCACGGTGGTGTCGCGCCGCGCCGGCCTGCCCGCAGGCGATGCGGTTCGTTGGGAGTCTGATGGCTCCGGTGAATTCAGCGTGCAAGAGGTGGAAAAGGCCGGCCGTGGTACCGATGTAATTTTGCATCTCCGCGAAAAAGAGGGCGATGACCCCGATGCCAAAAGCCACGATGATTTGCTCGAGCACTGGACGATCAAGGAGATTTTGAAGCGTTACTCTGACCATGTCGGCATTCCCATTCAGATGAAGGTCCGTGATTGGGACGACAAGAAAAACGAATACGTTGAAAAAGACGAATGGGAAACGGTCAACCAGGCCTCTGCCCTGTGGACACGGCCCAAGTCGGAAATTACAGATGAGCAGTACAAATCCTTTTTCCAGGGCCTCAGTTTTGGCACGGGTGACCCACTGGCCTGGACGCATAACCGTGTCGAAGGCCGCACCGAATACACCCAGTTGCTTTATGTTCCCGCTACGGCGCCTTTTGATTTGTGGGACCGCCAACAACGCCATGGCTTAAAGCTGTATGTGAAGCGCGTGTTCATCATGGACGATGCTGAGCAACTATTGCCGTCTTACCTGCGTTTTGTGCGCGGGGTGGTGGACTCGTCAGACCTGCCGCTGAATGTCTCGCGCGAGATTTTGCAAGAAAGCCGTGACATCAAAACCATACGCGAAGGCTGCACCAAGCGTATTTTGTCGTTGCTTGAAGACATGGCCGCCAACAAACCCGATGACTACGCCACCTTTTGGAAAGAGTTTGGCCAGTGTCTGAAAGAAGGTTTCGGTGAAGACTTTTCCAATCGCGATCGCCTGGCGAGCCTGATGCGTTTTGTTTCGACTTCCTCTGAGACTGATACGCCGACGGTGTCATTGAAAGACTATGTCTCTCGCATGAAAGATGGCCAGGAAAAGATCTATGTGGTGACTGCGGACACGCTGGCGGCCGCCAAGGCCAGCCCCCATTTGGAAGTCTTTAAGAAAAAAGGAATTGAAGTGTTGCTGCTCACAGATCGTATCGATGAGTGGATGCTGAACTTCCTGACTGAGTTCGAAGGCAAGCCTTTGCAATCAGTGGCCAAGGGCGCGCTGGATTTGGGCAAGCTGGATGACGAGCAAACCAAGCCCACCAAAGAGGCGGAAAAGCAATATAAACCCATTGTTGAGCGGGCCCAGAAGGTGCTGGGCGAGAAGGTCAAAGAGGTTCGCGTGACCAGTCGCCTGACCGAGTCGGCATGCTGTCTGGTGTCGGATGACCATGACGTGAGTGGGCATCTGGAGCGGCTCTTGAAGCAGGCTGGGCAGAAAGCACCCGACCGTAAACCAATCTTGGAGCTGAACCCGGACCACCCTCTGGTCAAGGCGCTGTCGCAAGACAACGCGGCTTTCGATGATCTGGTCTGGGTGCTTTTTGATCAGGCTCTGCTGGCCGAGGGTGGCCAGCCCGACGACCCCGCCGCCTTTGTCAAACGACTCAATAGCTTCTTGCTGCGCGGCCTAATGGCCTGACGGGTTGTACCGTAAGACCTAACCAGGTTTAGCCAGGCCCTGGGGCTGCACGCCCCAGGGTTGCCCGTGGTAAACTCCGCTGCGTTCAACACGGGGGGAGACATGCTGAACAATTACAAACGATCAGTCTTGGTCGCGATGGTCGCGGCCGTCGGTACTGCGGGTGTTGCAGTACCAGCATTCGCTCAGGGTGCGGCCAAGGCCGCCACACAATCTGCCGCAAAGCCTGCCATCGTCGGCAGTGCTGAAGCAGGCGCTAAAAAAACATCCATGTGTATCGGTTGCCACGGTATTGCGGAATACAAAACCGCATTCCCCTCGGTTTATCGTGTGCCCAAGATTGTGGGTCAGAGTGAGAAATATCTAGAAGCTGCCTTATTGGCCTATCGAAGCGGTGAGCGCAATCACCCCAGCATGACGGGAATTGCCAAGGGACTCAATGATCAGGATGTTGCTGATCTGGCTGCCTACTACGCCAACAAGAAATAAGGAGCTGATATGACACTCAAACAGAATTTAATTCGGGCTGGTCTTGCCATCACGGTGGCCACAGCGTCTTCGGCCGCCTTGGCGGGCAATATTGCAGCGGGTAAAGAAAAAGCCACCGCGATTTGTGCCTCTTGTCACGGTGCCGATGGGGTGACTGCAATTGATCCCAGCTATCCAAAACTTGCTGGCCAGTACCCCGACTTTTTGGCGCGCGCATTGACCGATTACAAAACTGGCGCCCGTAAAAACCCCATCATGATGGGCATGGCGGCTACTCTGACCAAAGACGATATTGCCAATGTGTCGGCGTATTACGCCTCTTTGCCTTCACCACTAAAAGTAGCGCGTTAGCCGCCGATATAACTCATTTCCACTTTTTTCAGGCCTTGTTCGCGTAGCTGCGCACGAAGCTCGGAATAGCGGTCATCACGCTTTTGCCAGATGGCGGCAATCACCTTTTCAATCTCTTCGGGGCTTGGGGTGTTGTCGCCGCGCAGCAAGCCGCGCAGATCCGTTCCTGATTGCGCAAACAAACAGGTGTAAAGCACACCCTCGGCCGATATGCGGGCCCGGCTGCAATTGCCGCAAAATGGATTGCTCACTGATGAGATCAGGCCGACTTCGCCCTTGCCATCGGCGTAGCGCCAGCGCTCTGAGACTTCGCTGGGGGTGTCGCGCCCGATCGGCACCAGGGGGTGTTCGAGTGAAATCATGTCGATGATCTCGCGAGAAGGTACGACATGGTCCCACCGCCAAGCATTCGATGAACCCACGTCCATGAATTCAATGAATCGCAGTGTGTGGCCACGCTCGCGAAAGGCATTGGCCATGGGCAGAATTTCATGATCGTTCACACCCCGCTGCACCACCATATTGACCTTGACCCGCAGGCCCGCTTCAGCGGCTGCATCAATACCAGCCAGCACGTCGGACACGGGGTAGTCCATGTCATTCATGGCCTTAAAAGTCTTATCACTGAGTGCGTCCAGGCTTACCGTGATGCGTTTTAATCCCGCATTTTTTAGAGCGAGTGCCTTTTGTTTCAGCAGTGCCCCATTGGTCGTCATGGCGATCTCAACGGGCTTGCCTGCCAGTGTCTGAATGGGGGCCAGTCGCGCCACTAAATTTTCAATGTTTTTTCTTAATAGCGGCTCACCACCAGTGATACGGAGTTTCTCCACGCCGAGCGCAACAAAGGCCCGCGACAGCCGCTCAAGTTCCTCAAAACTTAAAAGCGATTCTTTGGGCAGAAACTCGTAGTTGCGGTCAAAGACCGATTTGGGCATGCAATACGTGCAACGAAAGTTGCACTGATCAATGACCGATAGGCGCAGGTCTTTGAGTGCGCGGCCTCGTTGATCCAGCAGTGGGCCGGTTGGCAGCGGGCCAAGGTGATCCACCTTGGCCGCTTCTACATGCGGGTGTGCCGTGGAATCCGGAACGATTGAAAATATGCGCTGCCCGTAAGTCATGCGCGATTATTAATCGATTACGGATTGTTTTGGCGCGTTTCCACCATTACCAATGGCTCTTGTGGGGCTGTCTCAGTGTTTCTACGGGGGGTGCGACCGAGCTTGGGCGGAGGCTCTGCAACTGCTTCGGCTGGCGCCTTGTTGGGGTCGGTCTGAACCCACTGCAAGCCTGCCTGATCCAGATTCTGTTTCAGCACTTCTTCTGAGAGTCGAATTGGCTCCGGCGCAGCAATCGGAGCAATTGGCGCAGTCGGTGCTACTTCGGCGGCTGGCACAGGCGCAACCGGCGGTGCTGCCTGAACAACTGTCTCGCTGATGGTCGGACTGGGCGCAGGGGCGCTGGCACGTACTGCGGTGTCAGACACCGTGCGGGTGTCTGACACCGTGCCTGCATCGGCTACCGGGGCAGCCACCGTGGCAGCCGTTGGGGCGGCATCACTTAGATCAAGCTGCTCCTGGCCGCCAACTTGCTGTTCGGATTCTTCGCGTGCGTTGCCACCACGGCCACGGCCACGACGGCGACGCCGCCCGGAGCGGACCTGTTCAGTGGCCTCTGCGTTTGCGGTATCAAGGTCGGCGGAAGTGGCTGTGATCTGTGCTTCATCTGCAGGTGTTGCGCGCTCGGCTGAACGATCGCCACGGTCCTGACGGGGCCGACGGTCATTGCGCTCTTTGCGCTGGTCCGCCTTTGGCTCTGCAGCGCCAGACTCAAGTGTTGGCTGGGCATCGCGACGTGGCTGTTGACGGTTGCGGTCACCATCTTTGCGTTCAGCATCGCCACGAGAGCGTCCATCACGGCCCTCGCGTGGTTCACGCGGTTCACGCGCTTCGCGTGGCTCACGGTTGCCATCACGCTGTCCGCGATTGTTGCGATCATTTCGACCACCACGGCCACGGTTGTTGCGATCACCACCACGCTCCGCAGGCTTAGCAGCGGCAGGGGCGGGGGCAGCTTCTTGTTTATCGCTACTCAGAAAGCCAAAGAGTTTTGCGAAGAAACCTTTTTCTTCCACCTTAGCTTCCACAGGCCGCGCCGATACTGGCGCTGGCTGTGTGGGGGTAACACCTTTGACCACCGCCTCTTGGCGGGGTTTGGCGGCGGCCTGATCGGCCTTTTGCTGCTGATAGGGTGTCTCGGTGGCGGGCTCATCCGCCATGGCGTAACTCGCCTTGGTGTCCTCTAGCCTTGGATCATCGTGCTTGAGTCGATCGATGGTGTAGTTGGGCGTTTCCAAATACTTGTTTGGAATCAAGACCACCGTGACCTTAAGGCGGAATTCCAGCTTGGCAATATCCGTGCGCTTTTCATTGAGCAAGAAGGTGGCCACTTCGACTGGCACCTGAACATGCAAGGCGGCAGTGCCTTCTTTCATGGCTTCTTCTTGCAAGATGCGCAAGATGTGCAGCGCGCTGGAGTCCACGTCACGAATCACACCGGTGCCATTACAACGTGGGCAGGTGATGTGGGAGCCTTCGTTCAGGGCTGGGCGCAGGCGTTGGCGCGACAACTCCATCAGGCCAAAGCGTGAGATCTTGCCCATCTGTACGCGGGCCCGGTCAAAGTGCAGGGCATCACGCAGGCGTTGCTCGACTTCGCGCTGGTTCTTGGAAGACTCCATGTCAATGAAGTCGATCACGATCAGTCCGCCCAAGTCGCGTAAACGCAGTTGGCGGCCAACTTCTTCAGCGGCTTCTAAGTTGGTGCGAAACGCGGTCTCTTCAATATCAGAACCGCGGGTCGAGCGGGCCGAGTTCACGTCAACCGCCACAAGTGCTTCTGTGTGGTCAATCACGATCGCGCCGCCCGAGGGCAGGGGCACGACACGTGAATAGGCGGTCTCGATCTGGTGTTCGATCTGAAAGCGCGAAAAGAGCGGCACATCGTCGTTGTAGCGCTTCACGCGGTTGCCCATGTCGGGCATGACATGCAGCATGAACTGACGGGCCTGCTCATAGATATCGTCGGTATCAATCAAGATCTCGCCGATATCGGGGTGGAAGTAATCGCGAATCGCGCGAATGACCAGACTGGATTCTTGGTAGATCAGATAGGCGCCGGATTGGAGCTTGCGGGCGTCATCAACCGCGCGCCACAGCTGCAGCAGATAGTTCAGGTCCCACTGGAGCTCTTCAGCCGTGCGGCCAATGCCTGCGGTACGGGCGATCAGGCTCATGCCACCGGGCACATCCAGCTGGTCCATGGTTTCGCGAAGCTCTTGGCGCTCTTCACCCTCGATACGGCGCGATACGCCACCGCCACGGGGGTTGTTGGGCATCAGTACCAAGTAGCGGCCAGCCAGTGAGATAAAGGTGGTCAGTGCCGCGCCTTTGTTGCCGCGCTCTTCTTTTTCCACCTGAACCAGCATTTCGGTGCCTTCGGAGATGGCGTCTTGAATGCGCGCACGGCCAGGGTCGACACCGGGCTTGAAGTATTCCCGGGCGATTTCTTTAAATGGCAAAAAGCCATGGCGCTCTTCACCGTAATTGACAAAGCAGGCCTCGAGGCTGGGCTCGATTCGGGTGACCACGCCTTTGTAGATATTGCTCTTGCGTTGTTCGCGACCAGCGGTCTCGATATCCAGGTCGATCAGCCGTTGGCCATCGACAATGGCAACCCGCAGCTCTTCTGCGTGGGTTGCGTTAAACAGCATGCGTTTCATCTTGCTACTACTCCTTCAATGGGCCTGCAGGGCAGACCACAACACCCGCGTTAGCGGTTAAATGGAGCGTGCAATGAGAAGTGGCTTGGCGGAAACGAGCGAAACCAAGGCCCGCGCACGGCGGCGCAGCCTTGTTGACGAAACAAGTGGGGCGTCAGAAAGGAAGGGCTGATGGACCAAGCGCTGACTGGCCGCAGGAGACGGCTTAGGCGATGCCAGTGGTTTGGCTTGGAAACCGAAAAGACTCATCACGTACAACAACACCAATCTGGTTATGTTCGTTTATCTCGTTTGCCGGGCCACGCAACATTGCGCTCCGCGGTCAAATACAATTCGTTGCACCAAATGTGCATCGAGGCAGAGGCATCGGCTGTTGCTGTGTTCTTCCTTAAACCAGGCTCGCATCAGACCAAACGGGTTTGGGGCGGACACCTAAAATAAGGGACACAACAATCAGTCGGGATTCATCTCGACCTGAAGCCAGTATACCCAGAAAGCTTGAGATGTCACGAAAATTACCGAAGTTCCCCGCGCAAGCCCCTGTTGTGGCAGAGAAATCTGGCCATCAGGGGCCTGCGCCGGCCCCGCAGCCTGGTGGCCAGGGGCGGGGAGTGGAGCAGTGGGTTGTTCCTGCCGAGTATGCCGGCCAACGGATCGATAACTTTCTGCTCGCCCGCCTGAAGGGGGTTCCGAAGACCCGTATCTACAAAATGTTGCGCACCGGCGAAGTCCGGGTCAACGGTGGGCGAATTGGCAGTGATTATCGGGTTGAAGAAAACGACCGGCTTCGAATTCCCCCGATCCGCCTTCCCGAGCGTGTAGCGGGTGATGGCCAGGCCCAATCGGCTGGCCGGGTATCGCCCGCCATGGCCAAGTCCATCAATGACAAGATTGGCATCGTCTTGGAAGACGAGATGGTCTTGGCGATCAATAAGCCCTTTGGTCTGGCGGTCCATGGCGGTAGTGGGGTGAGGCTTGGGGTGATTGAGGCCCTGCGCCAGAGCCGGTTTCCTAAATTACCGGCGGCAATGCAAGACCCGTCTCGGCCCCCTGGCCAGATGGCAGAGGGTTTTCTTGAACTGGTCCATCGGCTGGATCGGGAGACCTCGGGCCTGATGCTGATCGCCAAGCGCCGCTCCAGCCTGACAGATTTTCATCGCCAGCTTCGCGAAGGCCAGATGCGAAAGCGTTACCTGGCGCTGGTCTGGGGAGGTTGGCCGGTGGGCGTGGACCGCATCGAGGCCCCGCTGCACAAGTGGGTCAATGCCAAGGGAGAGCGTTGGGTACGTGTGCAAGAAGACGGTCAGGCAGCCATCACCAAAGTCAAGGTCTTGCAAAGGGTTGATGCCCCAGTGCTTGGGCTGGTCTCGTTCTTGGTCTGCGAACCTGTGACGGGGCGAACCCATCAGCTGCGCGTGCATCTGGCGAGCCAGGGCTGCCCGATCATTGGCGATCCGAAATACGGCGACCATGACCGAGACGACCTGTTCAATGGAAAACATCTGGAACCGAAGGCCCGTTTGGTGACTCGAATGTTCCTTCATGCCTGGCAGCTCCGCTGCCAGCACCCCAAGACGCAGGAGACCCTGCAATTGGTGGCCCCTTTGGACAACGAATTTTTAAATGCTCTGAAACTTCTTGAATTGGATTTGCCTTGATGCAATCGCTTGGTGCTGTGGAGTTGGTCATTTTTGACTGGGATGGAACTGTGGTGGATTCAACACCAACGATCACTCAGGCGATATTGAATGCCTGTCGCGACATTGGTGTGGGTGTGCCTGCCGAGCAAGATGCCAGCTGGGTCATTGGCCTGGGCTTGCAAGATGCGCTGTCGCGCATTGCACCGAATTTGTCAGCGGATCAGCAGGCCAGGCTAACGGACCGGTTTCGTTTTCATTACCTGTCGCATGACAAGGCGCTGCGGCCCTTTCCGGGCATGACTGCTGTGTTTGATCACTTAAAAGAAGCAGGGCTGCCGCTTGCCGTGGCGACCGGAAAATCCCGTGTGGGGCTTGAGCGTGCCTTTGATGCCACCAGCACACGGCATTACTTTGATACGTCGCGCTGCGCCGATGAGACGGACCCAAAGCCGGCCCCCACCATGGTCTTGGAAATTTGTGAAGAGCTTTCTATTTCCCCAGCCGCGGCCCTGGTGATTGGTGACACAACCCATGATATTTTGATGGCCCAGTCTGCTGGCGCATCGGCATTGGCCGTGGGTTATGGCGCCCATCAGACACAGGACTTATTACAGGCCAAGCCATTGGGCTGCATGCAATCGGTCACTGAACTTCAGAATTGGATTCGGCAATGGATAACGACTTAATCGAAAAAGTATTACTGGCCAATGTGCAAGAGCAGCGTCGCTCGCGGCGGTGGGCAAACTTCTGGCGTTTTGCAAGCTTCTCGTTGATTTTGTTGGTGGCACTCTTTTCGTTTTTTGGTGGCGGCAGCACCTCGATGCCACACCCCACCACGCGGCATACCGCCATGATCAATCTTAAGGGTGTGATTGCCAGTGATAGCAAGGCCAGTGCCGATGTCATGACGGCTTCACTTCGTGATGCATTTGAAAACAAACATGCGGCAGGAATCGTGCTGCGGGTCAACAGCCCTGGGGGTAGTCCGGTCCAATCCGGCATCGTATTTGATGAGATCCGCCGATTAAAAGCCATTCACAAAGACAAGCCTGTGATTGCGGTGGTGGAAGATGTCGCCGCATCGGGCGGCTATTACGTGGCTGCAGCAGCAGATTCCATTTATGTCGATAAGGCCAGCCTGGTTGGCTCAATAGGTGTGCGAATGGACGGCTTTGGCTTTACCGATGCCATGAAAAAACTTGGCGTGGAGCGCCGCTTGTTAACGGCAGGTGAGAACAAGGCATTGTTGGATCCTTTTCTTCCTGTGGATCCAAAACAAAAGGCTGCCGTGCAGTCGATGTTGGGCGAAGTCCATCAACAATTCATTACTGCGGTAAAGCAGGGCCGTGGGGATCGTTTGAAACCAAATCCCGACATGTTTACTGGCATGGTCTGGACGGGTGCGCGCAGTATTGAACTGGGCCTGACCGACGCATTTGGAACGGTCGACTCGGTGGCCCGAGATGTGATCAAGGCAGAAGAGGTGGTGGATTACACCCTGCAGCCTACACTGGCAGAACGATTGGCAGACCGTTTTGGTGCGGGTCTTGGCGATGCAGTTGCCAAGGCCATGCTGCGTTGGTCAATCTACTAAATCGGTTGGCTGTGCGCGTTTAGTGCGCAGTTGTTATTGCGCAGCCAAAGGGTCCACGCCAAGCTGGCGTAATCGAGCCGACAGCGTAATCAGCGGCAGTCCCACCAGGGCGGTGGGGTCACTTCCGGTAAAAGATTCCATCAGTGTGATGCCAAGTCCTTCAGATTTAGCCGAGCCAGCGCAGTCGAAAGGCTGTTCCAGCGCGATGTAGCGTTTGAGATGTGCATCGCTCAGTTCTTGCGCGCTACGGAACTTCACTCGGATGGTGACCACATCGGAAAAACTTTTCTTGCCGCCCTCGGCCATGACACACATTGCGGTGTGAAACTCCGAGACATTGCCCCGTTGGCGTTGGAGTTGTTCTAAAGCAGTGGCCGCATTGCCCGGTTTGTCGAGTCGGTAATCACCGCAGCAGGCCACCTGGTCTGAGCCAATGACGATGGCCTCTGGTGCGTTCACCGAAATGACGCGGGCTTTTTCTTTGGCCAGACGAATTGCCGTGTCCACAAACCCTTCGCCTGACAGTGGCGATTCATCAATGTCAGGACTCAAGGTCTCAAACGGCAGGCCCAATCGCGAGAGCAGGGCTTTCCGGTAGGGGCTTGAGGAAGCAAGGATGATTCTTGTTGTCATGGCGTGCGCTTGTAAGCCGGTTTGAACACGGTTAAGGTTTGCGCATTATGAGTCCCAAATCTGAACACACGCCCGAGACGAATTTTCGGGTCGATCTGCATCTGAGCGCCCCGGTCTTGGAAAAAGCACTTAGCCTTGGCCGCTTACCTGCCAAAGGGGCGCTTGGCCTATCGGCACTCCCCCGGCTTGAAAATGAGGTGCTTGGCGTGGATGGCCCGGTGTCTTGGGCCTTTGCTCCCGACGCCAAGGTGCCCGGTCCTGGCCGCCGCCGCAGGCGCTGGTGGTTGACGGTTCAGGCGGGCCTGGTCTGCACCTGCGAGCGCTGCCTGACCCCCGTTCATTTGAGCCTTTCAACGCGGCGCGGTTTTGAATTCTGCGAGTCTGCCGCCCAGGCCGATGCCCAGTCCTTGCGACTGGAAGAGGCGGAACTCGAGGCGGATCCCGATATTGAGCTGGTGGACTACCTGTCCCCGGAAGATGAGATGACGATCGCCAAGCTGGTCGAGGACGAGCTTTTGCTGAATTTGCCGATGGCACCCAAGCACGATGGTTGTAAGTTGCCGGCAGAGCTGGCCGGCCCCGGGGATAGCGGGGACGCCGTGTCCCGTGGTCTGGCGTCTGCGCCAGAGTCGGCCGAGCCCGAGGTGGTTCGGCCGTTTTTGGGGCTTAAAGACCTGCTGAAGAAACGCTAAAACCCAAAAATGTCTTATAATTCAAGGTTTTCCGGAGTCCCAACATGGCTGTCCAACAAAATAAGAAGTCGCCGTCTAAGCGCGGCATGCATCGTGCCCACGATTTCCTGACCAACCCGCCAACTGCGGTTGAACCCACCACGGGCGAAGTCCATCTGCGTCACCACATCAGCCCGTCTGGCTACTATCGCGGCAAGAAAGTCGTCAAAACGAAAGACGTTGCCTGATTTGACTTCCCAGGGGGTCTGCGTTGCCGTCGATTGCATGGGCGGCGACCACGGTCTACCGACCACAATTCCAGCGGTCCTTGCTTTTCTGGGTGAAAGCCCAGAAAACAGGGTCCTATTGGTTGGTTTAGAGCCCCAAGTCTCACAGGCCCTCGCGGCCCAATCCGTCTCGGCGAGTCTTCGCAGCCGGATTGAAATTCTGGCCGCCGACGAAGTGGTGGCCATGGATGATCCACCGGCCATTGCGCTTCGGAATAAGCGCCGCTCCTCCATGCGGCTTGCTATCGAAGCCGTGAAAGAGGGCCGTGCCCAGGCCGCCATTAGTGCCGGCAACACGGGTGCCTTAATGGCGATCGCCCGCTACGTTTTAAAAACGATCGAGGGTATTGATCGCCCGGCGATTGCCACCGCGCTACCGAATCGCACTGGCGGTGTCACCACCATGCTGGATCTGGGGGCCAATGTGGATTGCAGTGCAGATCATCTGCTGCAGTTTGCGCTCATGGGGTCGGCCTTGGTGTCAGTGATTGACTGCAAAGAGCGGCCCTCGGTTGGTTTGCTGAATGTTGGCGAAGAAGTCATCAAGGGCAACGACACCGTCAAGCTCGCCGGTGAAATGTTGCGTGCTAGCCATCTGAATTTTTACGGTAATGTCGAGGGCGACGATATCTTCAAAGGCACCACCGATGTGATTGTCTGTGATGGCTTTGTTGGCAATGTGGCGTTGAAGACTTCCGAAGGCCTTGCCCAGATGTTGCGCAGCTTTATTAAAGAAGAATTCACACGAACAATTTGGACCAAGGTCATGGCCATGATTGCCTCGCCGGTGCTGAAGCGTTTTTCGCGCCGGGTGGATCATCGTCGCTACAACGGCGCATCGCTTTTGGGTCTGCGCGGTATTGTTATCAAAAGTCACGGTTCGGCGGATGCGGTTGCTTTCCGGCATGCCCTGCATCGTGCGGCTAATGCGGCTTCCCATGGCTTAAATGAAAAAATCGCCCAGGCGTTAGAGCAATCTCACAAAGACATCGCGCAGCGGCTCTCCACCACAGCCGGCGCTTCGGTGCCTGCCTCGGTGTCAGACACCTCAGGCATGGTGTCAGACACCGTGCCTGACACCATGCGTGGCACCGCATCGGACACTGTTTCCAGCTAGGTTGCGGAAAGCCTTCGCGCGGGCGTTGTAGACTGAGCGGATTATGGAAATCTTTTCAAAAATAGTGGGCACTGGCCGGGCACTACCCGGCGCACCTGTGACCAATGCCGAGCTGGCCAAACGCCTTGCCCAGTCGGGCATTGAAACCTCTGACGAATGGATTCGTGAGCGCACGGGCATTGCCCAGCGGCATATCGCTGCAGACGATGTCAATAGCAGTGATCTCGCGGCCGAGGCGGGCGCAAAAGCCTTGGCAGCTGCTGGCATTGCGCCGGCAGATGTTGATCTTGTGATTGTGGCGACCTCAACGCCCGACATGATTTTCCCTTCGACGGCTTGTCTGGTGCAAAAGAAGCTGGGCATCTCGGGTTCGCCTGCCTTTGATGTGCAGGCCGTCTGCAGTGGGTTTGTCTATGCGATGTCGACTGCTGATTTGTATATCAAGGCAGGCAAGGCCAAAAACGCCTTGGTGATTGGTGCCGAAGTGTTTTCGCGCATCATGGATTGGTCGGATCGCACCACCTGTGTGTTGTTTGGTGATGGCGCGGGTGCGGTGGTACTTAAGGCAGATTCAAGCCCCGGCATTTTGGGCCACCGGCTGCATGCCCGTGGTGAATACGAAAACATCCTGCGCACGCCGGGCATGATTTACAACGGCCAGATTAGTGGCCACCCGTTTTTAACCATGGACGGTCAGGCGGTATTTAAGCTGGCAGTGCAAGTCTTAGAGAGCGTGGCCCGTGAAGTTTTAGACGACGTTGGCATGCAGGTGAGCGATATCGATTGGCTCATTCCGCATCAGGCCAATATCCGAATTCTGCAAGCCACAGCGAAACGCCTTGGCATTGATGAATCCAAAGTGGTGGTCACGGTAGATCAGCAGGCGAACACCTCGGCGGCATCGGTGCCGATTGCACTTGATGTCGCGGTACGCGATGGCCGCATCAAATCAGGTCAACGCATCATGCTACAGGGCGTAGGCGGTGGCTTCACCTGGGGCGCAGTATTGGCGCAGATGTAATTTTTACCATCACTAAGACCATGAAAAATCTCGCATTTGTTTTTCCCGGGCAGGGCTCACAGACAGTGGGCATGCTCGCTGGCTTTGCAGGTAACACCGCAGTGGCAGCTGCCATGCAAGAAGCGTCCGACGCCCTTGGCCAAGACTTGTCGGCCCTGATTCACGACGGCCCCGCAGAAGCGCTTAACTTAACGGTGAACACACAGCCCGTCATGCTGGCCAGTTCCATTGCGTTTTATCGCGCATGGCTGGCTGCCGGTGGCGCCACGCCCACATGGGCGGCTGGCCACAGCTTGGGTGAGTATTCTGCGTTAACGGCAGCAGGTGTTTTTTCCTTGGCCGATGCCACCAAGGCCGTGCGTTTTCGTGCCGAGCAGATGCAATCGGCCGTGCCGGTTGGCGTGGGCGGCATGGCGGCAATTCTGGGAATGGACTCTGCCCAAGTGATTGCAGCTTGTGCCGATGCGGCCCAGGGCCAGGTAGTCGAGGCGGTGAACTTTAATGCGCCTGATCAAACCGTTGTGGCCGGTCACAAAGAAGCAGTGGACCGTGTCTGTGCGCTGGTGAAAGAGCGTGGCGCCAAGCGTGCGCTTCCACTTCCTGTGTCCGCACCATTTCATTCCAGTCTGTTGGCGCCAGCCGCGCAAGCCTTGCGCGGGTATCTCTCTGGCATGGCGCTTTCTGCCCCAAAAATTTCAGTCGTGAACAACGTCGATGTCGCCATTGAAACCGACTCGGTACGAATCCAAGACGCACTTTCACGGCAGGCCATGAGCCCTGTTCGCTGGGTGGAAGTCATCCAGTCTTTAGAGAAAAATGGCGTGACCACCATCATCGAGTGTGGCCCGGGCAAAGTCCTGTGCGGGCTTATCAAGCGGATCGCGCCGGCCATCACTACCTTTGCGATCAATGACCAGGCTAGCTTAGACGCTGCGCTGGCGGGCATTGCTTCCCAGTCATAAGGAGCCCCCATGACACAGACCCCCTCTTTAGAAACCCGCGTGGCCCTGGTCACCGGTGCCACCCGTGGCATTGGCCAGGCGATTGCCCAGGCGCTGGGCGCCCAGGGCCATACCGTGATTGGCACGGCCACCTCGGAAGAGGGCGCCGCCAAGATCTCTGCTGACTTGGCTGCCGCCGGCATCAAGGGCGAGGGCCGGGTGCTGCAGGTCAACGATGCCGCTGCCTGCGATGCACTCTTAGAAGATATTTCCGCCAAGTTTGGTGGCATCGGCATTTTGGTCAATAACGCCGGTATCACCCGCGACAACCTGGCCATGCGTATGAAGGACGAAGAATGGGACGCGGTCATTCAAACCAATCTCTCGGCGGTGTTTCGGCTCTCCCGCGGCGTGCTGCGGCCCATGATGAAGGCCCGCTGGGGCCGGATCGTGAATATCACCTCGGTGGTGGGCCAGTCGGGCAACCCTGGGCAGGTGAACTATGCGGCGGCCAAGGCCGGCGTGGCCGGCATGAGCCGGGCGCTAGCCCGCGAGGTGGCTAGCCGTGGGATCACCGTCAATGCCGTGGCGCCGGGCTTTATTGACACCGACATGACCAAGGCCCTGTCAGAAGACCAGATCAAGAGCCTGACCGCACAAATTCCCGCCCAACGTCTTGGAACTCCCCACGATGTGGCGGCATCTGTCGCCTTTTTGTGCTCAGAGGGCGCTTCTTACATTACCGGAATTACCCTGTCGGTCAACGGCGGCATGGTGATGTCCTGATACAATTCGACCACCGTTTTATCCTTTAGGAAGAGGTTCATGGAAGACATTCAAAAGCGCGTTATTGGTATCGTTTCGGAACAACTTGGCGTCAAGATCGAAGACGTCAAAAACGAGTCCAAGTTTGTAGACGACCTGGGCGCTGACTCTCTCGACACCGTCGAACTCGTAATGGCCTTAGAAGATGCCTTCGGCTGTGAAATCCCTGACGAAGAAGCCGAAAAGATCACCACGGTCCAGCAGGCGATCGACTACGTCACGACCCACCTGAAAAAGTAAGAAAGTCTCTTGCCGATGAGCGGTCCTTCCTCTCTGGGCGCCGCGGGTCGGCGCCGTGTAGTGGTTACCGGCCTTGGGTGCGTCTCCCCAGTGGGAAATAGCATCCAGGCCGCGTGGCAGCAGGTTCTTGCCGGAAAGTCCGGCATCGCCACTGTCACCAAATTCGACCACTCCAGCCTGCCGGTTCACTTTGCCGGCGAGGTTAAAGATTTCAATATTGAAGACTATCTGCCCGCCAAAGAGGCGCGGCACATGGATACCTTTATCCATTACGGCATTGCCGCTGGTCTTCAAGCCCTGGACGACTCTGGCCTGCAGGTCACCGAAGCCAATGCAGAGCGGATCGGCGCCTTTGTGGGGTCCGGAATTGGGGGCCTGCCGCTGATCGAAGAGACCCATGCGGAATACACCAACCGCGGTGCCCGCCGCATCTCCCCATTTTTTGTGCCAGGCTCGATCATCAACATGATCTCTGGCCACATCAGCATTCTGCGCAACCTAAAGGGCCCCAATATCGCTGCGGTAACCGCCTGCACCACAGGCCTGCACAGCATTGGTCTGGCCATGCGCCTGATCCAATACGGCGATGCCGATGCCATGTTGGCGGGCGGTGCCGAGTCCACCATTTCCCCGCTGGGCATTGGTGGGTTCGCAGCGGCGCGGGCACTTTCTACCCGTAACGACGACCCAGCGACCGCATCCCGGCCGTGGGACAAAGACCGCGATGGCTTTGTGCTGGGCGAGGGCGCGGGCGTCCTCATGCTAGAAGAATACGAACACGCCAAGGCGCGTGGTGCCAAGATCTACTGTGAGTTGTCTGGTTTTGGCATGTCTGGGGATGCCTTCCACATGACCGCACCGAACATGGACGGCCCGCGCCGTTGCATGGTCAATGCCCTGAAAGATGCGGGCATCTCGGCCGATCAGGTGAACTATGTCAACGCCCACGGCACATCCACCCCTCTGGGCGATAAAAACGAGACCGAGGCGATCAAGGCAGCCCTGGGTGAGCAGGCCAAAAAAATCGTGGTGAACTCGACCAAGTCGATGACCGGCCATCTTCTGGGTGGTGCTGGCGGCCTGGAGTCCGTTTTCACGGTCTTGGCCCTGCACCATCAGAAGAGCCCGCCCACCATCAACATCTTTAACCAAGATCCAGAGTGCGATCTGGATTACTGCGCCAATACCGCCCGTGATCTGAAGATCGATGTGGCTGTGAAGAACAACTTTGGCTTTGGGGGCACCAACGGCACTGTGGTCTTTCGCCGCATTTAAGGCGACCAGGGCAGGGTGGCGTAAAGGGTGATCAATCAGAAAGAGGCCGACGCCCAGCTGGTCGAGCGGGTTCAAAACGGCGATCAGCGTGCCTTTGAGTTGCTGGTCGTCAAGTATGAACGCCGGGTCCTTCGGCTGATTTCCCGGCTGGTCCGAGACCCTGCCGAGGCCGAGGAAGTCGCCCAAGAGGCCTTTATCAAGGCTTACCGGGCCCTGCCCCAATTCCGTGGAGACAGTGCCTTTTACACCTGGCTCTACCGGATCGCCGTTAACACGGCAAAAAACTACCTCGCGGCCCAGGGCCGTCGGCCCCGGACCATCTCCGAGTTCCAAGGCGATGAGGACGGGGAATCTTTTGATGTTTCCGATGTCGTAGAGGACAACAACACGCCTGATGCGGTGCTTCACAGCCGCCAGGTGGCCGAAACCGTGAACAAGGCCATCGAGGCCCTGCCAGAGGACCTGCGTACAGCAATCACCCTGCGGGAAATTGAGGGCCTGAGCTACGAAGAGATTGCCGCAGCGATGGATTGCCCGATCGGTACGGTGCGGTCAAGAATCTTCCGTGCCCGTGAGGCCATCGCGCAGCAGCTGCGGCCGTTATTGGGAACGAATGAAGGAAAACGTTGGTAGAGCCGTGATGAAGAATTCAATAACAATAATTTCAGTTCAAGTCGCTTGGTTTCAGGGAGCCAGACCATGAGTCAGTTTGAAAAACTCTCCTCTTTTATGGACGGAGAAACAGAGCAGTCCAGTGCCAGTGTGTCGGCAGCAGAAATCCTGGAAGACTCTGAAAGCCGGCAGCGTTGGCAGGATTGGCATCTGATTGGTGATGTCATGCGCAGCAACTCCCTTGCAACCAAGTCTTCAGTGGCCAACAAAATAGCCCAGCAGTTGGAATTCGAACCCATTCATTTCCCGCGCGCCACTGCCGTGAAAAAACCAGTGGCTCGTCGGCCTCGGCTCGTCTACGGTTCGGCAATTGCTGCGGCGATTGCCTTTGTCGCGGTGATCGCGGTGGCCCCCCAGATGCAGCAGACGGGTATCACTGGGCTGATTGCGGGCCAATTTGGTGGCGGTGCCGCCATGACAGCCAAGCTTGATCAGCCGGCCACCCCCGTCATGCTCGAAGATCCGCGCCTGCGCGATCTTCTTGACGCGCATGGGTCCATGTCCATTCGCCCTGTTTCGGCCGAGGTTCGGTAATGATGCTGCGGGGTGCGCTTGCGATTAGCCTGTCGTTGGGTCTTGCCAGCTTTGGGGTTCAGGCCGCCGACCCGTTGGATGCCACGTCGGCAAAGGTCATCATTGACCGTATTCAGGCCGCAGGCAACAGCCTCGTTTTCACCGGCACCTTTGTGCATCAGCAAGACACGGTGCTGCACACCTCAAAGATTGTGCAGCGTATCGATTCGCGACAGCCTGTGACCAAAGTCCAGTCGCTCGAAGGCCATCAGCGTGAAATTATCAAAACACCGGCCGAGACCCGCGTTTACATGGCCGAGCGTCAGCTGGTAAAGGTCGATCAGACCGGCCAACCCCGTGCGGCATTTCCTGCAATGTTTGTAGGCGAGTCAGCCAGCATTGTTCGTAACTACGACATGGTCAAGGGCGGCTCCATGCGAATCGCCGATGTCGATGCCCAGGAATATCAACTCAAGCCGAAGTTTGACTCGCGTTGGCCCATTCGCTTCTGGGTAGATAAGCGCAGCGGTCTGGTGGTGAAGTGCCAAAAACTTGGCAGTGATGGCCGTGCAGTAGAGCAGGCCGCTTTTACAGAACTCAATCTCAATGCGCGGCCCTCTGCTGCAAGCGTGGCCGTATCGTTTGCCGGGGCCCGGCAGTGGGAAACCCACGACGCATCGCTAAGCCCATTGGCCGCACCGCCACTACTGAAGTTCAAGCCCGAAACACTCAAGGGCTTTGATCTGGTGGGTGTGTATCAAAAGCCACAAAACGCATCAAACGACACGATCGAGACACGTCGCTATGTCTTCTCCGATGGTGTCGCCTTTGTATCTGTGTTTATTCAGCCGAAATCATCGGGGCCGCTCACGGATCGTGCCCGCCGTAAGGGGGCGCTGTCCATGTTGTCTCGTGAGATTCAAAACGCCTGGGTCACCGTCATTGGTGATCTTCCGCCCGAAGCCGTAAATCAATTTGCCCAAACTATCGAATGGAAATGAGAGCCATGAAGTCCCGTTTTGTATCTACGTTGTTCGCGGCAATGATGGTCACACCGCTCATTTCTGTGCCTGTGTTGGCGCAGCCGGGTACTCAGCCCAGCGCTGCTGCAGTTCGGGGTCTGCCTGACTTTGCGGATCTGGTGGAGTCGGCTGGCCCTGCGGTGGTCAACATCCGCACGATCGAAAAAGTCAAAGTTCAGCAGGCCCAGCAGCCACAGTTTCCCGAACTCGATGAAAACGATCCCTTCTACGAATTCTTTCGTCGATTCTTTCCGCCCCGCGGTGCGCCCCGTGGTGGTCCACGCAACCAGGGCCCCGAAGAAGTGCCACGTGGCGTGGGTAGCGGATTCGTGGTGTCTTCTGATGGTTTTATTCTGACCAATCACCACGTTGTCGATGGCGCTGATGAAATTCTGGTCACGCTTGCAGATAAGCGTGAATTCAAGGCGCGGCTGATTGGCTCTGACCGTCGTACCGATGTGGCCTTGGTCAAAATTCCGGCCACCAATCTCCCTTCTTTAAAGGCGGGGGACCCGAATAAGCTGCGGGTGGGCGAGTGGGTCTTGGCGATCGGTTCGCCTTTTGGCTTGGAAAACACCGTGACGGCCGGCATTGTCAGTGCCAAGGGCCGTGACACCGGGGACTATCTGCCGTTTATCCAGACTGATGTCGCCGTGAACCCAGGTAACTCGGGCGGTCCGCTACTGAATATGCGTGGCGAAGTTATCGGCATTAACTCGCAGATCTACAGCCGCACCGGCGGCTTCATGGGCATCTCGTTTGCCATTCCTATTGATGAAGCCAATCGCGTCGCGGATCAACTTCGCACACAGGGCCGGGTGACCCGTGGCCGAATTGGTGTTGGTATTGGTGAAGTCACCAAAGAAGTTGCCGATGCCCTGGGGCTGTCACGCACCTCGGGTGCCTTGGTGCGTAGCGTCGAGGCCTCGGGTCCCGCAGAGCGTGCCGGCATCGAGCCGGGCGACATTATTCTGCGGTTTGATGGCAAGGTGATTGAAAAGTCATCTGATCTTCCGCGCATTGTGGGCAACACACGGCCCAATGCAAAAGTCAGCGCACAAGTCTGGCGCAAGGGCCAGACCAAAGACCTCAGCATCACGGTGGCCGAGATGGAACCCGATCGCTTGGCCAAGGCGCCTGCAAAATCAACGCCAGCACCGGCTCAAGTCGCTTCGAGCTGGCTGGGTCTATCGGTGTCGGATTTGACCGATGCCAAACGCAATGAACTGAAGATCAAGGGTGGCGTGCTGGTCGAGGCCGCTGATGGCCCTGCCGCACGGGCAGGCATCCGCCAGGGCGATGTGTTGATCAGTGTCAACAACACGGATGTCAGCACGGCCAAGCAGTTTGGCGAGCTGGTTGGCAAGCTGGATCAGTCGAAGTCTTTGGTGGTGTTGGTCCGTCGCGGTGATGGTGCCTTGTTTATTCCGGTGCGACCCACACAGGCCAAGCCACCCGCAAAAAAATAAATGAACGAAGTGCAGTTCAAAACTTATAACAATAATTCCATGGTGCGTCTTGGAGAACATCCGAAATTTTTCGATTATTGCCCACATAGATCACGGTAAAAGTACGCTCGCAGATCGTATCATTCAGATTTGTGGTGGTTTGTCTGAACGCGAAATGGAATCCCAGGTGTTGGATTCCATGGCGCTTGAGCGCGAGCGTGGCATCACGATCAAGGCCCAGACCGCCGCGCTGAAATACAAAGCGCGCGACGGCAAGGTCTATTCGCTCAACCTGATTGACACCCCGGGCCACGTTGACTTCTCTTATGAAGTCAGCCGCTCGCTGTCGGCCTGCGAGGGCGCGCTCTTGGTGGTGGATGCTTCCCAGGGTGTCGAGGCCCAAACCGTGGCTAACTGCTACACCGCCATTGAGTTGGGTGTGGAAGTCGTGCCGGTGCTTAATAAAATTGACCTGCCCGCGGCCAACCCCGATCAAGCGATTCAAGAGATTGAAGACGTGATCGGTATTGACGCCCATGACGCCGTGCGCGCCAGCGCCAAAACGGGCCAGGGTGTGGAAGATATTCTGGAAATGCTGATTGCGCGGGTGCCGCCACCAAAAGGCGACCCCAATGCGCCGCTGCAGGCACTCATTATCGACAGCTGGTTTGATAACTATGTGGGGGTGGTCATGCTGGTGCGCATGGTCAACGGCACACTCAAACCCCGCGACAAGATTTTGCTGATGGCGGCCGGGGCCAACTATTCGGTCGAACACGTTGGCATGTTTACCCCGAAGTCAAAAAACCTGGATCAACTTAGCGCAGGCGAAGTCGGCTTTGTCATTGCAGGCATTAAAGAATTAAAAGCCGCCAAGGTGGGTGACACGATTACCCATGCGGGCCACGCCGCAGCAAAAGCACTGCCTGGCTTTAAAGAGATCAAGCCCCAGGTCTTTGCCGGACTTTATCCGGTGGAGTCCAATCAATACGAAGCCCTGCGTGATGCGCTGGATAAGTTAAAGCTTAACGACTCATCACTGCAGTACGAGCCCGAAGTGTCTCAGGCCCTGGGCTTTGGTTTTCGTTGCGGCTTTTTGGGTCTTTTGCACATGGACATTGTGCAAGAGCGCTTAGAGCGGGAATACAACATGGATCTCATCACCACGGCACCCACCGTGGTCTATCAGGTGCTGATGCGCGATGGCACCGTGATTGATGTGGACAACCCATCAAAGATGCCAGAGCCATCGAAGATTGAAGAAATCCGTGAGCCCATTGTCACGGTCACGCTCTTTATGCCCCAGGAATATGTTGGCGCCGTGATCACGCTGTGCACGGGTAAGCGTGGTGTGCAGACTGCCATGAGCTATCACGGCCGTCAGGTGAATCTCACCTATGAAATTCCCATGAACGAGATCGTGCTCGACTTCTTCGACAAATTAAAGTCGGTCTCGCGTGGTTACGCTTCGATGGATTACGAATTTAAAGAGTACCGTGCCTCTGATGTGGTCAAACTGGATGTGCTGATTAACGGTGATCGCGTGGACACGTTGTCGGTCATTGTTCACCGGGCTAGCGCTGCACCCAAGGGCAGGGAGCTTGCAGCCAAGCTGCGCGAACTTATTCCACGGCAGATGTACGACGTGGCCATTCAGGCAGCTATTGGCGCCAACATCATTGCCCGCGAAAACATCAAGGCGCTGCGCAAAAACGTGTTGGCCAAGTGCTACGGCGGCGACATCTCGCGTAAGCGTAAGTTGTTGGAGAAACAAAAGGCCGGTAAAAAGCGGATGAAGCAGGTCGGTACGGTTGAAATTCCCCAGGATGCCTTCTTGGCCATTCTGAAGGTCGAGGACTAGAAATGAATTTTGCGTTGATTATTTTTTTACTGTGTGTGGCAACCGGCATCTTGTGGTTTGTCGATCGGCTGGTCTGGCGCAAACAGCGTGGGCCAGATGCGGCCCGTCCGCTCTGGCTGGAATACACCGCGGGTTTTTTCCCGGTGATTTTCGCGGTGTTTGTGCTGCGCAGTTTTGTGGCCGAGCCCTTTAGCATTCCTTCGGGGTCCATGATTCCCACCCTGCGCGTGGGCGACTTAATTCTGGTGAATAAGTTTTCTTATGGCATTCGGCTTCCCATCGTGCACACCAAGGTGCTTGAAACCGGCAAGCCCCAGCGGGGAGATGTGGCGGTCTTTCGCTACCCGCCTGATGAGTCGGTGGATTACATCAAGCGGGTGATTGGGGTTCCTGGGGATGTGATCCGCTATGAAAACAAGCGGCTCTATGTCAATGACCAACTCGTCCCCACTCGGGGCTTAGAGCCCTTTTTTGATGGGGGCCGGATCTCGCTTCAGTTTGAAGAGAAGTACGGCGGCAAGACCTATCGCACCCTGAATGACGACGACCGCAATGTGCTGGGTGTTTTCCCGGCCTCAACTGGTCCGAACAGCTGCCAGGTCGTGGGCCTGGGCCTGCGTTGTGTGGTGCCGCAAGACCATTACTTCATGATGGGTGACAATCGCGACAACAGTAGCGATAGCCGGGTCTGGGGCTTTGTTCCCGAGCGCAATATGGTGGGTCGTGCCTTTTTTGTCTGGTTCAACGCAGGCGAGGTCATGAGCGGCAAGTTCGATCGATTGGGAAACTTTGAGTAATACAGCCATATCATCGTCAACGGTCAGCGCTGCGGCGGGTAATGCCGCGGGCTTTGTGCGCCCGCCCGTTGCTGAACTTGAGCAGCGCCTGGGTTATCAGTTCAAAGATCAGGCGCTTTTAAAACTAGCGCTCACCCATCGCAGCCACAGCGCTTCCCACAATGAGCGGTTAGAGTTCTTGGGCGACAGCGTCTTGAACTGCGCTGTGGGCCATCTACTGTATCGCCAGCTCAAACAGTTTGATGAAGGGGATTTGTCTCGCGTTCGATCAAACCTGGTCCGTCAGCAGGCCCTGCATGACATCGCGCAAACACTCGCGCTGCATCAGTATCTGCATTTGGGTGAAGGTGAACTGAAAAGCGGCGGCCTTCGCCGGCCATCCATTCTTGCTGACGCACTAGAAGCGCTCTTGGGCGCAATCTTTTTAGATGGCGGTTTTCCTGAAGCGGCCCGCGTGATCGACAGCCTCTATGCACCGATTCTGAAACAGGTCGACCCCAAGACGCTTGGCAAAGATGCCAAGACACTGCTTCAGGAATTTCTTCAGGGCCTTGGTCTGCCATTGCCGGTGTATTCGGTGGTGGCCACGCATGGTGCGGCCCATAGCCAGGTCTTTGAAGTCGAGTGTGCGATTGCCAAGCTCTCGATCACGGTCTTGGGTTCGGGCGCTAGTCGTCGGGCTGCAGAGCAGGTGGCGGCGACCCAGGCGCTTACGGCGGCCCGCTCGGCAACGGACAGTGTTCCGAAAAAATCACGTCGTGCCAAAAAGGCAGCGCCTCCACCGCAGGCACCGCTTGTGTTTGATGACAAGCAGCGCAAATAAACGGACAGCGACACGATGACCAATCGATGTGCGGTAGTGGCGATTGTTGGCAGGCCCAATGTCGGCAAGTCCACCTTGCTCAATCAGTGGGTCGGGCAAAAGGTGAGCATCACTTCCCGCAAGGCACAGACCACGCGACATCGGATTACAGGTGTGCTGTCGCGGCCGGGGCTACAGATTGTGTTCGTGGATACGCCCGGCATTCAAAAGCGCCACAACGCTGCGCTGAATCGCACGCTGAATAAAACTGCGGTGCAGGCCTTGAGCGATGTGGACATGGTGCTTTGGGTCATTGAGGCCACCGGCATGACTGCAGAAGACCAGGCAGTACTCGCCCTGATTCCAGAAAAACTACCCGTCATTGCGGTGCTTAATAAATCTGATCGCGTAAAGACCGAGCGTGAACGGCAGGCGGCCTATGCCCTGGGGGATCGACTCGCCGCGATGCAGCGGTTTGCCGCCTTGGTGCCGGTGTCTGCGGAAAAGGGCAGCCAGCTCGAAGCGGTCATTTACGAGATTGAAAAACTCGCCCCCGAGGGTGAGCCCATGTTTGCCGAAGATGAAATCTCGGATCGCAGTGTGCGGTTTCTCGCTTCGGAAATCATTCGTGAAAAATTATTTCGCCTGCTGGGCGACGAGATCCCCTACGAGGCCACAGTGGTGATTGATCAATTCATTGAGGGGCCATCAAAGTCCAATCCTGCCCGTGTGCATGCGGATATCTCTGCCAGCATTGTGGTCGCCAAGGCCTCTCAAAAAGCCCTGGTGATTGGTGACAAGGGAGAGCGAATTAAACGTATCGGCACAGAAGCCCGCCAAGACATTGCCAAGCTGATTGATGGGTCTGTGCATCTGGAGCTCTGGGTCAAGGTCAAGGGTGGTTGGGCCGATGACGCCGCCGCTGTGCAGGCATTTGGCTATCAATGACAAGTGCGCGTGATATGGGCCTGGTGTTGCACACCATGCCTTGGCGTGAGACCAGCCTGATTATTGAAGTCTTTACCCGCCATCATGGCCGGCTCGGTTTGGTGGCCCGCGGTGCGCGGCGCCCGCGCTCGGCGCTTCGGGGGCTGTTGCAGCCGTTTCAGCCCTTAGAACTGCGCTGGTCGGGCAAGTCTGAACTGCGAAATTTGATTGGCGCCGAGTGGGTGGGTGGGCTTGCCCAGCTCAGTGGTGCCGCCATCATGCCGGGCTTTTATCTGAATGAATTAATGGTCCGATTGATTCCGCGTGACGATGCCCACCCAGGCCTGTTTGACGATTATCTGGCCACGCTGGGCCTGCTGGCCCGCGATGACAATGAGCGAAGCCGTGAGTTGACCGAGCCTATTCTTCGGCGCTTTGAGTGCAATCTGCTGCGTGAGATGGGCTATGCGCCCAACTTTGATTGCGAGACCGCAACGGGCCATCAGGTTCGGCCCGATGGCCTTTATCAGGTCTGCCCCGTGGCAGGAATCAGTCTGGATTCAGCCAGCGGTAACGTTCAGGGGAGAACGCTGTTGGCCCTGGCCGCAGCCGGCCAGTCCATTGAAGAGGCGGTCTCGGCCTTAGAGGCCCCCGACATCGCAGCCGAGTCGAAGCGGCTACTGCGCACTCTGCTGGGCCATCACCTGGGTGAAGATGGGCTACAGTCCCGTCAGGTCATGCGGGAGCTGGTTCGGATTTAAGATACGGCAGGCAGGCACGCGAACCGGGCGACCCGCCATATAGAGAGAAAAAAATGATCGAGTTAGGTGTCAACATTGACCACGTAGCCACGCTTCGGCAGGCCCGCCGCGGCATTGATCCAGACCCAATCTGGGCAGCCGTTGAGGCCCACTTGGGTGGGGCTGACGGCATCACGGTGCACCTTCGTGAAGACCGCCGGCATATTCAAGACGATGATGTGCGGCGTCTGCGCACGCACACCCAGATCAAGTTGAATTTTGAAATGGCCGCCACCGCCGAAATGGTGGACTTTGCCTGTGATGTCCAGCCCGAGATGGCCATGCTGGTGCCCGAGGGTCGCCAGGAAATCACCACCGAAGGTGGCCTGGATGTGATTGCCAATCGTAAGAGCCTGCAGTCCAAGATCAAAACACTTCGCGATGCCGGCATCACGGTAAGCGCCTTTGTCGATGCGGATCTAAAACAAATCAAGGCGGCTGCAGATCTAGGGGTTCAAGTCTGCGAAGTGCATACCGGACCTTATGCGGCAATTTTTCACTCACAGGGCCGTGATCCAGAGTCACCTGCGGTGGCCAAAGAAATTGACAAGATCGCCAAGGCTGGCCAGAAGATTCAATCCCTGGGCATGCGGTTTAACGCGGGCCACGCCCTGAACTATTTCAATGTGCAGCCAATCGCGGCATTGCCGGGTGTAAGAGAGTTGCACATTGGCCATGCGATTGTGTCTCGCGCGGTGTTGGTGGGGATGCGCGAAGCCGTTCGTGAAATGAAGCGGCTGATGCGTGAAGCCGAAGTCATGGGAGCCCAGTCTTGATTGTTGGGATTGGCACGGACACCGTGGTCATTGATCGCGTTCGAAAGATTTTCGATCGCTGGGGTGACCGGTTTGCCGAGCGGGTGTTGGGCCCCATGGAATATCAAGAGTATGTGCGCCGGCAGTCCCGTGGCGTGAGTGGTCAAGATCGTGCGGTGCGCTATCTTGCCAAACGATTTGCCGCCAAAGAGGCGATTGGCAAGGCGCTTGGGGTGGGGCTTTTTCATCCCATGTCACTTCATGCCGTAGAAATTCTGAATGATGCCAAGGGCGCACCGCGGGCCGTGCCGCGCAAAGCCCTGGCCGACTATTGTGAGGCCCGGGGCTATCACGTGCATGTCTCGATCTCGGATGAGATTGATCATGCACAGGCCTTAGCGATTGTGGAACAGGACAACAAATGACTTTTGGTAATGACCGTTTGGGCCCGCTGATTGTTTGTGTTCAAGGTTTTGCACTCACTGATCGTGAGCGCGAGGTCTTGGCCCACCCATGGATTGGTGGCGTGATTTATTTTACGCGTAACTTTCAATCCAAAGAGCAGATCCAAGATATGAGCCGCGAGATTCATGCCATCCGCAGGCCAGGGGGTGGAGCGCCGCTGTTGATTTGTGTCGATCATGAGGGCGGCCGTGTCCAGCGATTCCGCGAAGGCTTCACAGAAATTCCCGCCATGTCCACCCTGGGGGCGATGTGGGACCCAGACAATACCGATGCACAACTTGCAGCACTAGCCCGAGCGAGACAGCTGGGTTTTATCCTGGCATCTGAATTACGTGATGTTGGTGTGGATTTTAGTTTTACACCGGTATTGGATTTGGATTGGGGAAGAAGTGAAATCATTGGCGAGCGCGCCCTTCATCATGACCCACGGGTGGTCGCGCAGTTATCAGCGGCTGTTATGCATGGCCTGGCGCTTGCTGGCATGAAAAACTGTGGTAAGCATTTTCCTGGCCATGGCTGGCCCCAAGCCGATTCGCACTTGGCGCTACCCGTGGATGAGCGAAGCCTGGATGAGATCTTGCAGCAAGACGCGCTGCCATACGCCCGCATTGGTTCACCAGCGCTGAGTTCGGTCATGCCCGCCCATATTCAATACACGCAGGTCGACAACATGCCCGCCGGTTTTTCAAAGGTCTGGTTAGAGCATATTTTGCGCCAGCGGCTTGGCTTTGAAGGGGTGATCATCTCTGATGACCTTTCTATGGCTGGTGCCGCAGTGTTGGATGATGTCGCTGATCGCGCCGAGACCGCGTTTAAAGCGGGCTGCGATGCCACACTGATCTGCAACCGCCCTGATCTGGTGGAGCGTGCGCTGGATGAACTGCCCAAGCGTATGCCCGAGTTTCTAACGGACCCCAATCGTCGTGGTCTGGAATTACTGCGGCCACTGTCGTAGCGGATTCTCCGCAGCTTATCGTTTGACCAGACCCATCGCGCCAAGCCGTATGACGTTGCCCAGAGATCGCCATGCCATTTAGCCCAGCGGTCTATAGTGCCGATTGCCGTGACTGCCCGCGGCTGGCAGCATTTCTTGATCAGGTCCGGAATCAGCACCCAACTTATTTCTGTAAGCCCGTGCCACCGTTTGGTAGTGAGCAGGCCGATCTGTTGGTGGTGGGCCTTGCACCCGGCATGCACGGCGCAAACGCAACCGGTCGGCCCTTTACCGGGGACTGGTGTAGTGATCTGCTCTATGGCACGCTGCACGCCTATGGCTTTGCGAGAAAACCGCAGTCGATTGCGCGGGATGATGATCAAGAGCTAATTAACTGTCGGCTGACCAATGCTGTGAAGTGTCTGCCTCCCGCCAACAAACCCACGCCAGCAGAGACCAAGACTTGTGCGAAGTTTTTGGCGGCAGAAATTGCCGAGCTCTCACCCAAGGTGATTGTCTGCCTGGGTGCAGTAGCCCACGACGCTGTGTTGCAGTGTTTGGCCAAAGATGACCCATCGATAAAACGCAGTCAGTTTAAATTTGGTCACGGGGCGATTCATCAATGCGGCCCATACCGACTGATCGACAGTTACCACCCCAGTCGTTACAACACGAATACCGGCCGGCTGACGCCTGAGATGTTCGCCGCAGTG
Organism: beta proteobacterium MWH-UniP1; assembly: GCA_036362785.1. NCBI lineage: Bacteria > Pseudomonadati > Pseudomonadota > Betaproteobacteria > beta proteobacterium MWH-UniP1. The sequence goes on from CP143625.1 coordinate 935,298, forward strand.
TTCGATAAGGCAAGGCAGTATGTCAGCCTTTGACCCCAAGCCCATTCTCAAGACCCTGCCGAATCTGCCCGGGGTCTATCGCATGGTGGGACCCCAGGCGAAAGTTCTGTATGTGGGCAAGGCCAAGGATTTAAAGAAACGGGTGACATCGTATTTTCGGCCGACCGGATTGTCACCGCGGATCGCCAAGATGGTGAGTCTGATTGAGAGCATCGAGATCACGGTGGTGCGAAGCGAGGCCGAGGCGCTTTTATTAGAAAACAATCTGATTAAGACGCTTGCGCCGAAATTTAATATCTTGTTTCGTGACGACAAGTCCTATCCGTTTTTAAAGTTAAGCAAACATAGCTTCCCGAGAATCTCGTATTACCGGGGCGCCTTGGATAAAGATTCGCAGTTTTTTGGTCCTTTTCCAAATTCCTGGGCAGTGAAAGAAAGCCTGCAGCTTCTGCAGAAAGTCTTTCAATTGCGTAGCTGCACGGATGCTGTGTTTTCCAATCGATCTCGTCCGTGCCTGCTGCACCAGATCCACCGTTGCAGCGCGCCTTGCGTGAATCGGATTTCAAAGGAAGCCTATGCCCAAGATATTGCCAATGCGGTTCGTTTCCTAAAAGGGGATTCGGCATCGGTTTTAAATGATCTTGAGCGGCAGATGAATGATGCGGCGAGTGATCTACGCTATGAGCAGGCCGCAGTCTTTCGTGATCAGATTGCATCGCTTTCGAAAGTCTTGGCCCAGCACAATATGGAGACCCACCCTGAGCTGGACTGCGATTTGTTGGCGGTTGCAACGGATGGCAATACCATTGCCGTCAACCTGGCTATGGTCCGTGGGGGGCGGCATCTTGGTGACCGTGCCCATTTCTCATCGGTATCGGTCGATATTTCGGAAGCCGATCTGGATGATCTTCAAGACGAGGCCTTATCGGCGTTTGTGTCGCAGCACTACGCTGGCCAGGATGCACCCGGTGTTCTCGTGATCAATCGGCCGGGCTTGGCGTCGGTGTTGGCGGAGTGGCTGTCCGTCCAATCGGGCAGAGAGATCCGTGTCTTGCATCAGCCCCAGGGCAAACGTCGTGAGTGGTTAGAGCAGGTGGAGTCCAACGCGCGCTTGGCACTGGCGCGCCGCGCACAGGAGATGGGCTCACAGCAGTCGCGCACACAGATTTTGAGTGACACGCTTGGTGTTACATCTCAGGCGGAAGATCCCTTTGACTTGCGCATTGAATGTTTTGATATCAGTCATACCGCAGGGGAGTCGACCCAGGCCTCGTGCGTGGTCTATCAGCATCACGACATGCAGCCTGCGGAGTATCGTCGATTCAACATCAGCGACATTACGCCGGGCGATGATTACGCGGCTATGCGTCAGGCCTTAACGCGCCGATACGAGGGCATGGAGACGCTTCCGGATCTGGTTCTGGTGGATGGTGGCAAGGGCCAGCTCGGCGTGGCGATTCAGGTCTTCGATAGCCTGGGCTTGGATACTGGCGTGCTGGTTGGTGTAGCCAAAGGCGAAGGCAGAAAGGTCGGACTTGAGACTCTGGTGTTCCCAGACGGCCGAGAGATCGCCCTGGGCCCCGATCACCCCGCACTGATGTTGGTGGCCAAAATACGGGATGAGGCCCACCGGTTTGCCATCACGGGCATGCGGGCCCGTCGCGCAAAAGCGCAGATCGGCTCTGTATTAGATGAGATCGAGGGCATTGGTCCTAAGCGCCGTCAAAAACTTCTGGCTCGGTTTGGTGGTCTGTCGGGATTAAAGGCCGCCAGTGTTGAAGAGTTGGCAACCGTAGAGGGCATTTCTCGGGCCACGGCCCAAGAGATTTATCGGCGGCTTCGGCGATAATCGATCGCATGGTCTGGAACCTTCCCAACATCCTGACGTGGGCCCGCATTGTGGCGATACCGCTTTTGGTCGCCATCTTTTATCTGCCCATGGGGCTGACGGAAGCGGAGCGAAACCTAGCCACCACCGTGCTTTTTGTTGTGGCCGCCATTACCGATTGGATCGATGGCTGGCTGGCCAGAAAATGGAACCAGACCTCGCCCTTTGGCGCCTTTTTAGACCCGGTAGCGGACAAGCTGATGGTCTGCACCGCTCTGGTGGCCTTGATCGAACTGGGCCGGCTAGACCCCATTATTGGCCTGATTATTATTGGCCGGGAGATCACCATTTCGGCCCTTCGGGAATGGATGGCATCAGTTGGCGCCCGGGCGAGTGTGGCGGTGAATTGGATGGGCAAGGCCAAGACCATTGCCCAGATGGTGGCGATTCCTTTTCTGCTCTATCACGGCTCGCTATTCGGGGTTTTGGACACCGCCTGGTGGGGCCAGTTGCTGGTCTGGATTGCCGCCGTATTGACGGTTATTTCCATGGTGGTCTACCTACGGGCGGCCTGGCCCGAGTTGCAAAAGCGATCTTAATCGGGCTAGAATTACGGTCTTCGCGAAGCAGCGGTCGGTAAAAAGTTGGTAAAAAGCGAAGCGAAATATGCGGGAGTAGCTCAGTTGGTAGAGCGCAACCTTGCCAAGGTTGAGGTCGAGAGTTCGAGACTCTTCTCCCGCTCCAAATTTTCAGAAAAAGGGGCTAGGCCCCTTTTTTATTCCCCACGCGGCGGGATGGCAGAGTGGTTATGCAGCGGCCTGCAAAGCCGTGTACCTCGGTTCGATTCCGGGTCCCGCCTCCAAGACCAAAAAAGTTATAGAGTTGTCAACGTCAAGATGACCCTGGCAGATCGAAGCGTTACATTAAAGTTGATTGATTAGTGGCTTGAATGCTGCTTCGCTTTTCGGCAATGCCTGCAACTTCAGCCCCAATGCTGCAAGCACTTTAATTACTGTTGCGAACTCAGGATTGCCGGTTTTGGAGAGTGCTTTATAGAGGCTTTCACGACCGAGAGATGCTTCATTCGCCACTCTGGACATACCTGATACACGCGCGACGTCACCAATAGCGGCGGCGATAAGAGCCGGATCGCCGTCATCGAAAGCCGCCCCTAGATAAGCAAGCACGTCTTCTTGCGTTTGAAGGGATTCTGTCGGATCCCATTTCGTGAGTTTTGCTTTCTTCATAGGTGTTTGGCTAGCTGAATAGCTTTATCAATATCTTGTTGCTGTGTGCTTTTATCGCCACCGCCCAACAGAATCACAGTTGTCTTATTTTTGTTGACGAAATAAACCCGGTAGCCTGGCCCGTAATCGATCCGTAGTTCTGATACTCCGGAGCCGACTGGGCGAACATCACCTGGGTTGCCAAGCGATAAGCGCCGAATCCGGATGTTGATCCTCGCGCGGATCTGCGAATCACGAAGCGATGCAAACCAGTTCTCGTAAGTCTTCGACTGAAGAATTTCAATGGTCACAACTGTATCCTTTGAGATACAAATAGTCAAGACCTCTCAGTGTGTGGCTAATCAGACTGTCTGAAAATTCGACTTGCGGATTAATCCGGTCGCCTAATCACGGGCCGCGAACGGGCAACAGAACAAGAAGTGGGATTGAGGTGCTTATTGGGTTTCCGCCCAAACCAGCCCGCTCTGCCGAACTACCTCCGGCAGACTACCCGAGGCGGCGTATTGATCTCGAAGCCAGTTGGCGTCCTCTGTCTTCTTGCGCACACGTTCTTGAAGCCGGACCATTGACTCGGTGCTCTCAAGCGTTTCAAAGTAGCCTGACAGACTTTCAATAGTCTTGGAGATGCGCTCATGAAGCGACAGCATCTCTCGGCCCTCCACGTCAACGATCTGGCCGCCTAATCCAAATCGGCAGGCCTGAAAGCGGTTGTAGCTATGCACACGCTCGGCATCGGGGTGGGGCGTCTGGCCGATTTCCGGGTGATCGAAACAATAGGCTGCTAATGCCTGAGCATAAGCGGCCAAGTCCACCGCAGTCCCGATATGAATTGGTGAGTCACAGACCCGGATTTCAATCGTCCCGTACTCGGGCTTTGGCCGTAGATCCCAATAGAAGTCTTTCATCGACTCTACGATTTTTAGGCTTTTCATGTGTGCAAAGTAGTCTGAGAATTCAGACCAGTTGCGAAAGCCGGGCATACGGCCACTTAGCGGAAAAGCATTCACGCTCGTGAGTCGCGATGACTGAAAGGAAGTATCCACCCCCTGATAAAAAGGCGATGAGGCACTCAGCGCGATAAAGTCGGGTAAATAGGCCCCGATAAAGTTAGCAAGCCGGATCGCATCGTCACCGCTAGGGCATCCAATATGGATATGCTGCCCATAGACGGTGAACTGTTTAGCCAGATAGCCATAGAGCTCAGATACGAGTTGGTAGCGATCGGCGGAGAAAATACGTTGATCATCCCAGTGCTGAAACGGGTGGGCACCACCGCCAACAATCGCGATATTCATTTTCTCTGCATGGCTGAGCAGCAGGGTGCGAATGGCGTCGAGCTCGCTGCGCATAGGGCCAACCCGCTCATGAATACCCGTCGCAATCTCAATCATGGACTCGGTAATCTCGGGCTTGATGTCAAAGCCGTGCTTAAGCGGCTTTAGCCGTGTCAGCAGATCGGTGGCCGCGCGTGTCAGGTTGTAATCCCGCCGATTCACCAGTTGGAGTTCGAGCTCTACACCCATGGTGAGCGGGGCCGAGGTTTTAAATTCAAGCATTGGGCCTTGCCTCGCCAGAGAGTTTCAGGCTCCACCATGTGATGAGTGGGCCAACGATATAGGTCAGCAATAAAACGGAGCCCAAGAGATTTGCGGCCTCGTTGCCGAATCCGGGATAGAGCGTGATGGTGTGGTTCACCAGAATTACCGTCACGGTGGACATGGGAAATAGGGCGCTTCCCCAGAGCGCTCCCCGCCGGACGGTTAGGCCGTTTTGCTTGGCCAATAGCACAGGTGGAACGATGAGTAATAGCCAGCGAACGATGAGCACCACAGCACCAATCGCAATCGCCGTCATCTGAAAGTCGATTCTGAGCGTGGTGCCCAGATAGACGAATAAAAAGGCGAAGACCACATAGTGCCCAAACGGTGATTCTGGATTCGGCAGAGCAGGGTGTCGGCCATAGCCACGGCTTGCCAAACCAAAGATCAGCAAGGACACCATCGGTGCAAGTTTTAGTAGATCGTTGGCCTCGACCAGCAGACCGACGGCACTCAGGATTAAGAGCTGCTGCAGTTGTGTCTGTTGGCCCAGTAGCCGTGATAGGTAGCCCACCAGTAGACTCGCGATTACGCCGAGCGCGGCTGAGCCCAACAGCAAATAGAGTGGGTGGGCGAGTGTAGTGAGCCAGCTGACCGACTGTGACCAGTGCAGTGATTGCAGGGCGATCGCAAACAGCACAAAACCCAGAATTGATTGAACTACGACGGCGTGTAACAGACGCTCAGTGACCTGGCCTTCGGCGCCGAGTTCTTGGCTGATGCGCAGGGTAATGGCGGGTGAGCTGGCACAACCTAATGCGGCGACCATCATGGAAAGCAGTGGGCTCACACCCAGCAGACTGAGCGTGACCAACAGTCCAATAAATACGATGAGTCCCTGGGCCAGGCCAGTGATCAGGGCCCAGCGTTCTCGGGCCAGCCAAACGGGATCAACCCGGCGGCCAAGCTCGAAGAGCACCAAGCCCAGGGCGTAGTCGGCGAGCGTCGTGAGTCCTGGCAGGCTGTCCGCTGACACCAGCGATAAGACACTGGGGCCCAGCAACAGGCCGCAGAGCAGAAATCCACTGGTCTCGGGGATCTTCAGGGTCTTGGCGAGCAGCCTTGCCAGTAACCCGCCAGAGATCAGCATGAGGGCCACGGCAGTGAGCAGACTGAACTGCGATGGCCAAGAAGGCATCCAGGGCAATTCGTTCATGAAAGGAAGTGTAAGGTCTACTGGCCTTGGACTAGGGTCATCCCCCATAGGGTTCCGAAACCTTTCTAAATCTTAAGTTAGAAATATTTCATAACTTATTGATTAGTAATTGATTGTTCAGCCGGTTTAGATCTAAACTCCGGGCTACAGGAGAGGAATAGGGGTTAGATTTGGGCCAAAAGCAGCCTGCATCAACAGCTGATCGTCGGTGTTGTCGTCCGGTTTCGGTGGCGGCGCTCGTGCTTTTGGTGACTCTGACATCTGGTTGCGCGAGTCATTCGGGCAAGACTTATGCAACGCTCGATCGCAACAACCCTTATTTCCATTCCTCCCAATGCCAGCAGGCCACACGGGATATTGAAGTCCACGATGACATTAAGTTGGTTCGCACAGTGGTCTCGCCTGTAGCAGTGATCATGTCGGGCGGCCTTTTGTTGCCTGCGGTCTTTGCGGCAAACGTAGGCCTAGACACTGTGGATCGCGTGGATGCCTCGCGCATGGAGATTCACTGCGGTGGGCAGGGCCAGTCACCCATTGAAATCGCCCAGGGTGTGGCCAAAGGCGCTGCCTTTGGGCTGGCCACTAGCGCAGCTGGAAGTGCGATTAGCAACGGAACGATGGTGCCCACAGGCGCCGGCTCAGGCCGCTAACCGGTTCGAGCAAACTTGGTGTCTGTCACGGTGTCTGACACCTATCAGGAATGCAAACTTGGTGTCTGACACCTGTCAGCGAGCAGTTGCTGGAAGCGTGGGTCGGGCGAGCTGAATCTTTTGTAACGGTGGCGCTGCAAAGCCAGTCCATTGCGCCTGCAGCGACTGATACGCCTGTGCGGGGTTGGGCGCAGTGACAATTGCTTGAATAATCGATGCACTCGCACAGCCCGTGTCGTGAATGGCCTGCAGGTTGTCTTGATTCACGCCACCAATGCCCACCACCGGCACCGGAATAAGGGCCGACCAATAACGCAGGTTGTCTAATCCCTGTGCAATCCATGGCATGGCCTTGGCACGTGTCGGAAATACCGGGCCACAGGCGATGTAACTGGGTGATATGGTCATGGCACGGGCCACCTCCCAGAATGCATGAGACGACACGCCAAGCCGCAGCCCTGATTGTGCGATCGCCTTGAGATCGGCGGTGAGCAGGTCTTCCTGGCCCAGATGGACCCCATAAGCACCCTCGTCAATGGCGGCCTGCCAATAGTCGTTAATAAAGAGTTGGCTGTCAGGGTAATGCTGCGCGAGTTGCACTGACCGATCAATCGCGTGACGTATTTCATTGGTCAACACATCCGATTTAATGCGCAACTGAATAATCTTGGCACCGGCATCAAGCAGGGCAGCAAGATGATCCAAATTATCGACAATTGAGTAGATGCCGGGCCTGGGGTTATGCATGGTCGGAAACCGAAGTTGCATCAACCCATAATCCTTGTTCCGGCAGTCATCTACCAGTTTTGGAAAGTAGGCCGTGCGAGTTAACCCATCTTGTATAAAGTCTGAAACGCCTGCCTGGGTGCAGCTCTGCTCAAACACGGCCAGAATTGCGGCGTCTTCAGTCACATAGCCCTTGGTCTGCCAGTTGGCGATCGATTGACGCAACTGGTCTTGGACCGAGACCGATGCAAGATCAGTCGGCTGCGCGGGAATGATCTCCGCACTTAACAGCTTCGTTTTTAGTCGAAGTGTCCAGCCCTTGGGGGTATGGTGAAACTCCACAGTTTTGAGATCTTGCATGGTTGAAAAAGGTAAGGGCGGGCGCTACAGAGTCATTTACAAAGTAAAAGGCTGGCCCGTTACCGGCGTGGATGGGGTGGCAAACGCCTGCGGGGGAATCACACCAGCCTTAAAGGCGGCGCGGCCCGCGCGAATCGCATCACGAAAGGCACCGGCCATCATCACCGGGTCTTGGGCCTGCGCCACTGCGGAATTCAACAACACTGCATCAAAGCCAATTTCCATGGCAAGCGCTGCATGTGATGGTGCGCCAATGCCGGCATCCACCACCAGGGTGGTCTTTGGAAAACGATCCCGCATGCGAATGAGTGCCTCTCGGTGCACAATACCCTGGCCCGAACCAATCGGTGCGGCCCATGGCATCAGAATTCGGCAGCCCGCATCGACCAACCGCTGGGCAACGATGATGTCTTCCGTGCAATACGGAAAGACCTCAAAGCCAAGGTCCACCAATTGCTTTGCTGCCGTGACCAACTCAAAGGTGTCGGGCTGCAATGTGTAATCGTCACCCACCACTTCAAGCTTGATCCAGTTGGTCTCGAAAATCTCGCGGGCCATCTGAGCAAGGGCCACGGCCTCGCTTGCTGTGCGGCAGCCGGCGGTGTTGGGAAGAATTCTCTTTCCGGTTTTGCGAATCAGATCCCACCAGGTGTTACTACTGCCAAGCGCCACATTGGCGGCCTGCCGCTTAATGCCCATGGTAACTATTTCCGCTTCAGAGACAGCAATCGCGGTTTCTAAAACCTGGGGCGATGGGTAGCCTGCCGTGCCCAGCAAAAATCGACTCGAGAGTTCGGTGTCGCCAAAAAAAATTGGATCGGGTTTGATGTCCATATCAACCGCCCGTGATGGGCGCAAAAGTCATGATTTGATCGTTGGCCTCTAATATGCGGTCTTGCCGTGCCTGACGTGCCACAAACTGTCCATTGACTGCAGTGGCGCAGCTTGCTGGTGCAAGCTGTAATTGCTCCAGCAAGTCGGCCAGTGTGCAGCCATCTGGGCAGTCGTGGGCCGAGCTATTAACAAAGACTTGCATCACGCAAAGCCTTTTCTGCCACTGCTGGGCCCAATAGCCATCCATGTCGAAACAGTCCATTGATTCGGCTTAGCCCATCTGCTGTTTCGATAAACGGCAGGTTATCGGGTGTAGCGGGGCGCAGATTCACATCAGACCAAAGAATGCGGGCCTCGGCCAGGCTTGGAAAAATACTGAATGTGGCGGATAGCAATTCCATCGTGCTTTGCACCGAGATGCTGGAGCGGTCTTCACTTTCAATTTCGGTGGCACCGATCACAATCTGCCGGCCTGGGCGCGGCACGATATAAACCCGCCAACGGGGGTGCAGTAGCCGTACTGGCCGATGCAACTCAAAGCCTGGCGCAAACAACACCAGTAATTCGCCGCGCACACCGCGCACCGGGATTTCGCTGGCTGCACCCACGCCGCGGCTGTCGATCACCCAGTCAAAGGAGTAGGTCTGATCGCTGGTCTCAACCGTGTTGGCACGCACATGATTAACATGTACACCCCACTTCCAATTTACCTTTGGCATGGCCTGATAAAAGCTACGCATGGCCTGATGGGGGTAGAGATGGCCCTCGCCGAGCAATCGCCAGGCGTGTAGCGTTCCCTTTAATGCGGGTGCGAGTGGGGCAATGTCATGCGGGTTTAACTTAATCAGACTGCCGTCGTCTTGACTCAATAGCCGCAGCACGCGTTGTGCCGACCCCATGTCGTTGCCGTGGCAGACCATTAAGCTGTCATGCAGGCGCAGGCCAAGCGGGGATTGGTTGGACTCTTCTGTGTTGATGGCCTGATCGTTGATCACGACTAAGTCGCGCGTGCTTTTCACTGACTCGGTTGCAGAGATGGGCGCTGCGGCTTTTTCCGGCGATAAGACAGCCCGAATCTCTCGGTCAATTTCTTGCCAAAGGGCAAGCGAGCGTCTGCCAAGATCGCGCACCACAGGCCCGCCACACTCCATTTCCGCAATGGGGCTTAGCATGCCAGCCGCCGTCCAGGCGGCTGCCCGTATTGAGTTCACCGCTGGGGCGGGGGATGCATTCGCTTCAAAGATGGTGACCTGGTGTCCGGCCTGGGATAACCGAAACGCACAGAGTCGGCCCAGTAGGCCGCCGCCCGCAATACCAATGTTCATAGAGTCCTTTTGGTGGGTTTAAAGTTTGTGATACACCTTTGCTCCGGTTTGCACGAACTCAATCGATTTCTCTTTCATCCCCATGGAAATCGCTTGGTCTTCCGACACGCCCTGAGAGGCAGCATAGTCACGGACATCTTGCGTGATCTTCATGCTGCAGAAATGCGGTCCACACATGCTGCAGAAGTGGGCCACTTTCATGCTCTCTTTGGGCAGTGTTTCGTCGTGATAGGCCTTGGCGGTATCAGGGTCCAGGCCCAGGTTAAATTGATCATTCCAACGAAACTCAAATCGCGCCTTGGATAGCGCATTGTCACGAATCTGCGCACCAGGGTGGCCCTTGGCCAGATCCGCAGCATGGGCGGCAATCTTGTAGGCAATAATGCCGGCCTTCACATCGTCTTTGTTGGGCAGTCCCAAGTGCTCTTTGGGTGTGACATAGCAGAGCATGGCTGTGCCATACCAGCCGATCTGTGCAGCGCCAATCGCCGATGTGATGTGGTCATAGCCGGGTGCGATATCGGTGGTAAGTGGCCCCAGGGTATAAAAGGGTGCCTCATCACACCACTCCAACTGCTTGTCCATGTTTTCTTTGATGAGCTGCATGGGCACATGGCCTGGGCCCTCGATCATGGTCTGCACATCGTGCTTCCAGGCAATCTGTGTGAGCTCACCAAGCGTTTTTAGCTCACCCAATTGGGCCTCATCGTTGGCGTCCCATCCACTTCCAGGCCGCAGTCCGTCACCCAGGCTAAATGACACATCGTAAGCCTTCATGATCTCGCAGATCTCTTCGAAGTGGGTGTACAGAAAGTTTTCCTTGTGGTGGGCCAAGCACCACTTGGCCATGATGCTGCCGCCACGGCTGACAATGCCGGTCATGCGGTTGGCGGTCATGGGCACGTAACGCAGCAGCACGCCGGCGTGAATCGTGAAGTAGTCCACGCCTTGCTCAGCCTGCTCAATCAGTGTGTCGCGGAATAATTCCCAGGTGAGTTCTTCGGCCTTGCCGTCAACTTTTTCCAGCGCTTGGTAGATGGGCACGGTACCAATGGGCACGGGGCTATTGCGGACAATCCACTCACGGGTTTCGTGAATGTGTTTGCCGGTGGACAAATCCATAATCGTGTCGGCACCCCAGCGAATGCCCCAGGTCATCTTATCGACCTCTTCACCAATGCCAGAAGACACGGCGCTGTTACCGATATTGCCGTTGATCTTCACCAGGAAGTTGCGGCCAATGATCATGGGCTCGGATTCTGGGTGGTTGATATTGGCTGGAATAATCGCGCGGCCGCGGGCCACTTCTTGGCGAACGAACTCGGGCGTGATTTCGCGGGGAATAGCGGCACCAAAAGACTCGCCGGGGTGTTGGCGAAGCATTAGCTCTGCCATGCGGGTACTGTTGCCCCCAGCGTGTTTCAGGCTTTCAATGTATTCCGCGCGCAGCATGTTTTCACGAATCGCGATGTATTCCATCTCGGGCGTGACAATTCCTTTTTTGGCGTAATGCATCTGCGTGACATTCATGCCGGCTTTGGCGCGGCGTGGTGTGCGCTGCAGATTAAAGCGCAGTGCCACTAACTTTGGATCATTTAAGCGCTCTTGGCCGAAGTGGCTGGTGGGGCCGGTAAGCAGTTCCGTGTCGTTGCGCTCGTCAATCCATTTGGCACGCAGTGGATTCAAACCGGCACGAATGTCAATCTTTGCGTTGGGGTCGGTATAGGGGCCGCTGGTGTCATACACATAGATGGGCGGATTTTTTTCGGCACCCATCTGGCTGGGCGTGTCGTCTTGGGTAATTTTTCGAAAGGGCACCTGGATATCGGGCCGTGAGCCCTGGATATAGACCTTTTCGCTGTTGGGAAAGGGTGCGATTGCGCTCTGATCAACGCTTGCGGTTGCCGCAAGAAATTGTGGGTTAACGGCCATGATGGGTCTCCTGTTATTTTGTTATGGGTGTCAGACACCGGGGTTAGCGGTGTCTGACACCGTGTTTAAAAGCTGCATGGGCTGTGGGTCAAAACTATGGTTCACCGGGCCGTGGCCTGTTTCAGGGTGCAGGCCCAACTGCATATCCACGGCCGCTTCAATCGCCTGCCGAACATAATCTTGCGCACCTTTGACGGCAGTCTTTAGCGGATAGCCTTGTGCCAAAAAGCAGGCTATGGCAGACGATAGCGTGCATCCTGTGCCATGTAGATTTCGGGTGGTAATTTTGCGGTGTTCGATTTCGGTGACTTGGCCAATCGTTCCCAGCGAAGCGCCGGGTGCCGACTCAAAGAGCACATCCACGATATTGGGCTGATCCAAATGGCCCCCTTTGATGAGTACCGCTTTGGCCCCCATTTTTAATAGCGCTGTGGCGGCCGCTGCGAATTCCTGTGGCCGCGTCACCGGCTGACCAATCAATAAAGAAAGTTCATCCAGATTGGGTGTGATCACGCTGGCCAGTGGGAATAAAGATTGAACCAGGCGTTCTTGTGTGGAGGGTGTAATGAGTGCATCGCCACTGGTGGCCACCATGACCGGGTCGAGCACCACATGGGGTGGGGCAAAGCGCTTTAACCGGTCTGCCACGATCGCGACGATTTCTGGTGAATGCAGCATGCCAATCTTGACGGCATCGGCTCCGATGTCTTCAAAGACCGCGTCTAACTGCTGCCCAAGAAATTCTGGGTCTGGCGCATGGATGGCCCGAACCCCTTGGGTGTTCTGGGCGGTAAGGGCCGTGATGGCCGACAGACCATAGCAGCCCAGGGCGGCAAAGGTCTTTAAGTCCGCCTGAATGCCTGCGCCGCCACCGCTATCGGAGCCAGCAATCGTCAGAATTTTTCGGGGTGTGCCCAAGTGTTTTCGCTTTTCCAAAAATATCAAGCGAGCCATGGGCTTGAGAGAAGGCTTTCCTACGCCGGTACCAGCCGGATCAGGTTCAAGGGTATGTCTCAGACGCGCCACCACTGGGCGGCGTCACCCCTAGCTCTAGGGCCAATCTTAGCGCAGAAGCATAAAAAAAGCCCGCTGGGGATCAGCGGGCTGTCTTGCGAGAAGGGGCGCTAAAGGGGTTAGCGCCTGGCTTCTGGAACCCCCCCCAGACAGCCCGAAGGCCGCCTGGGGCTTGGTACGGCTTACTTCGCCATCTTCAGATCAGGATAGCGAACCGATTCCACCAACTCCTGAACCTGACGGTTCGGGGCAGGTGTGATCAGGCTGACCACGATCATGACGATAAAGCCGGCGGGCATACCGAAGGTGGCGGCCGAGATTGCAGCAATCTCAAACCACTCACCGGTGATGGGTGCCGAGCGCGGAATACCCAAAAACACTTCGCGCAGCCATGGCTGGTTGATCACCATGTAGTAGAAGGTGACACCAATACCGACCAACATACCCAGGCTTGCAGCGATACCCGTGGTGCGCTTCCAGAAGATGCCAAGCACCAGTGCCGGGAAGAAGCCAGCAGCGGCAAACGAGAAGGCTGCACCCACCAGGAACAGGATGTCTGCAGGTTTCTGTTGTGCCACCAGGGCTGCCAACACGGCAATGATCAGGAGCATCGATTTGGACAGCAGCACACGACGTGCCACCGGTGCCGACGGATCGATCATCTTGTAGTAGATGTCGTGGGACAAGGCGTTGGCCATGGTCAGCAGCAGACCGTCAGCGGTGGATAGTGCAGCAGCCAAACCACCAGCTGCAACCAAGCCGGAGATCACATAGGGCAGGCCTGCGATTTCTGGGGTTGCCAGAACCACAATGTCTGCACCAATCGAGATCTCTGCCAACTGCACAATGCCGTCTTTGTTAAGGTCAACCACCGACAACAGTCCCGGGTCTACCCGTGTCCAGTTGGCCACCCAGGCCGGGAGCGCTGAATAGGCGGATCCCACCACGTCGTTGTAGACCACAAACTTCACCAGTACAGCCAGCGCAGGCGCTGAGAAGTACAGCAAGAAGATGAAGAACAACGACCAGGTCACCGAGTTACGTGCCTCACGAACCGATGGTGTCGTGTAGAAACGCATCAGGATGTGTGGCAGTGCAGCCGTACCGACCATCAGACAGAAAATCAGCGCCAGGAAGTTCTTGCGCGCTTTGTTCCGAGCAGCTTCGTCTTTGCCAGGGAATGCCTCTGCGTGGGGCAGTGGTGGCGCTGCGCGGGCAGCACCAGCCTTAGCCTTGTTCAGGTTCGCGGCATAGGCTTTTTCATCGGCGGGGAACTTGGCCAGCGCTTCTTCTGCAGCCTTGATGGCGGCAGCGTCTTGCGCTTTTGCACCCTTCAGATCAGCAACGGTCTTTTCTAGCGCAGCTTTTTCAGCCTTGTAGAACTCGGCCGGGGCTTTGAGCTTCTCGGTTGCAGCAGCAGCACGGTCTTTAAAGATCTGACGAACTTCTTGCTCTTTTGGATCTGCCGTCAGTTTCTTTTCGAGCTCGGTCACCTTTTGCAGTTGCTGGCCATAGACCAACTGGGGAACAGGAATACCGGTTTGTTTCACCGATAGCCAGACCAGCGGAATCATGTAAGCAATGATCAAGATGATGTACTGGGCCACCTGTGTCCAGGTCACCGCCTTCATGCCACCCAGGAATGAGCAGACCAGAATACCGGCAAGGCCCAGGAACACACCGACTTCAAAGGTCACACCCGTGAGACGGGTGGTGATCAGGCCCACACCGTAGATCTGCGCCACCACATAGGTGAAGGAACAGAGAATGGCGATACAGACCCCAATGAATCGGGGAAGGTTGCCGCCGTATCGTGCGCCCAAGAAGTCTGGAATCGTGAACTGACCAAACTTACGCAAGAAGGGAGCCAGGAACACGGCCACCAGCACGTAACCACCGGTCCAGCCCATGATGAAGGCCAGGCCCGAGTAGCCCTGCAAGTACAGACCACCGGCCATACCGATAAACGATGCAGCCGACATCCAGTCGGCGCCCGTCGCCATCCCGTTGAATACAGCGGGAACGCGGCGGCCGGCGACGTAGTATTCGTCGGCGTCGTTGGTGCGGCTCATGATACCGATACCGGCATAGAGCAGGATGGTTGCAGCCAGGAACACATAGCCCATCACTTCACGTGATAGACCCATTTGCTCGGCGATACCCAGCAGGATCACGAATACCGCGAAACCACCGGTGTAAAAGCCATAGACCTTTTTCAGCTGGTTGGTAAACGCCGTCTGAGATTGGGCCGGAGCGGCGATTGGATTGTTAGAAGCCATGATTAGTCGTCCTCCGCTTCAGCCACGCCGAACTCTTTGTCCATCTTGTTCATCGATCGGGCGTAATACCAGATGATCAGAACATAGATGATCAACGAGCCTTGTGCTCCCATATAGAAAGCAAAGGGCCAGCCGAAAAAGTTAAAAGAAAGTTCGCGAGCATAAAAACTCACGACGTACGTGACGACGAACCAGAGTGCGAGCAGCAGGGCTGTCTTTCTCAGAAGCGCCGACCAATACTGTTGGTGCTTTTCTGTTAATTGCATCAAAGTCCTCCTAAAGGAAGTGTTTTTGGTACTGCTTTCTTATACGGTTTGTCCCACCGTTTCTTACTATCAATTCTTTTCAGGCGCTGGATTCCATCGACTGCTTCAGCGCACGTTTTATTTGCGGTATTTGGAAAAGGGATCTTCAACGCCTGCTTCTACCCCGGTTTCACGCTGTAGTTGCACGGCAAGCTGGGGCTCAAATTTGTGTAGTTTTTTGACCAGCTTGATGCAGGCCTTTTCGTCGCCCAGCTTGTGATGCAGGGCAGCGAGTTGGTAATAGCCATAGGGGCTCATGGGCTGCAGATCGATTGTTCGTTGTAGTGCTGCTTTGGCCTCTTCGGGGCGATCCAGCGCCATCAGGGATAGGGCCCGCCCGTAGTGGGCACGGTCCATTTTTTCTTCAAAACGAATGGCCATGTCAAAGCAACGCAGCGCCTCTTCGTGGTCTTCACGTTTTTGAATCAAGAAGCCTAAGTTGAACCAGGCGGCCGAGTAACCGGGGTCGACCTCGAGCGCTTTACGCAACAGGATTTCGGCTTCTAGGTTTTTGTTTTGCTCTGCTTTGCAGTGGGCTGCGGTTGTGAAGGGTTTGGGGTCTTTGGGCCGAAGCAGGGCCATCTTGATCCAGTAATCGGCGGCGATTTCGTACTGCTTGATCAGCATTGCGAAGTCGGCGATCCGGCTGTAGTACCAGGCGTTAATGAATTTCATCTCATGCCCCTTGACCAATCAACATGCTGAACTTCAGGTAGGACATAAAGAGCCATACCCAGAAAACGAGCATCAGAGCCACAACAGGTACATGCCTGTCAGCCACTTTGTTGGGGGTGATCACACGGACAACTTTGACGACTGGGGAGGTCACCAGACGGAACATCTTGTAAACGCCGTTGGCTTCGTGTTTGCCAAAGCTCAATAAGTAGACCAAGCCTTGTCCAATGAGTAGTAGGCCGACGAATTCGGCGAGCCCTTTCAGAACAACTACGGTTCCTAGCAAACTTGTCCCCTTAAATGTGCTGCGAACTGCTTTGTTTTTCACACCTTTTGGACTTTGATCCCCAAAGCCAGAGGTGGTCTAATTCTTGTATGGGACGGACGATAGCCCGTCACTTTTTTGATGTCTACCTAGGGAAACAACTGTGTCTAATGCAACGCAACATGACTTGACCGAATTAGCGATGGATACGAGGGTTGGACAACTTGTCCGCAAGTCCCCCCTGGTCTGTTTGCCTGCAACACCCTTGCAGCAAGTCTTCGAGGCCATGGAGCGGGAAAAGGCGGGTTCCATGCTGGTGGCCGACGAGTCAGGGGCGATCCAGGGCATCTTGACGCGCTATGACCTGATTAAGCGGATTTTGCTGCCTCAATTGCCGCTTTCCACGCCGATTAGCCAGGTCATGAGTACGGGTATTAAGACCATTGATGCGGATAGCGGGGCCCTAGAAGCCATGCTGATGATGGCCAGATTCCGGGTTCGCCATCTGCCAGTGCTGCAGCATGGTTTCTTGGTTGGCATGGTCTCGGAGCGGGACTTATTTAATTTTCAACGCTCCAGTCTTCGGATTTTGTCGGCAACGGTGGAGCAGGCCGAGACCATCGCCGATCTAAAGCTCTGCGCCACAGAGGTGCTCTCGCTGGCTCGGCGGCTGATGGCCCAGGGGGTGGCGGCAACCTCTCTGGCCCGACTGGTGAGTCACCTAAACGATGGCATGACCCGCCGTGTGATTGCCATTGTGGAGCAGCAGATGGCGGCAGAGCTTGGCCCCTTGCCCCCGTGGAGCTGGCTGGCACTGGGGTCCGAAGGCCGGGAAGAGCAGACGGTTGCCACGGACCAGGACAACGCCATTATTTTTGAGGGAGATGGGCCCACCCATCGCGAGAAATTTAAAAAGTTCGCGACAGCGGTGAACAATGGCCTTGCCGAAATCGGCTTTCCGCTGTGCAAGGGCGGAGTCATGGCCATGAACGACAAGTGGTGCCGCAGTGTGGATGAATGGCATGCGCTTTTGGTGGATTGGTTTCGCTCGCCCCAGCCCGAAGCCCTTTTAGACGCCAATATCTTTTTTGATTTCCGTGGGCTGTATGGCGAGACCCGCTTGGCCGATAGCCTGCGGTCCTGGCTGTCCCAGCAGGTATCCGATCAGGGATTGTTTTTGCGATCGCTTGCCCAAGACGCCATGCGAGACGAGGTGGGCAAGCTTGGCCGGAATTCGGTGGCCATTAGCATTGCCCGTGCACTTCGTAAGCGCGGCTACCTGATGGAGTGGTTGGCCCCATCCACACTTGAAATGAAACGCAGTGGCACGGCCCCTGTGGTCTATTTCGCGCGGGTGTTGGCCTTGGCCAAGGGCGTGAGCGCCACATCCACCGATGAGCGATTAAAAGTCTTGGTGGATAAGCGGGCCATGTCGGAATCGGAATCGCATCAGATGCGCGATGCGTTTAACGTATTGCAGCGCTATCGGTTAAGGGCCCAGCTGGCCTACGCCACCCGCGCGGCCCAAAGCGATCAGGGCGACTTGTCTCCGAACATCTTGAACTTAGATGAGCTAAGTTCCCATGAGATTGAGCGGTTGTCCGAGGCGCTCTCAACGCTATCCGGCCTGCGGGCCCGGTTAGAGATGGATTTTCTGCGCTAGCTGGGGGGTCGTTATGCCGAGTGCATTTAATTTTTCGGCCTCGCCGTTTGATTGCCTAACGCGCGAAGAGCAGCAGTTGGTCAGCAACAGCGTGGATGTGACGTACTTTCGGCCAGGCGAGATCATTCTGGACGTGGGCGCGGTGCCGACACATCTGTATGTGGTGATCAAGGGCTATGTTCAGCAGATCGAAGATGGTGAAGAGGTCCGTGTCTACGGGCCAGACGATTCTTTTGACGGTCGGGGCTTGGTTGCCGGCAAAGTCTCCAATCAATTTGTGGCCATGGAAGAGGTGGTGGCCTATCAACTCTCTAAGGCAGCCGTCAATGAGTTGATTTCGAGCAACAGTACCTTTGGGGCTTTGTTATTCGAGGATCTCTTTAAAAAGCTCAATGCTTTATCCGAGCGTCGAAGCCAGCACGAGCTTCACACACTGAGCATGGCCAGGGTAGATCAGGCATTTCTGCGGCCAGCGGTTTTCGTCGATACGGCAGAAAATGTTCGTGCCGTTGCAGAGATCTTCGATCGCATCAGAACCAATACGGTCTTGGTTCAGGACAACACTGGGCCGACTCCTCGTCTGGGTATCTTTACTCTGCGTAACCTAAGCCGAGCCATTTTGGATGGCACGCCACTGGATCAGCTTGCCGTGGGCAGACTCGCCCGCTGGGGCCTGGTGAAGATCAAGCCCACAGACCATGTCTACGATGCGCTGGCCACTATGGTTCGGCACAAAGTCACCCGCGTGGTGGTGATGGATGGGGATAAGGTCGTGGGTCTTTTGGAGCAGGTCGATCTGTTGAGTTTTCTCACCAATAGTTCGTCTTTGATCGTGCAGCGTATTTTGCAGGCCCAGTCGCTGGATCAACTGCACCAGGCCGCCAACGAAATCACCCGGTTGGTTGCGTTACTCCATCGCAACGGCACCCGTGTGGGCATGATTGCCAAGCTTGTGCAGGAGTTAAATGCCACCTTGTTTGACCGCACCTGGAGCCTGATTGCCAGCCCGGAATTACGTGCCAACAGCTGTCTTTTTGTGATGGGCAGCGAGGGCAGGGGTGAACAGTTACTGAAGACCGACCAAGACAATGGGTTGATTATTCGAGACGGCCACCCCGATCTGATCAAAGAAGCAGAGATTTCTTGTGAGCGTTTTTCAAGGGCGCTTTCCCAGTTTGGCTACCCCGAGTGTCCTGGGAAAATTATGGTGAACAATCCGCAGTGGTGCTTAACCCTCACGCAGTTTTCAACGCGTGTCCGTGACTGGTTGGTTCAGCCAACGCCCGAGGGCTTAATGGATTTGGCGATCTTTATCGATGCCCATTCGGTGAGCGGTGATGCGGAGCTCTTGAAAGCAGTGAAAGAGGGCTTGTTTGAAGCGCTGCTTGATAACGACTTTTTTCTTGCGCGTTTTGCTGCATCGATTGACGCCTTTTCAACCGAGTCGGGCTGGTGGAACCGGCTTTTGCAGATGGGGGACAAGGGGCCTGAGACCTTAAATCTTAAGAAGGCAGGAATATTCGCGATTGTTCATGGTGTGCGTAGTCTGGCGCTTGAACACCGACTCGCCGAGACATCGACACTGGATCGGCTAGAGCGGCTTGTCGAGTTGGGCAAGCTTCCCCGCGACACCGCCACGCACTTGATTGAGAGTCTGCATTTTCTGATGGGCCTGCGGCTTAAAGAGGGCCTGCGTCAGATCGAGACCCAACACACCGTGACGGGTGAGATTGATATGCGCGGCTTGTCGGCGCTTGAGCGCGATCTGCTGAAAGACAGCTTGAACGAAGTGAAAAAGTTTAAGGCGCTCTTGCGGCAGCATTTTCATCTCGAGGCTGCATGAGTCGATCGCAAGGCGGGCTGATGCAGTCGCTCAGTCAAAAGTGGATGCGGATGCGCTTGTCAGACCCGCACTATCAGTTTTTGTTCGAACCGCCGCCAGAGCAGGAATGGGTCTGTCTGGATACCGAGACCACTGGCCTGAATGTCGCGACTGAGGAGATTATCGCGATTGGCGCAGTCCGCATTGTGGGCAATCGAATCCTGACCAGTGAACGACTTGAGCTGCTGGTGCGACCCGAGAAAAAAATCTCAGCGGGGGCGGTGAAAGTACACAGAATTCGCGAGCAGGATCTATCTGCTGGGCTTGCGCCCGAAGAGGCGATGGCGCGCCTGCTGGCGTTTATTGGTAGCCGGCCCCTGGTGGGGTATTTCCTTGAGTTCGACGAGGCAATGGTCAATAAGACGTTGCGCAAAATGATTGGCATTGGATTGCCGCAGCCGAAAATTGAAGTATCGTCGATGTATTATGAATTTAAGACCAAACAACTGCCAGACCATCTGCGCGAGTTCACCCAGATCGATTTGCGGTTTGCCTCGATGATGCGCGATCTGGGGCTGCCCCTGCGGGATGCGCATGACGCAATTAACGATGCGGTGATGACGGCCATGGCTTTTATCAAGCTGCGAAATTTATTAGCTGCATAAAAAACCAGGCCCGCAAGCCTGGTTTTTTTTAGCGAGATATCGTTTAATGCCCCGACGCCCCCGAGGCACCCAGCCCTGTTTCTGAACGAACTTGCTGGGCTTCGAACGCTTCGCGCTCTTTCGCTGCCTGTGCGCTGTTGTCGAGTTTCGAGAAAATGTAGATCGACGCAAACGCAATGGTCATGGAAAAAAGCGCGGGTGACGTGTAAGGAAAGAGTGCTGATCCTTTTGGATTGCCAAAGACGGCCTCCCACACCGACGGCGATACCACGGTGAGCGCCACTGAAGAGACTAGTCCGGCAAAGCCACCGATCACGGCACCCTTGGTCGTGCAATCCTTCCATAGTACCGACATAAAGAGCACGGGGAAGTTTGCCGATGCGGCAATCGCAAAGGCGAGCGACACCATGAACGCAATGTTCTGTTTCTCAAATGTGATTCCCAGCAGCACCGCGATTACACCGAGCGTTAGGGTGGTTAGCCGTGAGACGCGCAACTCGGCCTTGGTATCGGCTTTGCCCTGCTTAAAGACTGTGGCGTAAAGATCGTGTGAGACCGCCGATGCACCTGAGAGCGTGAGACCCGCGACCACCGCCAAAATCGTGGCAAAAGCAACGGCTGAGATGAAGCCATAAAACACATCCCCGCCCACCGATTTGGCAACGAGCACAGCAGCCATGTTGGCTGTGCCCGCGCCGCCTTTGATAATGCCTTTGGCTGTGTCGGCAAATTCTGGATTGGTCAGCACCAGGGTAATGGCGCCAAATCCGATAATGAAAATCAGCACGTAGAAGTAGCCGATCCAAGTGGTGGCCCAGAAGACTGACTTTCGCGCCTCTTTGGCGTCCGGCACTGTGAAAAAGCGCATCAAGATGTGGGGCAGGCCAGCAGTGCCAAACATCAGTGCCATGCCAAACGAGATCGCTGATATGGGGTCTTTTACAAAACCCCCGGGGTTCATGATCGAGCCGCCAATTTTCGCCGCTTCTTCGGCGGTCTTGCCGGCGTTAAGTTGAATGGCGGTTTTGACTTCGACTCCCTTGGCAAACAGCGCCTCTGGGCTAAATCCATACTGTGCCATGACCATAATGGCCATAAAGGTCACGCCAGACAGCAGCAGGCAGGCCTTGATGATCTGCACCCAGGTTGTGGCCGTCATGCCACCAAAGAGCACGTAGATCATCATGAGTGCGCCAACGATCACCACCGCCACCCAATACTCCAGGCCGAAGAGCAGTTTGATCAGTTGGCCTGCGCCGACCATCTGGGCAATGAGATAAAAGGCCACCACGACCAAGGTGCCCGAGGCTGCAAAGGCCCGGATCGGGGTTTGTTTGAAACGATAACCAGCCACATCGGCAAAGGTGAATTTACCCAGGTTGCGAAGCCGCTCGGCCATTAAAAAGGTGATGACTGGCCAGCCCACCAAAAAGCCGATGGAATAAATCAGCCCGTCATAGCCATTGGCCATGACGGCAGCGGAGATCCCCAAAAACGAAGCCGCCGACATGTAGTCGCCTGCGATCGCCAATCCATTTTGAAAGCCAGTGATCCCCCCGCCCGCCGTATAAAAATCGGCTGCGGATTTGGTGCGGGCCGCCGCCCATTTTGTGATCCACAGTGTTGCCAGTACAAAGGCGGCAAACATACCGATGGCTGTCCAGTTGGTGGCCTGTTTGGCTGCCTCGCCAACATCGCCACCAGCGGCAAAGGCCGCGCCTGAGATCGTTAAAAAAACAAGGGCAGTGAAAATGTTTTTGTTGGAAATCATTTTTTTCCGCCTTCTTTTTTTAGAATTTCTGCGGTCAAGGCATCAAATTCACTATTGGCCCGGCGCACGTAAATACCAGTGATGACTACGGTAAAGATAATCACACCCATGCCAATGGGGATGCCAAGCGTGGTCACTCCCTCACCGAGTCTGGTGGACAAGAATTCTTTGTTAAACGCGATCAGCGCGATGTACCCGTAGTAGACGACCATCATTAAGATGGTCAGTGTCCACCCGAAACTACTGCGTTTGCGTTTTAATTCGTGATACTGCGGATTGGATTTAATCCGCGCAACGATGTCGTCGCTCATTGGTCATCTCCCTGTGGTGGCGATCCGATTGGGTCGGATACTTGTTTATGCTGCACTGCCACTATACGAAAGGTTCTCGGCCTTAGCGTTAAGAGAAAATGATTTTTGTCAAACTTTGTGTGCGAAAACTTTTGAGTAGTTGGGCTGGCTGATCACCAGAGGGTGAGCGGAAATAGCTGAAAGCACAGGATTGCGACCACCGTCGGCCCAGCTGCCGCAGCAAGCAGGCCCAGCGGATTAATGTTCTGGTCTGAGAACCGGTGCCGCAGAATCGATGCGCCCGCCGGGTTGGGCGCATTGGCAATGATGGTCAATCCGCCACCGGTCACCGCACCAGCCACCAGTGCATATTTGAACTCTTCACTCAGGCCTTCCACCAGCGAGCCAAGGTAAGTCAATGCGGCGTTGTCAGTAACCGCTGTGAGTGCGGTGGCGCCGTAGTACACGGATGTTGGGCTCATGCCTGAGAGCAGGGGCTGAAGCCACCAAGACTGCAGCCCACCCAGCACCACCAAGCCAGCCAAAAAGAACGCGACCATCAGTCCCTCGCGCAGGATAAGCCGTTGCTGGTATTGCGGATAGGCGGTGGCGATGCCCATGAAGACCAAGAAAATTCCAAGAAAAATTGGGGGGTGGTGGGCAAACAGCACAATGCCAGCAATCATGAGCATGTGAATGACAATCACACTTTTCGGCACCGAAGTTACCGTGGACTCCAGGTTGGTGATTTCTTTTTGAATCTGATCGCCCGCTGATTTCAAATAAGGGCGAAAGAGTGCGGTGACCACCGCGCCGTTGATGAGCACAGCTATTGCAGTCTTCCAGCCGAAGTGGGACAGCATGTACGCTGTGTCCCACTGCCATTTTGCCGCCACCATCAGTACGGGTGGCGCAGCAAAGTGGGTCAGCGTGCCACCGATCGACACGTTTACAAATAGAACCCCAAGGGTGGCGTACTTAAACGCGGTCGACGCGTTGGCCAGAAAGTATCGCAAGAGCATGAGCGCGGCCAGTGTCATAGCAGCGGGCTCGGTAATTAGTGAGCCCATGAGCGGGACCAGGGTCAACAGCAAGAAGTACCGGGAAACCCCTAGGTTAAGCGGCATGGCTTTGGCCACGACTTCCACCATGGAGCCCGCGACCTGCATGACCGGTCGGCTTGCGGCCACCACCATAATGGCAAATACAAACAGCGGTTCGGTGTAGTTGCGGCTGTCGGCATAGCCCACGGCTTTATCGAAACCCTCGGCGTACATCAGCCAGGCAAACAAGACAATTGACCAAAACCCAAAGACTGCCTCGACTTCGCCAAGCAGGTGAAAAACGCCGTGGTGGGCGGGGTAGCGGTGGGCGAGGCGTTCGAAGAGCTTGGCCGAAAAGGTGTGCAACACCGCAATGGCGAATATTGCGGCGGCAACGTACTGAGTGGTTTCCGACATGCTCCCCCCTTGTTGTGCTGGACTGTGGTCCGGCCGGTTATCGCTTCCGGCCTTAAGGTCTTTCCCGACTTGGCTGTACCAAGTCAGCCGGACCGATTGTAAACTGAGTCAACTATGCTGATTCATATCGCCTCGGACCTGCATCTGGAATACCTGAATAAGCGGTTTCCGGACTTCCTGCGTGTTGACCGCCTGTACACGCCATTTGCGGACGTGTTGGTCTTGGCCGGCGACATCCACGTAGGCACGGAAATGGTGAATAAGTTCGGCCAATGGCCCCACCCGGTGCTGTATGTGCCGGGTAACCACGAGTTTTATGACACGGCCATCGAGCCCCATGTGGCCAAGATTAAAGAGGCAGCCAAAAACACGGCGATGATTGTGTTATCGCGTGACGAATATATTGACCAGGGTGTGCGTTTTCTGGGGTGTACCCTGTGGACAGACTATCAGTTGATGGGAACAGGTGGTCGGCAGCTGGCCTCGATGTTTGCCTGCGAGGCCCGTATTGCGGATCACCGCAAGATTATGGGGGTGCAAAAAGCGGGGCAGGGTTTTTCGGCACAGCAGGCCTATGAGCTGCATTTGCAAGAGCGTGCATGGCTGGAAGCAAAGCTCAACGAACCCTTTGACGGTAAGACCGTGGTAATTACCCACCATGCGCCATCGCGGGGTAGCGTTCATCCGCGTTTCCGGGGGGACCCCTGCAATGCGGCCTTCGTATCTGATTTAGATGAGCTTGTGATGAAAGCCGACCTGTGGATCCATGGACACGTACACGACGCCTTTGACTACCAGGTGGGCAAGTGCCGGGTGGTGACCAATCCTGGCAGTTACGCCACAACCCTTGGCAAGGTCAAAAGCCCAGAGGAACTTGAGTTTGAGAACCCCGATTTTGACCCACAAAAAGTAATTGAGATAGAAGCTGTAAAATCTGAGCAATTCCTGCCCGGATGATGAAATAGGTAGACATACAGGACTTAAAATCCTGGGGCGCAAGCCGTGCCGGTTCGATTCCGGCTCCGGGCACCACAAGCTTTGATATCGCTTTAGGCTGCGTTTTTCCGCAGTGCCCGCTCACGGATCTCATCAAAATTGGCTGGGCGTTGGTGCAGATCGGAGCTTCTTCCGGCTTTGACAATCTGGCTTGGCACGTCGTGGCCAATGAGTGGCGCCAGCATTTTTGCAGTAGCGATGAGTTTCACCAGATCAACGCCCGTTTGATAGTGCATCAGGCCCAGGGCATGTACCACTTCTTCACTGCAGACATTACCAGTAGCGCCTGGCGCATAGGGGCAGCCGCCGATACCGCCAATAGAGGTGTCAAAGCGATTCGCGCCGGCATCGATAGCGGCCAAGATGTTGGCCAGACCCATGCCGCGCGTGTTGTGAAAATGCAGGGTTAACTCGGTGTTGGGCCAGCGCTCGATAAAGGCGTGGGTGATTTCTGCGACTTGGCGGGGATTGGCCATGCCAGTGGTGTCGCATAGTGTCACGCCATCGGCCCCCAGCTGAGTGATGAAACGATCACACCAGTCAAACACGGTTGATACGGGCACATCGCCTTCCATGGGGCAGCCAAAGACGCAGGAAAGCGATATGTTGACTCGCCGGCCAGCTGCTTTTGCCAGCTGGGTGACCTCGGCAAGGCCGCTGAACGATTGTTCACGTGTCATTCGCAGATTGCAAAGATTGTGGGTCTCGCTGGCGGACATGACCAGGTTTAACTCATCGGTGCCAGAGGCAATGGCGCGCTCTGCGCCCTTGATATTGGGTACCAGCGCGGTGTAGACGATCGCGGGATTACGTTCGATAGAACGCATCACTACGTCAGCATCTGACAGTGCAGGAATCGCTTTGGGGGAAACAAAGGCGGTAACCTCGATCTTGGCCAGGCCTGTTGCCGAGAGCGCATTGACGAGCGCAATCTTTTTGTCCGTATCGACAAAGACCGATTCGGACTGAAGGCCATCCCGAGTGCCCACCTCTTGGATGTAGATCCGTTTTGATTGCCCCTCCCAGACACCTGTGTTGCTCATGCAATCACCTTTTTGTCGCGTAATTCTTTAATCTGCGCTGTTGAGAGCCCCATGTTTTTTAACACCGCGTCGGTGTCATCGCCCAGATGGGGTGCAGAGCTGCGAATCGTGCCCGGCGTTTCAGAAAGTTTCGGCACAATCCCTGGCACTTTCACATCGTAGCCATCACGGGTGTGCTGGGTCAGGATCATGTCGCGCGCCTGAAAGTGCGCATCTTCCACAATGTCTTTGGCCGTATACACGCGGCCGGCGGGCACCTTTGCGGTGGCCAGTATCCCTAAGACGTCGTTTACAGTTCGTGTGGTTGTCCAAGCGCCAATGGCTTGATCGATTTCATCAACCCGTTTTACACGGCCTGCGTTGTCACCAAGGCTTGGGTCACTGCCCAGATCGTCTCGGCCAATGGCCGCCATGAGTCGCTTGAAAATACTGTCGCCATTACCTGCAATCAGCACCACGCCGTCACTGCAGCGATAAGCATTTGATGGTGCTATGCCGGGCAGGGCGCTACCGGCAGGTTCACGAATGGCATTAAAGGCATCGTATTCAGGAATCAGGCTTTCCATCACATTGAGCACGGCTTCAGTGAGCGCGACATCAATCACCTGGCCTTCGCCACCATTGACCTTCTTGTGATACAGCGCCAACAAAATGCCGATTACGCCATGCAGCGCCGCCAAGGTGTCACCAATGGAAACGCCACAGCGCACCGGAATGCGGCCTGGTTCACCGGTAAGGTGGCGCAGGCCACCCATGGCCTCACCAATGGCGCCAAAACCAGGCAGGTCACGATAAGGGCCGGTCTGACCATAGCCTGAAATGCGCAGCATCACTAGGCCAGGGTTGAGCTTATGAAGGTCTTCCCAGCCCATGCCCCATTGTTCAAGCGTGCCGGGTTTGAAATTTTCAATCAGTACATCGGCTTCGGCGATGAGTGAGCGGGCCAGATCTTGGCCCTCTTTTTGGCGCAGATCCAGCGCAATCGATTTTTTGTTTCGGGATTGCACCTGCCACCAGACCGAGGTGCCGTTTTTCATCAGGCGCCAATTACGCAGTGGGTCGCCTGTTTCGGGTGCCTCGATTTTGATGACATCGGCACCAAACTCTGCCAGGGTCTTGCCAGCAAATGGGCCAGCAATGAGCTGGCCCATCTCGACAACTTTAAGACCCTGGAGTGCCTTTGGTGAATTGACGATTGAATTCATGAAACGGCAGTCAAGGTATCAAGGCTTAGTCAGCCTTGATGTTGGAAGACTTCACCACGGCCTGCCAGCGAACTTGATCTTGCTTGACCATTTCGGCGAGTTCTTTCGGGTTCATGTAGTCGGCCTCGGCACCCAGATCAATCGCCTTTTGCTTGATCGCTGGCGTTGCCAAAATCTTGGCCACTTCTGCACTGAGCTTATCGATCACAGGCTTCGGGGTCTTCGCAGGCGCAAACAATGCAAACCAGGACGTGGGGTTGAGCTTTGGCATTCCCGCTTCAGCTGTGGTGGGCACATCGGGCATGCTGGGCAAACGCTTTTTGCTCGTGACCGCAATGGCACGCAGCTTGCCGGATTGAATGTGGGGAACAAAGGGTGGGGGTGTGCCAAAGGTCAGGTCCACCTGGCCGCCCACCAAATCGGTGAGCGCAGGGCCGGTTCCTTTGTAAGGAACGTGGGTCATCTTGATACCGGTCTGCTGCTCGAGCATGGCACCGGTGACGTGCTGTAAAGACCCGTTGCCCGAAGAAGCGTAGTTCAACTTTCCGGGGTTGGCTTTGGCGTAGGCCACCAACTCCGCCATGGTTTTAATCGGCAGATCGGCGCGCACCACAATGACCTGGGGGGCGGAAATCACGTTGGCGATCGGCACGAAGTCGTTGGCATTCCATGGCAGGGGCGATGACGACACGTAGGGCGTGATCACGTGGTAGCCGGAATACTGCATAAATAGGGTGTAGCCATCGGGCTCTGACTTCTTCACGGCCATTGCGCCGATCGTGCCGTTCGCACCACCTTTGTTCTCGACCACAACGGCCTGCCCAAGCGCTGCGGCAAGGGGCTGAGAGATCAGTCGGGCGGCCAGGTCGGTGGTACCGCCGGTTGCGGTGGGCACGACCATCGCAATGGTCTTGGTCGGGTAGGCCGTCTGGGCCGAAAGGGCGCCACTGGCCAGGCCGGCGGCGGCAATAGCCAGGCTGATGAACTGGCGTCTAGTGTGGTGGGAAAGGGTCATCAAAGTCTCCTTTAAAGGGGGGTAGCATCTGCTTTGGAGATGTTAGGCATTGGCGAACAGCCTGTAAAAATGTATTCTGGCACGTTGCCATCTCGTTTCGAGATGGTGGCCTCGCCCAAACAAGATAGCAATGCGACTTGACCCTGTATCCCTGCGTTTTTTTCTGGCCGTCATGGAAGAGGGCAACATCGCCCGGGCGGCATCCCGTGAGTTGATTGCGGCATCGGCGGTGAGCAAACGGATCAGTGAACTCGAGGCCGCTTTGGGGGCTGAGCTTTTTTATCGCGACAACAAGGGTGTGCGGCCAACCGCTGCCGCACAGACCCTGGCCGCCATGGCCCGCGGTGTGCTGCATCAGTTGGACTCCATCACAGAGGAGATGCGGGGGTATGCCACAGGCCTGCGTGGTCATGTCCGAGTCTTTGCCAACATCTCAGCCATCACCCAATTTCTGCCCGACCAACTCAAACAATTTCTTGAACGCTACCCGGATGTTCAGATTCACCTGCAAGAGCGCATCAGCAGTGAAGTGGCCCATGCCGTTGTCGAAAATGTGGCCGACGTGGGCTTTTTGCAAAGCGGCGACTATGGGGCTGGCCTAACCTTGATTCCTTACATCACAGATGAATTGGTGGTGATTGCAAAAGCATCCCATCCGATTGCAAAACGTGAGTCGGTCACGATTGATGACATTCTTGCCTACGATGTGGTGGGGGCCCATACGGGAAGTGCGATTAATAATCTTTTGATCAAGGCCGCGGGGGAAGTCGGTGGCCATCTGAAATTGCGGATTCAAGTCACCAGCTACGATGCCATGTCATTGATGGTATCGGCTGGCCTGGGTATCGGCGTGATGCCACGAAAAAGCGCACGCCTTTTTAGAGAATCCCAAGACATTGTTTGCGTCACGATTAATGCCCCCTGGGCTATACGGCAGTTGTCGATTTGTATTCGGGATCAGGCGTCGCTTTCTCCAGCCGCCAAGATGCTGGTGGACTGCCTGCTGGAGGGGAATTCCCTGGCGGCGCGCGGTTTGGTGCAGCCTGGAAGTACGATTTAGGTAACCCCAGAGTCTTAATCTCGCCTTAATTTTCCTGATAGACACTCCTGACCCATGAGCATCAGGAGTGATATGGCGATCGGACTGGGATTTCCTTGGACGGGGGCGGCTGCGGTGAAACCAGCACCAAGCCCAGGCCCTGTCGCGGCTGAATTTACGCCCGTTCTTGTGGATCGGTTTCATCCGCTGCGTTCGGGCTTAGAGGCTTACATCGCTGACGTGTATTTGCAGCGGTACCAGGCCCGCTTGAGTTACTTCCTTGACATCCTGATTGGTTTTCGGGATTCGCGGGGCCATTGGGTCGCCGCAGTGGGTTTCACTCCCTTGGCCCACCGTGGCGCATTTTCCGAGCAATACCTGGACGTACCGGTGGAGCGACTGGTGGCTGCCGCCGAGGCGCAGCGATCTGGATCATCCATCGTGTCACGTTGGGATCTGGTGGAGGTGGGTAACCTTGCTGCCGAGTCTCCTGGTATGGCAAGAAAAATCATTCAGGAAATGACCCGCTATCTTTACCGCCGGCGTTTTCGTTGGGTGGTGTTCACCGCGACACGGTCTTTGAAAAATGCATTCAAACGGCTGGGGTTTGAGCCTGTGGCACTTCAGGTTGCTGACCCAGCACGGCTCGGGCCACTCGCAGAGCAGTGGGGCAGCTACTACAGCACAGACCCCCAGGTCATGTACGCTGACACGGATAAAGCTTATGCATGCATGTTCCCAGAGACTTAATTCTTTGATCAGTCCTCCGGGGCGTCTTGTCGGCAGCGATGGCGTGATCATCGATGCCGAGGAAATCACTACACGGGCAATTCAGTTGGCCGAGGCACTTGCAACTCAGGTGGCCGATGGTGAGGCCGTGGGCCTGTTGTCAGACAATTCAGTCGATTGGGTGATTGCGGATCTTGGCCTGCAGTCTTTAAACGTGACGGTGATTCCTATTCCCGGTTTTTTTACTGCAGCCCAGGTCCAGCATCTTTTGGCGTCACGAAAGATCGGTGCAGTCATCGCTGCTCGCGGGCAGCCCCCTGCATTTGCAACATCTTGGCTCGACCCGATTGCCCTGCCGGGGCTGGCCTCACTTGCTCTCTACAAACGTGTGGCCGACACACCGGCCGCCGTTCCAGGTGCTGTGTATCAGAAAGTGACGTTTACCTCGGGCAGCACGGCGGAACCGAAAGGGATTAGTTTGACTGCGGAGCAGCAATGGACAGTGGCGAAGTCTCTTGACCACGTACTTGCGCCACTGAATCTGCGCCGTCATTTGGTCATGTTGCCGCTAAGTGTGCTGCTTGAAAACCTTGCGGGTGTTTACGCTGGCTTATCGATGGGAGCCGAGGTGGTGATTCCACCGCTGTCAGCAACTGGGTTGACGGGGTCTTCTGGCTTTGACGCCCAGCAGGCCATCCGCACCATTCGAGATAGTGGCGCCCAGAGCCTGATCACCTTGCCCCAGATGCTAAGAGAGATGGTTTCTTGTCTCGCGTCTTCGGGTGAGCAGCTGCCTAACCTGAAATTTGTTGCTGTGGGCGGGGGCAAAGTGGCTCCTGATTTGATTCAACGGGCACGCACCCAGGGCCTGCCGGTCTATGAGGGCTATGGTTTGTCGGAGCTGGCGTCGGTTGTTGCACTGAATCTGCCACAACAAGATCGTGTAGGAAGCGTGGGTCAGCCGCTTCCGCATGTGCAGGTGAAGATCGCTGCCGATGGTGAAATCTTGGTGGGTCCATCTGTAGATTGTCATGCAAATGCGGGCCTTGGTTTAAACAGGGGATGGGTCGCAACAGGGGATTTGGGCCACATTGATCAAGACGGTTTTTTATACGTGACAGGCCGCAAGAAAAACCTATTGATTACTGGGTTTGGTCGGAACGTTTCCCCCGAGTGGCCAGAGGCTTTATTGCTTTCCTGTGACGAGATCGCGCAAGCGTTTGTTTACGGCGAGGCGCAGACCAGGCTGTCGGCACTGATTTATCCAAGGCAGGCAAATGCATCTGACGATTCGCTAGCCCAGGCGATCAGCAGAATCAATGCAACCCTGCCGGATTACGCCCAGATTGGGCAATGGCACCGGTTGCCCGAACCATTCACGTATGCCAACGGACTGTTGACGGCCAACGGTCGTATGAAACGCGGCGCAATTCTGCAGCGTTACGAATCCATATTTAGTTCCGAATTAATTCAAAGGAGCCTTACTACATGAGTGATTTCTTCTCACAACTTCAGTCTGCGACCACAAAAGAGCGTGAATTCTTGGTGAGTGCACCAGTGATTCAAGATGCGGTGTCAGGCACCCTAAGTCGCGAGGACTATATGGCCTTTCTGGAGCAGGCCTATCATCACGTTAAACACACTGTGCCGCTCCTGATGGCTACCGGATCGCGCTTAGCACCCCATCAAATGTGGATGCAGGCTTCGATTGCCGAGTACATTGAAGAGGAGATCGGC
Organism: beta proteobacterium MWH-UniP1; assembly: GCA_036362785.1. Classification (NCBI taxonomy): domain Bacteria; kingdom Pseudomonadati; phylum Pseudomonadota; class Betaproteobacteria; species beta proteobacterium MWH-UniP1. The sequence goes on from CP143625.1 coordinate 966,927, forward strand.
CATGACGAGTGGATTTTGTCGGATATCGCAGCTTGTGGCGGCGACCCGGACCGTGTGCGAAAAAGCATTCCCAGTCATGCCACTGAGATAATGGTGGCGTATGCCTATTACCAGATTGAGCGGGTCAACCCTGTTGGTTTTTTCGGAATGGTGCATGTCTTGGAGGGGACCAGCGTGTCGCTTGCGACCCGCGCAGCCGCATCGATCCAGTCGTCTCTTGGTCTGCCAGGTAATGCGTTTTCTTATTTGAATTCCCATGGCAGTCTGGACATTGAACATGTTCAGTTTTTCGAGACCTTGATGAATGGGGTGACCAATCCACAGGACCAGCAGCAGATTCTGCATTGCGCCAAGCGCTTTTATCGACTCTACGGGGATATCTTCCGTAGTCTTCGTCGTGATGAAGCGGTCGCTGTTTAATTAAGACAGGAGCAGAAAGAATGGCTGGAACGCTATACCGAGCACTTGTTACTGGCGCATCTCGTGGCATTGGCCGTGAGATTGCGATTGCACTGGCACCAAAGTGCGAAAAATTATTTCTGGTGGCCCGCAGTCAGCAAGAGCTTGAATCTCTTCGTGGTCAACTTTCTTGCCCAGATGTTGTTGTTTTAAGTGGTGACTTGATGGATCAGGCCTTTGTCCACCACTTGAAGAAAGAGGTGACGGCACAGGGCGGCATCAACCTGTTGGTCAACAATGCAGGCGCCAGCGAGTTTGTCGAGTTCGGCCAGCAGTCGGAAAGCTCAATTGATCGGCTGATCGCACTAAACGTTACGTCGCTGGTGCGGTTGACCCAGGCGATGCTGCCAAGTCTGCGGGCTTTGGCCGGCACGGCGGCACGGGCCCAGATCATTAACATTGGATCGAGTTTTTCTTATATTGGCTACCCCGGATTCGCGGTCTATTGCGCAACGAAATATGCAGTCCGCGGTTTTACTCAGGCCCTTGGCCGAGAGTTGGACGGTAGTGGTGTGGTTGTTCGGTTATTTTCGCCACGCGCAACCAAGACCGAGATCAACAGCGAATCGGTGCGCGCCATGAACCGTGATCTTGGTGTGCGCGAGGACGATCCGGCCGATGTAGCAAGACAGTTCATGGTGTTTTGTGCTGGGCATGCCCCGGAATACCGGGTTGGTTTTCCAGAGAAATTGTTTGCCGTGATCAATCAGATTCTCCCCGGCGTCGTGAGCGGTGCGATTGCAAAACAATTACCCCGTATTCGGCAGGCATTTCAGAAGTCTTAAATTATCAGGAGCCACGATGTTCAAGAAAATCACCCCTTTCATCATCGCCAGCGCCATGCTGATCGGTACGCCCGTCTTTGCTTTATCGCCCGAGGTTGCCCAACTCCAAAAAGAATGGGCAGAGATAAAGTATAAGACCCCGAAAGACGATCAAGAGAAAAAGTTTGCCGTTCTGGTGAAGCAGGCGGCAGACCACGCCGTGGTGGCTCCCAAAGACCCTGAGGCGCTAATTTGGTACGGCATCATTGAGAGTTCCTATGCCGGTGCCAAGGGTGGGTTGGGCGCTTTGTCTCATGTGAAAAACGCCAAGAAAACGCTTGAGCGTGCGATTGCGATTGACCCGAAAGCCATGGACGGCTCTGCCTTGACCAGTCTGGGGTCGCTTTACTATCAAGTGCCCGGCTGGCCGATCAGTTTTGGTGACGATGCCAAGGCGGTGGATTATTTAAGGCAGGGGCTTGCGGTGAATCCCAACGGGATCGATCCCAATTTTTTCTACGGGGATTTCATGTTCCGTAGTGGCGAGTACGGGGCCGCGGAACAGGCGCTAAAAAAGGCGCGTCAGGCACCGCCTAGAGCGGGCCGTGAACTTGCCGACGACGGCCGCCGTCAGGAAATTGACCAATTGTTGGCTAAGATTGCCGATAAGAAACGTTAAGTAGTCCAGCCGAGGGGGGCGGTATTGAAAATTCTGGTCGTTGAAGATGACGAGATGATCGCATCGGGTCTGCGCACTGCCTTGGAGCGGGCCCATCACACCGTGGAGCATGCCGGCGATGGCCAGACGGGGCTTACGCTTGCCCAAGACGGTGCCTTTGATTTAATGATTCTGGATTTGGGGCTCCCAAAAAAAGATGGCCTTCAACTTTTAAAGTCCCTTCGCGACTCTGGCTCCCAGTTGGCGGTTCTGATTCTGTCAGCCCGAGATGGCACCAGTGATCGCGTGCGTGGGTTGGATCTTGGCGCAGACGATTATTTGGTGAAGCCGTTTGAACTGCAGGAGTTACTTGCCCGAGTCCGGGTGTTAGAGCGCCGACGGGCGAGTGTGGCCTCGAACACTGTGCAACGCGGCCCGCTGGTGCTGGATCTCAACGCCATGACACTGACCTGGAAGGGTCAGTTGGTGGATCTGCCGCGGCGGGAGTGGATGCTGCTTCGACTCTTGGTGGAAAACCCAACGCGGGTTTACTCGAGAACCCAGATTGAAGAAGCAATGTATGGCTGGGGCGAGGGTGCCGACAGCAATGCCATTGATGTTCACGTCCATCATCTTCGGCGAAAACTTGATCCCGATGTCGTTCAGACTGTCCGCGGCGTTGGTTACCGACTAGGAGATCTTCAATAATGGCCGTGAAGCCATACTCGTTGCGTGAACGGCTGCTTTGGAGTCTGTTTGGGTCGATGCTGGTGATCCTGGGGAGCATCGGTTTTGTTGCCCATGAAGTGAGTCAACACGAGGCCGACGAGGTGTTCAGTGCGCGGCTGGCGACATCCGCTCGGGTGCTTGAAGCATTGTTGGCACCCTCGTTGAGCAAGGCCACACTCGCCCAGCCTATCGTCATCACCCTGCCAGAGGCGTTGGAGCATTCTGAAACACATCAACCAACCAGTGCGGGCCACCCGTATGAGAGCAAACTCGCTTTTCAGGTCTGGAGCGACGCTGGCCAGTTGTTAGCAAAATCTGCAACAGCGCCGATGGATATGCTGGGGCCAAGAACGGCGGGGTTTCATGAGCACTTGGTCAATAATGAGATTTGGCAGGTATTTGCACTGCAGTCCGGCAGTATTTGGATATTTGCAGCAGAGAAAAATGATTTTCGTGAAGAGATGTCCAGCGAGATTAGTGTGGCCATTTTGACGCCACTTGCTCTTGGCGGTTTGTTGCTATTGCTGGTGACTAATTTTCTCGCGATCCGATCGGTCAAGCCGGTGCGTAGTCTGGCAAAGAGCATCTCGCAGCGTGAACCTAATTCACTTGAGCCAATCGGTGTGTCCAATATGCCAAGAGAATTACAGTCTGTGGTGGGCGAGCTCAATGCGCTTTTGAGTCGAGTTCGCTCGGCCTTTATTCGCGAGCAACGGTTTACAGATTCGGCGGCTCATGAATTGCGTACCCCCATTGCCGCCATCCACCTCCATCTGCAAAACGCCGAGTTAGCCACCAAACCGGAAGACGTTCTGGAATCTGTGTCTCAGGCCCTGGAGGCATCGCGCCGCGCCAAAAAACTTGCGGAACAATTGTTGGTCTATAGCCGTGTCAGCAGCTCGGTTGGCCTGGAAGATAAAAGCCCACTCGATTTAACAGCCGTGACTCGGCAGTTGCTCAACATGATGGGCCCGATCACCGCGCAGCGCGATCAGCAGATCGTCATGGCTGACTCTGACCCTGCAGTGATTCTTGGGGAACGAACAAAGATCGAGAGCCTGATTCAGAACCTGGTTGAAAATGCATCTCTCTACGGTCTCTCACCTGGCGTTATTTCGGTAGGCGTGAAGACGCAAGGCCCCGATGTGATCCTGACCGTTGAAAACGATGGCCCCGCCATTCCCGACGAAGAAAAGTCCAAAGTCTTTATTCCGTACTACCGGACTCCGGGCAGCAAGGTGTCAGGCACCGGACTGGGTCTGGCTATTGTTCAGGAGATCGCCAATCAACACGGGGCCACTGTTGAGATTGAAGACCGTATCCCCGGTGCTGGCGTGCGCGTTCGGGTGGTTTTTCCTAAACCCTAGCGCGCGGCATAACCGTTGGTGTACCAGTTCGACCATTGGCCCGCTAGAATGCGGACATTGATTTTCAAAGGACAATTCAGATGAAAACCGTTTCCCGCCGCGTTGCGGCACTCGCTCTAGCGCTCTCGGCCGGCGTTGCCGCACCGGGGGCTGTTGCACAGGAAAAAAAGTCGGGCGCTCCTTGTGGCCCCAGCAAGCAAAGCCGTAAGTCCAATCCCTGCGGCCCGAGCAAACCATGTGGCCCCTCGAAGCGATCGGGTAGCCCCTGTGGCCCATCCAAGCCTTGTGGCCCAAAGCAAAAGAAAGAGAAGTAAATGTCTTGTGTGGCATCGGCCCAGTTGATTGTGGGGGTGATGTCGCAGCTTGCCGCGCGGCAATCTAATCTTTGTCTGGCCGCGCTGGCCGGTGCCCGTAGTTTTCAAGAGTGGCGGCACTACCCAGAACACGATGCGGTAGACCGCCAACACGCCACTGAGTTTTACTACCATGCCCACGCGGCCAAAGAGCGGCTTGCCGATGAGCATGGCCACTTCCATGTCTTTTCCAGAAGCAGCCGGACCAATCGCTTTCATCACTTGGCAGGCATTTCCTTGAATCCGCTTGGAATGCCCACGCGGCTGTTTTTGACCAATCAGTGGGTCACAGGTGAGTCATGGGTGAGTGCGGCACGTATTGCGCCGCTGGTGGCCCGCTTTGAGTGCCAGGTCTCTGGCCGCTTGGCACCGGTTGCCACCTGGATTACGGCGATGATTCGGGTGTATGCGCCTGAAATCATGGCTTTACACGCCCAACGTCAAGCCTGGTCAATGCGCGGGGTTGATTCTGTGCGTGAGCGTCATGCCCGGCTTCATGATCAGCGTCACGCGGTGATCGCCCAGAAGAAACTTAATCTGCCACGCCATCTTGCTGCGCTTGGTGCTGTCGCCATACCAGCGCGCTGACAGGCGAAAATTTTTTCTCCAGTGTTGCCAGTTGCTTTACTGCGGTATGGCGTGGCCCATGCGTGCAGTCACACCAATGAGCGCAATGCACCGATTGCCCGTTCGGCAGTAGGCCAAGATGGGCTGCGGCATGGTTTCAAGTAATTTGCCCATTGCCTTGGCATCACTGGCCGTTCCACCATCGGGTGTGACTGGCACAAAGCCATAGGCAAGGCCGGCAGCCTGCGCGGCGGCTTTGATGTCGTCGGCCTTGGGTTGCCCCGGCCCATATTCGTCATCGGGGCGATTACAGATGACCGATTTAAAACCCATGCCAGCAATCTCCGGAATGTCTTGCGGCGTGATTTGCCCAACAACAGCGAGTTTTTCTGTGAGCCAGCGAACGGTAGTACTCATGAGTTTGCGGTTTTCTTTGACTTTGGTGTGGATGGCTGATTGATCGGGCCACCGAGCTTATAAATGTGCTGCAGATTCGGAAACTGTTCGGCCAATAATTCTGCACCACGATCCAGCATAAAGTAGCGAAAGGCCTCGGCGGCGGGGGACAAATGCCGCTGAGCGAGTGCCACCACGTGCCAGGCGCGCAGCACCGGCGTGTCTTCAATGTCCAGCACGACCAGCTGTCCATGTTCGATCTCCAGGCCCACGGTGTGCAGCGATACAAAGGAAATCCCAAGCCCGGCAATCACCGCCTGCTTGATGGTCTCGTTGCTGGCCATCTCCATGGTGATCGGTGGGCTCAGCCGGTGCTGTTCGATGTAACTCTGCATGATGACTCTGGTGCCAGAGCCTTCTTCGCGGGAGATGATTTCTTCGGAGTTCAGTGCGCTAGCCTGAATCGCGGTGTGTTTGGCCAAATGGTGTTTTGGGCTTGCCACAAAGGCATGTGGGTGGTGGGCAAAGACTTCGGCCCGCGTGTCCATATGCTTTGGTGGGCGACCCATCACGGCCAGATCAATTTCCCCGTCTCTCAGCCGTGCAAGCAACTGGTCGCGGTTGCAGACATCGATCCGGATCTGCACACCGGGGTGTTCCTCGCGAAAGAGGCCCAGCATCCTGGGAATAGAGTACTTGGCGGTACTCACCAGCCCAATCTTCAAGGTGCCGGTCTGGGCGCCCTGAAGCCGTTGCATGACCGACTCAGCTTCGGTGAGGGTGCTCAGGATTTTTCGGGCAAAGACCCAGAAGTACTCGCCGGCACTCGTCAACTCCACCCTTCGGCCGATACGGGCAAAAAGCTCCGCGCCAATCTCTTGCTCAAGCTCCTTGATCTGCATGGAGACCGCAGGGGCGGTCAGGTGGAGCTCTTCTGCGGCCCTGGCAAAACTGGCCAGCCGGGCGGCGGCGGAGAAGATTCGGATCTGGCGAAGGGTCAGGTTCTTCATAAGAAAAACTTATTTATTGGATCAAGATAAGTGACTTTAACTTATTAATAGCCAGTTCTAAAGTCCCTGCTATGCCTATGGATTTAGGCTTAGACCAACCCCCCAGGAGACGCGGCATGAACAAACCGGCAGATGGACGAATCACCGATGTGAAAGAGCGCTACAAAGGCGGCGTTCTGAAATACAAGCAGATGGGCTATTGGCGGCCCGATTACGAGCCCAAAGAGACCGATGTGATTTGTCTTTTCCGCATCACCCCACAAGAGGGCGTGGATGCCGAAGAGGCCGCTGCCGCCGTGGCGGGGGAGTCGTCCACCGCGACCTGGACCGTGGTCTGGACCGATCTACTCACCGCCCATGAGTCCTATCAGGCTAAGGCCTATCGTGTGGACCCCGTGCCCAACACTGGCCCGGGCACGGCCACCGAACAGCAGTACTTTGCCTATGTCGCCTACGACATCATTTTGTTTGAAGAGGGATCGATTGCCAACATGACGGCATCGCTGATTGGCAACGTGTTTTCCTTTAAGCCACTCAAAGCTGGCCGACTGGAAGATATCCGAGTGCCAGTGGCTTATGTGAAAACCTTTAAGGGCCCATCCACCGGCATCATCGTGGAGCGCGAGCGCTTAGATAAATATGGCCGCCCACTGTTGGGTGCCACCATGAAGCCAAAACTTGGCTTGTCGGGCAAAAACTATGGTCGTGTGGTCTATGAAGCACTCACAGGTGGCCTGGACTTCACCAAAGACGATGAAAACATCAATAGCCAACCCTTTATGCATTGGCGTGATCGTTTTCTGTTTTGTATGGATGCGGTCAACAAATCCCAGGCCAACTCGGGCGAGGTCAAAGGTCACTATCTAAACGTAACAGCCGCCACCATGGAAGACATGTATGAGCGGGCAGAGTTTGCGAAGTCTTTGGGTTCGGTGGTGATCATGATCGACCTGATTGTGGGCTGGACCTGTATTCAGTCCATGAGCAACTGGTGCCGTAAAAACGACATGATTTTGCACCTGCACCGTGCTGGCCATGGCACGTATACCCGTCAGCGTAACCACGGCATTTCGTTCCGTGTGATTGCCAAGTGGCTGCGCTTGGCTGGAGTGGACCAAATGCACACCGGTACTGCCGTGGGTAAGCTCGAGGGCGACCCCAAAACCGTGCAGGGCTTTTACAACGTCTGCCGCGACACCTATACCAAGCAGGATCTCTCGCGGGGGCTCTTCTTCGATCAAGACTGGTGTGACCTGAAAAAAGTTATGCCGGTGGCATCGGGTGGTATTCACGTGGGCCAGATGCATCAGCTGATCTCGCTCTTTGGTGACGATGTGATTCTGCAGTTTGGCGGCGGCACGATTGGCCACCCAGCCGGCATTCAGGCGGGTGCAATTGCCAACCGTGTGGGCTTGGAAGCCATGATCAAGGCCCGCAACGAAGGCCGTGACATTGATAACGAGGGTCCTGAGATTCTTCGTGCTGCAGCGAAGTGGTGTAAGCCGCTTGAGCAAGCACTCGAGACTTGGAAGGGCGTGGAGTTTAACTACACGTCGACCGATGCGCCTGACTTTGCCACCACGCCAACCGCGTCGTGATGCAAGTCATGCACCGATCCTGGCTCACCTGACCAACCCTATTCGGAGAACACCATGAAAGTTACCCAAGGCCAATTTTCTTTTTTGCCCGATCTCACCGACGACGAAATTCGACTGCAAGTCGATTACGCCTTGAGCAAAGGTTGGGCCCTGTCCATTGAGTGGACCGACGACCCCCACCCACGTAATGTCTATTGGAATATGTGGGGCCTGCCCATGTTCACCATCAAAGACGGTGCCGCTGTGATTTATGAGCTCACCGCCTGCCGCAAGGCCAACCCAAACGTCTACATCAAGGTCAATGCCTTTGATAACACCCGTGGGGTTGAGTCGATGTGCATGAGTTTTATCGTTCAGCGCCCAGCAAATGAGCCAGGTTTTGGCCTGGTTCGACAGGAAACGGACTCCCGCGTGATTCGCTACACCACCCATTCTTATGCCACCGACAAGCCGGCAGGGGAGCGTTACCGCGGTTAACGAAGCGGGTGCCGGGGCCTGCGCGGTCAGCGCCCTGGTTTCTGTTCTAATGACTTGAATCGGTGACTGGCCAATAGCGTAGAGGATTCGCGGAGAGCTTATGTCGAACAATGAAGCGTCGTTGCAGGCGGACCAACCGGGTCAGCCGGTGGATTCTGTCGACCTAAACGCGATCCTGCAGCAGTCCAATGTCTTTGAAATTCTGGATCAGTTGGATTCAGAGTTAATTGGGCTGGCACCGGTAAAACGCCGGATTCGAGAAATTGCTTCGTTTTTGGTCATCTCCAAGGCCAGAGAACAAATGGGCATCGAGGCCGCATCGCCAAGTCTGCACATGTGCTTTACCGGAAACCCGGGCACCGGCAAAACAACGGTCGCCATGCGTATGGCCGAGATCTTGCACCGGCTTGGCTATGTGCGAAAAGGCCATGTGGTGAGCGTGACCCGCGACGATCTGGTGGGCCAGTACATTGGTCACACCGCACCCAAAACCAAGGAAGTGCTGAAAAAAGCGATGGGTGGGGTGCTCTTTATCGACGAGGCCTATTATCTGTATCGGCCAGAAAATGAGCGGGACTACGGCCAAGAAGCCATTGAGATTTTGCTCCAGGTCATGGAAAACAACCGAGACGATCTGGTGGTGATTCTGGCGGGTTACAAAGACCGCATGGACACATTCTTTAAATCCAATCCCGGCATGTCGTCACGCATTGCCCATCACATCGATTTCCCAGACTACACCGACGGCGAGTTGCTGCAGATCGCGGACAAGATGGTGGCGCAGATGCATTACCTGTTCGAGCCTGCCGCCCGTGACGCCATGGCGCGCTACATCGAGCTGCGCAAAACCCAGCCGCATTTTGCCAATGCCCGGTCAATTCGCAATGCATTGGATCGGGCACGTCTGCGTCAGGCCAATCGCGTCTTTGAGCTTGCCTCCAAGCCGGGCCATCTGGCCACTCGGCAAGAACTTTCCACCATCACAGCGGCAGATGTCTTGGCGTCCCGCGTTTTCAAAGGGGGTTTATAAAACCATGCATCTCGGTCGAACCACATTATCAAAATTCTTAATTCAGGAAACTGACGGCACCGAAGGCGCCCGCGATCTTGCCGCCTTGCTGATCGACGTAGCCGCTGCCGTAAAGGCGATCTCAGCCATGACGGCCAAGGGCGCCTTAGCTGGTGTTCTGGGCAGTCTTGAGAGTGAAAATGTCCAAGGCGAGGTCCAGAAAAAACTCGACGTCTTGTCAAACACCGCCTTTGTGAACACCTTTCAGATGGGCGGGCTGGTTGCTGGGCTTGCCTCGGAAGAGATGGACGATCCGATCACGGTCGCACGCAAAAGCGGCGGCTTTCTGACGGTGTTTGACCCATTGGACGGATCATCCAACATCGATGTCAATGTGTCGGTGGGCTCTATCTTTTCAATCCTGCGCGCACCGAAAGACCGCCCGCCGGAATTGACTGACTATCTTCAGCCGGGCTCGCAACAGTTGGCCGCTGGCTATGCCATTTATGGGCCATCAACCATGCTGGTCTTAACGGTGGGCAAGGGCACCCACGGGTTTACGCTCGACCGCGAGGTGGGCAATTTCATTTTGACCCATCCCAATATTCAAGTGCCACCAGACACCAGCGAATTCGCCATCAACACCAGCAATGAGCGTTTCTGGGAGCCCCCGGTGCAGCGTTATGTTGCCGAGTGCAAGGCCGGAAAGACCGATGTGCGCGGGCGGGATTTCAACATGCGTTGGATTGCCAGCATGGTGGCGGAAGTCCACCGCATCCTGATGCGCGGGGGCATCTTCATGTACCCCAAAGACACCAAAGACCCCGGCAAACCTGGCCGGCTGCGCCTGATGTACGAGGCCAACCCCATGGGCATGGTGATTGAGCATGCGGGTGGCTTTGCAAGCACGGGCCGCCAACGTATTTTGAGCGTGGTGCCTGACACCATTCACCAGCGGATTCCGGTCATTCTGGGGTCACGTAACGAAGTCGAACGTATCGAGCGTTATCACCAGGAATTCGATACGGGCACAGATAAAGCCTACACATCACCACTCTTTAAAGAGCGTTCACTGTTTCAGTAAAAAGGGAAAACAACATGTCCGTTAAGTACCCAATCGTTGCAATCACCGGATCGTCCGGTGCAGGCACCACCACGGTGATGAGCAGCTTCAAGCATATTTTCCGTCGCGATGGCATCTCTGCCCAGATTCTCGAGGGTGATTCGATGCATCGTTATGACCGCATGGCCATGCGGGCCGAGATGAAGCGGCAGACCGAATCGGGCAATAACAATTTCAGCCACTTTGGGCCCGAGGCCAATCTCTTGGCCGAGCTCGAAGAAATCTTCAAAGTCTTTGGTGCTACGGGCAAAGGCAAGGTTCGAAAATATATTCACGACGCGGCCGAGGGGGCCGAATACAAACAAGAGCCTGGCACCTTTACGCCATGGCAAGACATGATTCCCAACGCCGATGTGCTTTTTTATGAGGGCCTGCACGGCGGTTATGTGGGGCCCGAGGCCAATGTGGCCAAGCATGTTGATTTGTTGGTGGGTGTGGTGCCGATTATTAACCTGGAGTGGATCCAGAAACTGCATCGGGACAAAAACATGCGTGGCTATTCGCAAGAGGCCGTGGTTGACACCATTTTGCGCCGCATGCCCGATTACATTAATCACATCTGCCCACAGTTTTCCCGCACCCACGTCAATTTCCAGCGGGTGCCAACGGTGGACACCTCCAATCCATTTATCGCCAATGACATTCCCAGCCCCGATGAGAGCATGGTGGTGATTCGGTTTGCCAACCCCAAAGGCATTGATTTCCCTTACTTGCTGTCCATGCTGCACAACTCCATGATGACGCGGCCTAATACCCTGGTCATCCCAGGCGGCAAGATGGGCCTGGCCATGCAGTTGATCTTTACACCGATGATTCTGCGGCTGATGGATCGGAAACGCCGGGCATAATTGGGCTTTTCGACAGGAGTCTGCGCATGGCGTTGGTGATGTTTGATTTAGACGGCACGCTTTTGGATACGGCCGGTGAAATCGCGGAATCCACGAACAGAACACTTGCTGACTACAAAAAACCAACGGTCAGCGCCCAGCAGGTCCGCGACTGGATTGGCCATGGCACCGGCTGGCTGATGCGCCGGGCCTGGACAGAAGTGGCCGGCGAACCAGACGCTGCCCAGTGGCCGGTGGTGATGTCGACCTTCATTGCCCACTATTACGACTGCGCCGGCACCGACAGCCAGCCTTATCCCGATGTGCTCACTACCCTGGCCGAGCTAAAGCGCTTGGGGGTCAAACGGGCCATTGTGACCAACAAGGAAAGTCGCTTCACCACGCGAATCTTGGAGCGCCATGGTCTGGCCGATCTGTTTGATGCGGTGATCTCTGGGGATACCTATCCGGTGAAAAAGCCGGACCCCACGGTTATTTACAATTGCATTCATGATCTGGGTGAAAGCAGCGCAGAGAGTCTTTTTGTTGGCGACTCGTCGATTGACATCGCTACCGCCAAGGCTGCTGGCGTCACCTGTTGGGCGGTGCCTTATGGCTACAACATGGGTCAGCCGATAGAGAAGTCCGCGCCGGATCGCATCGTGCCAACGATTAAAGACGTACCGAATTACTTTAAGGGGCTTGCATGAAGTTTTTAAGAATGACCGATCTTCCCTTGGCAGGAAAAAAAGTATTTATTCGTGCCGATTTAAATGTGCCGCAAGACGATGCCGGCAACATTACCGACGACACACGTATTCGCGCTTCGGTGCCTGCGATTGAGCATGCGCTCAAGCAGGGCGCCGCCGTGATGGTGACCTCGCATCTGGGCCGGCCAACCGAGGGTGAATTCAAACCCGAAGATTCTCTGGCGCCGATTGCTGCGCGGCTTGCCCAGATTCTGAATCGCAAAGTGCCGTTGATCTCGAACTGGGTCGATGGTGGGTTTTCAGTTCAACCCGGTGAAGTGGTTCTGCTTGAAAACTGCCGGGTGAACAAAGGCGAGAAGAAAAACGACGAGACGCTGGCCAAAAAGATTGCGGCACTGTGTGACATTTATGTCAACGATGCCTTTGGCACCGCGCATCGCGCCGAGGCCACCACCCACGGCGTTGCGAAATTCGCACCAGTCGCCTGTGCAGGGCCACTGATGGCAGCAGAGCTCGATGCACTTGCTGCGGCATTGCACGCACCAAAGCGGCCGTTGGTCGCGATCGTGGCGGGCTCCAAGGTCTCCACCAAACTGACCATTCTCAAGTCGCTCGCTTCCAAGGTGGATCAACTGATTGTGGGGGGCGGGATTGCCAATACCTTCCTGTTGGCCAAGGGCTTTCCGATTGGTAAATCTTTGGCAGAACCAGATTTGGTCAACGAGGCAAAAGAGATTATCGCCATGATGGAGGTCCGTGGCGCCGAGGTGCCGATTCCTGAAGACGTGGTGGTGGCCAACGAATTCTCGGCCCAGGCCCGTGCAAACAAAGTGGCCGCCAATGCGGTAGCAGCCGATGACATGATTCTGGATATTGGTCCCAAAACAGCTTCCCGTCTTGCGACCATTATTTCTAATGCCGGCACGATTGTTTGGAATGGCCCAGTGGGTGTGTTTGAGATCCCGCAGTTTGCGGGCGGCACCAAAATGTTGGCCGCAGCCATTGCCCATTCGCCGGCCTTCTCGATTGCGGGCGGCGGCGACACCTTGGCCGCCATTTCGAAGTTTGATATTGCCGCGCAGATTGGTTACATCTCAACAGGTGGCGGTGCCTTCTTAGAGTTCCTCGAGGGCAAGGTGCTTCCTGCGGTGGAAGTGCTGGAGTCGCGTGGCGCTTGATTGGTCCCTGTATCGTGCCGTTTTATTTGATGTAGACGGCACGATCGCCGAGACCGAGGGCGAAGGCCATCTGCCGGCCTTTAATCAAGTCTTTCAAGAATTCGGTCTTTCCTGGCGCTGGAGTGCCAGCGATTACGCGCAGTTACTGTCGATTACGGGCGGTGCGGAGCGCATGCTGGCCTTTGCCCGCAGCATTAACGATCCAATGCTTCAGAGTGCGTCTGGGCAGGCCAAAATTTCGCAGATGCATCAGCGCAAAAATGTGCTTTATGCCGAGCGGCTGAATTCGGGGCTGCTGCGTCCACGGCCCGGCTTTGTCGAGCTTGTTCAAAAAATTCTTGCGGCCAATCTGGATTGGGCAGTGGTCACCACCACCAGCCGCGCCAACTGGGACTCCTTATGGACAAAGGTCATCTGCCCGGTTGCTACATTGCCGCCACCAAGCGTGGCGATTTGTGGTGAAGATGTGAGTCTGAAAAAACCGGACCCAGAGGCGTATCGTCTCGCGCTAACCAGGCTGGGCCTGCGCCCAGAGCAGGCTCTTGCCATCGAAGACTCACCGAACGGATTGATGGCGGCGCGTGGTGCTGGCATTGATACCGTGATGGTACGCAGTCAATTTTTTGCAGAGGCCGACGCCACCGGTGCAAAGCACGTTGTGAGCGAGCTTACCGAGCTGCTCTGATCCACTGAAGTGACAGCGCTTACAAGAGAACACAACCATGCAGTAAAACGGCTGACTTAAATGGGCGGCTGGCGCTTGCGTCGTGCTGTGAGATAGGCATAGAGGCCAATGGCAATCACCGGGACCGACACCAGGCCGACAATTTCGGGATCGGCTGCTGCAACGCCGACTTCCTTTAGACCCTTTGCTACATATTGCAGCAGGCTTGTGGCGTAATAGGTCATCACAATGATCGATAGGCCTTCCACCGTCTGCTGAAGCCGCAGTTGTAACTTGGCGCGACGGTCCATGCTGGCCAGCAGGGCCTGTTGTTGTGATTCGTTAACAAATTCAATGCGGGTTTTCAGGATCTGGGTGGTGCGCGAAATGCGATCCGACAGATTGCCCAAGCGACGCACGGTCCAGCGGCAGGTGCGCATGGCCGGCTCAAAGCGGCGATCCATAAAAGTGTTGAGCATCTGCACCCCTGGAATGGTGGTCTCGTGCATCTCGGCAAGCGAGCGCTTCACCAGTTCGTGGTAGGCCTCGGCTGCGGTAAACCGCAGGCCGTTGGCCGAGATCCAGCCTTCTACTTGTGCAGCAAGCGCTGAGACATCGCCCAGCAATTGCGCATCAATACTTAAATCAATCGCGGTGTTTTTCTGGGCGGCTGCGATTTTTTCCGAGACTTTGGCCAGCTCCATTTCGGCAGCCCGCAATGGTCCTGCAAGTGCCTTGGCGTTGGGCAGTGCGAGTAAGGCCATCATGCGATAGGTTTCTACATCGATCAGGCGTTGAATAGCGCGGCCGGCCTGACGGCTGCCGATATCCACACCACGCACAATCATCTGCACAAAACCGGCGTCGTCCAACATCAAATCGGTCCACAGCTGGGCGTTTTGGTTGGATGTGATCACGCTGCCCACCACGGTGTTGCCCCGAAAACGTTTGGCGACTTCATAGGCATCGGGGTAGGGCGGCGCATTTTCCAACACAATATCCACGGCCATGATGCGCTGGCCGGTGAGCTCATTTAGGCTTTGGCCGGCTGTTTTTTCCATCAATTGGCCGGCACGCTCGAGCACCTCGGTTCGGCTGGCAAATGATGTTGCGCTGGTCTGCTGTGCGAACAATGTGATAACCACAAACTCACCATGCATTTCCCACTTCAGCAGGATTCGGCTGGGCTCTGGCGCAAGCTCCAAGACACGGATGGATTGGTTATGGGCGGTTCCCTGGTGGACGACAAAGCCTGCGCTTGCTTTATCGATCCAGGTGGTGTGCTGACGGCGGCTAATCGCATCCAGCACAAAGACCTGGCTAATCACGCGTTCATTGGACCAAAGCGCAATTGGTGGGCGCGCATGGATCTCGTTGTGGAGGGCGTAACGCTGGGGGTGGTCCGAGCGAATGTCTTGGCTTGATCCGGTGGCTGGGGTAGTGGTCATGGTTAGGGTTTCAATTTAAGTCGAGTCTGCGCGGATTGAATCTTTTCTTCAAGGTAAACCGCGTAATAATCCCGCGATGCATAGCCCACCAAGGGCTCGCTGGTCGGTTTTGCGTCGAAGTCGAGCATGACTAAAGTGGGCGTGAGTTTTAACTGATATCGACTGCCCCATTCTTTAACGGTCAATCGGGTGCCGTTGGGAAAATCAATGGGAGCGCGGCTATCCACGTCAAATTCCACCACCATCAGCCGTGGCGTCGCGTTGGAACGCATCCTTGGGCTGAGCTGCTCTTTTTTAATCGCAATGCAAAAGGGGCAGTGCTCCGATGTGTAGAGTGCCGCGATCATGATCTGCTCGGTCTTGGCCTTGGTAATGGCCTTGCTGATGTCGGCTGCAGCGAAATAAATGTCTTGGGCCAAGCTTGCGTCCTTGGGTGGTCGAATTTGCGTGAATCTAATTGAGTCTAACGTGCGCGTTTTACGGGGCGATATCTAGCGCCCATTTGGGGCGCCCAAAGCTTACTGACTTTTTGGTCAAAAAGTCTTGTGCGCCGCGTCACGACTGGTTCTTGACTATATGCTTACATAAGCATATTGTCGCGAACCATGGGAGCTATTAAAACAACGCAGGGGTCGATCAACCCCTTTGATCCAGCCCGCGCGGCAATGCCGCCAATAGACGCTGCAGATCCTGCCTTATCTGCGGTTTTTGAAAAGGCATCGGCGTACTTTTCTTTGCTTTCAGAGCCTTCGCGACTGCGGATCATCCAGGCCATCTGTCACACCGAGTGTTCGGTCCAGGAAGTTGTCGAGCAGACCGGCCTGCCACAGCCCAATGTCTCGCGTCATTTGGCGCTGCTGCATCGTTCGGGTGTTTTGTCTCGCCGCCGTGCTGGCACATCGGTTTTTTACAAGGTCTCTGATTCGACATTGACTGATTTGTGTCGTCTGGTTTGTGTACGCATGGCAGGGGGGCAGTAATTGCCCGGAAACACGGTTTCATCAGGTTTTTAAAAGAGTTCAACAAGTCAACACCACAACTCTGGGGAGGGTTGGATGTCTAACGAAGTAAAAAAATCAGGCCGCCTGATCAAGGCTCCTGAAAACTTCCTGACCAAGGAAGATGTGAAAAACCCGGCGCTGATGCGGCGCAAGTTTCTGGCGGCATCGGTCTCTTCGGCGGCAGCCTCCATGGCAGCCCTGGGGCTGGCGAGTGGTTCACGCAGTGCCCAGGCCGCTGTCGGCCAGGGTGACCCCAATATTTTGAATCTGCCGGCGCATTCCACGGGCCTGGGGATGCCGGTTGCGGCCAACCCTTATGGCATGCCGTCGCAATACGAAAAAGGATTGCAGCGCCGCGAGAGCCCTGGTCTAACGCGTGTGTCAGCGGCATCAGTGGCCTTTACTCCCTTGCAAGGCACCTTTGGCATCATCACGCCAAGCGGTCTGCATTTTGAACGTCATCACCAAGGCTGGTGGGATATCGATCCCAGTAAACACCGGTTGATGGTGATGGGCATGGTGAAGAACCCCAAGGTCTACACCATGGATGACATCATGCGTCTGCCATCGGTCTCGCGTATTCATTTTATTGAGTGCGGCGCGAATACCGCCATGGAGTGGGGCAATGTGGCCGTGCCCACGGTGCAATATTCCCACGGCATGGTGTCGTGCAGTGAATTCACCGGCGTGCCGCTGAAAGTGTTGTTGGACGACTGTGGCATCGACATGAAGCAGGCCAAATTTATTTTGGCCGAGGGCGCCGACGGATCGGGCATGACCCGCACCATTCCATTGGATCGTGCCCTAGATGATGTCATCGTGGCCTATGGCATGAATGGCGAAATGCTGCGCCCAGAAAACGGTTATCCCTTGCGTCTTGTGGTGCCGGGTATTCAGGGGGTGTCGTGGGTGAAGTGGCTGCGTCGTATTGAAGTGGGTGACCAGAAGTGGGCCGCCAAAGACGAGGCCATTCATTACATTGATCTCATGCCCGACGGTCTGCATCGTCAATACACGGGAATCCAGGAAACCAAGTCGGTCATCACCACGCCATCGGGTGGGCAGACCCTGCTTGATAAGGGGTTCTACAACATCAGTGGCCTGGCATGGTCGGGCCGCGGCAAGATTAAGCGTGTTGATGTGTCGGTGGATGGTGGCCGAAACTGGCGCACCGCGCGGCTTGAGACGCCGGTGCTCACCAAGGCCTTTACTCGTTTCAATATCGACTGGGTCTGGGATGGCGGACCCGCCATTTTGCAATCCCGTGCGCAAGACGACACGGGTTACGTACAGCCCAAACTGAATCAATTACGTGAAGTCCGTGGCACACGTTCGATCTATCACCAGAACGCGATTCAGTCATGGAAAGTTGCCGAAAACGGGGAGGTGAGCAATGTTCAGGTTTACTAAATCAGCCAGGCTCATGTCGTCGTCGGCGCTTGCCGCAGTCATGGTGTCAGGCGCCCTGTTATCGGGTGCTGCATTGGCCCAGGGAAAGCCCAATCTGGCTGGTATTGGCCGCACCGCAACGCCTGCTGAGATCAAGGCATGGGATATTGATGTTCGTCCAGACTTTAAGGGCTTGCCTGCAGGCTCGGGGTCTGTGGCCAAGGGCCAAGATGTCTGGGAGGCCAAGTGCGCTTCCTGCCATGGCGTGTTTGGTGAGAGCACTGAAGTCTTCACGCCGATTATTGGCGGCACGACGAAAAAAGATATTGAGACTGGCCGTGTGGCCAATCTGACCCGGCTGGACTTTCCCCAGCGTACGACCATGATGAAAGTCGCCACTGTGTCGACGCTGTGGGACTACATCAACCGTGCCATGCCCTGGACGAACCCGAAGACCCTGACCACTGAAGAAGTCTATTCGGTGGTGGCCTACATTCTGAATTTGGCTGAAGTCGTGCCCGAGAATTTTGTCCTGTCGGATAAAAATATCGCGGAAGTCCAAAAACGAATGCCCAACCGCAATGGCATGACGGAAAAGCATGGGCTCTGGGATGTAAAAGGCAAGCCTGATGTGCAAAACACGTTGTGCATGAAGGACTGCCCAACCACGATGAAGGTCTCATCAAGTCTGCCAGCCTCGGCGCGTGACGCCCACGGCAACTTAATGGAGCAACATCGTCCGATTGGTCCGGCACGTGCGATTGACACCTCTAAACCAGGCGCCACGCCAGGGCCGACTTCGGCAGCACCCGCAGCACCCGCAGTCTCTGCAGCACCAGCTGCTACTGCCGTGGCTGCTGCACCGCCAGCAGCCACACCGGCTGCTGGCGGTGCAAAGCCCGCTGCGGGCCCAAGTGGTGCCGATATCGCTAAGCGTAATAACTGTGTGGCCTGTCATGCACCGGCGGCCAAACTAGTGGGCCCATCGTGGGCAGATATTTCGAAGAAGTACAAAGGGGATGCGAAAGCGCCCGCCATGCTGGCCCAAAAGGTTAAAAATGGTGGCGTGGGCACATGGGGACCAATACCAATGCCCGCCAACTCCGCAGTGAAGGACAATGAACTAGCTGCCGTTGTGCAGTGGGTTCTTGATGGTGCCAAGTAACCACTCGGCATTGATTTTTTAGACAAGAGGAGAAGTCACAATGAGTATTTCACGTCGTTCCGTGCTCAAGGCGGGTGGTGGTGCAGCGGTCTATACGGCCCTGGCATCGATGGGTTTTTTTGCAGCCAATCCCGCGCTGGCTGCCTGGAAAAAAGATTGGTTCGATACCAAGACCATGCCTGACACCTTAAAGGCCATGGGCATCGCATCGGCGCCCAACAGTGCCGATATCGTGATCACATCGCCGGATATCGCTGAAAACGGTGCCGTGGTGCCGGTTGGCATTGCATCAAAACTGCCCAAGACCGAAATGATTGCGCTCTTGGTGGAAAAGAACCCCACCATGATGGCTGGTTTTTATGAGTTCACTGCTGACTCTCTTCCTGATGTGTCCATGCGTGTGAAGATGGGCCAGAGCTCAGATGTGATTGCGATCGTGAAGGCCGACGGCAAGTTCTTCATGGCCAAGAAAGAAATCAAAGTCACCCTGGGTGGTTGCGGCGGCTAATTGGCCCCTTGCCCAACTCAGAATCACAGAACCGAACAAAGAAATAAGTTAAGGAGAATTAAATGGCAGATCCAATGCGTATCCGTGCCCGTGCTGCTGATGGTGTCGTTGACGCCCGTGTCTTGATGGCCCATGAAATGGAAACTGGTCAGCGTAAAGATTCCGCTGGCAAACTCATCCCCGCGTGGTTTATTCAGGAAGTCACCTGCCAGCTTAATGGCAAGACCGTGATGTCGGCCCAGTGGGGTGCTGCAATTTCTAAAAACCCCTTCCTGCAATTCAAGGCCAAGGGCAAAGCCGGTGACAAGATCACGGTGACCTGGGTTGACAACCGGGGTGAGAAGCGTACCGACGAGGCAACGGTTGCCTAATGTTGGGTGAATCCGTCGGTTGAATTCGACGGATGTGTGAAGGGTGCCTTGGCTGTGCCAGGCACCCGATGATTTTCTAAAACAGCTGTATCAAAAGTTTAGGAGACGAACATGTTTCAGTCAAAAGTGAAACGGCTCATGCTCGCATCTGTCCTTGGCGCATCTTTTGCCTTGCCTGCCATGGCCCAGACCGATGCTGAAAAAGCGATTGATCGCTACCGTGAGTTGGTGGCCGATGGCAACCCCGCAGAACTCTGGGAAGCCAAGGGGGAAGACCTGTGGAAGAAAAAGCGTGGGCCGAAAAATGCTTCGCTTGAAAAGTGTGACTTGGGCCTTGGGCCTGGTGTGGTGAAGGGTGCCTATGTCTCCTTACCCCGTTACTTCGAAGACACCAAAAAGGTGCAAGACCTTGAAACTCGACTGGTAACTTGCATGGACCAGCATCAGGGCATTAAAGCCAAAGCGGCAGTCTATGATCGTGATGATCACAAAGACATCATCTCGCTGGTGGCTTGGATTGCATCGGAATCCCGTGGTATGCCAGTCAATGTGCCGGTTTCTCATCCCGAGGAAAAGCGGATGTATGAAATGGGCAAGCGGATTTTCTTTTACCGTGCCGGCCCCTATGACTTTGCCTGCGCCACCTGCCACGCCGAAGATGGCAAGCGGATTCGCCTGCAGGGCCTGCCGAACTTGACTCAGAATGAGCCAGCAGGAAAAGCCTTCACATCATGGCCGGCCTATCGTGTGTCGAACTCCCAGCTCTGGCCCATGCAAAAACGATTGGAAGACTGCTTCCGTCAGCAGCGATTCCCCTATGTGGAGTTTGGCTCGGATGTGACCATCGCCCTGTCCAGCTACATGGGTGTCACTGGTAAAGGCCAAAAATCTCTGGCCCCCACCATCAAGCGCTAATCAGGGAGACCAACACATGAAAAAATCAACATTGATGATTGCGGGTCTTTCGGTCGTACTCGCAGGCTGCGCCACCGTGTATAGCACTGCTGAACTCGATAAGATGGCCAGCGATGCAGTCGCACGCTCGTTTTCCGAAAAAGGCATTGCTAAAAAAGATCGTATCAAGCAAGACGATCTGAACCTGGCCTGCTCTCAGGCCGATCTCACCAAGACACCGCTATCGGGGGACATGACCCGCAAACTTGAGCAGGCGGAATTCTCCACGATCAAGTACCCCGCAGACGGCAAGTTCTTGGGCGATTGGAAACAGGGGGAGCGACTTGCCCAAGATGGTCGCGGCAGCACCTATAGCGACAAGGCCGGCACGCCTAATGGGGGGAACTGTTACAACTGCCACCAGATCAGCAAGGAAGAAATTTCCCACGGCACACTCGGTCCAACGCTTTATAACTACGGCAAGCTGCGTGGCAACAGTGAAGCGGTGGTGAAGTACACCTGGGGCAAGATTTATAACGCCAAGGCGTTTAATGCCTGCACCAATATGCCCCGTTTTGGGCATCAGGGCATTTTGACCGAAGACCAGATGAAACATCTGATGGCGCTGCTCTTGGATCCAGAATCACCCGTCAACAAGTAATTTAATCGGGGGCTCGGCAGGGTGCCGGGCCCTTTTTTTAATTCGATTTATGCATCTATAGGATTAAGCACATGCAACTCGATCGTCGCGAATTTTTGAATGTCATGGCAGCAGGTTCGGCCTGTGGAATGTTTGGCTCTTGGGCGTCTGCTGCGAACGCCGCCACCAAAGGCGAAAAGATCTATGACATTCCAAAGTACGGCAACGTGAGTTTCTTGCACTTCACCGACTGCCACGCTCAGCTCACACCGATTTATTTTCGTGAGCCCAATGTCAACATTGGCCTGGGGGTGATGAATGGCCGCCCTCCGCATTTTGTTGGTGAAGAATTTTTAAAGTTCCACAAGGTTCCTGCGAACACCGCTTTGTCGCACGCCTTCACGTATCTTGATTTTGAAAAGTCTGCCAAGGCCTACGGCAAGGTGGGCGGCTTTGCCCACCTGGCCACCCTGGTGAAAAAAATGCGGTCAGACCGGCCCAATGCATTTTTGTTTGACGGCGGTGACACTTGGCAGGGATCGGCCACAGCGCTGTGGACCAATGGCCAAGACATGGTCGACGCCTGCAAATTGTTGGGCGTGAATATGATGAGTCCCCACTGGGAATTCACACTCGGCGCCAAGCGCGTTGAAGAGATTGTGAAAAAAGATTTCGCGGGCAATATTGAATTCCTGGCCCAAAACGTGAAAACCACCGATTTTGGTGATCAGGTATTCAAACCATATGTGATTCGTGAGCAAAACGGCATTCCGGTGGCGGTGATTGGCCAGGCCTTTCCCTACACTCCGATTGCCAACCCGCGTTACATGGTGCCGGATTGGACCTTTGGTATCCAAGACGACAACATGCAAAAGATCGTGGACGAAGTCCGTAAAAAAGGCGCCAAGGTGGTGGTGGTGATCTCCCACAACGGTATGGACGTGGATTTGAAAATGGCGTCTCGTGTGCGTGGTATTGATGCGATCTTTGGCGGCCATACCCACGACGGTGTGCCCCAGCCTGTGATTGTGGAAAACCCAGGCGGCAAGACCCTGGTGACCAATGCAGGTTCTAATTCCAAATTCTTGGGTGTGATGGATTTTGATGTGCGCGACGGAAAAGTGGCAGGCTTTAAGTACTCACTGCTGCCCGTGTTTGCCAACATGCTGCCCGCCGATAAAGACATGCAGGCCTTGATTGACAAAGTCCGTGCACCGTATAAGGCCAAGCTTGAAGAGAAGCTCGCCGTGACCGATGGACTGCTTTATCGCCGTGGCAACTTTAACGGCACCTTTGACCAATTGATCTGTGACGCACTGATGGAAGTGAAGGGCGCCGAAATCGCCTTCTCGCCAGGATTCCGTTGGGGAACCAGTATCTTGTCGGGCCAGGCCATTACCCGTGAGCACGTGATGGATCAAACCGCGATCACTTATCCCTACACCACGGTAACCGACATGACGGGTGAGTTCATTAAAACTGTCTTGGAAGACGTTTGCGATAACCTGTTTAACCCCGATCCCTATTATCAGCAGGGCGGCGACATGGTCCGTGTGGGTGGCCTGACCTATGCCTGCGAGCCGGGTGCCAAGCAGGGCAGCCGCATCACTGACATGCGCTTAAATGGCAAGCCGATTGATGCCAAGAAAACCTACAAGGTTGCGGGCTGGGCACCGGTTGCAGAAGGGGCCAAGGGCGAGCCGATTTGGGAAGTGGTCGAAACGTGGCTTAAAGCTAAAAAGCGGATTACACCGCGCAAACTCAATGTGCCGCGTTTGATTGGCGTTGAGAAGTATTCGGGCATTGCCTAAACCGCTGACTAGACCGATCATTGTCCAGAACCGCGAAAAAGGGGGGCGCATGAATAACGGTGTATTAAAACGCTTGGGGGCCGGTGGTCTGGCCGCAGCCTTGTGCCTGGGCAGTGCCATGGCGCAGGCCAATCCCTTTCCAAAGGGAAATGCAGCAACGGGTAAGGCACTGCATGATCCCCGTTGTGTGTCCTGCCACAACAGCATGTTTCCGGACAAAAACGGCACCCAACTCTATTCCGACGAGATGTTTCGCAAATCTACAAACATTGCCCAGCTGCGGGGCATGATTGAGTTTTGTAATAACCGCACCCAGGCGGGGTGGTTTGAAGAAGAAATTCAGCACGTGGGTCGTTATCTCAACGACAGCTACTACAAGTTCAAGCAGTAGATCGGCAGTAACAGCAGGGGGAGACATCAGCGGCCGTGAAAACGGCCGTTGGTGTTTTCAGGGCCGACTCAGGGCCGACTCAGGGTCGACTCAAGGCAGACTCACTGGCCATAGTGCCGTTAAGCACGGGTCTTAGGGCCAGCCAGACATTCTGAAAGAGCCGGGGCTGGGCTTTTTCGTTGGGGTGAATCTCATCGGCCTGAAACATGGCCCGATCCTCGGCGATTCCGTCGAGCAAGAAAGGCACCAGTGGTGCGTTACGGGACTTGGCCAGATCGGTAAAGAGGCCCTGGAACCGCTGGGTGTAATCACGGCCATAGTTTGGCGGAACCTGGATACCGACCAAGACCGTCTTGGCGCCGATGCTGCTTGCAGCCTGCATCATTTTGTCCAGATTGCCACGGGTCTCGCGAATCGGAAGCCCGCGCAGGCCGTCATTGGCGCCAAGCTCAAGAATCAAAATGCTGGGCTTGTATTTCTTTAGCAGCGTGGGAAGTCGGGTAAGGCCGCCCGCCGTGGTCTCACCCGAGATGCTGGCGTTCATGACGGTGTGGGGGAACCCTTCTTTTTTCAGTTGGTCTTCCATGAGTCTCACCCAGCCGCTACCGCGCTTTAGGCCATACTCTGCAGATAAGCTGTCGCCAAAGACCAAGATGCGCGGAGATTGTTCGGGGCTGGTCTGTTGGGCGAAGCTGGCTTGGGCCATGACTAGGCCAAGCAGCAGGGGCAACAGCGGGGCAACGATTTTTCGAAAGAAGGAAGAGTTCATTGATAGCGATTCAGGCGAAATCCATTACAAAGACGGTTTCTGACAGCGCAGGTTCCATTGATATTTTGCGAGATGTCTCGATGTCGCTTGACGCAGGCGGCTCACTGGCCATTTTAGGTGCTTCTGGCAGCGGTAAATCGACTTTATTGGGCATTCTGGCGGGCTTAGACACGCCAACTTCGGGCGAAGTCTTCTGGTTTGGTGAGCGTATTGATCAGTTGGCTGAAGATGTCAGGGCGGCCCGCCGAAATGGCGTCTTGGGTTTCGTCTTCCAATCGTTTCAGCTTCTGGGCCACCTGAATGCCCTTGAAAACGTGATGCTGCCGCTGGAGCTTGTTGGGGTGCGGGATGCCGCAAAGCGTGCCGCCGATATGCTGGACCAGGTGGGCATGGGCAGCCGCAAGACCCATTTCCCCAAGACACTGTCGGGCGGAGAGCAGCAGCGGGTGGCGCTGGCGCGGGCCTTTGTCACACAGCCCAAACTGATCTTTGCCGATGAGCCAACGGGCAGCCTGGATGCCGCCAATGGGGAACTCATCACCAAGCTGCTGTTTGAGCTGCGATCCCGTCATGGCACCACAGTGGTTCTGGTGACCCATGCGGCCGAGCTGGCCGAGCGCTGCGACCATATTCTGCGGCTGGCCGGGGGGCGCACCGTATAATCTAGGGATGGCCTCTTTGTTGTTGTTTGCGGGCGAAAACGCCCTGTCTCCCTTTCGTGTTTCCCGACTTCTCACCCGGATCCAGGCTCTCGCCCCGAAGGTCAAAAGTCTGACATCGCATTGGGTGTATCTTGTTCGCCCGGCAGACCCAAGCGCGGCTGCGGCGTTGTCGTCTGACAGCCGGCTTGGCGCGATTTTAAATACCAGTGGTCCGGTGCAACCAGCCGCAGCGGGCGCGTTGCGCATCTGGGTAGTGCCCCGCCGCGGAACGCTATCACCTTGGTCCACCAAGGCCACTGAGATTTTGTTTTCCTGTGGTCTGACCAATGTTGAGCGGGTCGAGCGCGGCATGGTGGTGGATATCGCCCTGGCCACCCAAGACACCGCGTTGATTGCCAAGATTGCAGACTGCCTGCATGACCGCATGACCGAATCCTGGTTTCACCAAGATCTTCCGCAAGACATCTTAGACCCCAAGCAGTCGTCGTCCTTAAACACAATCGCCTTGGGCGGTGATTTAGATAGTGCCCGTGCTGCACTTTCCCAGGCCAACACCAATCTGGGCCTGGCCTTATCCGACGACGAAGTGGAATACCTGGCGCTGGCCTATCGCGATTTGGGCCGAGACCCGACCGATGTTGAATTGCTCATGTTTGCCCAGGCGAATTCCGAGCATTGCCGGCACAAAATTTTTAATGCCGATTTCACGGTTGATGGTGTTGCGCAGACGGAATCACTCTTTAAGATGATTCGCCACACCCATGCGGTAACGCCACAGCACACCGTGATGGCCTATGCCGATAACGCCGCCATTTTGCATTCGGCCCAGGCCGCACGCTTTCGTCCTCAGGCCGGCAAACCATCGGCCTATCAGGGCCAGTCGCAGACCGTGCACACGGTGCTCAAAGCCGAGACTCATAATCACCCAACCGCGATCTCACCCTTTCCGGGAGCGGCCACAGGTTCGGGCGGCGAGATTCGAGACGAGGGCGCCACGGGCCGTGGGGCCGAGCCACGTGCGGGACTGACAGGCTTTACTGTTTCAAACTTAGATTTTTCTGAAGCCCCCCATCAACCATCGCGAATTGCATCACCACTGCAGATCATGATCGATGGTCCGCTGGGTGGTGCTGCGTTTAATAACGAATTTGGTCGGCCCAATATCCTGGGTTATTTCCGTAGCTTCGAGATGCAGGTCGGTGGACAGCGTTGGGGGTATCACAAGCCCATCATGCTGGCCGGTGGTGTTGGTGTCATCTCAAATGATCAGACTCAAAAGCTCGGCATTCCTGTGGGCAGTCTGTTGATTCAGCTTGGTGGCCCTGGCATGCGTATTGGCATGGGCGGTGGCGCAGCCTCGTCGATTCAAACGGGTGCTAATCAAGAAACCTTAGATTTCGACTCTGTGCAGCGGGGTAACCCCGAAATGCAGCGCCGCGCCCAAGAGGTGATCGATGCCTGTACTGCAATGGGTAGTCAGAATCCAATTCTCTCGATTCACGATGTCGGCGCAGGCGGCCTATCCAATGCATTTCCCGAACTCGTGCACGGCGCTGATCGTGGCGGTGAATTTGACTTGGCCAATGTTCTGTTAGATGAGACCGGCATGTCGCCTGCAGAGATCTGGTGCAATGAGTCTCAAGAGCGCTATGTGTTGGCGATTGCACCGGAATCCTTGCCGCTTTTTCAGGCGATTTGTGAGCGCGAGCGTTGTCCCTTTGCGGTGGTGGGCACGGCAACAGATGACGACCGTTTGCTGGTGTCCGACACGCGTGCGGAGTCGGCCTTATCCAGCACAGCGCCAGTGGATATGCCCCTGTCAACGCTTTTGGGCAAGCCCCCCAAGATGCATCGTCTGGCGCAGCGTAAAACAATCGCGGCATCGGAATTTGATTTTTCAGGCTGCCAACTTGCCGATTTGATTGAGCGTGTCATCGCTCATCCAACGGTGGCCAACAAGCAGTTTCTCATTACCATTGGTGATCGCACGGTGGGCGGCATGACGGCCCGTGACCAGATGGTGGGGCCCTGGCAGACACCGGTTGCCGATGTGGGCGTCACGCTCTGGGATTTTGATGGGCTTGGTGGGCAGGCCATCGCCATGGGTGAGCGTTCCCCGCTGGCCGTGATCAATGCCAAGGCTGCCTCGCGCATGGCGGTGGGTGAAGCCCTGACCAATCTAAGTGCTGCCGCCTTAGGGCCGCTGGAAACAGTCAAGCTTTCGGCCAACTGGATGGCCGCCTGTGGTGAGCCTGGCCAGGATGCAGCGCTCTTTGATGCGGTCCATGCGCTGGCCAAGGAAATTTGCCCGGATCTATCACTCTCAATACCCGTGGGTAAAGATTCCCTGTCCATGCGCACGGTCTGGCAAGACGCCCAGGGCACACAGTCAGTGATCTCACCCGTGTCGTTGAATTTGACAGCGGTGGCCCCAGTAGACGATGTCCGCAAGACCTGGACACCGGAACTAAACCGTGATGCCAGCGACACCGTTTTGATTCTGATCGACTTGGGGCAGGGCAGGAATCGCCTGGCCGGATCTGTCTTGGCGCAGACCGTCGACCAATATGGCCAACAGACCCCCGATGTGGATTCAACTGATTTGTTGGCGGGTTTCTATCAGGCCATGCGTGATTTGCATGCGACCGATTATGTGTTGGCCTACCATGACCGCTCTGATGGCGGGTTGATGGCCGCGGTGGCCGAGATGGCTTTTGCCGCCCGGTGTGGGGTCACACTCAATATCGATTTGCTTACCATTGACCCAGTGGCAGCAGATTGGGGCGATTTTAAAATTCGGCCCGAACAAGTCTCGGTTCAGCGTGACGAGCTAACGATTGCCGCACTCTTTTCAGAAGAGCTGGGTGCCGTGATTCAGGTTGAAAAATCGAATCGATCGGCGGTGATGGATATCTTGCGCCAGCATGGGCTTGCAAAAACATCGTTTGAAATCGGCACGGTGAATCCGCGCGACAACATTGAAATTTATCGTGACGCCAGATGCATTTATCAGCAGTCACGAAAGGCCCTGCAACGGACCTGGTCCCAGGTCAGCTTTGAGATCGCCAAGCGCAGAGACGACCCTGAGTCAGTTGCCCAAGAGTTTGAGGCAATTGATTCTGCAGCAGCGCCTGTGACGCGATTGCCTGCTGGCTTTGATGCCTTGGTGCGATCGAGTCAGTCAGCACCCAGGGTTGGGGCAAGGCCAAAGATTGCCGTGATTCGCGAGCAGGGCGTGAACGGCCAAGTGGAAATGGCGGCCGCGTTTGATCGTGCCGGGTTTGAGGCCTGGGATGTGCACATGAGCGATTTGCTGTCGGGCCGGGTGCGTCTGGCGGATTTTGCCGGCCTTGCTGCCTGTGGCGGTTTCTCTTTTGGTGATGTGCTGGGGGCAGGCCAGGGGTGGGCAAAATCGATTTTGTTTCATGCTGAGTTGCGCGAACAGTTCGAGAAGTTTTTCGCCGATCCCACACGGTTTGCTCTTGGCGTCTGTAACGGCTGCCAGATGATGAGTAGCCTAAAAGAAATTGTGCCGGGCGCTACCCACTGGCCTGCCTTTATGCGTAATCGGTCAGAGCAGTTTGAAGCCCGGCTGTCCCAGGTCGAGATCCTGGATTCCAATTCGATCTTCTTTGATGGCATGTCGGGCGCAGTGTTGCCAGTGGTGGTCTCGCATGGCGAAGGCCGTGCGGTTTTTGCTCACTCGCAAACAGCACCAAACCCATCTGCCGTGAATGCCGTGATGCGTTATGTGGATACCGCAGCCCAGGCGACAGAGCGCTATCCCGCCAATCCGAACGGTTCGGCCGGTGGGCTTACCGGCTTTACCAATCACGATGGGCGGATCACGCTCATGATGCCGCACCCAGAGCGCGTGTTTCGTTCGGTGCAGATGTCGTGGGCCCCAGATTCACTGCGGTCGTTTGGCGATGATTCGCCCTGGATGCAGATGTTCCGTAACGCCTATCGCTGGTCAAAGGCATCCTGATTCTTGAACCTTGCTGGCCCACTTAATGGGCCAGCGTTTCACTCTTTAACGTTGTTACTCGGAGTTTCGTCTGACCATGTTGTCTACTGCCAATATCACCATGCAATTCGGCGCCAAGCCGCTTTTCGAAAACGTTTCGGCCAAATTCGATAACGGCAACCGTTATGGTTTGATCGGTGCCAACGGCTGCGGCAAGTCGACCTTTATGAAAATTCTTGGTGGTGATCTTGAGCCGTCGGGCGGCAATGTCATGAAAGAGCCCCATGTTCGGCTGGGTAAACTGCGCCAGGACCAGTTCGCCTATGAAGATGTCCGTGTGTTGGATGTCGTCATGATGGGCCATGAGGAGATGTGGGCCGCCATGACCGAGCGTGATGCGATTTACGCCAACCCCGAGGCCACGGAAGACGACTACATGAAGGCGGCCGATCTGGAAGCCAAGTTTGCCGAATATGATGGCTACACGGCAGAGGCTCGCGCCGGTGAATTGCTCTTGGGTGTGGGTATTCCCATTGAGCAGCACAATGGCCCCATGCGCGACGTTGCCCCAGGCTGGAAGCTTCGGGTCTTGTTGGCGCAGGCACTCTTTTCAAACCCAGATGTGCTGTTGTTAGACGAGCCCACCAACAACTTGGACATCCACTCGATTCAGTGGCTTGAAGACATTCTGAACGAGCGTGACAGCACCATGATTATTATTTCCCACGACCGGCACTTTCTGAATTCGGTCTGTACCCACATGGCGGACCTGGACTACGGCGAGCTGCGGATTTACCCCGGCAACTACGACGACTTCATGCTGGCGGCCACCGAGTCCCGTGCCCGGCTCATGGCGGCCAATGCCAAGAGCAAAGAGCGGGTCGCTGACCTGCAAGACTTTGTGCGCCGTTTTTCGGCCAACAAATCCAAGGCCAAGCAGGCCACCTCACGCCGTAAGCTGATTGAAAAACTCCAGGGCGAGGCTGTGGAAGTCCGCCCATCGTCGCGTCAAAACCCATTTATTCGATTTGAGCAGGCCAAGCAGCTCTATCGACTCGCCGTGCATGTGCAGAGCATTTCTAAGACATTTGAGGGCCGAGATAAACCGGTGATCGATAAGTTCTCCATGATGGTCGAGGCGGGCGAGAAGATTGCCATTGTGGGGGCCAATGGTGCCGGTAAATCCACCTTGCTGCGTTGTATCGCAGGGGCCGCTGTGAGCGGCATGGACCCCGACAGTGGTGAGAACAAGTGGGCAGAAAACGCCAACATCGGCTACATGCAGCAAGACGTGTATTCTGATTTTGAAACCCAGATGACACTCACTGACTGGATCAGTCAGTTCAAAAAAGAAGAAGATGACGATCAGTCGGTGCGATCAGTTCTTGGCCGGCTTTTATTTTCTGGCGACGATGTGGGCAAACAGGTGAGCGTGCTATCCGGTGGTGAGAAGCACCGCATGACCTTTGGCCGCCTGATGTTTGGCCGGCACAACGTGTTAATGCTCGATGAGCCCACCAATCACCTGGACATGGAATCGATTGAGTCACTGCAGATGGCGCTTGAAAAATATCAGGGCACGCTCTTTGTGGTCTCCCATGACCGTGAGTTTGTGAATGCCGTGGCCACCCGTATTCTGGAAGTGCGCGGTGACGGCACGATCACCGACTTCAAGGGCACTTACGACGAATACCTGACGAGCCAGGGCCTAGATACTTAAGCGCCCAGCACTAGCCCAACCGATACGCCCAGTCCATACAGGTGGGCGGCAAGAATGGTCTGCTTGATGGCAGCGGTCATGCGTTGACGATGCCGCGATGTTGGGTTGCCAATCTGTTCAGGGACAATGCCCATCAGGTTTTTAATCGCCTGCGTGGAGACCGGCAGGGCGATAAATCCGATCAGGCAGAAAACACTTAATTGATTGGTCGAAATGCCGATCAAAATCAGCGCATGGGCCGATAAGGCCATGCCGGCATACCACCACCAGAGTTGATGGGCGGGCGTGGTCACGGCAAGGGTCATTTTGCCCACGCTCTGATCCGCTGCGATGTCTGGAATCTGATTGGCATAAAGAATATTGGCCACCATCAGGCCATAGGCCAGGCCAAGCAGCCAGGCTGGCGTAGAGATGGTGGTGTTCTCTAACAAGGTGGTGCCAATCACAATCAGTGCCCAGGCTGCAGCAATGGCCACTTCCCCCAGGGCCCCACGGCTCATCAGTGCCAATGGTTTTACCGAATAGGCCCAGCCAATCAATAAACCGACAATGCCGATCCAAGTTAGATGCCAGGCCTGCAGGATGGAAAGCAACAGCGCACCCGCCGCGACGCATAGTCCGATGGTGATCAGGCTGAGTGTTTTAACTTGTTCCAGACTAAGCACTTGATTTTGAATGATGCGGCTGCCACCAGTAAAGGGCGATATTCGGCTGGTGTTGCGTTCATCTGTGCCGCTAATGGCATCCACCGCATCGTTAATGATGTTGGCACTGGCCTGGCCCACGACGGCGATGACGATGGCAATCACCACCGCCCAAAGCTTAACGTTGCCAGAGCCGGCATAGGTGATGGCCGCGCCCACGATGCAGCCAAGCGCAGAGACAGATAAAAAAGCCGGGCGGGATG
This sequence comes from beta proteobacterium MWH-UniP1, assembly GCA_036362785.1. Lineage (NCBI taxonomy): Bacteria > Pseudomonadati > Pseudomonadota > Betaproteobacteria > beta proteobacterium MWH-UniP1. The sequence goes on from CP143625.1 coordinate 998,459, forward strand.
CTTGAATGTAACGAGAAAGAAGCGATGCAGACATGCGTTAGTGGGTATTGGAGAGGTCGTGAGGGGTGTTGATGTTTTGAAAGGCAAGCGCATGGTCAACGGCCACGGCAGTAGCGCCAATCTGGTCGAACCAGTGATTTAGTTTGCGTTGGCCACTTCGCAGGTAGTCTTCCAACATGGGTTTTGCGGTTTTTGGAAGCAGCGTAAACACTGGGTGGCCCTGGACATAGGCCGCACCGCAGGCCCGTTGCGCGCGAGCACTGTCGGGTTGTTGGGTTGATTTGACGAGTGTGCTGACGATGTCCGTGGGAAAGTGGGGGCAGTCGCAGGGCACCACCATGAGCCAATCGGTTTGCATGGCACCCAATCCAGCCAGAATTCCGGCAAGGGGGCCTTCGAAATTGGGCTGATGTTCCCGAAAACCCATGTCTTGAATGATCTTAAGCCCACGGTTCGCATAGTGCTGAGTATTGCGGTTCGCGCTGATGATCACTGTATGCACCTGGGGCCGTAATCGCTCTACTGCAATATCGACCAAGGCTCGGCCCTGAAAGTCGATCAGTCCCTTGTCTGCGCCGCCCATGCGCTGGCCAGCACCGCCACACAAAATCAGGCCTGAGATATTTTCTTTCGAGCGCGGTGCCAGCATGGAATGAGCACTAAGCCCCTAATTGCAGTTCATCAATCAGCGCGACCGCATCGGCTGCGGTGTTGAGCACATGCCAGCTGCCCCTGGGATAGACCACGACATTGGGCCCCTGATCGCACTTAGCGAAGCAGCCCGCCTTGGTGGCCATGATGCCGCCCTCATGGTCGAGGCCCCGATCGCGGAGTTCGTTTTTTAGGGTTTTCAGAAGCCCAAAGGAACCGCGCTTGGCACAGCAGTCGCCGTCCTCGCGTTCATTGGTGCAGATAAAAATATGATGTTGATAGCGCATGAGGGCGGCGTTAGTCGATTTTTAGGATTTTTTTAGCCGAGCCCAACACCAGCATGGCCTCGCCGTGTTTTTCCTCTTTGTGCAGCTGCTCGGCCTCTTGGCGAAGTGCGCGGACTTTTGCCAGGCTTGCTGGGTCTAGCTTTGGTTTGGCCGCCAGGGCCTGGTCAATCTTATACATCTCGAGCGGGCAGCTATGCGCTGCAGCAAATGACGGGGCGATAACCAGCAGGGCTGCCAGGGAAAGTCGCGCTAGCGGTTGCATTTGTTGCGGGTCTCCGGAAATATTACGGCTGTGTTGATGATACCCGCTGCCCCAAGCGTTCTGGTCTGCACCGGTTAGTCTTGGCCCATATCAGTTGAACCCGTCACCCGCCGACCTTATGAACCGTCGTGGTCTTATCAAAACAGGTTTAACAATCGCCGCTGCGGCGACTGTTCCGCCATTGGCCTGGTCGGCACGCCCGGCGGGCCGAATACGTGAGCACACCTTTATTGCCCAGCCAGCAAGGCTTCAATTGCTGGGAAGTGACTACCCCTACACCGATGTCTGGGCCTTTAATAATTTATTGCCCGGCCCAGTCTTGCGCGCAACGCAAGGCGACACCGTACGGGTGAAATTTCGCAATCGCCTGGCCCAACCGTCGACCATTCACTGGCATGGCATTCGTCTTCCCAACGCCATGGATGGGGTGCCTGGCATTACACAGGCCGCAGTTAAATCGGGCGAAGACTTTCTTTACGAATTTGCGCTGCCCGATGCCGGTACATTTTGGTACCACCCGCATGTGTCCACCTATGAACAAGTGGGCCGGGGTCTGTTCGGCACGATCATTGTGGATGAGAAGATCCCGCCCGATGTGGATCAAGACGTCACCTGGGTCATCTCGGATGTAAAACTCACCAAAGAGGCCGCGATTGCGCCGGGTTTTCAAAGCCTGCACGATGCCGCCCACGCAGGCCGGCTTGGCAATATTGTGTTGGTCAATGGTCAGCGATCTCCAGCGGATCTGAGTGTGCGTGCTGGTGAGCGCGTGCGTCTGCGGATTTTAAATGCGGCAAGCGCCCGCATTTTCCGCCTGAAGTTTCATGGTCACCAGCCGCTGGTCGTTGCCTTTGATGGCCATCCATGCCCACCGTTTCCGCTGACAGAATCAATTCTGTTTTCACCGGGCAATCGTCTGGATTTAATCCTCGACTGCAGCGCTGCACCCAACACTGTCTTTGAAGTGGAAGATGAATTCTTTCCGGCCATGCGCAATAAGATTGCGCGCATTCAGTACAGCAGCCGCTCACCGCAGGCTCTGCGTGCGCCGTTTCAGGGGCTGCCGCCGAATCTGCTCTACGAGCCTGTATTGGCGGGTGCCGAGTCGGTAAAGCTGGTGCTTGAGGGCGGGGCGTTGTCGAACAAGGCCACCCGTGAAAATATCTGGCTGGTCAATGGCAAGGGCAATGATCATGGCTCCCACATGGATGCCCATGGTGCTGCGCCAAAGCCGCTGTATGTCTTTGAGAGGGGTTGCACAGTCCGTTGCTTGATTGATAACAAGACCGCCTGGTTTCATCCCATGCACTTTCATGGGGTCGTGCTGCGTGAGCGGCTTGCCAATGGCCAGTGGGGCCCGTTTAAGGATTCCACCCTGGTCTGGCCATTCAAAACCCAGGAAATCGCCTTTGTGGCCGAGAGCCCTGGCGACTGGATGATTCACTGCCATGTGTCGGAGCATCATCATGCAGGCTTGATGGGCACATTCCGGGTGGCGGATCTCTGCAAGACCCCTGCGTCGACCCAGCCTTCCGCCTAAATATTCTGTGGTAAGGTTTGGCCCGTGTTTGCGATCGCGACACGTCTATGGTGCCCCGTGCGGGCCTTCTTTCACATAAGGATTCACCATGTTTCGTCGTCAGATGATGAAGGGCGCTGTGGCGCTTGCAGCGACTTTGGTTTTTTCTTCAGCGTTTGCTCAGCAGACCTTGCGGGTCACGACTATTCCCGAAGAGGCCGCTTCGGAGCAGATTCGTAAGTTTGCCCCCATGACCAAGTATCTTGAAAAGGCCCTTGGCATGAAGGTGGAGTTCACACCGGTGAATGATTACCCCGCAGCCGTCGAAGCACTGGTGAACAAGCAAGTCGACCTGGTCTGGTTTGGTGGCTTTACCCATGTTCAGGCCCAGATTCGATCGGGCGGCAAGGTGATAGCCATCGCACAGCGTGAGGAAGACAACAATAAGTTTCAGTCTGTGTTTATCACGCAGAAAACTTCTGGAATCACCAAGCTCTCTGACTTAAAAGGCAAGGAATTTAGTTTTGGCTCTCAATCCAGTACCTCGGGTCATTTGATGCCGCGATTTAACTTGCTCAAAGCTGGTGTTGACCCTGACAAAGACTTTAAGCGCCTGGCCTACTCAGGTGCCCATGATGCAACCATAGCGTCTGTAGTAAGTGGAAGGGTCGCCGCTGCCGCGCTTGATATCACGGTTTGGCGAAAGTTTGTGTCTGAGAAAAAAGTGGACACCAGCAAGGTGGATGTATTTTTTACGACCCCAACATTTTTTAACTACAACTGGTCGGTGCATGCGGATATGCCAGCAGCTTTGCGTGAGCGCATCACTAAAGCCATTTTGTCGATCGACCCTAACACTCAAGAGGGTAAGGAGATATTGACGCTAGCTCGTGCAAGTAAATTCGTCTCGACCAAAAACGAGAACTACAAGCAGTTCGAAGAGGCCGGACGCTTGATGGGATTGATTAAGTAAGTCAATGGCCATTGGCATTACTCTGGCCGCTGTCAGTGCGCGGCATCCTGCGGCTGCAAAGTCTGCTGCTGCGGCTATTCAATCCATCGACCTGAGCATCGCGCCCGGCGAGCAGGTCGCCTTGATTGGGCCGTCTGGCGCAGGCAAGACCACACTGCTGCAGGTGCTGGGGCTGTCCATGCCGCCAGAGTCAGGCCGCCTTCAATTTGCTGGCCAAGACCCCTGGGCACTTTCGACCAGCGCTTTGCAGGCACAACGGCGGCAGATTTTCTACGCACCACAGACGCCACCCTTGCCGCCGCGGCAGCGGGTGGTCACGGCTTTGTTGGCGGCACGCTTGCCGGAACAGTCGCTGTTTCAAAGTCTGTTGACCCTGCTGTATCCGCGTGACGCGCACATCGCCCAGGCGGCCCTGGCCGAGTTTGATTTAGCAGACAAACTCTGGGAGCGAGTGGATCGACTCTCGGGGGGTGAGCGGCAGCGGGTAGGTCTTGCCCGTGCGCTTATTTGCTCTGCAAAGCTATGGCTGGTGGATGAACCCCTGTCCGCCCTGGACCCAACCCGATCCCGCCAGGCGATCTCGGTGCTGACACGGGCTGCAAAAGAGCGTGGGGTGACACTGATCACCACATTGCATCAGGTTGATGTGGCCACCCGCGAGTTTGCGCGTGTGGTGGGACTGCGCGATGGGCGCGTGGTCTTTGACTTGCCCTCTGGCCAGGTGACGCCGCAACGGTTGGTCGAGCTTTATGCGCAACATGAGCATGAGCTTGCCCAGGTGTCAGGCACGGTGTCAGACACCTACAGCAAGGTGTCTGACACCTCGCCGTCACCAGAGCCCGCCAAAATCATTCATTGCCGCTAACGATGGGAGTGGCGGCAGTGCGTCCAGAGTTGCGTGACCCGGCTTGGATGGGCCGGGTCTTTTGGTCGCTTGCCGCACTGGTGATTCTGGGGCCGGTCTTGGTGGCAACAGAATTCAAACCCTGGGTCTTGGTCGAGCCTGACAATCTCAAAGTCACCCTCAAATTTCTGGGGGATTTCTTTCCGCCAGTCATTACGCCAGACTTTCTTTGGATGGTGGCCAAGGAGTCGTGGCGCACGATTGCCATTGCCACTGCCGGAACTTTTCTTGCCTTGGTCTTGGCCATACCGCTGACGATTGCATCGACCAGTGTCTTGTCGGTCTCATCAATTTCCGGCCGCATGAAGGCCCTGCCATTTTTGGTGCGTCAAATCATTCGTTGGGTGCTGATCGTGCTGCGCAGTATTCCCGAACTCATCTGGGCGTTGGTATTTGTTCGGGTAGTGGGCCTGGGGCCAGCGGCAGGGGTATTGGCCATTGGGCTCACCTATGCCGGCATGCTGGGCAAGGTCTATGGCGAGATTTTAGAAAGTGGTGATGCCCATGCCACCAAGACCTTGCTGCGAAACGGTAGCGGCCGGCTACAGGCGTTTTTCTTTGGCCTGCTGCCACAAAATGCCACGGAATTGACGAGTTACACCGTTTATCGTTGGGAGTGTGCGATTCGTTCATCTGCCGTTCTTGGATTTGTGGGAGCAGGGGGCCTGGGCCAGCAGATGGATAACTCCATGAAAATGTTTAATGGCGGTGAAGTCGCCACCATGCTGATCGTATTCATGCTGCTCGTTGGCCTTGCTGATTTACTGAGCAGTTGGCTGCGCCGCGTTATGAATTAAGTCTGGTGTGAAATTGAATCAACCTTACTGATCAGCCCAACACTTCGCTATGACCCCACCCACCCATTCGCCAACCAAGCCTGGCCCAAACCCCTGGATGCGCTGGGACTGCTCGGTCTGCTGGGTGGTCACGGGGCTATTGCTTTTAACAGTTGCAAGCTTTTGGTCGCTTGATCTTCAGTTGTCTCGCCTGCTGTCGTGGGACAGTGCCGCGCGCATGGGCAAGTTCCTGGGGGAGCTGCTGACACCCACCACCGACAGTAAATTTCTAAGCAAGCTTTTTATCGCAGGTCTTGAGACCCTGGCCATGTCCGCGCTTGGCACTCTGATTGCAGCGATCTTTGGGCTCTTGTTGGCGCTGCCCGCAAGCAAGACCCACGCCGATGATCCGGCCCGTTGGAAGTTCTTGGTGCGCTTGGTTTTAAATGCGTTGCGATCAATTCCAGAGCTGGTCTGGGCAGCTTTACTTATTATCTCGGCGGGTCTTGGCCCATTTGCAGGAACCTTGGCACTGGCATTTCACACCACAGGGGTGTTGGGCCGACTGTTTGCGGAGTCGATTGAAAATGCGCCACAAGATTCCGCAAAGGCATTACGGCTCTCGGGCGTGCCAGAGGGCCGGGTATTTATTTTTGCCACGCTCCCGACAGTGCTGCCACAACTGATGTCCTACACGCTCTATCGTTGGGAAAATAATATTCGTGCGGCTGCCGTGCTGGGTGTGGTGGGCGGCGGTGGTCTTGGCCAGATGCTGGCCTTTCATATGGGCTTATTTCAAATGAGTGAGACCAGCAGCATCTTGCTGGCCATGATCGCACTTGTGGTCTTGGTGGATCTTTTGTCTTATTTCTCGCGACGGATAATGTCGCGGTAGTTCAAGCGCTGTATTTCCAGAAGGCGCCTTGACGTTGGATCCGCGGATTGGCATGTCGTTATCGAAGCACAATGACGTCAACTGGCGTGCCTGCGGCTAGTGGGCCTGCATCATGGGGCAACACCACCAGACCATCTGCGTCGACCAATGATTTCAGGCTGGCGGCACCTTGTGATGCGGATATCTCTGCAATCCATTCATTGTCGGCATCGCGCGTGAGTGTGCAGCGCAGATACTCCGTTCGGCCCGCCACTTTTTTGGCATCTTTGGCAAGTTTGGCGCGAATCGGGGGGCGGGCTTGCGGGGTGACACCAGCAAGCTGCTGCAGGCAGGGCTCGACAATGCCCTTGAAGGTAACAAACGCTGCAACCGGGTTGCCCGGCAGGCCAAAAAAAGGCACTCGCCCGCCTGTTTCGTTTGCCCCGACTGATGCCATCTGTCGTTTGATCATGCCTGCCGCGAGTGGCCGGCCAGGCTTAATCGCAAGCTTCCAAAACGAAATATCACCAAGCGACTGCATCACGGTTTTGGTGTGATCGGCCTCGCCCACGCTGACGCCGCCAGATGTAATCACCGCGTCGGCAATCGTGGCCGCATGTGTGATGGCCTGCTGCAAACTTTCCGCATCGTCATTCACAATGCCCAAATCAATCGCCTCTGCGCCGCAGCCGCGGATCATTTCCAAGAGCATGGGCCGGTTGGCATCAAAGGTTTTTCCAGCCGGCAGCGGCCGGCCCGGTTCGGTGACCTCATCGCCGGTAGACAACACCGCTACGCGAATTCTCCGTGTCACTTCCACACTCGCAATCCCCATTGAGGCGAGCAGAGCGATCTCGCGCGGACCAATAATGGTGCCCGCAAGCAGGGCGGCTGCACCTGTTTCAAGATCTTCACCGCGACGCCGGACATTGGCCCCGGCACGAATTGCTGTTGTATCGAAGCGGATGGTCTGTGTGGCGTCGTCTAATTCCACGAGTTCCTGGGCAATGACGGTGTCGTGTTCCGGTGGCACGACCGCTCCGGTAAAGATTCGTACCGCAGTCTCCGCACTGGCCTGTCCTTGCAGGCCATGGCCGGCTAAGGATTTCCCTGATACTTGAACGCGAAAGTCGGGAACTGGGGACATTTTGTTAAACACCGAACTTGCAAAGGAAAAGCCATCCATGGCCGAGAGTGGGGCGGCCGGAATGTCTTTCGGACTCAGAATTGTTTTGGCCAAGGCCCGACCGCCAATCTCCTGTATCCCTAAGAACTGCGTCTGTTGGATCGGCGAAATTGATCGGGAAATGGCGTCTAGAGCCGAACGAATACTCTGGGGTTTAAAGTTTTCTGGCACAAGAATTCCGTTTTTGGGTTGGCCACACGTATGTGAATGTTGCCAATCTTAGCGTGCAGCAAGATTCGCCTTGTCCAAGCAGGAAGCTTGATGACCCAAGAGTTACAAATGTTTGTCTAGGTCGGACGCTCGACGAAGGGCTCTGTCATTGACCCATCAATGTTGCGGCGCACATTGCATGTCGCTTGATAAGGATCAAAATCCAGTGAGCGAAATTCCGTACAGGTTTTTCGTGAAGCGGTATCCGATTAACGTTCGTTCTGGAGGGACACTAATGAACGCACCGATGAATCGTCGGCAGTTCTTTAAGATCTGCTCGGCCGGTGTCGCGACTTCCTCTGCAGTGGGCCTGGGGCTTTCCCCTGGCGTTGCTGTTGCAGAAGTCCGGGCTTTTAAACTTGCCCGCACCACTGAAACCCGTGGTACTTGCCCGTACTGCTCTGTGAGCTGCGGCGTCTTGATGTATTCCAAGACCGATGAGGCCACCAAGAAAACTAAAATCATTCACATCGAGGGTGACCCCGATCACCCGGTGAACAAGGGATCGTTGTGCCCCAAAGGCGCCGGTCTTTTGGACATGGTTCACTCGCCCAACCGGCTGCTGCACCCCGAGGTGCGTGAGCCCGGTTCAAAAGAGTGGAAAAAGATTTCATGGGAAGACGCATTGAATCGTGTTGCCCGCCATATGAAGGCGGACCGCGATGCAAACTTTGTCGAGAAAAACGACAAAGGCGTTCCTGTTAATCGTTGGAACACAACCGCATTACTAGTCTCGAGTGCATCCTCGAACGAGTCCGGCTACGCCATGGTGAAAATGGCGCGCGGCCTCGGCATGGTGGCACTCGACACGCAAGCACGTATCTGACACGCCCCCACGGTATCCAGTCTGGGTCCGACGTTTGGGCGTGGCGCCATGACAAATGGCTGGCCAGATATCCAGCATGCTGACTTAATTTTGGTGATGGGCGGAAACGCCGCCGAGGCACACCCTTGTGGTTTCAAATGGGTGACCGAGGCGATGGAGCACCGCAAGGCCAAGTTCGTGGTGGTGGATCCGCGGTTTACCCGCTCGGCCGCCATTGCGGATTACTACGCGCCGATTCGCGTGGGAACCGATATTGCGTTCCTGGGCGGTGTCATCAACTACCTGCTGGCAAAAGGCAAGATTCACGAAGACTACGTTCGCAACTACACGAATGCACCGTTCTTGATTAATGGAGATTTCAGCTTCAAAGACGGTCTGTTCAGCGGTTACGACGACAGCAAGCGTGCCTACGACAAGAAGTCTTGGTCCTATCAGATGGGTGACGACGGATTTGTCAAAGTTGACATGTCCATGAAAGACCCCCGCTGTGTGTACCAGCTGATGAAGTCCCACTTCAGCCGATACACCCCAGAGAAGGTCTCATCGATTTGCGGTACACCCAAAGACCAATTCCTGAAGGTCTGTGAATACATTGCCGAGACATCACGTCCCGACAAGGTGATGACCATCATGTACGCCTTGGGCTGGACGCAGCATTCGACGGGTTCGCAAAACATCCGCACCATGGCCATGATCCAGATGCTTCTGGGTAACGTTGGCCGCCCCGGTGGCGGTGTGAACGCGCTTCGCGGTCACGCCAACGTGCAGGGCATCACCGACATGTGTGCTTACTCGGAAGTCTTGTCGGGCTATCAGCTCTCGCCGACGGATGCCGATGAGACGCGTGAGATGTATCTGAAGGCCCGCACGCCCAAGGCCACACGCCCGAATTCGATGAACTTCCCGCAGAACTTCCCCAAATGGAACACCAGCCTGATGAAGGCTTATTACGGGGACAATGCGACGAAGGAAAACGACTTCGGCTATCACTATCTGCCCAAACGAGATGGCGCCTATGACGTGCTGGCGAACTTTGAACGTATGGCGCAGGGCAAGATAAATGGCCTGATCTGCCAGGGCTTTAATCCACTGGCTGCTTTGCCGAATAAGGCCAAGCTCAACAAGGCACTTGCCAACCTGAAGTTCATGGTGGTGATTGATCCGTTGAAAACCGAGTCGGCTGAGTTCTGGAAAAACTTTGGTGAGTTGAATAACGCCAAGCCCGAGGACATCAAGACCGAGGTGATCCGCCTGCCGTCCACCTGCTTTGCCGAGGACCCAGGTACCTTCACCAGTTCGGGCCGTGTGGTTCACTGGCACTACAAGGCGGCAGATGCACCAGGCGAGGCCAAGACCGATCGCGAGATCGTTGGCACGTTGTTTACCAAACTGCGCGACATGTATCGCAAAGAGGGTGGTAAGGGCCGTGAGCCGTTGATGGCCATTAAGTGGAATTACTCCAACCCCAGCAATCCTCCCGCAGAAGAGCTGCTCAAGGAAATTTCGGGCCGCGCTGTGGTGGACATCAAGGACCCGAAGACTGGTGCCGTGCTCTTTAAGGCAGGCGAACAGTTGCCAGGCTTTGGTGTGCTGCGTGACGATGGTTCGACCGAATGTGGCAACTGGATTTACGGTGGTGTCTGGTCGCAAGCGGGTAACCTCTCGGCGCGTCGTAACAACGCCGACGAGGGTGGCATGGGTATCCACCAGCAGTGGGGCTACTCTTGGCCTGCCAACCGTCGCGTGCTCTACAACCGTGCGGGTGCTGACCCATCCGGTAAGGCCTGGGATGCCAAGCGGCCCACGATTCAGTGGGATGGCAGCAAGTGGGCAGGGGTGGACATTCCGGATATCGCGCCGGCACTACCGCCTGCAACGGGTCCCTTCATCATGAACCCGGAAGGCGTCGGCCGACTCTTCGCACCGGGTATGGCGGAAGGTCCGTTCCCTGAGCACTATGAGCCGTTTGAGACACCATTGGGCCGCAACCCAATGCATCCGAACAATGCGAAGGTCGTTAGCAACCCTTGTGCACGTGTGTTCAAGGCCGATGCACCGACGTTTGGTAAGTCGGATGAGTTTCCTTATGCCGCAACGACCTACCGTCTCACCGAACACTTCCACTTCTGGACCAAGAACGTGGAGTCCAACGCCATCGTGCAGCCCCAGCCGTTTGTTGAAATCGGCGAGGCGCTGGCCAAGGAAAAGGGCATTAAGAACGGTGACATGGTCCGGGTCTGGAGTAATCGGGGCCAGGTGAAGGCGGTTGCCTCCGTGACCAAGCGGATTCGTCCGCTAACGGTTGACGGAAAGACTGTGCATCACGTGGGTATTCCGATTCACTTCGGATTTGTGGGCGTTGCCAAGAACGGTTTCTTGGCCAACGAACTCACGCCATTCGTGGGGGATGCGAACTCTCAAACACCAGAGTTCAAAGCCTTCTTGGTCAACATTGCTAAGGTATAAGGAGACGATTCATGGCTACTGCTCAAACAATGAATGTCGTCAATCGCTCCGCTACCACCGCGCCCATGCCGGTGAAGTCCAATCCGGACATCGCGGTTGCTAAGTTGATCGACGAATCAAAATGTATTGGCTGTAAAGCATGTCAGGTGGCATGTATGCAGTGGAACGACAACCGTGACGAGATTGGCTCAACGGTCGGTGTGTATGACAACCCGGCCGACCTGACCACCAAGTCATGGACGGTGATGCGGTTTAACGAAGTTGAGCGCGCTGATGGCGGGCTGGACTGGTTGATTCGCAAAGACGGCTGCATGCACTGCGAAGACCCTGGCTGCTTAAAGGCATGTCCTGCACCTGGTGCGATTGTCAAATACGAAAACGGCATTGTTGATTTCGTTAAAGACAACTGCATTGGCTGCGGCTACTGCGTGGCCGGCTGCCCCTTTAACATTCCGCGGATCAGTAAGGAAGATCACAAGGCCTATAAGTGCTCTTTGTGTTCAGACCGTGTTGCTGTGGGTGAGGGCGCTGCTTGTGCCAAGGCCTGTCCGACCAAAGCCATTCGTTTTGGCAAGAAGAAAGACCTGGTGCAGTGGGCCGATAACCGCGTGAAAGATTTGAAAGAGCGCGGCTATCAAAACGCAGCCCTGTATAACCCCCAGGGTGTCGGTGGTACGCACGTGATGTATGTGCTTCGCCACGGCGATAAGCCCGAGGCCTATAACGGTCTTCCAAGCGATCCGCAGATCAGCCCAACGGTGAATCTGTGGAAGGGCATGACGAAGACGGTGCTGGCGTGGGGTATGGGTGCAGCCGTGTTGGTGGGCATTGCACACTACTTCATCAAAGGGCCTAAAGAGGTCGACGAGAAGGAGGTATAAGAAATGAGTCAGACTTCTTCTGGAGAAATCCAGCGTTACGCCGCCAATGAACGTTGGAACCACTGGTTTACAGCGGTCGTGTTTGTGCTGCTGGCGGCCTCGGGTCTAGCGTTCTTTCACCCGGCGTTTTGGTCGCTGTCAGCGGTGTTGGGCGGGGGAGAGTTATCGCGCTTCCTGCATCCAATCCTGGGCGTGCTGATGTTCCTGTCGTTTTTCATCTTTGCCATTCAGAAATTGGGTGACAACGTGATGAAATCTTACGACTGGCAATGGATGGCGCGCTTTGGTGATGTGTTGGCCAACCGCGATCACGACATGCCTGAGATTGGCAAATACAACGCGGCCCAGAAACTGATGTATTGGGTCACCTTGTTGGCCATGATCATGCTGTTGGCCAGTGGCATCGTGATGTGGCGCCAGTTCTTCTCACACCTCTTCACGATCGACTTGCTGCGGCTTGCCGCACTGGTGCACGCCGTATCAGGGGTTGTGCTGATTATCACCATCATCGTGCACGTCTATGCTGCTATCTGGGTTAAGGGAACCATCAGTGCCATGACAAAGGGCACGGTCACCCGGGCCTGGGCCAAGCATCATCACCCGCTGTGGTATCGCTCCATGAGCAAATAACCCCACGGAAAAGTAGTCCAAACAAAGGAAGTTGCAGGAGACACCCGGCCCCGATTGTAAGATTGGGGCCGGTTTTTATTTCGACTTAGGAAACGTAAAGAATGCCAACTCCCATCATTACCGATGGCACCATGGACCGCATGGTCAAGGCGCCTCGGGTGTTGCTGCCCCAAGGTGCTGGCCTATTTCGTGATCGGGCAAACCGGTTTGATGCGATCGCCACCCGCGACGAGACAGGCGCGTATATGCGTTTTCTGGCCCATGTCTGCCGTGGCCAGTGCAAGTCCTATGATGCGCGCCCCGCCCAGCGTGTGTCAGAGCGCGCGATCTCCAATAGCCGTGAACATGGCATGCCACCGCTGTCGGCCCATGTCTTTCCCCGCGATGCCGCCTGGCGAGACGATCTCTCAGACATCGCGAACCACGTCAAAGCGGCCCTCGCGGGAACGAATTCCCAGGCCGAAAAAGTCATGTCTGACTTAATCACCGATGTGAAATCCAACCCGGCAGAACTCGAAGCCATCGCGGATCGATTGATCGCCGGCATGTCCTTGCCAGAAGATGGGCCCAAGGTCCCGTTTGTGGGTGCGGCGCTTCAGGTGTATTTCACGCGGATGGCGGCGACATTGTCACCGGAAGATGTTGGCGCCTGTGATGTGGCCACCGTCTGCCCCTGCTGCGGCATGCGGCCCACCATTAGCATGGTGCGCATCGATCCCGAGCGTCAGAACTATCGGTATCTTGTTTGTTCTCTTTGTATGACCGAGTGGAACCTGGAGCGTGTGAAGTGCAGTTCGTGTGAAGAAGAAAAGGGCGTCGGCTATCTGACGATTGATACAGAGGGTCAAAAGCCAGCAGATGCCCTGGTGCGGGCCGAGACCTGCGATGAATGCAAGACTTACCTGAAGATCATTGTGCAAGAAAAAGACCCAAACGCTGATGCGCTGGCAGACGATTTAAATAGCCTGGCCTTGGATGTCTTGGTGGATGAAAAAGGGTATGCTCGGACCGGTCCCAACTTGCTTTTCTATCCAGGCCACGAATAGTCATGAACACCAAGGTTCTGCCCGGTCCGGGCGAATCCAAAACAAACCAGCCAGGCGAAACTCTCGCTGGCCCCCGTCTGCAACTACCGTCAGTCGATCGCCTGCTGGGCGATCCGGGACTTGCAGACATCATTGCCTCGATCGGCCGACCATTGGTGAAACGGGCCGTTCAGGAAACACTTGAACACTTCAGGCAAGCCCCCAATTCGCAGGGGCCATCGCAAGAGCGCTTCATCTCAGAGATTCACGAGCGATCCTGTCAGAGTGTGGCGTCTCGGCTGTCCAACGTCATTAATCTTACGGGCACGGTGATTCACACCAATCTTGGCCGGGCCCTGCTGGCCCAAGAGGCCATCGATGCCGTGGCTAAGTCGATGCGGGCCTACAACGCCTTGGAGTTTGATCTCTCAACAGGTGAGCGGGGTGATCGCGATAGTGTCGTGGAGGCATTGATCTGCCGTCTTACGGGTGCAGAGGCGGCCACGGTCGTGAACAACTGTGCAGCGGCTGTGTTGCTGTCTTTGGTCGCCCTTGGTGCCCGCAAGGAAGTCATTATTTCGCGTGGTGAGCAGATTGAAATTGGCGGTGCCTTTCGCATGCCCGACATTATGCGTGCGGCCAATTGCCGCCTAGTGGAAGTCGGCACCACTAATCGTACCCATCTTCGAGATTTTGAAGAGGCCATCACGGAAAAATCGGGTCTGATTGTGAAGGCCCATCGTTCCAATTACGCCGTGACCGGATTTACATCGGAAGTGGGCGATGAGGCACTTGCCAAGCTCGCCCATGACCACGGCCTTTTTTATATGGTCGATCTCGGTTCTGGTGCGCTAGTGGACATGAGCCGTTGGGGCCTGCCGCGTGAGCCATTGCCATCGGACAGTCTGGCCAAAGGCGCCGATGTTGTGATGTTCTCGGGGGATAAATTATTGGGTGGCCCGCAGGCCGGGCTGATTGTGGGTTCCAAGGCCGCGATTGCGAAGATTAAAAAACATCCATTAAAGCGTGCACTGCGTGTTTCTAAAGTGGTGTTGTCCGCCCTGGAGGCAACCCTGCGTGTGTATGACTCGGAACATGCTCTAGAGAATCGGCTTCCCGTGCTGGCGTTACTTACGCGAAGCCGCGATGACATTCGTGCAGCGGCCACCCGAATCGCCCCAGCGTTGCACAAGATCGCAGGCGAAGGGTTTGAGTGCAGCATCATGGATTGCGCCAGTCAAATTGGCAGCGGGGCGCTCCCAGAAGAGCGGCTGCCCTCGGCAGCAGTGTGTCTGACACCAATCGCGGGTCGAAAAGGCGTGGGTCGATTGTTACAGCAGACGTTAGCGAAGTTTCGCGCACTACCCACCCCGGTAATTGGCCGCATCAAAGACGACTGCCTGATTTTCGATTGCCGCTGTCTCTTGCCCGCCGACGAAGCGCTACTCACGTCACGATGATCATTGGCACTGCAGGCCATATCGATCACGGAAAAACATCCCTGATCGCACGACTCACTGGCAAGAACACCGACCGACTGCCCGAAGAGAAGCGCCGGGGCATTTCGATTGAGTTGGGCTATGCCTACTGGTCGGATGGCCAAGAGCAGATCGGTTTTGTCGATGTTCCCGGGCACGAGAAATTCGTGCATGCCATGGTCTCGGGTGCAAGTGGGATTGACTATGCGCTTTTGGTGATTGCAGCCGACGACGGACCAATGCCCCAGACCCGCGAGCATCTGGATATTCTGCGGTTACTGGGGGTTGATCGTGGGGCCGTGGTGCTCACCAAAATTGATGCGGTGGAGTCGAGTGTTGCGGAGATCGCAGTTGCTGCAATTGCTGAACTACTTGCTGGACAGCCCGCAGAGCACTGGCCCTTGTTTCCTGTATCGAGTCTGACCGGCGAGGGTATTGATGGCCTGCGTGCGCATCTGCTAAACGAGTCGCGCCAGTATCAGGAACGTGCGAAAGATGGCCAGTTTCGACTGGCCGTGGATCGGGCCTTTACGCTGCCAGGGATCGGAACCGTGGTGACGGGTACGGCCCATGCCGGCGAAGTGGGGGTGGGAGATGACGTTGGAATCTTTACCCCAGGTACGGCAAATGGCGCCATGCGATCAGCCCGTGTGCGATCACTGCATGCCCAAGATCAGCCCGCAGAGGTCGGCCGGGCAGGCCAGCGGTTGGCGCTCAATCTGGTGGGTCTATCCCTAGACCAGGTGCCGCGCGGCAGCTGGGTCAACGGGGTGGGACTAGATAACGCCGCCACGCGCTGCGATGTGGTGATGCAGATTTCAAACGCGCATGATCGTGTCATCGGCCAGGGCCTTCAGGTCCACCTGCATCATGGGGCCTTTCATGGTCTGGCCAAGATTTATCCGCTGGATCGCGACCGGGCGGCCCCTGGTGAGGCATGTCTTGCGTCGGTTGTCGTGCCTGAATCGATTGCCATGTGTGTGGGGGATCGGCTGATTCTGCGCGATAGTCAGGCCCAGACTACCTTGGGTGGTGCACAGGTGTTAGACACCCATCCGCCAAGCCGTGGCAAACGCACGCCCGCACGGCTGGCCATGTTGGCCACGTTGCCTGGCCGGTCTCTGGAGCAGGCATTGGCTGATTTATTGTCTTATTCACCGCTGCCAATTACACGGGTTGCGTCTTCTTGGAATTGGCGCAGCAGCGATGTGGTGGCGCTTGCGCAGCGTTTGAATTTCCCGGTGGCGGGAGATGTGATTTTTCATCCGGTGCAGTGGGAGGCCTTTTGCGAAAAGGTCTTGCTCTCGATTGATGAGACCCATGTTCGTGAGCCCGAGATGCCCGGCATGGAATTAAATCGTTGCCGTCGGGTGGCAGCGCCACAGCTGGACGCCGATGCCTTTTCAGAATTGACTGCATCTTTGGTGGGGCAGGGCCTGATTGTGCAAAAGGGTGCATTTTTGGCCAGGCCCACCCATAAGGCTGAGTTGAGCGATGCTGAAAAAAATCTCTGGCGATCCATTGCCCCGCTTCTTGATGAATCTCCCTACAATCCGCCTCGGGTTAGGGATATTGCCAATCTGGTCAACATCCCGGAAACAGAGATTCGTGCGAATCTACGGCGTGTAGCGCGAATCGGGGAGGTCACGCTGATCGCCCTGGATCACTTCTTTCTGGCCCATCGGGTGGCAGAGATGGCCCAGATAGTTCAAGAAATTTTTGATCAAAAAGGGGTGATTCGGGCGGCAGACTTTCGGGATCGTATTGGTGGTGGCCGAAAGGTTGCCATACAGATTCTTGAATTTTTTGATCGAATTGGATACACGCGACGTGTTCGGGATGACCATCTGATTCGTCGATCTAACCCGTTTGTGTTGAATTAATGGAAGGGTGTCGCGGCCCGGTGGTCCGGTCAGACTTCAAATCTGATAGGGGTTGCCAGCAATCCCTGGTGGGTTCGACTCCCATACCCTTCCGCCAATTTTTTGAGGGTGATGAACATGGAACTAGCACAAATCCTTGCTGAACTGCCGGAAGATTATCTCTACGCAGCTGAACAAGATCTGTGGGTTCGGCCCGAGGGCGAGGAGGTCGTCGTTGGGGCCAACCGCTTCGTGGTCACCCACGGCCAGTTCATGTTGTTTTATCCCAGGCCCTGTGAAATTCCCGTCATGCGTGATCGCTCGCTTGGGGTGATGGAGACTGCCAAAACGGCAGTGGCCATTTCTTGTCCCTTGAGCTGCACGATTGTGGAAACGAACCAGGCGGTGCAAAACAATATCGAGGTGGTAACGCAAGACCCTTATGGCGCGGGCTGGCTCTACCGTCTGCGCCCAATCGCATGGGAAGAAGAGTCCCCGTTACTGATGGATGTGCACCGTTATCGTCAGTGGCTTACCGACAATGTCGGCAGCCGGCTTCGTGCCCCTGATCCCCAGAAATACGAGCTGCCAAGTATTGATCCGCAAAATATTAGTTACTAGGGTGCTCTGCGTGTTGCTGCTGCCATGTCATTCATCAACCATGAAGCATCATGGCGGTTAACCGTTTAGTGATTGTTATGTGGCAGGCCGACCCGGATGCGCCCGCAAAGGCGGCAGCACCACTGGTCTATGCCTTGTGTGCCCGTGCCATGGATATGGAAGTCGAGATTCATCTCACATCAAAGGCGGTCTGTTGGGCCTTTGATGGCGTTGCCGCCCGGGCCTATTCAGACCAGAACAATTCCCAAACGATTCTGGACTATATGCAGCGGGCTGCCGCAATGGGCGTAAAAATATATATGTGCGGCATGGCGCTTACCGAACATCATCGCGGCGAAGCGATCATTGCCGAGGTGACTGGGCAGACCGGCGCCACCGCCGTGATTGGTCAGTTGCAGCGAGATGACACTCGGGTACTCGTGTTCTAAAGATCGAACCGGTGGTTCAATTTCGCAGCATACCCGCCTTGGTTGCTACAGAAGCGTTACTCGAACCAATCCAGCACATTATCTAAGCCACCGAAACGAATCGCCTGCATGGCCTGCGCGGAAACCGCAGGCTTGGCCCGGTGGGCAATCGATAAACCACTGGCGGTCATCATCTTCAGATCATTGGCGCCATCGCCAACGGTAATTGCCTTTTTGCTGGTGACGCCAAGTCTTCGGCAGGCCGCCGCAACGGTTTTCTGTTTGACCGTTGCATCCACGATTTCGCCGAGCACCTTGCCGGTGAGTTTGCCGTCACGGATTTCCAGTGTGTTGGAGCGGGTCTGCGCAAAGCCAATTTTCTCAGACACAAAATCAGTGAATTGGGTAAAGCCACCAGACACAAGCAGTGTGTGGAGTCCAGCCCGGTTAGCTGCATCCACCAGCTCTTTCACGCCAGGGGTGAATTTCAGTCGATACCGAATCACCTCTTGCAATACGGTTTCGGATAGGCCCTGTAAAAGTGCGACACGGCGGCGCAGGCTATCCGCATAGTCTTTGATTTCGCCACGCATGGCGGCTTCAGTGATTGCGGCGACTTCTGCTTTCTTGCCGCAGTAATCCGCAATCTCGTCAATGCATTCAATGGTGATGACCGTGGAATCCATGTCCATGGCCAGCACTGAAAAATCAGACCAGCGATAGGGCTGGTGTAACAAGGCCAGATCCACTTGGTGGGCATCCCGAAGGGCGTCGAGATCCGCCTGCATTGCTTTTTGTTCGACGGCGGTTTGTGTGGGCAGTTGCCAGACAGCAGCATGGCTTTCCCGCATGCGGCGCGGGGCATGATTAACTGCCTGATCAAAGGCGTACAGGGTGGATTGGGCGAGCCGATTGCGGCGGCTATTAGGGGCAAGACCGGGGGAGAGCACAAGGAAACTCATAATTAAATTTAAACGGTGAGCGTTGATGTAGAAGTGGGGTTGGGTGCTGCGGCAATGCCAGCCAGAATCTCTCGAATAGTACGCGCCCTCTGGGAAATATCGGCAATGGCAGTGTCACAGCGGAGTTTTTCATTGCCTAGCAGTCGATAGCGTTTGTCGGTCTGTATCAAGCGAATCACCTTGGCGGGGTCGACCTGGGCGTGTTGATCAAAGGTGATGGTGATGGCTTCTTCCGTGGCGTCGATTTTCAGAACACCAACCGGCTTGGCAAAGAGTCTAAGCCGATGGGTCTCCAGCAGTGCTTTTGCTGCATCAGGGGGGCTGCCAAAGCGATCAACCAATTCTTCTTCTAAGACTTCGAGCGCTTCTAAATCGTTGGCGTTGGCAAGCCGCTTATAGAGCGTGAGCCGCTCGTGTATATCGCCGCAGTAGCTGTTGGGTAAAAGCGCAGGCGTGTGCAGGTTAATTTCGGTCACTGCCGCTAATGGTGCATCCAAATCGGGCTCGCGACCGGCCTTGAGCGCATTGACCGCCTGGGTCAGCATATCGGCATACATCTGGAAACCCACTTCGGTAATGTCGCCGGACTGGTTATCGCCGAGTACTTCACCCGCGCCACGAATTTCCAGGTCGTGCATGGCCAGAAAGAATCCGCTGCCAAGCTCTTCCATGGCCTGAATCGCCTCTAAGCGTTTGACGGCATCTTTGGTCATGGCGGCCTCGCCCGGGGTGAGCAGGTAGGCATAGGCCTGGTGGTGGGAGCGGCCCACCCGGCCCCGCAGCTGATGGAGCTGGGCTAAGCCAAAGCGATCTGCACGGTAGATCACGATCGTGTTGGCACTGGGCACATCAATGCCGGTCTCGATAATGGTGGTGCAGAGTAAAACGTTGATGCGTTGGGAATGAAAGTCTCGCATCACGCGCTCAAGATCCCGCTCATGCATCTGTCCATGGGCAATCTCAATGCGGGCCTCGGGCACGAGTTTTTGCAGGGCATCGCGCCGGTTGTTAATCGTTTCGACCTGGTTGTGCAGCACATAGCATTGGCCGCCGCGTTTTAATTCTCGAAGCAGTGCCTCGCGCACCACGCCATCGTTTTCTTGGCGCACAAAGGTCTTAATCGCCAGGCGCTTTTGTGGGGCCGTGGCAATCACGGAAAAATCACGAATCCCTTCCATGCTCATGGCCAGTGTTCTGGGGATGGGCGTTGCGGTCAGTGTGAGCACATCCACTTCCGATCGCAGGGCTTTCAGTGCCTCTTTTTGCCGAACACCGAAGCGGTGCTCTTCATCAATAATGACCAGGCCCAGGCGATCAAACTTTACCCCTGCAGATAAGAGCTTGTGGGTGCCAATCACAATATCGACCTTGCCGTGCGCCAAGCCGTCAATCGCAGTCTGAATTTCTTTCCCACTTCTAAACCGCGAGAGCTCGCTGATTTTTACAGGCCAATCGGCAAACCGATCTTGAAAGGTCTGGAAGTGTTGTTCGGCCAACAGAGTCGTTGGGGTGAGCACGGCCACCTGTTTGCCATCCATTACCGCCAAGAAGGCTGCCCGCAGCGCGACTTCGGTCTTGCCAAAGCCCACGTCCCCACAGACCAGCCGATCCATCGGTTTTCCCGAGACCATGTCTTGCACTACCGCGTGGATGGCCGCGAGCTGATCTGGGGTTTCTTCGAAACCAAAACCATCGGCAAAGCGTTCGTAATCAATCGCATCAAACTTAAACGCATGGCCCTGACGGGCGGCGCGGCGGGCATAGATGTTGAGTAATTCTGCAGCGGTATCACGGGCCCGTTTGGCGGCTTTTTTCTTCAGTTTGTCCCACTGGCCAGAGCCCAGGGTGTGCAGCATGGCATTCTCCGGGTTAGCACCGCTGTAGCGGCCAATCACGTGCAGTTGCGACACTGGGATGTAGAGCTTGGCATCGTCGGCGTATTCCAGCTGTAAAAACTCGGTGTCGCCTTCGCCCATATCCAAATGCACCAGGCCCAGATAGCGGCCAATGCCGTGTTGAATATGCACGACCGGGTCACCAATTCGCAGTTCAGAAAGATCGCGAACAATCGAATCGATATTGGTTTCGGATTGCCGTTTGCCGTGTCGTTGGCGCCGAGCCACCTGGGCAAAGAGTTCACCTTCGGTAGCGATATAGAGTCGGGCCCATGGTGCGGCAAAGCCGGCATGCAGTGGTGCCACCATCAATTGAATCTCAGGTGTGTTGTGCTGACGTGCTGCTTCTAGCGTGTCGATGAGCCGGTGGGCAATGCCGTGTTCGCTTAAGTAATGCGACAGCGTTTCGCGGCGGCCTGGACTTTCAGCCGTCATCAGGAATCGATTCTGGGTGTCGGTCTTGAGTTGATCGCTAAATTGCCGCAGTTTTTCAACGGGGTCTGCCGCCCTGCGATCGGCCGCAATATCGGCCAAGGCAGCAAAGGGCTGGTCTTGGTTCTGATCATCGGCGTTGGCCGTGGCGTGATGTGCCCGATTGATGGATGGTGTGGTGTCGGCACGAAGACTGAGCCGTGCAAGGGGTTTGGTCTGGGTGAAAAATGTTTCGCTACTGAGATACAAGGCATCAGGGGCAAGCACGGGCCGCTCGATGTCGGCCTTTAGAAACGTGTAGCGTGAGAGCAGATCCCGATGAAACTCTTCAAAGGCCTGATCCACCTGGCCAATGGTGGCAATGGCCCCGCCTTCTTGTGGCAGGTAATCGAAGATGTTCGCCACCTGATCGAATAGCAGCGGCAGGTAATACTCAATGCCGGCGCCGAACAGGCCTTTTCCGGCGTCTTTATACAGACTGCAACGCGATGGGTCGCCCTCGAAAACTTCGCGCCAGCGGGCACGGAATGCTTGTGCCGCCTGCTCGTTGCTTGGGAATTCGCGGCCCGGTAGAAGGCGAATTTCTTGAACCGGATGAATGGTGCGCTGACTGTCGGGATCAAAAACACGCAGGGTGTCGACTTCATCGTCGAGCAGCTCAATGCGATAGGGCAGATTGCTGCCTGTTGGGTAAAGGTCAATCAGGCCACCACGCCAGGCATACTCACCGGGGGTGACGACCTGTGAGACTGGGCTGTAGCCGGCGGTCTGCAGTTGCTGTCGTAATCCATCCGCAGAGATACGCTGGCCTTTTCTAAAGAAAAAAGTCTGCGATGCGAGAAACGAGGGTGGTGCAATCCGTTGCAAGGCCGTGGATGCCGAGACCACCAAGACATCCAGCTGGCCGGTCGATGCCTGGTAGAGCGTGAGTAGCCTTTCCGAGACCAAATCCTGATGTGGAGAGAAGGCCTCGTAGGGCAGGGTCTCCCAATCGGGCAGCAGACGAACCTGTAGCGATGGCTCAAAAAACCGAATCTCGTCAGCAAGTCGCTGGGCATCTAGTGCGGCTTCACAGACCACCAATAGCCGCGCCCCTGCCGTGTTGGCCTTGGCCTGCTGGGCAAGCTTGGCCGCCCAGTCGGCGAGCAGCCAGGCGTCTGCGCTGCCGCAAGGCCGGGCAAGAGACAGGTGATGGCCCGCACTGGGCGGGGTTCGCCCATAGGCGGAAAAAGGACTCGGCATGAAGAGAACGATCGAAAACGGTAAATTGTAGGTTCTATGGAAATAAAAAGTCGGCTTTACGCCACTCGGTCTGACGCCCTTGCACGATTGGTGGACCTGCTTGGGACATCTTGCCAGGCTGTTGCGGTGATCCCTGCAGCGGGCCGCGGTGAGCGCAGCGGTCTGTCTCAGCCCAAGCAATACCATCGCCTTTCGGGGGTCACGATGTTGGCCAGAAGTATTCAGGCGCTGGCCAAGTTTGAGCCATGTGCGGCGGTGGTGGTGGTACTGCACCCCGAGGACTCGCTTTGGGCCGCGATGGATGTTGATGGGGAACTGGCCAACTGTCCCCGAGTGGTTGCGGTGCGAATCGGTGGTGCGTCACGCCGTGATTCCGTTGTGGCGGGCTGTGCGCTCGTTGCGGATGCACTGTCCCAGTTACAGGCATCGTCTGGCTCTGCTCAGCTTGGCGGTACGAAGGCCTCAGACCCGTGGGTCTTGGTCCACGATGCGGCCCGACCTGGCCTTGGAATCACTAGTCTGGAGCGGCTCTGGCAGGCGGTGGCTGGTGGGTCTGCCCAGGATCAAGACGGGAGACCGCAGGGCGGCATTCTGGCCATGCCGGTTGCCGACACCATGAAGCGTGCAAGACAAGATGCGCGCGGCCATGCGGTGGTCGATCAGACTCTAGATCGCAGCACGCTGTGGGCGGCCCAGACGCCCCAGATGTTTTCTCTGAAGTCACTGATGGCCGCGTATGCCAATTCACCCCAGGCCACCGACGAGGCCAGTGCGGTTGAAGCCGCAGGTGGACAGGTCGTGTTGGTGAAGGGAGAGGCGAATAATTTCAAACTCACCCAGCCGGATGATTTTCGATTGATGGAGGCCGTCATGGCACAAGAAATTCCTTTTGCAGTGGGGCAGGGCTTTGATGTCCATGCCCTGGTGTCTGGCCGGCCACTGATTATTGGTGGGGTCACCATTCCGTATGAGAAGGGCTTAGATGGCCACTCCGATGCCGATGTGTTGCTGCACGCCGTCACCGATGCTATTTTGGGTGCCGCAGGTATGGGCGACATTGGGCGCCACTTTCCCGATACCGACCCTGCGTTTAAAGGTGCAGACAGCAAAGTCTTGCTCACTGAGGCCGTGCAAAGAGTTCGTGCCAAGGGATGGCGTGTGGCGCAGATCGATGCCACAGTGATTGCACAGGCGCCCAAGATTTCGCCCTACGCCCCCCAGATGCAGGCAGCGATTGCTACCTGCTGTGACCTGCCTGTGGAATCCATCAACATCAAAGGAAAAACGACAGAGCGGCTGGGCTTTACTGGCCGCGGTGAGGGCATTGCGGCCCAGGCCATTGCCATGTTGGTGCGCGCTGGCCAATGACATCGACTGTTTTGGCGATTGAGTCTGGCGGCATCAGGGCCTCTGTGGCCCTGCGCAAGGCAGACGGCACCTTAACTTACGCCGTGGCCGACTCTGGCCAATCACACTCGAGTCGACTCTTACCCCTTGCCCAAGCGCTTTTGCAAAAGGCTGGCATGGATTGGCAGGATCTTGATGGGATTGCGGTGGGCATTGGCCCGGGGTCGTTTACGGGGTTGCGTGTGGCCTGCGGCATTGCCCAGGGCTTGGCACTGGGCTCTGGGAAACCGCTTCTTGGCGTGAATGGGTTTGAGGCAACGGCCTATGCCTGGTGGTCGTCGTTATCAGAAGAGCTGCGCCGTGACTATGCCGCCCACCAACCAATTCCGGTTCGGATTTCATTTGATGCGCGGCTGGGCGAGCGATTTGCGGCAACGGTGGGTCTGACGCAACAGGGCTCGGGAATTGCGCTTGCGTTTCAAGAACCGCCGGCGGTGGTGCTAGCGGAATCCGCCCACACGAGCGATCGTGATGCTGCACGGTCTGGGGTTGATCTCGTGGACCCTGATGTGCAGGCCTTTGGGCAAGTGTCTTTGCCCTTGGCGGCATGGATTGCGCGCTTTGCTGTGGATGCCAATCTTGCTCAGCCCCGTGAGTGGGTTGGCCCATCGGAATTGCGTCCGCTGTATGTGCGCGACAAGGTGGCCCAGACGATTGCAGAGCGGCAAGAGTCACCAGATCTGGTCTGGGCCGATATGACGGCTGCCGATCTGGCCTCGGTGATGGTGATTGAACGGCAGGCCTATCCCTTTCCCTGGACATCTGGAAATTTTCAAGATTCTTTGAACGCAGGCTACACCATGCGTGTGCTGAAAGAGCGTGGCGTAATGATTGGCTACGTGGTGTGGATGCGCGTGGTGGATGAAGTGCACCTGCTGAACATTGCGCTATCGCCTGCCCGTCAGGGCCGTGGCCTTGGGGCGTGGATGATGCGCCAATTCATGGCGCAGGTCCGTGATGCCGGCATAGATCAAATTTTGTTAGAAGTGCGGCCCAGTAACACTGCCGCGATTGGTCTTTACCGCAAACTCGGTTTCAAAGACATTGGCCTTCGCAAGGGCTACTACCCCAATCATGCGGCACCAGCGTCTGTGGCCAGCGCAAGTCAGTTGAACTCGCCCCAGAATTCGCCGATGCGTGAAGATGCGATTGTGATGCGCCTTTCTGGCCTGGACACTGGTCAAGCAGTCTCAACGGAAAAGACATATGGCTGAGCTATCCAAAGAGGCCATGCAGCTTTTAGAGCTCACGCCCCGATGGGAGTTGCGGCCCGAGTATCGGCCTGCTGCATCGATTTCAGCATCCCCGCGAGAGTCGATGGTGGTGGTTGGGCTTGCGGCCTCTTCTGCTGGGCAGATGTTGTGGACAGCCATTTCCAGGGCGATGATCGAGATGGGGTATCCACGGCCAATCATTGAGAGCGCGGTGATCCTGAGTTCGCCACAGGTGGATCGTGTGGTGCAGGTGTTGCTGTCAAAGCGGCCGGCATCGCTCTTGGTGTTTGGTGAGGCTTTTTTAAGTGAGATTGAGTCTGCCCATGCGGCGGCCCTGCAAGATTGCCGAGTGATCAGTGTCACGCCATTAGAAGGCCTGACGCAGGAGCCGGCCCGCAAAGCCCAGCTCTGGTCTGTGTTGCATCAGCTTCGTGTTGAGATGGCGTTTGAACGCTAGGTCTGGGTGTCAGACACCTTGTCAGACAAACCTCGGTGTCAGACACCTGCTTAGTGCGGATTCTTATGAATTCCAATTAAGGAATCTAAGTCGTAGCGGGCCTTGTTTTGCCGATAGCGCTTGATCACCAGCCACATGGTGCCTGCCACAAATAGGCCAAACACGATAATCACAGTGTTGACGTGCAGATCAAACTTGATCAGTAAGGTGTAAAGGCCAAGCATCAGCAGCACATTTAAATTCTCGTTGAAATTCTGAACGGCGATGGAGTGGCCAGCCGAGAGCAGCACATGGCCACGGTGTTGCAGCAACGCATTCATGGGCACCACAAAGTAGCCGGCCAATCCGCCAATGATGACGAGCAGGGGAATGGATGCCCCCAGCGAGGTGACCAGGGTCATCAGCGGCACTACTAGGCCCATGATCACCCCCAGCTTTAAAACCGATGGGGTTTGTTTGAGCGGCACAAAACGGGCGGCGAGCACTGCCCCCAAGGCAATGCCAATCGCAACAATGCCCTGCAAAATCGCTGCTTTATTGAGTGGCATGCCCAGTTGCACTTCCGCCCATTTCAACACGATGAATTGCAGCGTGGCCCCAGCCCCCCAAAACAGGGTCGTTACCGCCAGTGAGATTTGGCCAAGCTTGTCATTCCACAGTGTTTTATTGCAGTACCAAAAATCGGCAATCAATTTGAATGGGTTGCGATGTTGTTTGTCATACCGGGCACCCGTGTCGGGAATGCGCAAATTGAACCCGGCCGCCAAGAGATAAATACAGGCAATCACCAAGATGGCGCTCTCTGCTGGGCTATCAATCCCGGTGTCCACCATCGGGAAATCAAACCCCAGGAAAAAGCCACTGATGGTGGGGCTAATCAGCGCACCGCCCACCATGGTGCCCAGAATAATCGAGCTCACGGTGGTGCCTTCGATCCAACCATTGGCCGCCACAAGTTTTTCAGGCGGCAGCAGTTCGGTCAGGATGCCGTACTTTGCTGGCGAGTAAGCGGCTGCGCCAAAGCCCACCATGGCATAAGCCAGAAGCGGATGCACCGAGAAAAAGAGCAGCGCACAGCCCACGACCTTGATGGTGTTGGTAATGAACATGACCTTGCCTTTGGGCATGGAGTCTGCAAAGGCACCCACAAAGGGGGCGAGCACCACATAGGACACGGTAAAAAAGAGTTTGAGCAGCGGGCGCATCCATTCGGGCGCAGCAAGCTCAATGAGCAGGGCGATCGCGGCGATGAGTAATGCGTTATCGGCAAGCGAGGAGAAAAACTGCGCTGCCATGATGGTGTAAAAACCGCGTTTCATGATCCCTTTTTTTGTGTTGCATCATGATTAGAGCATGAACGCATAAAATCTCTGTGTATGCCCCGACCAATTCGCCTTACTGTTCATATTGACGCAATGCGTCATAATTTGTCTTGTATCCGCCAGCGCGTGGGCCAGTCCCGCATCTGGGCGGTGGCCAAGGCCAACGCCTATGGCCAGGGCATAGCCCAGGCGGTGCGTGCCTTTGCATCGGCCGATGGCCTGGCGGTCCTGGACTTGTCCGAAGCACAGGCCGCCCGAGAGTCTGGCTGGGCCAAACCAATCCTGATGATCGAAGGGGCTTTTTCAGCTGAAGATCTCTCGGTGATGGCGCAGCTTGATCTCACCACGGTGATTTCAACGCCAGAGCAGGCCCAGTGTTTTATCCAGGCTAGCCAAACGCCAAGTTCGGCTTGGGTGAAACTGAACACCGGCATGAATCGGCTTGGTTTGAATCCCCAGCTAAGCGATACGGAAATTGCCGATCTACTTCTGCCAATTCAACAAAAGCTTCGCCAGCCCTTGGGCTGGATGACCCACTTCGCCAATGCTGACACCGATGATGGCTGGCAGGCGCAGCTGTCTTGTTTTCAAGGCTGGCAGCCCAGGCTTGCGCGGGCCATCGGCGGGGCGGTTGGCCCAGTATCCCTGGCGAACTCTGCGGCGAGTCTGTCAATTCCCCAGGCCTATGCCGACTGGGTGCGGCCGGGCATTGCGCTCTACGGCGCAACCCCCTGGGCCGATGGGGTGGCGGCACATACGGCGGCGGGCCTGGGTCTGCGCCCTGTGCAGCAGCTCACCAGTGAAATCATTGCGATACAGCAGGTCAAGCGCGGCGAGGCCGTGGGCTATGGCGCACGCTTTGTGGCCGATCGCGACCGGCGAATTGGTGTGGTGGCAGTGGGGTATGCCGATGGTTATCCGCGTTTGGCACCCGACGGCACACCAGTATGGGTAGCAGGTCGCATCGTGCCGCTTGCCGGCCGGGTGTCGATGGACATGATTACCGTCGATCTCACCGATCACCCAGGGGCGGTGGTGGGGAGCCCTTGTGAGCTCTGGGGTGAGCATGTGGCGATCGATGATGTGGCCAATCGATCGGGCACGATTGGCTATGAATTGATGACCAAGATCACGGCCCGCGTGCCGCGTATGGTGGTGGAGTAAAAGTGGCCAAAGAAAAATCGCAGTTTGTCTGCCGAGAGTGTGGGAGTGCCTTTCCCAAGTGGGCCGGCCAGTGTGATGGCTGCGGCTCTTGGAATACCTTGGAAGAGATTCGTGCAGCGGCGGTATCGCGCCGTGGCCAGGCGCCAGTATCGATTGCGCCAACCACCCAGGCGGTCAGGCTCTCAGATGTTCAGGCCCAAGAGTTGCCACGTATTCCAACCGGTAGCGAAGAGTTTGATCGGGTGCTCGGTGGTGGGTTTGTTCCGGGCGGTGTGGTGCTGATCGGCGGCGACCCGGGTATTGGCAAATCCACACTCTTGTTGCAGGCCCTGGCCCATTTGAGTCAGAACGCATCCACGCTCTATGTCAGTGGCGAAGAATCGGTCGAGCAGGTGGCGCTGCGTGCCAAACGTCTCGCGTTATCTTCGAATGCGCTTACGGTATTGGCCGAAATTCAGCTTGAAGAAATCCTGGCCCAGTTGATGGCGCAAAAGCCACAGCTGGTGGTGATCGATTCAATCCAGACCTTGTTCAGTGATGCATTGACCGCTGCACCGGGGTCGGTCTCTCAAGTACGCGAGTGTTCGTCGCGCTTAACCCGTTGGGCCAAAGAAAGTGGTTGCACCGTGATTCTGGTGGGCCATGTCACCAAAGAGGGGACGCTCGCTGGCCCACGTGTTCTGGAACACATTGTGGACACCGTCTTGTATTTCGAGGGCGATTCACAGGCGTCTTACCGTGTGATTCGTGCCATCAAGAATCGCTTTGGCACGGTCAACGAGATTGGTGTCTTTGCCATGACGGATCGCGGACTCAAAGCCGTGAGCAATCCATCGGCACTCTTTTTATCGCCCGGCCATCTGGGCATGCAGGGCGAGCAGACCGTGCCGGGCTCTTGTGTCTTGGTGACGCAAGAGGGCTCTCGGCCTTTGCTGGTAGAAATACAGGCGCTGGTGGACACCGCCCATGTGCCCAATCCGCGGCGGCTATCGGTGGGGCTAGAGCCACAGCGGTTGGCCATGTTGTTGGCGGTGCTACACCGTCATGCGGGCATTGCCTGCTTTGATCAAGATGTGTTTATCAATGCCGTGGGTGGTGTGCGCATTAACGAGCCTGCGGCAGATCTTGCAGTGATTTTATCGATCGTGTCATCCATGCGTAACAAGGCCCTGCCCAAGGGCATGGTGGCCTTTGGTGAAGTGGGGTTGGCCGGTGAGATTCGTCCTGCACCACGTGGCCAAGAGCGATTGAAAGAGGCCGCCAAGCTTGGCTTTTCGCGGGCGCTCGTGCCGGCTGCCAATGCCCCCAAAAAACCTATCGAGGGGCTTGAAGTCATTGCGGTGTCGCGTCTGGATGATGCGATTGCAAAGATGCGCGACTGATCGTCTCTGCGGTGCGCTTGCCTGATCGCACGGCGCTTTCAATCGTTGCCGGGTAGCCGGGCTCGCAATCATCGGCACAGCGATAGATATTGGGTAGGCCAGTTAGCCCGCGCGTTTCCTCTTCGCTTGCAATGGGTGCGTTGGGTGTGGCGGCCCATGTCGCATGCTTTTCGGTAATCCATTTCTGTGGGCTGTCTTGGCAGGCAATACCAAGCTGCACGACAAGCTGTTGGTTCAGCAAGTCTCTCGCCTGATCGGCGTTTCCAATGCCATGGGCACTCACGACCACACCAATGGCACCATTGCGCTTCACTACCACCTGGCCAATGTGTGGCGCGTCTTTGTGTGGGTTCAAGACAAACCAATCGGGAAGATGCGCGAGTTGTTGCGACTGTGCGGCGTTCAGCGCAATCCACACCGTGGTGATCGGCCGAAAATCAAGGCCTGCCCAACGTTGCCGTGCCGGGGTCATGGGCAGTGCCGAGTCGTCCCATAAGCGGATGGATGGCCGCGCCGGCATGGCCAAGACCACGTGCTGATAGACCTGCGGCACAGGCTGATCGCGACAATGCAGTCGGGTGCCTGTTGATGTCTGCTCTAGTCGGGTGACCAGATGCCTGGCCGCAAGGTTCACGCCTTGTTGTGCAAGCCAATTCGTGATTGGGTCCACACCATCAACACTAAGATTGGTGGGGGGTGTGAGCACATTGGTGCTGCCTTTCGGGCCTGCCAGAGAATCCCGTAACACCGCGGCCAAGATGTCGGCGCTGGCCAATTCCAATTCGGTGTTCAGGGCGCCTTCGCACAATGGCCGCCAGAAATGGTCGACAAAGTCTTTTGGCATGTCTTGTGTTGCCAACCATTGGTGGGCGGTGATGGGGCCGACGCGCCAGTTGCTGGCCACAAGCTGTAGGATGGTTTTGCCAATGGCCCATTTCCAGGCCAAGGGCCAGCCAATGGGCCCACGGCCCGGAATCAGGCCTGATAAAACCCGCCAGGGCCATGCCGCCTCTGACACCTGCCAGTGTTGGGCAACCACCGCGTGCGAGGTCACACCCGCCCACTGCAGGGGCCGTGACTGCCAGCGGGGCGCACCCACCATGCGCAGCAATGCAAAGGTGTCGGTGTAGGCACCGATGGTCAGGTGCTGGCCATTGTCAATGGCCAATGTTGTGTCGCGATCTGGGATTTCCCAATTGAGTCCGCGGGCGCGGCCACCAAAATGTGGCGAGGCTTCAAAGACAGTGATCTTGCTGTCGGGTGCCACACGGGTTAGCCAAGCGGCGCAAGACAGACCGGCCCAACCGCCACCAATGATGGCAATGCGGCCGCCTAAACTCATGTGGGAAGCAGGCCCAGAGATGCCCGCCAGGCAAGCCAGAGTTTGCGCGCTGGCGCAACAGAGATGCGTTGATTTAAGACCTGATACGACTCGGAAGCGACCAGTGTTAAGAGCTCTCGATAAATCGCCGCCATGATGAGGCCTGGCCGCTGCGCGCTGCGTTCATTGCCCGGTAACGCGGCAAAGGCCTGCTGATACAAGGCATCGGCACGCTGATGCATGTCACGCAGCAGCGACTCCAGTGCCGGTGTGTGCTCAAACCGCAGAATTGAGGCGGCTTCAAGACCATGCGCCTGCATGGCTTCAAGTGGCAGATAGATGCGGCCTTTGCGGGCATCGTCACCGACATCGCGCATGATGTTGGTGTATTGCAGGGCCCGGCCAAGTGCAATCGCATAGTCGAGTGTGGCCTGGCTGATCTGACCATTCTTAGCAAAAATTCGAACTGACAACAGGCCAACGGCACCAGCAACACGATCACAGTAAAGATCCAGATCGGCCCAGCTCATGTAACGGTTCTGGTTCAGATCCATCGCACAGCCCGCCACAATCTCATCAAAGGGGTCGCGTGGCAGATTGAATTGAGAAAGCCTGGGGAGCAGGGCCTTGGTCACGGGGTGGGTGGGGTCGCCTTCGAACAGGCGATCGAGCTCGGTCTTCCACCAGCTCAGTTTGATGGCGGCGAGTTGTGGTTCGGAACACTCATCCACCACATCGTCGACTTCTCGGCAAAACGCATAGAGTGCAGTGATTGCGGTGCGCGGTGCGGCGGGCAAAATTTTGAAGGCTGCGACAAGATTAGAGCCGCTCTCGCTCACTTTAGATTCGCAGTACTGGTCGGGCGTCATTGCGTGGGTGTCGAATTAGATCAATCGGAAGGCACGAAACACTACCACTGCTAGCCTGGCCTTGGAGAGGCTTGGCGATTTGGTCCAGACTGCGCTGGGGTTTGCTAAGACCATGCGGCAGATCTCTCGGCCGCCTTCAATCGTGATGGCAATCTCCATAGCGAGCCGCAGGCTGCCCGGGCATTTGCTGTGACGAATGGTTCTTGGAAGCCCAGCGCCTTGGGCTAGATGGTTCAAGGCCCAGCGGGCCATTCGGCTCGCCAGCTCGGCACGACTGGTCGGGCTAAGCGCGGTAAGACCCAGATCGGCTGTCCAGCCCGCAGGCCACCAGGTCTGGGGAAAATAGAGGCGTCCCCGGCTGAAGTCTTCCCCCATGTCTTGGGCGAAATTGGCCAGCTGAAGGCCAATACAGACCGCATCAGAGGCGTTCTGTATTGATCTGGGCTGGCCAGCCTGATCGAGCAGGCCCGATAGCCCCAAGACTAGTCGGCCAACCGGTGCCGCTGAATATCGGCAATACGCCAACACGGCCTCTTCGGTGGCCATTGGGCGGTGGCCCACATCTTGCAAGAAAGCCTCTAATAAATCGTCGGCCCAGGCCGTTGGAACACCGTGTTGGTCAAGGGCTCGTTTGAGTTCGCCCCCAATGGCCGCCAACTCTGGCGCCTGGGCGTTTGGCTGGCCGGCCAGGCCGTCTCGAAGTGCTGCCAGGCCAGCGCGCCGATCGGCAGGGGGGCTAGAC
Source organism: beta proteobacterium MWH-UniP1 (assembly GCA_036362785.1). Classification (NCBI taxonomy): domain Bacteria; kingdom Pseudomonadati; phylum Pseudomonadota; class Betaproteobacteria; species beta proteobacterium MWH-UniP1. The sequence continues at coordinate 1,030,706 of CP143625.1, forward strand.
CCCTCATCGGCCAGATCGTCGCCAGTTCGTGCAAAGCGATACAGGCTCAGGATTGCGGGCCGGATCTTTTCAGGTACCAGCCAGGAGCCCACGGGGAAGTTTTCGTAGTGCTCGCCGCCATGAAAAGCCTTGCCGTGGTGTGCCGTGGTCATGCCGCGATTCTAAGTACAATGTGGGCTTCGCGTCGGGTGCAAGGCATTTGAACCGCATTGCGCGAAGGTGGCGAAATTGGTAGACGCACCAGGTTTAGGTCCTGACGCCGCAAGGTGTGGGGGTTCGAGTCCCCCCCTTCGCACCAGTCAATGGTTTGACCGTGTTCCCGACTCAGCATGTGCGCACATGAGTGCGCTTTTTTGATTTCTTAATTCTTAAAACGCTTATGACATCCACAACTCCCGCAGCCGCAGCCGCCTCATCCTTGGAGCGTCGCATTCCTCTATCGGTATCTATGGCTGAAGTCCAGCAAGAGGCCCAAAAGCGTCTGGTCCGTTTGAGCAAAACGGTCAAGATGGCTGGCTTTCGTCCAGGCAAGGTGCCCATGAAGGTGGTGGCCCAGACCTATGGTCCGCAGGCCCACTCAGATGCCATCAACGACGTGGTTGGCCGCGCCTACACCCTGGCCCTGGTGGAGAAAAAACTTCGGGTGGCCGGCATGCCCGCGATTGAACCCGTGGCCAGCGAAGGCTCGGAAGACGAACTGAAGTTCGAGGCCGTGGTCGAGGTCTACCCCGAGATTGCCTGCCCCGATGTGTCCGGCGTGGAAATCAAAAAAACCACCTGTGACATTACGGATGCTGACCTGGAAAAAACACTCGATACCTTGCGTCGTCAGCGCACCGAATTTGTCGATGTGAGCCGCGCTTCGCAAAAAGGCGACCGCGTCACACTCGACTTCAAAGGCGAGATTGATGGCGTGGCCTTTACAGGTGGCAGCTCCGAGAACTTTAGTTTCGTGTTGGGCGATGGCTCCATGTTGAAAGAGTTCGACGAGGCGGCCACCAACATGAAGGCGGGTGAGAACAAATCATTCCCCTTGAGTTTTCCTGCCGATTACCACGGCAAAGATGTGGCCGGAAAAACCGCAACCTTTTCCATACGGATTCGCTCTGTCTCCGAGCCCAAGGTGCCAGAACTCAATGCCGAGTTCGCCAAATCCATGGGCATTGCCTCGGGTGATTTAGATAAGCTCAGAGAAGACGTGCGCAAGAACTTATCGCGTGAAGTCACCAATCGTTGCAAGTCCCGCACCAAGGCTGCGGTCATGGCGGCATTCGAGCAGTGGACCAGCTTTGAGGTGCCCAAGGCCCTGGTTGAAAACGAATCCCAGCGGCTGGCTGATTCTGCACGCCAAGACATGGCCGCCCGTGGCATGAACATGAAAGACGTGCCAATTCCAACCGACTTGTTTAAAGAGCAGGCCACCAAGCGTGTAAAACTTGGCCTGTTGATTGGCGAAGTGGTCAAGGCACAAAAGCTTTCCGCCACCACCGAGCAGGTCAAGGCCTTCGTGGAAGAGATGGCATCGGCTTACGAAAAGCCTGAGGTGTTCGTGAACTGGTTTATGGGTCAGGAAAAGCAGCGGGCCGAAGCAGAAGCCGTGGTCATCGAAGAGAATGTGGTGAACTGGGTGCTGGCCAACGCCAAAGTGGTGGAAGACCCCATGACGGTAGAAAGCCTGATGATGGCCGAGGCCAATCAGGCGGCCTGATCAGTATCATCGCGGTAGCGAAGTTAAAGAAACAGGAGCGCGGATGTCGAAGTTCGATGAAATCGTAGGGCTTGGCCTGGTGCCAATGGTGATTGAGCAGTCGGGCCGTGGTGAGCGTGCTTATGACATCTATTCGCGCTTGCTGCGTGAGCGGGTGGTCTTCATGGTGGGTCCGGTCAATGACCAAACCGCCAACCTGGTAATTGCTCAGCTGCTGTTTTTGGAATCCGAAAACCCAGACAAAGACATTTCGCTCTACATCAATTCCCCCGGCGGTTCGGTGTCGGCGGGCCTGGCCATCTACGACACCATGCAGTTCATTAAGCCCGATGTCAGCACGCTTTGCGTGGGCATGGCAGCCAGCATGGGCGCCTTCTTATTGGCGGCAGGCGAAAAGGGCAAGCGGTTCACGCTGCCCAATAGCCGCGTCATGATTCATCAGCCCTTGGGCGGTGTTCAGGGACAGGCCTCTGATATTGAAATCCACGCCCGTGAAATTCTTGCGCTGCGGGATAAGCTCAATGGCATTTTGGCCGAGCGCACGGGCCAGACGCTAGAAACAATTGCACGCGACACCGACCGTGACAACTTTCTGTCGGCACAAGATGCGCTAGAGTATGGCATCGTTGACAAGGTACTGACGCATCGCGAGAAAACGGATGGCTGAGAAAAAAGGGTCTAGCGAAAAACTTTTGTATTGCTCCTTTTGCGGCAAGAGCCAGCACGAGGTTAAAAAGCTTATTGCGGGTCCGTCGGTCTTCATCTGCGATGAATGTATCGATCTATGTAACGACATCATTCGTGATGAGCAGGCCGCCACACCGGAAGACGGTGCCAAAGATGGCCTGCCCACACCCCAAGAAATTTCTGCGCGGCTTGATCAGTTTGTGATTGGCCAGTCCACGGCCAAGCGCATTTTGTCGGTCGCGGTCTATAACCACTACAAGCGGCTTCGCCACCGTGGTGAGACCAAGGCCGAGATCGAGCTGGCCAAGAGCAATATTTTGCTCATCGGCCCCACGGGCTCGGGCAAGACCCTGCTGGCCCAGACCTTGGCCCGTCTTTTGAATGTGCCCTTTGTCATTGCCGATGCCACCACCCTGACCGAAGCCGGTTATGTGGGCGAAGACGTTGAAAACATCATTCAAAAGCTGCTGCAAAACTGCAATTACGAAATCGAGAAGGCCCAAAACGGTATCGTCTACATCGACGAGATCGACAAGATCACCCGCAAATCAGATAACCCATCAATCACCCGCGATGTGTCGGGCGAGGGCGTGCAGCAGGCGCTATTGAAACTGATCGAGGGCACGGTGGCATCCGTTCCGCCGCAGGGTGGCCGCAAGCATCCGAACCAAGACTTCGTTCAGATCGACACGACCAACATCTTGTTTATCTGCGGCGGCGCCTTTGATGGGCTGGATAAGGTCATTCGGAACCGAACCGAAAAGACTTCGATTGGCTTTGGTGCCGAGGTCCGCTCACCCAGCGATCGTGATGTCGGCGAACTTTTCCGCGAAGTGGAACCCGAAGACTTAATCAAGTTTGGGTTAATCCCCGAATTGGTGGGCCGTCTGCCCGTGGTGGCCACACTGGACGAACTCAATGAAGACGCCTTGGTCGAGATTTTGATCGAGCCCAAAAACGCCCTGGTCAAGCAGTATCAGGCGCTTTTTGCCATGGAAAATGTCGAACTCGAGATTCGCCCGGCAGCCTTGGTGGCGATTGCCAAAAAGGCGATCAAACGTAAAACCGGCGCCCGTGGCCTGCGTTCCATTCTGGAAGCGGTGCTGCTGGACACCATGTACACCCTGCCGGGCCAGGCCAACGTCACCAAGGTGGTGATTGATGAGCCCGCCATCACCGGCGATGGTCAGCCGCTTCTGATCTATGGCGAGTCGCCCAAGGTTGCCAGCAGCGCCTGATTCCGAACAACTGCCAGATTCCCCTCAGCACTCGGGGAATCTGCAAAGATCCCGGTTTTCTGCCCTTGTTTTTTCTCAGCTTTGCCCCCATCTTGGTGGCAAGAACCTGAATTGGAGGACGTCATGTCCAAAATAGAACTACTCCCCGAAGAGCCGATTTCCCTGCCCATGCTGCCGCTGCGCGATGTCGTGGTGTTTCCGCACATGGTGATCCCGCTGTTTGTGGGCCGGCCCAAATCCATCAAGGCCATGGAAGTGGCCATGGAAGCGGGCAAACATATTTTCTTGGCCGCCCAGAAAAGCGCCGCCCAGGACGACCCAACCGCCGCCGATATTTATGAAATTGGCTGTGTGGCCAGCATTTTGCAGATGCTAAAGCTTCCCGACGGCACAGTAAAAGTGCTGGTCGAGGGCTCTCAGCGCGCCCGAGTGTTGGAAGTGGAAGACGAGGGCACGTATCTCGCCTCCCGCTGCACACCCATGACCCCGGAAGTGCCCGAGGGCCCCGAGATCGAGGCCCTGCGTCGCACGATCCTGAATCAGTTTGATCAGTTCGTAAAACTGAACAAAAAGATTCCTGCTGAGATTTTGAATAGCCTGATGAGCATCGAAGATGCCGGCCGACTGGCTGACGCCATTGGTGCCCATCTGCCCATGAAGCTTGAGCAAAAGCAGGCCGTATTGGAAGTGGTGCCGGTGATCGAGCGCCTGGAAAAACTCTTGGCCCTGATTGAGACCGAGCTGGACATCCTGCAGGTCGAAAAGCGCATCCGTGGCCGCGTGAAGCGGCAGATGGAAAAAAGCCAGCGCGAGTACTACTTAAACGAGCAGGTCAAGGCCATCCAGAAAGAGCTGGGCGAGGGCGAAGACAGCGAGCTTGATGAGTTGGATAAAAAGATCAAGGCCGCCCGCATGCCCAAAGAGGCACTAGAAAAGGCCAATGCTGAGCTGAAAAAACTGCGCATGATGTCGCCCATGTCGGCCGAGGCCACTGTGGTGCGCAACTACATTGATGCCTTGGTCACGCTGCCTTGGAAAAAGAAGAGCAAGATCAACAACAATCTGGAAGACGCGGAGAAAGTACTCGAGGAAGAGCACTATGGCCTGGAAAAGGTCAAAGAGCGAATTCTGGAGTATCTCGCTGTGCAGCAGCGCGTTGATAAGGTCAAAGCGCCGATCTTGTGCCTGGTTGGGCCACCTGGGGTGGGTAAGACTTCCTTGGGCCAATCGATTGCCCGCGCCACAAACCGAAAGTTTGTGCGCATGGCCTTGGGTGGCGTGCGTGACGAGGCCGAGATTCGCGGCCACCGCAAGACCTATATTGGCTCCATGCCCGGCAAGGTGCTCTCGAACCTGACCAAAACAGGGGTGCGCAATCCGCTCTTCTTGTTTGATGAAGTCGACAAGATGGGCATGGATTTCCGTGGTGACCCGGCCAGCGCGCTGCTAGAAGTCTTGGACCCCGAGCAGAACCACGCTTTTGTGGACCACTACATTGAAGTCGAGTACGACTTATCCGATGTGATGTTTGTCGCGACGGCAAACTCATTGAATATTCCGCCAGCCTTGCTTGATCGTATGGAAGTCATCAAGCTTTCGGGCTACACCGAAGAGGAAAAGATCAATATCGCCACCCGCTATTTGCTGCCCAAGCAGATCAAGCAGACGGGCTTAAAGGCAGGCGAGATCGACGTGGATGACTCCGCGATTCGGGAGATTATTCGCACCTATACCCGTGAGTCGGGTGTGCGTGGCTTAGAGCGTGAAATCTCCAAGATCTGCCGCAAGGTCACCCGCATGGTCTTGACCAAAAAAGCCGCACTTCCGGTCAAGGTCAATGCCGAGAACATTGAAGACTTCTTGGGCGTGCGCCGCTTTACCTATGGCGTTGCCGAAAAAGAAGATCAGGTGGGCGAAGTCACTGGCTTGGCCTGGACCGAGGTGGGCGGTGAATTGCTCACCATTGAAGCCACCATGATGCCCGGCAAGGGCCAGATCATCCGCACGGGCTCCCTGGGCGAGGTCATGAAGGAGTCGGTCGAGGCCGCGCGGTCGGTGGTGCGTAGCCGTGCCCGTCGTCTGGGCATCCGTGACGACGCCTTTGAGAAAAAAGACTTGCACATCCACGCGCCAGAGGGGGCCACCCCCAAGGATGGCCCAAGTGCGGGTATCGCCATGACTACGGCCATGGTCTCGGCCATGACGGGGATTCCCGTGCGTGCCGATGTGGCTATGACCGGTGAGATCACGCTGCGCGGTGAGGTCTTGCAGATTGGCGGCCTGAAGGAAAAGCTGCTTGCTGCACATCGCGGTGGAATTAAGAAGGTCTTGATCCCCGAGCAAAACGTTCGGGATCTTGCCGAGATTCCGCAGAATGTGAAAAACGCGCTTGAGATTGTTCCGGTCAAGTGGATTGATCAGGTGTTAGATTTGGCGCTTTCAAAAGCGCCAACACCGCTTCCCGAAGAAGAGGACGCTGCAGCGGTGGCATCCAAAACCGATGCAACTGCGCCAGAGTCGCGCGTTATTTCGGGGACAACTTCAGATCAGTTGCCGCATTAATTTTTTGGTGCCGCGTATCAACCCGATCCCCTGAAAGCCTTTGTTAGCAAGGCTCTCAGGGGATTGTCTTTTTTGTTCGCAACTTGACAGCAATTTCGAATTGCGCGTTAATGAGGGCGTTTGCTCTAGTCGCTAAACTTAATTCTTAAGCGGTTCCCACAGAGCACACAAACCAAAACACTATAAAAATGTGATTTCAATCCGATTCGGCCAGCACTAAGCTGTCGGGTCTTTATTTATCAGCGAAGAGAGGACATGAATTGAATAAGACTGACATGATCGAGCACATTGCCAAGCAGGCAGATGTTTCCAAGGCAGCGGCAGGCCGCGCTTTGGACGCTGTGATTGGTGGCATTAAGACCACCCTGAAAAAAGGTGGCTCTGTGACTCTCGTGGGCTTTGGTACGTTTGCAGTTGGCAAGCGCGCGGCTCGCACGGGCCGTAACCCCCAGACGGGTGCCGCGATCAAAATTAAGGCTGCCAAGGTGCCTAAATTCCGCGCCGGCAAGGCCCTGAAAGACGCCATCAACAAGTAAGCGTCGGTCTAAACCGCGCCAAAAGGGGCTGCTTGATCTAGCGGCCCTTTTTTTTTATACTCTCGTGCTTGCTTGGGCGCACAGTAATTTTTGGGTGCTTAGCTCAGTTGGTAGAGCGGCGCCCTTACAAGGCGTAGGTCGGGAGTTCGACCCTCTCAGCACCCACCAAAAATTCTTGGCTTTGCGCGGGGCAGTGGTAGAACAAAGCAGTTCTAAGTGGTCTGTAGATATGGTTTTAAGGAGTGGTAGTTCAGTTGGTTAGAATACCGGCCTGTCACGCCGGGGGTCGCGGGTTCGAGTCCCGTCCACTCCGCCAACACCTTTGCCGCACATAAGGCGAGTCCCCATGTTTGAATCCGTCCGTCGCCACCAGCGTATTTTCCTTGGCGTAATCCTCCTTCTGATCATTCCTTCGTTTGTTGTCGTTGGTGCCTGGGACATCATTGCCCCCGGTGGCGGTGCCAATACCGTGGCCAAAGTTGGTAAACGAGAAATTACCTTGCAGCAGTGGGAGCAGTCCCACCAGCGTGCCATTGAACAGGTCCGCGCCCAGCTGGGCGGCCGCATTGATCCGGCGATCTTAGATAGCACTGCATCTCGTTTATCCACCCTGAATGACCTGGTCACGCAGCAGGTGCTCTTTGCCGCAGCGGTTGATCTGAAGGTGCGGGTGACCGACGAGCAGATGCGCCGCGCCATTGCCAGCATTCCGGCGGTTCAGAAAAATGGTCAATTCGATATGGCCTTGTATCAGCAGGCCTTAAAGGCCCAGGGCCTAACGGCCGAAGGCTTTGAGCAACGTGTGCGCGCCGACATGCTGACGGAAATTTTGCCCGCATCGATTGCGGGCAGCAGCATGGCGTCCCGATCTGTGGCGCGCCGGCTGGCCCAGTTATCGGCCGAGACCCGTAGTGTGCGCATCAAGAAATTTGCAGTGGCTGAGTTTGCCTCGGCCGTGAAGGTCTCAGACGCCGAGATTGAAGAGTTTTACAAAACCAATGCGGCCCAGTTTCAGACGCAAGAAGAGTTGGATATCGCCATTGTGGCTTTTGCCAAACCCGGTTCCGCTGACATGGTCGAGCAGTTTTCTAACCTGGTCTATGAGCAGTCCGACACCCTGGATCCTGCTGCCAAAAAAGTTGGGCTGCCCGTTCACACGGTAAAAAGTGTTCGCCGAAGCGGCCCGACTGTGATCGCGCCGCCAGAAGTGCTGCGTGCCTTGTCGGACCAGAAATTTATGACGGCGCTATTTAGCAGTGACACTATTGTGAATCGCCGCAATACCGAAGCGATTGAGATTGGTCCCGGCCTGTTGGCCAGTGCCCGTGTCATTGCCCATCGGCCAAGCGCCCCAGTGGCACTGGCCAGCGTGAAGGCCCAGATCGAGCGCACGATCCGCGACCGCAAGTCTTCCGAGCTTGCCAGTCAGGCCGCAGAGTCGGCATTAAAAGAATTCGCATCCAGCAAGGCCTTGCCGGCCGGCACGATGGCGGCCCGTTCGCTGGGCCGAGCTGATGCTCAAAAGCAGAGCAGCGAACTGCCAGCCGAGGTCCTGCAGGCGGTGTTCACTGCGGAGTTGAAGTCGCTTCCTGCAACAGTGTCGGTGCCTGCATCGAATCGGAATAATGCCGCATGGCTGGTGGTGGTGGAGTCGGCTCAGGTGCCTGCAGCAGACGCCCAGGTGGTCAAAGATCAGGTGGGCCGCTACTACCAAATTCTGGAGCAGTCGGCGGCCCGCGATACGCTTGACCGCTGGGTTGAGTTGCAGCGTGCATCGATTGGTGTGAAGACTTATCCGGAAAAACTCGCGAAGTCTGAATCGCGTTAATCAAACCGAATCAAACGCAAACCGATTTGGACTGCGTTTGATCAGTCGGGATAGCAGCAAGGAAATTTAAATCAGCGCAGTTGCTGCCGGGTGCTGGTTGATCATCTCGGCCTGCCCGTACTGGGCATAATTTTTCTCCATCGACCGCCGATAGGTCGGGTCGTAGTGGTGCACCAGCAACGACTCAACAAGCCGTGACCAGTCTTTGGCTTGAATAGCCTCGACCCATTCATTGAGTCGCGTACCGCCCACCAAGGGTTTGAGTCGGGTGAGCTGGGCCACCAGCACATCGGGCTGCTCAAAAAAATGGGCATAGTCCTGGCAAAGAAAATTCACGCGATCGGCAAGCGTTGGCGTGATCTCAATGCAGCGGCTCTCCCGCATCTTGGTAATCACCGCATCGGGCACCTGAACGGTGCCGATCTTTTTGCTCTCGGATTCCACAAAAACTTCTTGTTGTGGATCGAAGTGCCGAAGCTGGTCCCAGATCAGGGTCTCGAAAAATTTCTGGCTCGGCTGCTCTCCAATGGGTTCGTTGCCCAGCAGGGAACCACGGTGATGGGCAAGCTTTTCTAAATCCAGAACCTGATAGCCCTGGGCAGCGAGCTGCCGTAGATACAAGCTTTTCCCAGACCCGGTCACACCGCAGACCACCGCATACTGAAACTGTTCGGCAAGCCTTGCCATATCGCCCACCACATGGCGGCGATAGGCGGTATAGCCGCCGGTAAGCACATGGGCCCGCCAGCCAATGCGCTGCATGATGGTGGCCATGGCATTGCTTCGATTACCACCGCGCCAGCAATAAATCAGCGGCCGCCAGTTGCGGGGCTGATTCATAAATTGTGTTTCGAGTGCGATGGCAATGTTGCGTGCTACCAGGGCCGCGCCGCGTTTTTTGGCGTCAAACGGTGAGCTTGCATAAAGCGTGCCCACCTCGGCGCGCTCTTCATTATTTAAGACCGGCGAGTTGATCGCACCCGGTAAATGATCGTGGGCGAATTCGGCTGGCGAGCGGACATCAATAATGCTGTCGAATTCGCCCCAGCGATCGATTGCCTGATCTATGGTGATTTGCATGGCCGGCGAAGTTTACTTTCGCATCTCCGCAAAGATGGCTAGGCCGCGTTGTACCGCAGGCCGCGCCTCAATGGTGCGAAACCAGCGCTCGACATGCGGAAACGCAGCCAATTCAACGCCTTGGCGTTCATAAGAGGCTACCCAGGGCCAGGTGGCGATATCGGCAATGGAATAGCTTGAAGAGCCCAGGAATTTCGATTCGCCAAGCCGCGTATTCATCACGCCATACAGACGGTGGGCTTCTTTGGTGTAACGGTCAATGGCATAGGGAAGCTTTTCTGGCGCGTAAATGCGGAAGTGATGGGCCTGGCCCAGCATAGGCCCCACGCCCCCCATTTGAAACATGAGCCACTGCAAGACATCAAAACGTTCACGATCTGTCTTCCCCAGAAAGTGTCCAACCTTACCGGCTAAATAGATCAGAATGGCACCGGATTCAAACATGGCATAGGGTTTGCCGGGCTTAGCCCCTGGGCCCTCGGTGTCGGTGATCGCTGGAATTTTGTTATTCGGGCTAATCTTCAGAAAGTCGGGGGCCATCTGTTCATTGGCCGAGATATCGATCGGCACGGCGCAATAGGGCAGGCCGGTTTCTTCCAGCATGATCTGAACTTTTTTACCGTTGGGTGTGGGCCAGGTGTAAAGCGTAATCATCGGTTCGGTCTCCAGGGGTGTTGTTGCAGCTGTTGTGCGGTCAGCAAAAAGACATTATCCGATTGCTCGTCGGTTTCGATCCACAGCGCATGCAAGCCAGGAAATTCTTTTTCTAAGAGTGCCTCGCAGGCGGCGCGCTCGTGGCCAATTTCAATAAAAATTACGCCATCGGTTGCCAGATAATCCCCAGCGGTTTTGAGAATCTCACGAACAATGGCCATGCCATGGTCATTGGCAATCAGCGCCATATCCGGTTCGTGCTGAAACTCTTTGGGCAGGGTTTCTCGTTTGCTGGGTGGTACATACGGCGGGTTCGAAATTATTAGATCGAAGCGTTGATCAGGAATTTTTTGAAAGACGTCTGATTGAATCAATGTGATTTGATCGGTCAGTTCGTAGTCTTCCACATTGAGCGCCGCAACCTGCAAGGCGTCTGCACTTAGATCACTAGCGAGAACATGGGCATTCGGGAATTGGTCAGCCGCGATAATGGCCAGGCAGCCAGAGCCGGTGCATAAATCTAAAATGCTGCGCACGGCCAATGGATTTTGTATCCAGGGCTGGCAGTGATCGAGCAGTAACTCCGCGATGAACGATCGTGGAATAATCACGCGCGAATCTACCCGAAAGGGATAACCCTTTAACCAGGCTTCACCGGTCAGATAAGCTGCCGGTAAGCGATTGGTAATGCGCCGATCCAACAGGTCTTGCACATGGCGCACCTGATCGTCATTCAGGCTGGTTGATTCAATCTCTTGGGGGCTGTCGATTGGCAGACCAAGGCCCGCCAGCACGAGCCATCGCGACTCGTCCCAGGCGTTGAGTGTGCCCTGGCCAAACGCCAGACCTGCGGCCTGAAAGCGTGATTCGCCCTGCGCAATCAGTTCGCCAATATTCATGCGGGCAGCAGGCGGCGGATCGATTCTTCGTAGATGCGCGTAAGCGGTTCGAGATCAGCGACCGCGATGCGCTCGTTGATCTGATGGATCGTGGCGTTGGGCGGGCCAAATTCAATGACCTCGCGGCAGTGTTTGGCAATAAAGCGGCCATCGGAGGTGCCGCCAGTGGTCGATAGCTCTGCGGTCTGGCCAGTCACATTCGAAATGGCGTCGACCACCGCGTGGCAGAGCTTTCCCGGCGCGGTGAGATAAGGGTCGCCGCCCAGTGTCCACTCGATTTCAAAGCTGAGATTGTGTCGGCTTAAGACTGACTCAAGCCGGGTCCGCAGATCGTCGGGCGAACTCACGCTGCCAAATCGGAAATTAAACTGCGCACGCAGTTCACCCGGAATGACATTGGTGGCGCCAGTTCCGGCGTTTAAGTTAGACACCTGCCAGGTGGTGGGTGGGAAATAGGTATTGCCGTCGTCCCAGCGCATGGAGGCGAGTTCGGCAAGCGCCGGCGCAAACTGATGAATCGGATTGATCGCCATGTGCGGGTAGGCAATGTGGCCCTGCTTGCCGCGCACAATCAGGCTGCCCGACAGCGTGCCACGGCGGCCATTTTTGATCATGTCGCCCAGTGTTTTGACCGAGGTCGGCTCACCAATAATGCAGTAATCCAATAGCTCACCACGGTGGGCCAATTCACGCACCACCTGCACTGTGCCATCAATGGCGGGGCCTTCTTCGTCTGAAGTAATCAGGTAGGCGAGTCGGCCTTTGAATCTTGGGGTGCTCTGAACGAAACGCTCGGTGGCCACCACAAAGGCCGCAAGGGAAGACTTCATATCCGCAGCACCACGGCCATAGAGTTCACCCGCATCAATGGCTGCAGAAAATGGATCATGTTTCCACTGGTCTTTCGGGCCGGTGGGCACGACGTCGGTGTGGCCTGCCAACACCAGCGTGGGGCCGGGCTCGCCGCCTTCGCGCACGGCCCATAGATTGGTCACGTCGCCAAACCGCAGGAATTCGTTTTTAAACCCAAGGGCGGCCAATCGATCGGCAATCAGGTCGCAGCAGCCGTCATCATTGGGGGTGATGGATGGCCGCTGGATCAAGGCCTGGGCCAGCGCAAGGGTTGCAGATGAAGTGGGCATTAGTGGCTCGCAACAGTCGTAAACAGATTACGGTACAGGGCTTCTGAGAATCCGACGGAAATTTTTTCACCAAATTCCAGCACTGGGCGTTTGACCAAGAGCGGATGGGCCAGCAAAAGCTCGACCGCAGATTGCTGATCCACGATCTGCGCTCTGACCGACGGGTCAAGTTGGCGCCAGGTAAGCCCACGGCGATTCAGCAAAGCATCCCATGGCAGATGGGTGAGCCACCGATCCAGGGTTGCTCTGGAAAGGCCAGCTTTTTTAAAGTCAATAAACTCGGCTTGAAGAGACTGGGCTTTGAGCCAGGCGCGGGCGGCACGGACCTGATCACAGTTGGTGATGCCGTAGAGCCGAATTGGACTCGTCACGGCGATCAGGGCAGTGGGGGCATTCATGGCGTTTGGGGTGTCGATAGGCAATGTGTGAATGTCTGGCCGATGGGCGAGGGTGGATTAGTCGCCGCGCAGCAATTCGTTAATGCCGGTCTTGGCGCGGGTCTGTGCATCAACACGCTTCACAATGACAGCGCAAGCCAGCGAATAGCGGCCATCTTTCGAGGGCAAGCTTCCTGGCACAACCACGGCACCAGAGGGCACGCGGCCATAGGTGACTTCGCCGGTTTCGCGATCAAAGATCTTGGTGGACTGGCCAATGAACACGCCCATGGACAGCACCGCGTTGTCTTCAACGATCACACCTTCCACCACTTCGGAGCGTGCGCCGATAAAGCAGTTATCACCAATAATGGTGGGGTTGGCCTGAAGCGGCTCCAGCACGCCACCAATACCAACACCGCCAGAGAGGTGCACGTTTTTACCAATCTGCGCACACGAGCCAACGGTGGCCCAGGTGTCGACCATGGTGCCTTCATCGACATAGGCACCAATGTTGACGTATGACGGCATGAGCACCACATTTTTGCCAATAAAGGAGCCATAACGTGCCGTGGCTGGGGGCACGACACGAAAGCCACCCGCTCTAAAGTCGGCATCGGTGTAGCGCGAAAACTTGGTGTCGACTTTGTCGTAAAAGCGCAGGGCGCCGGATTCTTGTGGTGCGTTGTCACGCAGGCGGAAACTCAAGAGCACAGCCTTTTTGATCCACTGGTGGGTCACCCAGTCGCCATTGATTTTCTCGGCAACGCGAAGCTGGCCCTTATCCAAATGATCAATCACCTGTTGGACGGCATCTCGAATATCTTGCGGTGCATTGGTGGGGGCAAGGGCGGTGCGTGCTTCCCATGCGGCATCAATAATTTGGCTAATGTGGTGATCGTTGGTCGTGCTCATAAGGAATCGTTGTCCTGGTTGGGTGTGAAGTGTTGAAGTGTTCTGCGTGGTCTGCCAGAGTTACCGCTGGGCCATGGGTGAAGATGCCGGCCCGAAGTCACCGAGATCCACGCGAACGGGTGGCTTCCAGCCACGGGCGCGATGCTCGGCCACCACCGTGGTAAAGATGCCGCCACGGACATACCATTTGCCGGTGAGCCGCATGAAACGAGGTTTGGTCGCGGCAACAAAATCCGACAAGATCTTATTGGTGACCGCCTCGTGAAAGGCGCCTTCGTTTCGGTAGGACCACATATAGAGTTTCAGGGCCTTGAGTTCCAGATTTTTTTTCTCAGGAATGTAGTCAATCGTGAAGTGGGCAAAATCAGGCTGGCCGGTGAGTGGGCACAGGCAGGTGAACTCTGGAATTTCGATATGCACAACATAGTCCCGGCCCGGTTCTGGGTTGGGGAAAGTCTGAAGTGCTTTGCTGGGTTTGGTGGACATTGGCGTTGTATTTAAGAGTAGACGACGAAGACGGCAGTAAATTACGTTTTAAGCGAAGTTAGCCGTAGTTCAACCAGTTTTTACGGGAAAACCCGGTGAATTGCTGGGTGATATTATAGCCCGTGTCCCAATTTTGGCTTCATTTAACTGGATTTCTACAGAGCGGTTCAACGTGCGACTTTCTTATCTAAAACTCTCCGGCTTTAAATCCTTCGTGGACCCCACCACCTTGCATTTCCCGGGGTCCTTGGTGGGCATTGTTGGGCCTAACGGCTGCGGCAAGTCCAACGTGATCGATGCGGTGCGCTGGGTGTTGGGCGAGTCCAAGGCCTCTGAGCTGCGTGGCGAGTCCATGCAAGACGTGATCTTCAGTGGCTCGGGCACCCGCAAGCCGGCAGGCCGGGCCAGCGTGGAGCTGGTCTTTGAAAATACCGAAGGCCGCATTTCCGGCCCCTGGGGCCAGTACTCCGAGATCTCGGTGAAACGAATCCTGACCCGTGATGGCCAGTCGACTTACTGGATCAACAACCAGTCGGTCCGCCGTAAAGACGTGTATGACTTGTTTATGGGCACCGGCCTTGGGCCACGGGCCTACGCCATTATTGGCCAGGGCATGATCTCTCGGGTGATTGAGTCGCGGCCAGAAGAGCTGCGCGTGTTTCTGGAAGAAGCCGCTGGTGTATCCAAATACCGCGAGCGCCGCAAGGAAACCGAGGGCCGCCTGTCCGACACCCGCGAAAATCTCGCCCGCATTGAAGACATCCGGCTTGAGTTAGACGGCCAGATCACCCGGCTTGAACAGCAGGCCGAAGTCGCCCAGCGCTATTCCGAACTGACCACGCGCCGTGATGAGAAGCAGCGTTGGCTCTGGTGGACCCGTCGTGAAGAGTATGTGCAGAATTTAGAAAAGCTATCGATCAAGCGCCAGGAAACCGATCTTCAAATTGAATCGCAGACCGCATCGCTGCGCGCAATTGAGCGGGAACTTGAAGTGACACGTTCGGCCTATCACGAGGCCTCCGATGCGGTGCACGATGCCCAGCAGGCGGTCTACGAAACCAATACTGAAATCGCTCGTATCGAGAGTGAGCAGCGCAGGCTTCGCGACAACCGTGACCGCGCCGTCTTGGTCAAAGAGCAGGCCCAGCAGGTGATTGATACCGAGACCGCTGCCCAGTCCCAGGGCGACGCCAAGCGGGTGGCCGACCAAGAAGCCTTTGCCATGGCCGATATTGCACTGGCCGATAAGCGTGCCGAGCTGGAGCGGCTTCAGGCCACGATTGGCCCGCTCGAGCAGACCCTGGCATCGCGTAACGAATCCCTTGCTGCGGCCCAGGCCGATGTGGCGGCTGCCCAGGCAGAGTTACGCGCCTTATCCGACCGTCAGAATGATTTGTCAGGTCGTATCCGCCGAATTGAGCAGCGTATTGAAGAGCAAGACCGCGAGCGGCTATCGATTGAGCGCGTGGACCCGTCAGCAAAGTCTTTGATTGCCAATCAGCGTCAAGAGAGCTTGGCTGCCGCGCAGGCTGCGACTGAACAACTGAGTGCTGCTGAGTCGGCAATCGAGACGGCCAACACAGAGCGTGACCAGATGTCGCAGGAGTTACAAAAAGCCCGCGAATCACTGGCCCACGTGCAGGCGCAATCCGAGGCATTAAAAGCGATTCAGGCCCAGGCTGATGCCAAAGACGAATTGCGCCCGTGGCTTGCCCGCCAAGGCATGGAGTCACGGCCCCGACTCTGGGAACACATCAAGGTGAAAGAGGGCTGGCAGACTGCTGTTGAAGCTGCCCTGGCCGATCGTATTGGTGCGGTTGAGATTGGTTCTTTGGACACGGTGGCAGGCTTTGCTAACGACTTGCCACCAGCACGTTTGACTGTTTTTTCTGCCGAAGCCGCATCTGGCGCAGAATATGCGGGCGACAGTCTGGCCCACCAGATTCAAGGCGATGGCGCGATTGCATCGGTGGTCAAAGCATGGGTGGCCCAATACCGTTGCGCCGACAGTGTGTCGGCTGCAATTGGCAATGCGAAGTCTGCGGGCAGTGAGTCGGCCTGGATCACCAAAGATGGCCACATGGCCAGCCGTGGGGTCGTGCGGTTTTATGCCGAAGAAGATCTACAGGCGGGCCGCCTGGCCCGGCGCAGCAAAATTGAGCAGCTCGATACCGCCCTGCGGGCCCAGCAACTGGTGGTGGATGAATCCGTGCTGGCCTTGCAACGTGCCGAGCTTTCTTTAAACGAGCGCAAACAAGAATTGGTCGCCCTGCGTGAGCGGGCCAAGACTGCCCAGGCCCGTGCCCATGAACTAGAGATGGCCGAACTGCGCTTAGATGAAAAGATCCAGCGTCTGGCCAGTCGTGACGACGCCTTAAATGCATCGATTCAGGCGCTGCGTGCCGAACTTTCTGATTTGCAGACCCAGCAGACCAATGCGGCCCAGTCGTTTGAAGATGCTGATCAACGCTTTGCCGCCCAGCAGGAAGAGGCCGAGCGCCAGAAAGAATTGCAGGCCCAGCAGGCCCAGGAAGTGGCGCGTGCCCGTGAGCAGCGCCAAAACGCTGAGCGTGGTGTGCAAGAAGCCATGATGGCCCAGCGTGTGGCCGAAGAGCAACGCCGAAGCTTCGAAGAAAAAATGCGTGAATCGGCCCAGCGCTTAGCCGATGCCAAGCAGCGCTTTGAATCGGCAGAAGCCGAGCTGGCCCAGATCCAAACCGAATTGGATTCAAGCGACCTGCAGCCATTGCTTGAGCAGCGTGTGCAGCGCGAGGCGACCGTGGCAGAGATTCGAGAGCGTGCTGATCAGCTCAGCCAGAAATTAAAGCAGGCCGAAGAGCAACGGCTGCATGTTGAGCGAGCGCTTGAACCCCTTCGTGCCGTGCTCGCCCAGTGCGACGCCGATGCATCCGGTGCCCGCGTGGGTATTGAGCAGATTGATGAGCAGCTCACCGACAACAATCTGGTGGTGTCCTCCATCGCCCAAGAACTTCAGGCGGCATTTCCGGATAGCAAGTGGCCCAAGCCATCGGCACTGCATTCCGAAGTGCAGCGTCTTTCTAAAGAGATCGACGCCATGGGTGCCGTTAACCTGGCCGCACTATCGGAATTGGAGCAGTCGCGTGAGCGTAAACAATTCTTGGATGCGCAGGCCGCCGACTTGCTGTCGGCTGTTGAAACGCTGGAAGACGCCATCCGTAAGATTGACCGTGAGACCCGTTCACTCTTGCAAGAGACGTTTGACACGGTGAATGCCAACTTTGGCCAGCTATTTCCCCGGCTCTTTGGCGGCGGCGAGGCCAAGCTGGTCATGACCGGCGAAGAGATTTTGGATTGTGGTGTGCAGGTGATGGCCCAGCCACCCGGCAAGCGCAACACATCGATTCACTTGCTCTCGGGTGGTGAGAAGGCCTTAACGGCCACCGCCCTGGTGTTTGCGCTCTTCCAGCTGAACCCGGCACCATTTTGTATGCTGGATGAGGTCGATGCGCCTTTGGATGACCCGAACACAGAGCGCTTCTGTAACCTGGTTCGCCATATGTCGTCGTCGACGCAGTTCATTTTCATTACCCACAACAAGATTGCGATGGAGATGGGCCAGCATTTGATGGGCGTGACCATGCAGGAGCAGGGTGTCTCCCGGATCGTTGCGGTGGACTTGGATGCTGCAAACTCGATGGTTCAAGAAGCCGCATGACCGATTTACAGATAGCGATCTCGGTAGCCGCCGTGATCGCGGTCACACTGGTATTGGCGTTTAACATCCGCGAGTGGTCCAGGGCTAAAAAACGGATCGCACAACAACAGGTGGTCGTTGCTGCCGATGAGCCAGTCTTGCAGCCCGCGGTCGAGCGGCTGATTGAACCCGTACGTCCCTCGCTGATCTCGGAGTCAATTGCAGAACTCACCTGGCCATCGCCCTGTGCGTTTTCGCGGATTCAGCAAGAGATTCGGGGCTGGCGCCGTGTGGGTTCCAAGCCATTGGCCTTTGGCTGGAAAGTGGCGGGCTCGGATGAGATGCAGGCGGAACCCGTTTCGCAAGAAATTATTGGTCTGAGCGTTGGCGTTTTGCTGGCAACCCGGCAGGGGCCTTTAAACGCCATGGAATATTCCGAGTGGCAAGAGGCATTGACCAAACTTGCCAGCAATCTTGGTGCGCAGGTGGCCATTCCCTCCATGACTGAGACCTTGGCCAAGGCCAGATCTGTGGATCAACAATGCGCTGCTGTTGATGCACAGCTCACGATTGCCGTCACAACCACCAGTGTGTTGTCGGCCGCATCCATCACATCGGCAGCCCAGGCGGCAGGCCTGGAATCTCGTGGTGAGCTGCGGTTTGGATTGGGGCCTTTGCATCAGCAGCGATTCGCTGTGTTTCCTGGTGATCGCGGCTTAAGCCTTGTGTTGTTATTGGATGTGCCGCGCACGGCCGACCCACAGGGGGCATTCCAAGAAATGCGATTGGCTGCGCAGACCATGGCCGCAGTCTTATCCGGGGCCGTGACCGACGAAGCTGGCAGGCCGCTTCAGGCGGCAGACTTTGAGCGCATCGAAAAGCAGATCGGCCAAAAGGCGGGCCAGCTATTGGCCATGGGCATTGAGCCTGGGTCGGCGGTTGCACAGCGGCTCTTTCTCTAAGGCGCAAGAACTGCAGTGATTGAGATACGCAATCGTATTTTGCAGTTGCGCGGTGAAGTTGCGCAGCATCAGCGCGCCTATCACCAAGAAGATGCACCGCTCATTTCCGATGCGCAGTACGACGCATTGGTTCGCGAGCTGGAGACGCTGGAGTCCCAATACCCCGACTTAGTGCCCGGGCCATCGCCCGTGGATCAGGTGGGTTTCGCACCCAAACGTGAGTTTTCTGAAGTGGTGCACCGCGTGCCCATGTTGTCGTTGAATAACGCTTTTGAGACGACGGACGTTGAACAGTTTGTGGCCCGACTGGCCAAGGACCTTGCGCTTTCAGCTGCGGACTTACGATTTAGTGCGGAGCTTAAGTTTGATGGCATTGCGGTGAGCCTGCGTTATGAGCGGGGCAAGCTCGTGCAGGCTGCCACCCGCGGTGATGGATCGGTGGGCGAAGACATTACGCCAAACCTGTTGGTGGTGAAGGGTGTGCCGCATCGTTTACGGGGCAGCAACATTCCCGATGTGTTGGAAGTTCGTGGGGAAGTCTTGATGCAAAAAGCCGACTTTGCAGCACTGAATGCCCAACAGGCCGCCGCAGGCGACAAGGTCTTTGTGAACCCGCGCAATGCGGCAGCCGGCAGCCTGCGTCAGCTCGACCCCAACATCACCGCACGCCGGCCACTGACATTTTTTGCTTATGGCACAGGTGAGGTGGTCGATCACGCTGGACTAACCGAACACTTAGACACCCACTCTGCCTGGCTTGCCTGGCTTGCCGAGTTGGGGCTGCCCGTTGGACAAGAGCGTGGCAAAAATCTGGATGGCGCAGGGCTGCTGCAGTTTTATGAGCGGATTCTTTCTAAGCGAGCCGCGTTGCCCTTTGAGATTGATGGGGTCGTTTACAAGTTAGAGTCGATAGCGCTCCAGACACGGGCAGGCTTTGTGTCGCGTGCACCGCGATTTGCTCTGGCCCACAAATTTCCAGCGGAAGAGGCCAGCACGATATTGTTGGACATTGATGTGCAAGTGGGCCGCACGGGCGCCTTAACGCCTGTTGCACGACTAGAGCCGGTGTTTGTTGGCGGTGTGACGGTGACCAACGCCACCTTGCATAACGAAGATGAGATTGCCCGCAAGAACCTGATGCTTGGCGATACGGTGTGGGTGCGGCGGGCAGGCGATGTCATCCCAGAAGTGCTTGGCCCGGTATTAAGCCTGCGGCCAACAAATGCGCGGCTCTTTAAAATGCCCAGCCATTGCCCCGTGTGTGGGTCGCTCGCCGTCCGTGAGGCAGGCGAGGCCGTCAGCCGCTGCCCCGCGGGGTTGAGCTGCAAAGCCCAGCGTAAGCAGGCCTTTTTACACTTTGCGCAACGCCGGGCCATGGATATCGAGGGTCTGGGCGAAAAGATCGTGGACCAGTTGGTGGATCAATCTTTGGTCACAACGCTTGCGGATTTGTATCGCTTGGATCTACCCACACTTGCAGGCCTTGAGCGCATGGCCGACAAATCGGCCCAGAATTTAATTGATCAAATTAATCGTTCACGCCAGGCCAGCCTTGCCCGGTTTTTGTTTGGGTTAGGCGTGCGTCATGTGGGCGAACGAACCGCCCGTGATTTGGCGCTGCATTTCCAGTCGATTGACGAGATTCGAAACGCCAGTATTGAGCAGCTCATGGCCGCACCCGATGTGGGCCCCGTGGTGGCCCAGTCGATTCGTACATTTTTCGATCACCCGCAGCAGTCTGTTGTGGTCGATCAGTTGCTCCAAGAAATCACCATTGATCGCCTGGATGATCGGCCCGCAGTAGCGCCCACGCGCAGTACTAACAGTGGTGCCGCGGGGGCGGGTGCTGAGGCATCTGCGTTGCCGCTTGCCGGCATGACCGTGGTGCTAACCGGGACCTTGTCAGAGATGACGCGGGACGAGGCTGGTGACTGGGTATTGGCTCTGGGCGGCAAGACCAGTGGCTCGGTATCGGCCAAAACATCGCTGGTGGTCGCGGGCGAGGCGGCTGGCAGTAAGCTTGAAAAGGCCAACGCTCTGGGGGTGCGTGTGATTGATGAGGCCGCCTTCCTGGCTATGATTGCACCCTATCGATAACGGAAATTTTCTATGAGTCAATTCGCAGGCAAAGTACGCAAGGCGGTGTTTCCAGTGGCGGGCCTTGGCACACGATTCTTGCCCGCCACCAAGGCAAGTCCTAAAGAGATGCTGCCGGTGGTGGATAAGCCGCTCATTCAATATGCGGTGGAAGAGGCCGCCGCCGCCGGCATTACCGACATGATCTTTATTACCGGCCGATCAAAGCGTGCCATTGAAGATCATTTCGACAAGGCTTATGAGTTAGAGGCCGAACTCGAGGCCAAAAACAAAACTGCGTTGCTCGATGTGGTGCGTAGTGTGGCGCCTGCCAGTATCAACTGCATTTATATCCGCCAGCCCGAGGCGCTTGGCCTGGGCCATGCCGTGCTGTGTGCTGAGCCAGTGGTGGGCAATGAACCCTTTGCCATTTTATTGGCCGACGACCTAATGGATGCCGGCATTGGCGGCACTGCGGTCATGCGGCAGATGGTGGATGTCTATGCGCAGCACAAGGCCAGTGTGATCGCGGTAGAAGAGGTGCCGAAGCAAGACACATCGAAGTACGGCATTGTGAGTGCCGCGCCCTTTAGGGATCGGACTGAAAAAATTACGGCGATCGTGGAAAAACCAAAGCCCGAGGTGGCACCATCGAACCTGGCGGTGGTGGGCCGTTATCTCTTGTCCCCGCGCATCTTTGATCTAATCCGAACCCAAGGCAAGGGTGCCGGTGGCGAGATTCAGCTGACCGACGCGATTGCGCGATTGCTCAACGAAGAGCTTGTGCTGGCGTATCGGTTCGAAGGCAAACGCTTTGATTGCGGCTCTAAACTTGGCCTGATGCAGGCCGCGGTCACGCTCGCGAAACGTCATCCAGAGATCGGGGCTGAGTTTAGCGGCTGGCTAACAGAGCGTTGAATCGCATCGTGTTCAACTAAGCCCGTCGGTCTGTCATTGGGCCTGCCCCGGCTCCAA
This sequence comes from beta proteobacterium MWH-UniP1, assembly GCA_036362785.1. Classification (NCBI taxonomy): domain Bacteria; kingdom Pseudomonadati; phylum Pseudomonadota; class Betaproteobacteria; species beta proteobacterium MWH-UniP1. The sequence continues at coordinate 1,052,507 of CP143625.1, forward strand.
GCGTTCGCCGGGTTCAGATCCCAATGCCCACCGACCGTTCTGCGACTGATAAGAAATAATTGACTGGATATCGGCCGGAGAGCGTCGGGGATCCGTCGAGCGAAAACTTTAACGAGGGCAACGCCCTCGGTTTTCGCGAGCGGGCACCGAGGCTAGGCCGGCCGATTAAAACTAAGCGTTGGTATTAAGCAATCGCCTTCAGCAGATCTGCCTCCAGTGCGATCTGCGCCCTGGGGTCTTCCACCGCATCGCCCTCCACTAAGAAGACGTCTTCCGCGCGCTCGCCAAGCGTCATCACGCGTGCGGTTTGAACCCGCACCGCATGTTGGGCCAGCGTACGCGCAATGGCGTAAAGCAGACCCGTGCGGTCTGCGGCGGTTACGTTTAACACGTGGTACTGGCCGCGTGAGTCGGCCCGCAGATCAATGGTGGGGCGGATAGGGAAGTAGCGCGACAGCCGAGAAACACGGCCCTGTGATGGCTGAGGCAGGGGGCCCGATTCGCGAAGGGCAGCGCCAAGACCCGCCTCCACAATCGTGACCATCTCGCGTAAGTGTTCTGGAAATTGCTTCGGGTCCACGACAAAGGTGTCCATGGCATAGCCATCGCTGGTCGTGTGAATTTTCGCATCCAGGATGCTCATGTTCTGGCGATCAAAATAGGAGCAGATGCGGGCAAACAAATCGGCTGCATCGGGCTGATAGACCACCACCTGCAGGCCGGCTTCGTCTGGTGCAAGCCGTGCAATCACAATCGGGTCATCTGCGTTGGCCCGCCATGCAATGCGCCGGGCATGCCATTCAATTTCATTGGCGTCGTGCCGCAAGAAATATTGAAGTTCCAGTGTCTTCCAAAATGATCGTGCCGCATCAATTTCTTTGCCGTGTAGCCGCAGCAGGCGCTCGGCCTCGCCGGTCTTGGCCTCAAAAGCATCTTGCTGGCGCAAGGGTTCGTGTTGTTGGCCAGGCTGTGTCTGGGTTAGCAGTTTCATGGTCCGCTGATAAAGCTCTTCCAAGAGCCGCGCCTTCCACATGTTCCAGACCTTGGGGCTGGTGCCACGAATGTCGGCCACCGTAAGCAGGTAAAGCGCATTGAGCCGATCGGTGGTCTTCACCACTTTTGCAAACGCCATGATGGTCTCTGGGTCGGCGAGATCTTGCTTTTGTGCAACCACAGACATGGTCAAGTGGTGCTCCACCAAAAACATCAATAGCTTGCTGGTCTCGGTATCAAGCCCGTAATCTCGCGCAAAGCGTCTTACCTCGGCCTTGCCCAAGACCGAGTGATCGCCGCCGCGGCCCTTGGCAATGTCGTGAAAAAGCGCGGCGATGTAAAGCCGCCAGTAGCCGGGAAATTCATTGGCAAGTTGGCTGCACAAAGGAAACTCATGGGCGTGCTCGTCCATGGAAAACCGGCGCAGATTACGAATCACCTGCAGGATGTGCTGATCCACCGTGTAGACATGAAACAGGTCATGTTGCATCTGGCCGACAATTTTTCGAAAGACCGGCAGCATGCGGCCCAAGACACCCAGGTTATTCATCAGCCGCAGGCCATGAACAATTCCTGCCGGCTGCTGAAAGACCGAGAGAAAGAGCTGGCGGTTTTCTCTAGAGCGACGGAACTCGCTATCAATGCAGTCACGATGGTTCCACAGGGCACGCAGTGTGCGCGCAGTCATGCCGTGTAGTTCCGGGTGCTGCTGAAAGCATAGAAATGCTCGCAAAATAGCGGCGGGGTCTTGGGTAAAGAGCTGCTCGTGCCGCATGTCCAAGAGCCCATAGACATCTTGGAATTCGTCGTCAATGATGCGGGCGCTCTGAGCCGTGTTGGGATCACTCGATGGAAACAATCGGGGCTCAAGATTGGCCAAGAGCATGGAGCTGATCTGCAAAATGGCTTTTGCCGCACGGTAATAGCGCTGCATTAATACTTCACTGGCACGCTTACCGGCTACCGGTGCGAAGTCCATGCGTTCGGCCACTGCATTTTGCAAGTCAAAGACCAGTCGGTCTTCACGGCGCCCGGCGGCCAGGTGCAGATGGCCGCGTATGGTGTTTAAGAGCCGCTGGCAGCGATCCAGCTCGCGGGCCTCGGGTTCGGTGATCAGATCGTTGGTCGCTAAATCTTTCCAACGATGGCCCAGGCCAAAGGCGGTGGTGACCCAACGCAGCACTTGAAGGTCGCGCAGGCCACCAGGGCTTTCTTTGCAATTGGGCTCCAGGCTGTAAGGCGTGTCTTGATGGCGGCCATGGCGTTGTTGCAGTTCAAGCAGCTTGCCCTGAGCAAACTCCTTGACATTGATGGTGTCGAACCATTGTTTAAGCAGTCGATTCACGGGCGCCTTTGGCCCGGCGACCCAGCGTGACTCCAGTAATGCTGTGGCAATACTGAGTTCTTCGGAAGCGGCCTGCATGCACTCATCAATTGACCGAATGCTGTGGCCCGCATCGAGGCCAATGTCCCAAAAGGCGGAGACCAGCCGCTCGGCAGGCCCGGTAATCTCAGACTCTTGGTAGTCGTTGGGCATCAGGATCAGCAGATCCACATCGGAAAAGGGTGAGAGCTCACCGCGGCCATAGCCGCCAACGGCCACTAAGGTGGCATTGCCAAACCCCGCGCAGGCCCAGAGTTCCGATAAGACGGAATCCACCGATTTCGCCAGGTGCCGCAGGGCGCGGTCTGGGTTGGCCCTTGGGGTCCAGAGTTTGGCGTTATCGGCCCGATATTGGGTCAGACGTTGCCGCAGCAAGCGCAGGTCGATTGCCCCGCAGCCCGGCGATGCGGCGCTTGAACTAGCCGTGGAGGGCGAGGGCGCGCTCACGGTCGGGGCTCCCATCCGAGACGGTTAAGACCTCGACGCCGGTTTCGGTCACCAAAACGGTGTGCTCCCATTGGGCCGACAGGCTGTGGTCTTTGGTCACGATGGTCCAGCCGTCGTTGAGTTCTTTGATCTCGGGCCGGCCAGCGTTGATCATGGGTTCGATGGTAAACGTCATGCCGGGCTTGAGTTCCAGCCCCGTGCCAGGGCGGCCGTAATGCAGGACCTGGGGCTCTTCATGAAAGCCACGGCCAATCCCGTGGCCGCAGAATTCCCGGACCACCGAATAGCCGGCGGATTCGGCGAGTTTTTGGATGGCTGCGCCAATATCGCCAAGCCGTTTGCCCGGCGCCACCTGGGCGATACCCGCCCACATGGCCTCGCGGGTGATCTCGCAGAGCCGCTTGGCGGCAATCGATGGCTCGCCCGCAATGAACATCCGGCTGGTGTCCCCATGAAACCCGTCTTTGATAACGGTGATGTCCAGGTTCACGATATCGCCGGCTTTCAGGGCCCGGTCGCTGGGCACCCCGTGGCAGACCTGGTGGTTGATCGAGGTGCAGATGGATTTGGGGTAGGGCTTATAGCCCGGTGGGCAGTAATTCAGCGGGGCGGGGATGGTCCCCTGGACATTGACCATGTAGTCATGACAGAGCCGGTCGAGCTCACCCGTGGTCACCCCTGGCTTCACAAAGGGAGCGATGTAGTCCAGGACTTCCGAGGCAAGGCGGCCGGCAACCCGCATGGCGGCAATTTCCGGACCGGATTTGAAGCAAATCGTCATAACACGCTACAATTAATGGTTATCGAACCCCTTGATTATCAAAGAGTTTTTGCCCTTCGGGGTGAAGCCTGGGGGCGCGATAAGGTGGTGGAGTGGTGCACTTGTTGCTGCCATTCTGCCCGATTTTCAATCCGAAGCATCTGATGCAAGGGTGTCTGGTGAGGAAATTGTGTGTCAACACGCTTTCCTGTCGGACTTCTTTCAGATGCCAAGAGTCAACCCTTGCCAGGAGAACTTGCAATGTCAGTATCAATGCGTGAAATGCTGGAAGCAGGCGTCCATTTCGGACACCAGACCCGCTTCTGGAACCCCAAGATGGCCCCTTATATCTTTGGCCATCGCAACAAGATTCACATCATCAACCTAGAGGCAACGGTCGCCAACATGACCGACGCGTTGAAGTTCGTGAAAGAACTCGCACAGCGTCGCGGCACCATCATGTTTGTGGGTACCAAGCGTCAGTCGCGCGAGATCATCGCCGAAGAGGCCACCCGTGCCGGCATGCCTTATGTCGATCAGCGTTGGCTGGGCGGCATGCTGACCAACTTCAAAACAGTAAAGACATCGATCAAGCGTCTGAAAGACATGGAAACCACCATGGCCGAAGGCGGCGCTGAGCGCATGAGCAAAAAAGAAGCCCTGTCGTTTGGCCGCGAGTTGGAAAAGCTCAACAAGACCTTGGGCGGTATTAAAGACATGGCCGGCCTGCCCGATGCATTGTTCGTGGTCGATGTCGGCTATCACAAGATCGCCATTCAAGAAGCCAACAAACTGGGCATTCCAGTGGTGGCCATTGTGGACACCAACCACTCACCCGAGGGCGTGGACTATGTCATTCCCGGTAATGACGACGCCAGCCGTGCGGTGAAGTTGTATGCCCGTGCAGTGGCCGACGCCATTTTGGATGGCCGCGCCAATGCAGTAGCCGACGTGGTGGCTGCAATTCGTGGCGAGGGTGATGAATTCGTGGAAGTCGAAAGCGCCGCTTAATTTCATCGTCGTGACATGAAAGAGGGGCGCGATTGAAAGCATATCGGCCCCTCGTTTTTTATATAGGAATAGGAGAATAGAAATGGCTGAAATTACAGCTGCAATGGTGAAAGAACTGCGCGAGAAGACCGACGCGCCCATGATGGAGTGCAAAAAAGCACTGACCGAGGCTGATGGCGATCTGGCCAAGGCGGAAGAGATTTTGCGTGTGAAGCTGGGCAGCAAGGCCAGCAAAGCAGCAGCACGTGTCACCGCCGAAGGCATTGTGGCCATTCATGTGGCTGGCAATCAGGCGGCCATGGTGGAAGTGAACTGTGAGACCGACTTCGTTGCCAAGAATGATGATTTCTTGGCGTTTTCGGCGGATGTGGCCAAGCTGGTCTGCGGCGGTGGTGTGGCCAATGTCGAAGCCCTGGGCGGTCAGGCCATGGCCGGTGGCACAGTGGAATCAGTGCGCACCGCTTTGGTTGGCAAAATTGGCGAAAACATCTCGGTGCGCCGTTTTGCAACCTTCAATGCAAAGGGCAAGCTGTATTCCTACATCCACGGTGGTGCCAAGATCGGCGTGCTGGTGGATCTGGTGGGTGGTGATGATGCCCTTGGCCGCGATCTGGCCATGCACATTGCGGCATCTAAACCCAAGTCTTTGGATGCCTCTGGTGTGGATCAGGCATTGATCGACACCGAGCGCCGAGTGGCCACTGAAAAAGCTGCCGAGTCGGGCAAGCCCGCTGACATCGTGGCCAAGATGGTGGACGGTGCCGTTGCTAAATTCTTAAAAGAAGTCACGCTGCTTGGCCAGGTATTCGTGAAAGCAGAAGATGGCAAGCAGACCATTGAGCAGCTCTTGAAATCCAAGGGTGCTTCGATTGCTTCGTTTGCGCTTTACATCGTGGGTGAAGGCATTGAAAAGCGCACCGATGATTTTGCTGCTGAAGTGGCTGCTCAGGTTGCCGCTGCTCGGGCTGCATAAATCGTTTATCGAGCTCGGAGATTCCCGCCACCTTCTAAGAAACTGTCGATATGACTGCAACGACCAAACGTATCCTGCTCAAACTTTCTGGTGAGGCCCTGATGGGCAATGACCCATACGGCATCAATCGCGAAACGATTGATGGCATTGTCAAAGAGATTGCGCAGGTCACAGCGATGGGTGTTGAGGTTGCGGTCGTGATCGGTGGCGGCAACATTTTTCGGGGCGTGGCGCTCGGGGCGTCGGGCATGGACCGGGCAACCGCCGACTACATGGGCATGATTGCCACGGTGATGAATGCATTGGCATTGCAAGATGCCATGCGGCGTTGTGGCATGACGGCCCGTGTCCAGTCGGCCTTGCGCATTGATCAGGTGGTCGAGCCCTATATCCGGCCCAAGGCCATTCGTTATCTGGAAGAGGGCAAGGTGGTGATTTTTGCTGCCGGCACTGGCAACCCATTTTTCACCACGGACACGGCGGCTGCCTTGCGTGGTGCTGAAATCGGTGCGGAAATTGTGCTCAAAGCCACCAAGGTCGACGGCGTCTACACCGCAGACCCGGCAAAAGACCCAAGTGCGAAACGCTACGAAACCGTAAGTTTTGACGAGGCCATCTCACAAAACCTAAAGGTCATGGACGCCACAGCATTTGCCCTGTGCCGCGATCAGAAGCTGCCGATTCGCGTATTCAGTATTTTCAAAGCCGGGGCGTTGGCCCGGATTGTGCAAGGCGAGCCCGAGGGCACGCTAGTTCATGTGTAATTTGCCGCGTGATTACCCGCGCGGTGTTGGTCTAACGACAATCAGAGAGAAGCGATGACAAGCGTAAAAGATGTCCATGCGACTGCGGAACAGAAGATGAACCGCACCATTGAAAATCTAAAGTTAAATCTCACCAAGGTCCGCACCGGCCGCGCCCACACGGGTTTAATGGACCACATCACGGTGGACTATTACGGCAACCCCACGCCGCTTGCCCAAGTGGCCAATGTCACCCTGATTGATAGCCGCACCATCGGTGTTCAGCCTTGGGAAAAGAAGATGGTCGCTGTGGTGGAAAAGGCCATTCGGGAATCTGATTTGGGCTTAAACCCGGCCACCTCTGGCGATTTGATTCGTGTACCTATGCCCGCGCTCACCGAAGAGCGTCGTCGCGAACTCACCAAGGTGGTGAAGACCGAGGGCGAAGAAACCAAAGTGGCCATTCGTAATATCCGCCGCGAGGCCAATGAGAGCTTAAAGAAATTGGTGAAAGATAAGCTGATTTCGGAAGACGATGAGCGCCGTGGCCAAGACGACACCCAGAAACTAACCGATCGGTTTATTGCAGAAATTGATAAACTATTGATACAAAAGGAATCGGAGATCATGAAGGTCTGATTCCAGACTTTCATTGATTTGATTCCACATCCACATGACGATTCCCGCCCTGCAGAGCTCCACCCTGGTCGTGCCCGAGATCCCCAATGTGCCTCGGCATGTGGCGGTCATCATGGACGGCAATGGCCGTTGGGCCAATAAGCGGCACCTGCCGCGCATGGTGGGCCATGAGCGCGGTGTGGCCGCGCTGCGCGGGGTGGTGGAGTCCTGCATGAAGCGGGGCGTGAAGCACCTAACAGTCTTTGCATTTAGCTCGGAAAACTGGCGCCGCCCCGAAGAGGAGGTGTCTTTTTTGATGGGCTTGTTTTTGAAGGCTCTGGAGCGAGAAGTGCGGGACTTGCGGACCAATGGTGTGCGCCTGCGCGTGATTGGTGATCGCACAGCCTTTAGCAAAAAACTCTGCGACATGATCGAGCGGGCCGAGGGTGCTACCGCCGAAAATGACAAATTCCACTTAACCGTTGCGGCCAACTACGGTGGACGCTGGGATATTTTGCAGGCCACGCGAAAAATGTTGGATCTGCATCCCGAGCTGGCTGAGAGTGGTGCGCCCATCACGGAAGAAATGCTGGCCCCGCACCTGTCCATGCATTTCGCCCCCGAGCCCGACTTGTTTATTCGCACGGGCGGCGAAGAGCGCATCAGCAACTTCTTGTTGTGGCAGTCTGCCTACACCGAGTTTTATTTCACTGATTGTTTTTGGCCCGAGTTTGACGACCATCAGCTCGACTTAGCCATCCAGTCCTATCAGCAGCGTGAGCGCCGCTTTGGCCGCACGTCTGCCCAAGTCCTGCAATGCTCCACACCCGTATCCTAACGGCGGTAGTTCTTCTTCTGGTTTTAGTTGGCGTTGCGTGGTGGGCACCGGCCCTGTGGTTCGATGGTCTTCTTCTACTAATTATTGTTATTGCCTGTTTTGAGTGGATGCGGCTGCTTGGCCTATCCAATGCCGCAAGTGGCGTGGCCGCTTTTGCTCTGGCCTTACTCGGTGCGGCGGCACTTTCGAGCAGCACCTCCGTTATGGCAGCAGCCCAGGGGCTGGGGGCAGGTGTGATGCCGATCTACATTCTGGCCACTATTTTTTGGCTGATGGCGGTGCCTATTGCCGTGGCCCGGTTTGCTGGAATTGGCGGGCAACGGTTTACCGGCCGCCTTTTGGTCTTTGTGCTGTGCTTTGCCACCTGGCTTGGCCTGCTTCAGGCCGATGGCCTGGGCAAAGCATTTTTGCTGTCTTGTTTGTTGATCATTTGGGTTGCCGACACCGCCGCTTATTTTGCGGGCCGTGCCTTTGGTAAACGCAAGCTCGCACCGGCGGTGAGTCCCGGCAAGACCTGGGAGGGCGTGATCGGTGCCATTGTGGCCAACTTGATCCTGGCCGTGGTGATGGCCAACACCATGCCGGTCTCGGCCAACAATCCGGCGGGCAGTGTGTTTTCGTTAATTCAAATCAGTATGGGCTGGGGCTTTATGCTGGCCTTCACGGTGTTGATCACCCTGGTCAGTGTGATGGGCGATCTGTACGAATCGCTTTTAAAACGAATTGCCGGCGTGAAAGACTCGGGCAGCCTGTTGCCCGGCCACGGTGGGGTTTTAGATCGAATTGATGCATTGCTGGCGGTAATTCCGGTGACAATGTGTGTCGTGACGCTGATTCAGTCGGGGACGATATAAGCATGTGGGTAGGGCAACGAGTCGCGGTATTGGGCGCAACCGGATCAATTGGTGAGAGCACGCTTGATCTGATTGCATTGCACCCCGACCAATTTCGGGCAGAGGTCTTAACGGCCCATCGCAATGTTGAGAAGATGCTGCCACTGTGTCAGCGCTTCACCCCCAACACGGTTGTGATGACCGACCCCCAGGCCGCCAAGCAACTGCGCGATGCGCTGGCCAAGACCGACTGGGGTGGGGCCATCACCGTCATGGATGGCGAAGCTGCGCTTGCAGAAGTAGCGGCCCATCCGGCTGTCGAGTTGGTGGTGGCGGGTATTGTTGGGGCAGCGGGTCTGCCCTCTGCATTGGCCGCAGCCAAGGCGGGGAAAACGATTCTGCTGGCCAACAAAGAAGCCCTGGTCATGGCTGGCGCGCTGATGGTAGATGCCGCCAAGCAGGGCGGTGCCTGTGTGCTGCCAATCGATAGCGAACACAATGCAATTTTTCAGTGTCTGGGTGAAAACTATCGGTGTTTCAGTCCACCCCATGGCGTCACACGCTTATTGCTCACAGCATCGGGCGGACCATTTCGCACCTGGGAAAAAGACGCCATTTTTCAGGCCACGGTCAGCCAGGCCATCGCCCATCCGAATTGGTCCATGGGCCGCAAGATATCGGTGGACTCGGCCACCATGATGAATAAGGGCTTGGAACTGATCGAGGCCCACTGGCTTTTTGCCATCCCAGAGCACCGCATCGATGTAGTGGTGCATCCGCAGAGTGTGGTGCATTCCATGGTCGAATTCGATGATGGGTCGGTGCTGGCCCAGCTGGGCTCGCCCGATATGCGCACCCCGATTGCCTGCGCCATGAGCTGGCCCAAACGGATTGCCACGCCTGTGTCGAAATTGGATTGGTCATCGAACAAACGATTGGATTTCGAGCCACCCGATGACCAACGCTTTCCTTCGTTGGCTCTGGCCCGTCAGACCCTTCGCATGGGTGGTGCAGCCTCTGCCATTTTGAATGCCGCCAATGAAGTCGCGGTGGATGCGTTTTTAAATGAGCGTATTCGTTTCGGCCATATTTTTCAGATTGTTGAGAAAACACTTGAACATCTGTCTGGGGGTCATGGCGGGGCACCATCCTCTCTTCAGGAATTACTTGAAGTCGACCGTGGGGCACGGCGTGTGGCCTTGGAGTTCGCAGGGAAGGTGGCATTGTGACCACCGTGCTGTCGTTTCTGCTGGCCATTGCCATTTTGGTCTTTGTCCATGAGATGGGCCATTACCTGGCGGCCCGTCAGTGTGGCGTTCAGGTGCTTCGGTTTTCGATTGGCTTTGGCAAAGAACTCTTTAAAAAGACATCCAAAAAAACCGGCACCGAGTGGGTGATCTCGGCTGTTCCGCTGGGCGGCTATGTCCGTATGCAAGACGAATCGTTTGAATCCAAGCCGCTGCGCTCTCGTGCCTGGATTGTGTTTGCAGGCCCACTATCGAATTTAATTTTTGCCGCGATCGCCTATGGGGTCTTGTTCGGCTCGCCACGTGAAGAGCCCCAGGCCGTCTTGGCCCAGCCGCCTGCCCAGAGTCCGGCGGCGGTGGCAGGCCTGATGGCCGGAGATCAGATCGTGGCTGTCAACGGCAAAGAGGTGGTCAGCTTCACCGATTTGCGTTGGCGTATGGCACAGGCCCTGGTGGGTGATGGTCAAAGTGAAATTGCGCTGCGGGTGACCCGCGCGGCGGGTGGTGCAGCCGACATCACTTTGAAAACTCAGGCGTCATCGGAAGATCCCAGTGCGGTGATTGCAGCCTTGGGGCTTTCGCCTTTGAGTCGTTCGGTAAAGGTAGTGCGTGTTCAGCCGGGAAGTGCAGCCGAGGCGGCGGGCCTTCGGGCGGGGGATCGGCTTTTGAAGCTGGCTGGTCAGGATGTCCGTCAGCCCGATGTGGTCATTCAATCGGTACAAAAATCAGGTGGCAATCCCATTGAACTGGTGGTGGATGATGGCACTGGGCCTGAGCGTGTCATGGTGACCCCAAAAGCGGGCCCCGACGGCGTGATGCGTATCGGTGCGGTGGTGGGGGGCGATGTGGCCACGGTCACCGTCTCAGACGACCCCTTCACGGCCATGACCAAGGGCGTGACGCGGACTGCTGAAATGACCATGCTGACCTTTCAGGCATTGGGCCGAATGATCATGGGGGAAATCTCGTGGCGGCAAATCAGTGGTCCAGTGACCATTGCCGATGCAGCAGGCCAGTCTGCTGGCAGCGGGGCCAAGGCCTTCATCGGCTTTTTGGCTTTAATCAGTATCAGTATTGCGGTCTTAAACCTTCTGCCCATTCCAATGTTGGACGGGGGCCACCTCTTGTATTATCTGTGGGAGCTGGTCCGCGGCCAGCCCCTTGATGCCGAAGTCCAAGAGGCCGGCAGAAAGATCGGCCTGGCCCTGATTTTGATGCTGACGGTTTTGGCGTTGTTTAATGATTTTGCCCGCTTAGCGGGATTGTGAATGATCGGATGTCGACCCAATTTATGCTGCAACCTGTAACCCCCACCTTCACTAAGCCTTCCAAAGTCGCCGTTGCGATCGCCGCCAGTCTCTTGACCATGGGCGCATTGCTGCCGTCTGTGGCAGTGCATGCGCAGCCCGCAGCCGCGTCGCCTGCAGCACCCGCTGCCAGCCAGCCGGCCGCCAACAACAACCTGGGCGTGGTGGTTCGCGATGTGCGGGTCGAGGGTCTGCAGCGGATTGAGCCGGGCACGGTCTTTTCTTATCTCCCCATTCAAATTGGTGACCGTGTCACCGAGCAGGGCACCGCCGAAGCGGTTCGGGTCTTGTTTGCCACGGGCTTTTTTAAAGACGTGCGGATCGAGCTTGACGGCGAAGTGCTGGTGATCTCGGTGGAAGAACGGCCTGCCATTGGCGTGGTAGAAGTGAGTGGCTCAAAAGAATTCGATAAAGAAACCCTGCTAAAGGCCCTGCGTGACACCGGCCTGGCCGAATCCCGAATTTTTGATCGGGCGCTTTTGGATCGCGCCGAGCAGGAACTGAAACGCCAGTACCTGGGCCGCGGTAAGTACAACGTGAAGATTGTGTCCACCGTCACGCCGCTTGAGCGCAACCGTGTTGCCATTCAAATTGCGGTAGAAGAGGGTGAAGACGCCCGGATCAAAGAGATCAAGATTGTTGGCGCGAAGTCTTTTAAAGAGTCGGTTCTGCGGGAAGAGTTCAAGCTGTCCACACCCACCTGGATGTCTTGGTACACCAAGGCCGACCAGTATTCCCGTCAAAAGCTCACCGGTGACCTAGAGGCCCTGCGTTCTTTTTATTTGAACCGTGGATTTTTAGAGTTTGCGGTGGATTCCACCCAGGTCTCGGTCTCACCCGATCGAAAAGATGTCTTCATCACCATCGTGATCAACGAGGGTGAGCGCTTCAAGATTAAAAATGTGAAGTTGGTGGGCGATATGCTCGGCCGTGAGAGCGAGTTCACCAAGCTCGTCAACATCAAGCCCGGCGAAGTCTTCTCTAACGAAAAACTGCAAAACGTGAGCAAGGCGATCAACGACCGCTTGGGCGAGCTGGGCTATGCCTTTGCCAGCGTGACGCCCTTGCCCGAGATTGACCGCAAGACCCAGGAAGTTACCTTCGTGCTGCAGGTGGACCCGGGCCGCCGGGTCTATGTGCGTAACATCAACATCAGCGGGAACTCGAAAACCCGTGATGAAGTGATTCGCCGTGAGATGCGGCAGTTTGAAGCGTCCTGGTACGACTCCGATCGCATCAAGCTCTCGCGTAACCGTATTGATCGCCTGGGCTACTTTAAGGAAGTGGGGATTGATACTGCCCCGGTGCCAGGCACCTCAGATCAAGTCGATGTCAACGTGAAAGTGGAAGAGCGGCCACTTGGTGCGCTGACTCTGGGTGTGGGTTTTTCAAGTACCGATAACCTGGTGATTTCGGGCTCGATTACCCAGCAAAACTTCCTGGGTACTGGCACGAACCTGTCTTTGGAAGTCAACAGCAGCAGCCTGCGCCAGACCTTTGCGATTACCCATGTGGACCCGTATTGGACCGATGATGGTGTGAGCCGCTCGATCAACGTTTACACCCGTAAGTTCGAGCCGGATGAGCTCAATACCGCCAACAAGTATTCGGTGAACTCTCAGGGGGCTGGTGTTCGATTCGGTATCCCGTATACCGAAGAGGATCGGATCTTCTTGGGTGCCAACTTCGAGCAAAGCAAATATGGCGGGGACCGCAGCCAGTGGCCTTCCCGAATCACGACCGAAGTGAATCAGTTTGGCACCGATAATCTGGACGCATATTCGTTAACGCTTGGCTGGTCGCGGGACTCGCGTGACAGCGCGATTGCGCCAACCCGTGGCACATCGCAATACGTGAACGTGGACTACGCCACGCCCCTGGGGGAGATGGAGTTTGTGCGGACCACCCTGGGCCACCAGTGGTTCTTCCCGCTCACCCGCAGCATGACCTATGCCTTTAACGGCGAAATCGGCTGGGGCGAGGGCCTGGGTGGCAAGCCTTACCCAATTCTTAAGAACTTCTATGTTGGTGGTATCGGCTCCGTCCGTGGCTTTGCCGGTGGCGGTATCGGTGGTCGAGATGCGTCGGATAACGCAGCGCTCGGCGGCAACCGCAAGATCGTGCTGAACAACGAATTACTCTTCCCGCTGCCGGGCATGGCCCAGGACCGCACCATTCGACTCTTTACCTTCTTTGACGTGGGGTCGGTCTGGCAGGAAAACGAAGACATGAGCGGGTCTGACCTGCGGGCCTCGGTCGGTGTGGGCCTGTCGTGGCTCTCGCCCGTTGGGCCGCTGAAACTCAGCATGGGTAGCGCCATCCGCAAAAAGACCGGAGACGAGACCCAGCGCCTGCAGTTCCAGATCGGCACTGGCTTTTAAGTGGCCCCCTGGCCAGTCCCCGGCGGGAATAGGGGCTGGCCTATCGGCCTGTCCGGTTTTCGGGCGGGATTCGTGAGAAAATGGCTGAAAACCTGATTGGAGTTCTGTGTTGCCTATGTTCTTGAAGCGTTTGTCTATTGGCGTTGGCTTATCGGCCATGGTTTTGTTGGTTGCTCCTGCGTCTGCCCAGGACACCAAGATCGGTTTCGTAAATACCGAGCGCATCTTGCGTGAGTCCGCCCCCGCAAAAGCCTCTCAGCAAAAGCTGGAGCAAGAGTTTGCCAAGCGGGAAAAGGGCATTCAGGAAGCCGCCGCTAAGCTGAAAGAAGCCAGTTCCCGTCTTGAGCGTGACGCAACCGTTATGCCCGAATCTGAGCGCGTGAAGCGTCAACGCGAGACGGCCGAGCTTGAGCGTGATCTGCAGCGTCGTCAGCGGGAATTTCGCGAAGACCTGAATCAGCGTCGAAACGAAGAGTTGGCTGGTGTGATCGAGCGCGCGAACCGCGCCATCCGCCAGATTGCGGAAGCTGAGAAGTTCGACATCATCTTCCAAGAGGCCGTCTATGCCTCGCCACGTATCGACATCACTGAAAAAGTGCTGCGCTCGCTGAATTCAGCGGCGCGTTAAAACGCCTTCCACTGGCATTCAATGGACGCCAGCCACCATCACTTTGTAACTGCCCAGGAACTCGTTGGGCAGTTCGGTGGCCGGCTCGATGGCGACGCCACCACCAGAATCTGCCGCTTTGCGGGCTTGGCCAAGGCCCATCTTGGCGACGCCACGTTTCTGGCGAACCCGAAGTATCAAGATCAGCTGGCCAACACCAAGGCAAGCCTGATTATTCTGAAAGACGCCGCTTCGGCACGCTCGCTTGGGCTGACGGCGGCCCTGATCGAAACGCCCGAGCCCTATCTTTATTTCGCCAAGGCCGCCACCTGGCTATTGGCACGGGCACGCAGTGAATCCGTTCGAGAGACGGTGATTCACCCCAGTGCCTGTGTCGACCCAAGCGCCAAGATCGGCCAGCGTGTGCGAATTGCGGCGACTGCGGTAATCGGCGCGAAAAGTGTGATCGGGGATGACTGCGATATTGGCGCAGGCTGTGTGATCGATGAATCCGTGCAGATTGGTGCGGGCTCGGTGCTCTACCCACGGGTCACGCTGTATCGCGACACGGTTATTGGTGAACGGGCCATTATTCATAGCGGTGCGGTAATTGGTGCCGATGGCTTTGGCTTTGCGCCAACCGCAGATCGTTCTTGGGTGAAGATTCCCCAAGTGGGTGGTGTTCGGATTGGTGCCGATGTGGAAATCGGCGCCAACACCACGATTGATCGTGGCACGCTGGATGACACCCGCATTGGTGACGGTGTGAAACTAGATAATCAAATTCAGGTGGCGCACAACGTGGCCATTGGCGATCACACCGCCATTGCAGCCTGTGTGGGCATTGCCGGCAGCGCCACCATTGGGGCCCATTGCCAAATTGGCGGGGCAGCGGGGGTGTTGGGTCACCTCACCATTGCCGATGGCACGGTGATCGGGCCCATGAGCCTGGTGATGTCGAGTATTGAAGCTGCAGACAAATACGTGGGGGTCTATCCCTTGGCCAAACAGGCCGACTGGGAAAAGAGTGCTGCAGCAGTTCGCCGGCTGCCCGAGCTTCGCCGCCAGGTGCAGCATCTACGCCAATCGCAAGACAGTGACAACGATAAGTAAGTAAGACCTAAAGGATCAAAGCCAATGGACATTCGTGAAATTCTGGACACGCTGCCACACCGTTATCCCTTTTTGCTGGTGGATCGGGTCAATGAAATTGTGCCGGGTGAGCGCATCGTGGCCCAGAAAAATGTGACCATGAACGAAGAGTTCTTCAACGGCCACTTTCCCCACTTTCCGGTCATGCCTGGCGTGTTGATTGTGGAAGCCTTGGCCCAGGCCGCAGGCATCTTGTCGTTTAAGACCATGGGCAGTCAGTCCGACGACAACTCACTTTATTTTTTTGTCGGCATCGATAACTGTCGCTTTAAGCGGCCCGTGGTGCCTGGTGATGTCTTGATGTTGCATGTCACGATCGAGCGGCACTCACGTGGCCTGTGGAAGTACAAGTGCCAGGCTATGGTCGATGGTCAGATCGCTGCGGAAGCCGATCTGATGTGCGCCTTGCGTGACGTACCTGGCAAGGCCTAAGCCCATGGCCAAGATTCACGCGTCTGCCATTGTTGACCCGCAGGCAGAACTGGCCAGCGATGTCACGGTCGGGCCATTTGCCATTGTGGGTGCTGGCGTTCGTGTTGGTGCGGGCACTGTGATTCATCCTTATGCCCAGGTGGTGGGCAATACCGTGCTGGGCCAACACAACACCATTCACTCTCACTGCGTGATTGGTGGGCCACCCCAGGATAAGAAATACAAGGGTGAACCCACCCAGTTAGAAATTGGTGACCACAACACGTTTCGTGAATGCTGCACGGTCAATCTTGGCACTGTTCAAGACGGTGGCATCACGCGTATTGGGTCGAACAATTGGATCATGGCCTATGTCCACATTGCCCATGACTGCCAGGTGGGGTCCAACACCATCATGGCCAACGCTACCCAACTTGCGGGCCATGTGGTGGTGGGCGACTGGGCAATTCTTGGCGGCATCACGGGCGTGCATCAATTCGTGAAAATCGGGGCCCATGCCATGACGGGCGCGGGCACCACCTTGCTGCAAGATCTGCCGCCCTATGTCATGGCCAACGGTAACCCCGCATCGGCCCACGGAATTAACACCGAAGGCTTAAAACGTCGTGGCTTTACCGAAGGCCAGGTGGCAGCACTGCGGCGTGCTTACAAAGTGCTCTACAAATCGGGCAACACATTGGCTCAGGCCATTGAAAAGCTATCGGATCCAAACGAGATCGGCACGGCCGACGCAACTGATCGCCAGGCAGTCGCACCTTTAATTGAATTTCTGGGTGCCGCCACGCGGGGCATTGTCCGATAACGCGGTCATGGGCCAAGCTGAGCAGCTGCCAAAACGCCTGGTAGCAGTCACCGGCGAAGCTTCGGGTGATTTGATTGCGGCCGATGCACTGGCCCGTGTCATGACGGCCAATCCCGGCCTGGAAGTCGGTGGCATTGGTGGTGAGCGGCTCAAAGCCATTGGCATGGATTGCTGGTTCACCAGCGACGATCTTGCCGTGCGGGGCTATGTCGAGGCACTCTCAAAAATCGTGCACATTTTGTCGGTCCGCTACTGGCTCTTGGAATACATCGATAAGTGGAAGCCACAGGTTTATCTGGGCGTGGATGCACCGGACTTTAATCTGGGGGTCGAGGCCCGCGTCCGCAAAAAAGGAGTCCGCACGGTTCACCTGATCAGCCCATCGATCTGGGCATGGCGGCCAGAACGGATTTTGAAGATTCAAAAGGCGGTGGATCACATGCTGTGCATCTTTCCGTTTGAGCCCGACTGCTACAAGGGTACCGGTGTGCAGGCGACTTATGTCGGCCACCCGATTGCCGATCTGATCCCGCTGGTTCCCGACCAGCAGGCAGCACGACACAAATTAAATCTTTCACTGGATAAGCCGGTGATTGCGGTGTTGCCGGGCTCACGTGCGGGAGAACTCCGTCATAACGGAAGCGCGTTTTTCAAGGCGGCGGCCATGCTCTGCGCGCGAGCCACTGTTGTGATTCCGGCATCGTCTCAGGCCATGGCCAAACGCATTGAACAGCACCCAGGCTTTCAGCAGGCGCAGGCCGCAGGTGTGCGGCTGATTCAGCAAGATGGTGGCGACCCGGTGTCCCATTTGGTGATGGCGGCCTGTGATGTGGCCTTGGTGGCCAGCGGCACCGCAACACTGGAAACCGCCTTGTTTAAAAAGCCAATGGTCATTGCCTATCGTGTGCCGTCGTTAACCTACACGCTCATGAAACGCCGGGCTCTCATTCAAGACATTGGTCTGCCCAATATCTTGCTGGGCCGCCGCGCTGTTCCCGAACTGATTCAAGAGCAGGTCACACCAGACAATCTTGTCAGGGCTGTGTTGGACTGGCTGGATCAGCCTGCACGCGTGGCGGAATTAACCGAAGCTTTTTCTGGCCTGCACCATCAGCTGCGACAAAACGCCGCCCAGAAAATCGCCGACATCTTGACCATGGAGTTGGCACGCGGGAAAGGTGCGCTAGCGTGATTGTTGGCGTGGATGAAGCAGGCCGCGGCCCACTTGCTGGGCCGGTTTGTGCCGCTGCGGTGATCTTGGGTGCCGATCATGGCCTGGTGGGCCTGGCCGATTCAAAAGTCTTGTCAGAAAAAAAACGTGAACAGCTTGCCCCCAAAATTCAGGCCGACAGTCTGGCCTGGGGCATTGGCTGGGCCAGTGTGGAAGAGATTGATCAGATCGATATTCTGCGGGCCACCTTTTTGGCCATGGCCCGTGCGGTGGAGTGCTGTTTGCAACGGCTTGCGTCATCTCAGCCTGTGATTGATCCCAGATCTTTAGAAGTTCAGGTCGATGGCAATCGATCACCGGGTGATTTTCAGGGGCCATGGCATTGGCCTTATGCCACCCAGACCATTGTCAAAGGCGATCAAAAGGTGGCGGAGATCTCTGCAGCATCGATTCTTGCTAAGACGGCCCGCGATGCGGAGATGCGCCGGCTGCACGAGGTCTATCCGGCCTATGGGTTTGCCCAGCATGCAGGCTATGGCACGGCAGCCCATCTTCAGGCACTGCAAGAGCATGGCGTGACACCCGTTCACCGAAGAAGCTTTGCGCCAGTGGCGCGTGCCTTAGAAAAAATGCAGGGCCAAGATCATGCCCACTAAATCCATTGAATCGCGACACAACGCGGCCTTTAAACTTTTAAAAGACATCACCGCTGGTGGCCGTGTGCGACGCGCGCACCATGCCGCGTGGTTAGAGGGGTCACGGCTATGCCGCAGTTATGTGGAAGCGCAACAGGGCCGATCCAATCCCGGCAGTGGCGCGATTTCAGACCAGGCCGAGATTCGTGAACCGATTCTGGTGATCTCAAGCGAGAGTCGTCTGGATATGATTGACCACGAGATTGTTGCGGCCTGCGCGGCCACGTGGCTTTTAGATGCCAAGCTTTTTGCCGAGATCTCGCAGGTCGAAACATCTGCTGGCTGGGGCATGGTGGTACCGGTGTCGGCGTTTGCTCAGGGCGTCACCGAAACGCAAGTGGGTACGAAAAAATCGGCGGGGCAGGGCGATGTAGTGATTCTTGATCGCCTGCAAGACCCGGGAAATGCGGGGTCGATTCTGCGATCGGCAGCCGCATCGGGCGTGACCGAGGTCTGGTCCATTACGGGCACGGTCGATCTTTATGCACCCAAGGTGTTGCGCGCGGCGATGGGGGCCCACTTTGCCTTGCGTATTACAGAACTGTTGAGCACCGAGGCCGCGGTACTTCGGGCAGCCGATCAGGGGCTTTCACTTTTGGCCACTGCCAATTCACAGGCTGCGGTATCGCTTTATGAAAACCGCCTGCCGCTGGAGTCTGCTGTGGCCTGGGTGTTTGGCCAAGAGGGCGATGGCGTGTCGGCGGAATTACTGACCCGCTCACAAACCGTGGTGATCCCGCAGTCACCGCGAGTCGAATCCTTAAATGTGGCCGCTGCAGCCAGCGTCTGCCTGTTTGAAACCCTGCGGCGCAAGCGACTCGTTTAACGAACGTGGTTGAGCTTGGTCAGAATGGTGGTGGCGATTTCTTCAATCGATTTGGTGGTGGTGGATAACCAGCTGATCGCCTCACGTTTCATCATGGCTTCTGCAGAAGAAACTTCCATGCGGCAGTTTTCAATCGATGCGTACTTCGATCCAGGCCGGCGTTCATTGCGAATCTGAGAGAGCCGATCGGGATCAATCGTCAGTCCAAAGAGCTTGGACTTAAAGGGCTTCACGGTCGAGGGCAGTTCGTTGCGCTCGAAGTCTTCCGGGATCAACGGGCAGTTGGCCACTTTTAAACCGTACTGCATGGCCAGATAAAGGCTGGTGGGTGTTTTGCCACTGCGCGAAACGCCCACCAAAATGACATCGGACTCTTGCAGGTTTTTAATCGACTGGCCATCGTCATGGGCCAGCGAAAAATTGATCGCCTCGATCCGGCTTTTATAGGCGTCGGTATCCGTGGCGTGATGAAAGCGGCCAATGGCATGGGTGGACTTCACGCCGAGCTCTCGCTCTAAGGGCTCCACAAAGGTCTGGAACATGTCGAGATGCAGGGCCTCGACTTTTTTGATCCGCTCCAGAATTTTGGTGTTGACCAGGGTTGAAAACACGATGGGCCGTTTGCCGTCTTCCTGGGCCTGGGTCTCGATCACATTGGCGGCCTGGTCGGCCTTTTCGATCGAATCGACAAAAGGCAGGCGGCGAAGCCGAAATTTCAGCTTGTCGAACTGGGCCAGGATCGATGACCCAAAGGTCTCGGCCGTGATGCCGGTGCCATCCGAGACGAAAAACACCGTTCTGCCGGCAAGTGTGACCTCGCTGTCAGACTCCTGGCGGGCCGATAGGGCGGAATAGGGTGGCATGGGGCCTTTTGAAAAGACTGGGTAAAATTCAGAAGTCGCGTAGTCCCCATTATCTATTTAGGTGGCATTAATGAACAAATCCGCCCAGCCCTGGGTAGTCCCTTTCCAAGAACTCCGTATGACCGACGTGGATTCGGTCGGCGGCAAGAATTCTTCCCTTGGGGAAATGATTTCCCAGCTTGCCGCTGCTGGCGTGCGGGTGCCCGGGGGCTTTGCCACCACGGCTGCCGCGTTTCGGGCGTTTCTGGATTACGGCGGCCTGCGCGAGCGGATTAATCAGCGGCTCGATACCCTGGATGTCGAAGACGTTCGGGCCCTGGCCCAATGCGGCGAGGAAATCCGCCGCTGGGTGGTGGAGACCCCATTGCCCCCAGAGTTAGAAGCACAGATTAAGGACCATTACGCCAAGATGATTCAAGACAGCCCCGGCATTTCGGTGGCCGTCCGTTCTTCGGCCACCGCCGAAGATCTGCCGGATGCATCTTTTGCCGGCCAACAGGAAACATTTCTTAATGTGGTGGGCATTGACGACGTGCTCGATAAGATCAAGCACGTGTTTGCATCGCTTTACAACGACCGTGCCATTAGCTACCGCGTGCACAAGGGCTTTGCCCACGCCGATGTGGCCCTGTCGGCCGGTATTCAGCGCATGGTCCGCTCGGACTTGGGCGCGGCTGGCGTGATGTTCACCATGGACACCGAGTCTGGCTTTAACGATGTGGTCTTTATCACCAGCTCTTATGGTCTTGGTGAAACCGTGGTGCAGGGCGCGGTGAACCCTGATGAGTTTTATGTGCATAAGCCCATGCTCGCTGCGGGCAAGTCTGCGGTGATTCGCCGGCAGATTGGCAGCAAGCTGATCAAGATGACCTTTGCCACCGATGCGGAACGCAAGTCCACGGGCAAGGCGGTGAAGACAGTGGATGTGGCCGATGCCGATCGCCACCGTTATTCATTGACCAATGAGCAGGTGACCGAACTTGCCCGCTATGCACTGATTATCGAAAAGCATTACCAGCGCCCCATGGATATCGAGTGGGGCTTAGACGGCAATGACGGCAAGCTCTACATCTTGCAGGCCCGCCCCGAGACCGTGAAGTCGCAGCAGAAAAACGGCGACGCACAGCAGAAATTTAAGCTCAAGGCCACCGGCCATGTATTGGCTCAGGGCCGTGCCATTGGTCAGAAGGTTGGTGCCGGTGTTGTGCGTGTGATTGAAGATGCCCGTGAGATGGAACGTGTGCAGCCCGGTGATGTGCTGGTCACTGACATGACCGACCCCAACTGGGAACCGGTCATGAAGCGGGCATCAGCCATTGTGACCAATCGTGGCGGTCGTACCTGCCACGCGGCCATTATTGCCCGTGAGCTGGGTATTCCTGCAGTCGTGGGCTGTGGTGATGCGACCGACCATGTGAAAGACGGCCAGCAGGTCACGGTGTCTTGCGCGGAAGGCGATACCGGCAAGATCTACGAAGGATTATTGGAAACGGAAGTCACCACCGTGCACGTGGGCGAAATGCCCAAGGTGCCCGTGAAGATCATGATGAACGTGGGCAACCCGCAGTTGGCCTTTGAATTCCAGTCGATTCCCAATGCGGGGGTGGGCCTGGCCCGTTTGGAATTCATCATCAACAACAACATTGGCGTTCACCCCAAGGCGATTTTGGACTTCCCGAACGTTGATGCCGACTTGAAAAACGCAGTGGAAAAAGTGTCGCGTGGCCATGCATCGCCGCGTGATTTCTTTATCGACAAACTGGCTGAAGGCGTGGCCACGATTGCAGCGGCCTTCTGGCCAAAGCCGGTGATTGTTCGCCTGTCCGACTTCAAGTCCAATGAGTATCGCAAACTGATTGGTGGTTCACGTTACGAGCCCGAGGAAGAAAACCCAATGCTGGGCTTTCGCGGCGCCTCGCGTTATCTGGCCAAAGATTTCGAAGACTGCTTCGAGATGGAATGTATCGCCATGCGTCGTGTGCGTGAAGACATGGGCCTAACCAATGTGGAGCTCATGGTGCCCTTCGTGCGCACGGTTGCTGAGGCCAGGGGCGTGGAAGAGCTGCTCGCGAAATATGGTTTGAAGCGTGGCAGTGGCGCTGATAAAAATGGCCAAGGTGGCATGCGGCTGATCATGATGTGCGAGCTGCCGTCCAATGCATTGCTGGCTGATGCGTTCTTAAAGCACTTTGATGGTTTCTCGATCGGTTCAAACGATCTGACGCAGCTCACGCTGGGGCTTGATCGTGATTCTGGTCTGGTGGCCGACAAGTTTGACGAGCGTGACCCAGCAGTAAAGGCACTGCTTAAGATGGCGATTGATGCCTGCAACCGGGCTGGCAAATATGTCGGCATCTGTGGCCAGGGCCCATCGGATCACCCGGATCTGGCCCACTGGCTGATGGATATCGGGATTCAGTCGATCTCGCTGAATCCGGATACCGTGGTTGATACCTGGAATTCGCTCGCTAAATAGCGGTTCGTCTAGCGATTCGTCGGCGGTCGGCCTGTCATCGGGCCTACCCCGGCTCCAAGCGTTCGCCGGGTTCAGATCCCGATGCCTTCCGACCAGTGTTACCTGAGCGATTAATTCCTAGGCCGGTCGGGCTTTGGAAGCCCCTTCGTTACATCCAGTGCATGTGTTCTAGCCCCTCTGGCTAATTGAGGGCAGCGGCGGCGGCTCCGACAATTCCCAACTTACTGCTTGGGATTGCAATATGCATAAAATAGGTATACCTTGGTATGGCGATTGAATTCGATCCTGCCAAACCCGCTGAAAACTTGCGTAAACATGGGGTCGCATTTCCGGACGTAGAGGCAGCTTTTTATGACGACTATGCCCAGACGATCGAAGACCCGGATGCGGTGGGCGAACAACGATTTTTAACGCTCGCAATGGATAGCCTGAACCGCGTTTTGGTCATATGTTTTACTGAACGCGATGACAACATTCGGATCATTTCGGCGCGAAAAGCCAGCAATGCAGAAGCGAGAACCTACGATGAGAAAAGATTACGACTTCAGCAACGCTAAATCTGGCCCAGTGGTCAGCGGGGGAGGTAAAACCCGTCTAACCATCATGCTGGATAACGACGTCATTGCTGCATTTCGATCGCGTGCGGAAAAGTCTGGGAAGGGCTATCAAACCTTGATTAACGATGCGCTGCGTAGCGTCATTGATCCGAAGTCTGCACCGGTGACCGAGGCAACTGTTGAGCGGGTGGTTCTTCGGGCTATTCGGGCGGCAGCTCGGTCGGGCTAAAGGTTTCCTTCGCACACTGTGGTCGGAACGCATCGGGATCTGAACCCGGCGAACGCTTGGAGCCGGGGCAGGCCCGACGACAGGCCGACCTAGCTTACGTAACTAACGGACCATTTCCTGTCGGACGGGGCGACGGGCGATTAGCCCCGCTTCACGGAATCCCGAACCAGCCGTTGCTTTTCGCGCTGCCACTCTTTGTCTTTCTCAGTGGCCCGCTTGTCGTGCTGCTTTTTGCCCTTGGCCAGGCCGATCTCGATTTTGATGCGGCCACGCACGTAGTGCAGGTCAATGGGCACCAGGGTGTAGCCCGCCCGCTCCACCTTGCCGATCAGTTTACGGATCTCCTCAGCCTTAAGCAGCAGCTTGCGGGTTCGGGTGGGGTCGGGCAAGACATGGGTCGATGCGGTGGGCAGGGGCGAGATATGGCAGCCCAGCAAAAAGACTTCGCCATTACGCACCAAAACATAAGATTCCTTCAGATTGCTACGGCCGGCCCGGATGGCTTTGACCTCCCAACCCTCGAGCACGATCCCAGCCTCATAGCGTTCCTCTATGAAGAAGTCATGGAAAGCCTTCTTGTTTTGGATGATCGACATAAAATAGCGAAATGCCCGACGTTACGAAATCAGTTTTAGTGCCTTATTCGGCCCAGCAGATGTATGACCTGGTCTTTAAATGTGAAGACTACCCCGCTTTTCTGCCCTGGTGCGGGGGAGGGCGAATTCTAGAGCAAAACGGCAATACGCTGTCTGCCGAGCTCAAGATCGACTTCAAGGGGATTAAACAGTCGTTTAGCACCGAAAACGTGAACGACCCTGGCAAACGGATCGACATGAAGCTTAAAGACGGCCCCTTTAAGTCGCTCGAGGGCCACTGGGTCTTTACACCCTTGGCCGAAGACGCCTGCCGCGTGGATTTCAATCTGCAGTACCACTTCTCGAATGGGCTTTTGGAAAAAGTGGTGGGCCCGGTGTTTTCTTACATCACAGCGACCTTTGTGGATTCTTTTGTAAAGCGGGCCGAAGCGGTCTACGACAAGTAAGCCGTGGATCAGGGCCGAACGACCGTAAACATTCATGTCCAGGTCTGCGCCGCGTGGCCCGATAGGACCCTGCGCCAGGACATTCTTGTCCCATTGGGCAGTACACCTGCCGACATTCGCGACCATGCGGACCTGCTCCCGGAACTTAAGTCAGCCTGGCAGCGAGCCAGTGGCATCGGGGTCTTTGGGCTTGCCAAGCCGCTTGATGAGGCCTTAATCGACGGTGACCGCATTGAGCTCTGGCGGCCCCTGATCGCCGACCCAAAGGACGCCCGCCGGCAGCGGGCCAAGTTAAAGCTTGCCGAACTTAAAAAAGCCCGACTCGCAAAGCGCCAAAAGGCAGGGTCCGGGTCGGTATAATTCCGCTTTGGACCTTTGGAGCGCCCATGCGCCTGCTACAAAAAGCCCTGACCTTTGACGACGTCCTGCTGGTTCCGGACTATTCCCAGGTTCTTCCCCGCGACACGTCGCTGACCACCAAACTCACCCGCGATATTGCACTGAACCTGCCCGTGGTCTCTGCGGCCATGGACACGGTGACAGAAGGCCGCCTGGCCATCGCCTTAGCGGAAGAGGGTGGCATTGGCATCATCCACAAAAACCTAAGCCCAGAACTTCAGGCCAAAGAGGTCTTGAAAGTAAAACGCTTCGAGGCTGGTGTGGTGAAAGACCCGATCACGGTCCACCCAGAAATGTCGGTCCGCGAGCTTTTAGCCGTTTCATCGGAGCGCAAGATTTCTGGCCTGCCGGTCGTGAAAGACGGCAAGGTTGTGGGCATTGTGACCAATCGGGACCGTCGATTCGAGACACGGCTTGATCAGCCCGTCTCCAGCATCATGACGCCCAAAGAGCGGCTCGTTACCGTCAAAGAAGGGGCGAGTGTTGAAGAGGCCAAAGAACTCATGCATAAGCACCGCATCGAGCGTGTGCTGGTGGTCAACGATGCGTTTGAGCTTCGCGGGCTGATCACGGTAAAAGATATTTTCAAAGGTATTGAACACCCATTGGCCTGCCGTGATGCGCTTGGCAAGCTGCGTGTTGGCGCTGCCGTTGGCGTGGGCGAGGGCACAGAAGAGCGGGTCGATCTGCTGGCCAAAGCAGGGGTTGACGTCATCGTGGTGGATACGGCCCACGGCCACTCCAAGGGCGTGTTGGACCGAGTCCAATGGGTGAAAAAGCATTACCCCGATGTGCAGGTGATCGGCGGCAATATCGCCACTGGCGAGGCCGCCAAGGCGCTGCTCAAGCATGGCGCCGACGGGGTGAAAGTGGGGATTGGTCCTGGTTCCATCTGCACCACCCGAATTGTGGCGGGTGTGGGTGTGCCCCAGATCACGGCAATTGCCAATGTGGCTGCGGCGCTCAAGGGCACCGGTGTGCCGCTGATTGCGGATGGCGGCATTCGTTATTCCGGTGACCTTGCCAAGGCATTGGCGGCCGGCGCCCACACGGTCATGATGGGCGGCATGTTTGCGGGCACCGACGAGGCACCCGGTGAAATTATTCTCTTTCAGGGCCGCTCGTATAAAAGCTATCGCGGCATGGGTTCGGTGGGCGCAATGCAGGCAGGCTCTGCAGACCGTTACTTCCAAGAGGGCGACAATCCCAACCCGGATAAATTTGTGCCCGAAGGCATCGAGGGCCGTGTGCCCTACAAAGGCAGCGTGAAGGCAATTCTTTTCCAGTTGGCCGGTGGCGTGCGCTCTAGCCTGGGGTATTGTGGCTGCGGCTCGATTGCAGATTTTCATGAGCGGGCACAGTTTGTTGAAATCACAAGTGCCGGTATCCGCGAGTCGCACGTGCATGATGTGCAGATCACCAAAGAAGCGCCCAACTATCACGTCGACTGATGCATTCCAAAATTCTGATTCTTGACTTCGGCTCGCAAGTCACGCAGCTGATTGCGCGTCGTGTGCGTGAAGCCGGCGTGTTCTGCGAAATCTTCCCCTGTGATGTCTCTGATGATTTTGTGTTGAATTACGGCAAGGTGTCAGGCACGGTGTCAGACACCTTAAAGGGCATCATCTTGTCGGGCGGCCCCATGTCCGTGACCGAAGACGAAACACCGCGATCACCGAAAGCCGTGTTTGAGCGTGGCGTGCCGGTGCTGGGCATTTGCTATGGCATGCAGACCATGGCCGAACAGTTGGGCGGCAAAGTTGAAAGCGGAAAGGTTCGCGAATTTGGTTATGCCCAGGTGCGGGCCCGTGGCCACACTGATTTGCTGAAAGACATTGAAGACCATCGCACATCCGAGGGTTATGGCCTTTTGGATGTCTGGATGAGCCACGGCGACAAGGTGGTGGAGATGCCTGCCGGCTTTAAGCTGATGGCATCCACAGAGTCTTGCCCGATTGCTGGCATGGCCAACGAAGCCAAGAAGTTTTATGGTGTGCAGTTTCACCCTGAAGTTACTCACACCAAACAGGGCACCGCGATACTGAATCGCTTCGTGCTTGATATTTGTAAAGCGCAACCCGATTGGAACATGCCGAATTATGTAGAAGAGGCGGTTGCGGCGATTCGTAAACAGGTCGGCAGTGACCAAGTGATTCTGGGGCTGTCGGGCGGTGTGGATTCATCGGTTGCGGCGGCACTCATTCACAAAGCAATTGGCGATCAGTTAACTTGCGTGTTTGTGGACCATGGTCTGCTGCGTTGGCAAGAGGCCGAACAGGTGATGGATTTATTTGCCAAACACATGGGTGTGAAGGTGATCCACGTGAATGCCAAAGACCAGTTCATGGGGCACTTAAAGGGTGTGTCCGATCCCGAGCAGAAACGAAAGATCATTGGCCGCGAATTTGTGCATGTCTTTCAAGAAGAGTCCGCAAAGCTATCAAATGCAAAATGGCTGGCCCAGGGCACGATCTACCCCGATGTGATTGAGTCGGCCGGTGCGAAGACCAAAAAAGCCACCACGATTAAATCGCACCACAATGTCGGTGGTCTGCCAGACACGCTGAAACTGCAGTTGCTTGAGCCCCTGCGTGAACTCTTTAAAGATGAAGTGCGCAAGCTTGGCGTGGCGCTGGGGCTGCCGCCCGAGATGGTGTATCGGCACCCATTCCCAGGGCCGGGCCTTGGTGTGCGAATTCTTGGCGAGATTCACCCAGAATTCGTGCCGCTCTTGCAGCGCGCCGATGACATTTTTATTCGCACACTGCGTGACACCAAGACCACCGCACAAGATGTCGCTGCTGGCCTGTGTGATGCGGCCGATGTGGGCAAGAGCTGGTACGACTTAACCAGCCAGGCCTTTGCAGTGTTCTTGCCGGTGAAGTCGGTGGGCGTGATGGGCGATGGCCGCACCTATGAGTGGGTTGTGGCGCTGCGTGCTGTGGTGACCAGCGACTTCATGACAGCACACTGGGCCCATCTGCCGCATCAGCTGCTCTCGCATGTGTCGAACCGTATCATCAATGAAGTCCGCGGTATTAACCGCGTGGTCTACGATATTTCCGGAAAGCCGCCTGCCACGATTGAGTGGGAATAAACTCACTCAACCTAATTAAGCCGTCAGATCAAAGACCAAGACTTCCGCGTCTTCTCCGTCTGACAGTGCGACTTCACGCTCATCGGCCAACATGGCTGCATCGCCGGTGAGCAGTCGCTGGCCGTTCACTTTGAGAACACCGCTTACCAAGTGCACATAGGCCTTGCGTGCCGGGTTTAAGGGCAGCACGAATGACTCTGTTCCGTTGAACAGCCCAGCGTAAAGGGCGGCATCGGCATGAATGCGAACAGATCCATTGGCACCGTCGGGCGATGCGACCAGGCGCAGGGTGCCGCGCTTTTCGGTTTCAGAAAAGGCTTTCTGCTCGTAACTTGGCACAATTCCCCGCTGGTTTGGCTCGATCCAGATCTGGAGAAAATGGGTTGTGGCGTCGCTGGCGTGATTGAATTCGCTGTGGGTCACACCGCGCCCCGCGCTCATGCGCTGCACGTCTCCCGGCTGGATCGATGTGCCATTGCCCATGCTGTCTTGGTGGGCCAGCGCACCCGAGAGCACATAGCTGATGATCTCCATGTCGCGATGGCCATGGGTGCCAAAGCCCATGCCGGGCGCCACGCGGTCTTCATTGATCACGCGCAGGTTGCCCCAGCCCATGTGGGCGGGATCGTAATAATCGGCAAAAGAAAAGGAATGGTGGCTCTTGAGCCAGCCATGGTCGGCAAAGCCTCGGTCCTGGGATTTTCGAAGGGTCAGCATGCTCTGGTTCTCCTGTGTTGGGTCAGGCGTTGGGGGTAACGCCTTGGTATGAGCTGAACTTTAAGTGTCGGGAAGCGCCTTGGGTTCCAGGCGGTTTGATGTCATCATTCAAAAAAAATGAATGAATAGCCCTATGTCAAACCAATCCAAAGCCTCTACCCGGGATGTGCTCACCCCTGATGCGCTCGAGATGCTGCAGCGTATTGCCGAACAGGGCAGCTTTGCCGCGGCCGCCCGCGCCAGCGGCATTGTCCCCAGCGCGCTCACTTACCGGGTGCGGCAAATCGAAGATGCGCTGGATGTGCTGCTGTTTGATCGCAGTTCCCGCCAGGCACGCCTGACCGAGGCGGGATCGGAACTGATTCGCGAGGGCCAGCGGCTACTCAGCGAGATTGATGCGGTCGCTAATCGCGTCAAACGGGTTGCCACAGGCTGGGAGCCCCAGTTCACCCTTGCGGTGGATAGCATCGTCAACCAGACCACGGTCTTAGAACTCTGTGAAGCCTTTTTCGCGATGAATCCGCCAACGCGGCTACGCATTCGGGCCGAGACCCTGTCCGGCACGCTGGAAGCCCTGACCTCTGGCCTGGCGGATCTGTCGCTTGGGGTGGTGGCCGAACTCGGAGCCACGGCGGGGTTGCAAATGAAACCGCTGGGCACCCAACGCTTTGTCTTTGCCGTGGCGCCACACCACCCGCTGGCAAAGGGCTCTGAGCCGATCAGCGACCAAGAAATCAGCAGGCACCGCTTGGTCGCTGCTGCGGATTCGGTCCGGCAGGGCGGTGGTCTAAGTATCGGGCTGATTTCAGGGCAGGATGTCTTTACCGTGACCACCATGCAGGCCAAGCTTGCAGCACAACTGCGCGGCATGGGTTGTGGTTTTTTACCAGAGGGATTGGCGCGGCCCTATATCGACTCGGGTCGTTTGGTGGTCAAGCGGGTCGAGCGCACTGAACAAAACGTGCATGCCAGCTATGCCTGGCGCAGGATTCCCACCGCCTCGCGGGGGCGGGCACTGCAGTGGTGGCTAGACAGCCTGGAATCCGAGCCCACCCGGCGGGCGCTGATGAGCATGTAAACGGGGGGCAGGCCCCGGTATTGGCCCGCTTTCGGGTTGGAGAGGCCAGCACTATTCGAAAAATTTGAATGGTGACGTCAAAGCGTTACGTGCTTTGGGCCCGGTTTTGGTGGCGAAAATCTAACTTGTCTCTAGCTAAATCCCACGAATTGCAGTTCAACCCACTTTAAGGAGTTTTCCATGAGCCACATTAACGTTGCTGTCGTCGTTGGCAGCCTGCGCAAAGATTCTCTTAACGGCCAACTGGCCCGTGCCCTGGCCAAACTGGCCCCGGCTAATTTCAACTTCAAATACGTCGAAATCGGTGATCTGCCGCTCTACAACCAAGATGACGACAGCTCGCCCGCACCAGCCGTGTCGCGCTTGCGCGCCGACATCAAGGCAAGCGATGCCGTGATTTTCCTTACCCCTGAATACAACCGCTCGATCCCTGGTGTTTTGAAAAATGCCATCGATCATGCCTCGCGTCCTTGGGGTCAAAGCGTCTGGGGTGGAAAGCCGGCGGGCGTGATTGGTATCTCTGTCGGTGCGATGGGCACCGCCATGGCCCAACAGCATCTGCGCAACATCCTGGCCTTTCTCGACATGCCCACGATGGGCCAGCCAGAAGGCTTTATCCAGGCACGTGAAGGTTTGTTTGACGCGCAAGGCAACATTGGCGCAGACAGCAAAGCATTCCTGCAGGGTTGGATGGACAGCTTTGTGGCTTGGGTGGCCCGCCACACCAAATAAGCGCTTCAAAGTGCTTGACCAGGGCAGTGACGCTCCTGCGCTGCCCTGTCAACAAACAATCTCTCGGTCATGCAGCGAGGCCTGCGGGTTTAACGCCGCGGGGCCTGTTGCTACGGGGTATTCCCTAGGCAAAACGGCGAATTGGCAGAGAGATAATTCTTGTACGGGCTCTCTTACAAGAGCCGGGATTGCCGGTTCGGGTTCCTCCTGAACCGGTTTGTTTTGTTGACATGTCACTTAGGAGACCCAGATGGCTGACGCCACAAAAAAAACAAACGATGTAGCGGTTAACGCTTCCCCCAAACGCCGTAAATTCCTGGCCGGCGCTGGCGCCGCAGGTGCTGGTGCTCTGGCCTTCCCAATGATCGCCAAGTCTCAAGGCGTCATCAACTTCCGTTTCCAGTCGACCTGGCCTTCAAAAGACATCTTCCACGAGTATGCCCTTGACTTCGCCAAGAAGGTCAACGACATGACCGGCGGCGAGATGAAGATCGAAGTGCTGCCCGCTGGTGCAGTGGTCCCCGCTTTCGGCCTGCTCGATGCAGTGTCCAAGGGCACCCTGGATGGCGGCCACGGCGTGATGGTGTATCACTATGGTAAGAATTCGGCGCTCGCCCTGTGGGGTTCGGGCCCATCCTTCGGCATGGACGCCAACATGCTGCTGTCTTGGCACAAATACGGTGGTGGCGCAGCCCTGCTCGACGAACTCTATAAGAGCGTTGGCGCAGACGTTCGCTCCTATGTCTATGGCCCAATGCCCACCCAGCCCCTGGGCTGGTTCAAAAAGCCCATCACCAAGCTGGAAGACATGAAGGGCATGAAGTTCCGTACCGTCGGTATTTCCATCGACATGTTGACCAACATGGGCGTTTCTGTGAACGCACTGCCAGGCGGCGAGATCGTTCCCGCGATGGACCGTGGCCTGCTCGACGGCGCTGAGTTCAACAACGCCTCTTCGGACCGCCTGCTGGGCTTCCCCGACGTCTCCAAGGTCTGTATGCTGCAAAGCTTCCACCAGAACGCTGAGCAGTTCGAGATCCTGTTTAACGGTGCCAAGTACCGCGGCCTGCCCGCCAAGCTTCGCGCCCTGTTGGACAATGCCGTGGAGGCCGCTTCGGCCGACATGTCCTGGAAGGCTGTGGACCGCTACTCCAAAGACTATGAAGGCATGCAGAAAGAGCAAGGCGTTCGCTTCTTCAAAACGCCCGATGCCGTTCTGCGCGCCCAGTTGAGCGCCTATGAGCAAGTGGCCCAGAAGAAGTCTGCCGAGAACCCCATGTTCAAGAAGATCTTGGAATCTCAGCGTACCTTTGCGGCCCGTGCCGTGAAGTGGGATATGGACACCAACGCTCCCCGCCGGATGGCTTATGACTTCTATTTCCGCCAGGCTGCTGCCACTAAAGCAGCACCAGCCAAGAAGTCATAAAATAACGCCCAGCATTTTCCCGCCCGGCAGTATTGGGGCGGGGAAGGGTGCCATGTCGTAAAAAGCAGCCGGTTTACCACCGGCTGCTTTTGTTTAATTGCATGTCTCTTACTGGAAAAACATCGTGCAAAAACTATTTCTAGTCGTGGATAAGGTGTCCACATGGATTGGCCAGGCGTTTTCCTGGCTGATCGTCGCACTAACGCTGCTGATTGGCTGGGAAGTGTTTTCGCGCTACGTCATGAATAACCCACACCCTTGGGTGTTCGATGCGCAGATGATGCTCTACGGCTCTTTGTTCATGATGGCCGGTGCTTATACGCTTGCGAAAAGTGGCCATGTCCGCGGTGATATTTTGTATGGCTTTTTAAAGCCCCGCACACAGGCAACTCTGGATTTGATTTTGTATGTGGTGTTTTTTATCCCCGGCATCATTGCACTGATTTATGCCGGTTACTACTACGCTGCCGATTCCTGGCGCATTAACGAACACTCTTCCATCACGGCAGACGGCCCGCCCATTTACCCCTTCAAAACCATTATTCCGTTGGCGGGTGGACTATTGATTGTTCAGGGGTTAGTTGAAATTCTGCGCTGTATCGTCTGCATCAAAAATGGCGAATGGCCATCGCGTGAGCATGACGTGGAAGAGGTCGACGTGGAAGAACTCAAGGCCATGGTGAGCCACGACGACGAAGGAGCAAAACGCCATGCGTAAAGAACTACTGTTTGGTTTTTCCATCATGGCCCTTGTGGTCATCGGAACGCTAGCGTTCTTGCCATGGGGCAATATTCAGTCGGGCCATCTGGGCCTGCTGATGCTCTCGCTGGTGGTGGTGGCCATCATGATGGGCTTTCCCACGGCCTTTACCCTGATGGGTATGGGCGTGATCTTCACCTTCTTTGCCTATTACATGCGCGAGCCTAATCTTGCGCTGGACAACACCCTGGCGCTCATGGTGCAGCGGACATTTGCCGTCATGACCAATGACGTGCTGATTGCCATTCCGCTCTTCGTGTTCATGGGCTATCTGGTGGAGCGTGCCAACCTGATTGAAAAGCTCTTCCGCTCATTGCATTTGGCACTCGTGCGTGTGCCGGGCTCTTTGGCGGTGGCCACCATTTTTACCTGTGCAGTCTTTGCAACGGCGACCGGTATTGTTGGTGCAGTTGTCACGCTCATGGGGTTGCTGGCCTTGCCACAGATGCTCAAAGGCGGTTACGACGTGCGGGTCTCCGCCGGCTCGATTACCGCCGGTGGCTGCTTGGGTATTTTGATTCCGCCATCCGTCATGCTGATTGTGTACGGCGCCACTGCTGGCGTGTCGGTGGTGCAGCTTTATGCTGGTGCGTTCTTCCCCGGCATCATGCTGGCCTGCTTGTATGTCGGCTATGTGATCATTCTGGCCAAGCTCAAGCCAAACCTGATGCCGCCGTTGTCGGAAGAAGAGCGCAAGGTGCCACTGCCCCAGGCCTATGAGCAGATGAAGTCGGCCTTTAGCGATCGCGTGCTTCCCTCGCTCATGAAGGCAGTCGTTGGTTCACGCAATGTTGGTGTACCGACCGGCCAAGTGCTGCGTACCGGTTTTGTTGCTCTGCTGCCAGCCCTGGCCTTTGTGGCCATCATGGGTGGCACTTATCAGTTGGTCACCGCACCAGCCAAGGTCGATGAGTCCGCTGGCCTTGTCGAGATGGGTGCTGGTTTTGAGTCCGAGGAATACAAATCCGAAGACGGTGGTGGGCTTGAAGAGCCCCCGGGCGCAGAGGAGATCGCCGCTGAGCCTGCACCGGCCAATGCACCAGTAGCCGCGGCACAGGCCCCTGCGCCGGAAGCTGCAGCGCCTGCTGCCGCAGTCGCTGAACCGGTGCCGGCTCCCACTTGGTACTGGGTCACGCTTGGGGTGACAGCCGTCTTAATGCTGGCTTTTTATGCCCTCTTTACCTGGGCAAGGCTTGAAATCTTCAAGATGCTGCTGGGTTCGTTCTTCCCCTTGGCGGTTTTAATTCTGGCGGTGTTGGGCTCGATCGTGTTTGGCTTGGCAACGCCAACTGAGGCCGCTGCAGTGGGCGGCATTGGTGGTGCCGTGCTGGCTGCAGCCTATCGGCGCCTGAACTTCCAGGTGATTAAAGAATCGTCCTTCTTGACGGCGAAAACCAGTGCCATGGTTTGCTGGCTCTTTGTGGGCTCATCCATCTTCTCTGCAGCGTTTGCGTTGTTGGGCGGCCAGGAGTTGGTCGAGGCATGGGTATTGAGCCTGGGTCTCACGCCAATTGAATTCATGATCTTGTCGCAGATCATCATCTTCTTGTTGGGCTGGCCTTTGGAGTGGACCGAGATCATCGTGATCTTCATGCCAATCTTTATTCCGTTGTTGGCGAAGTTTGGTATTGACCCATTGTTCTTCGGCCTGCTGGTGGCCCTGAACCTGCAGACGGCCTTCTTGTCGCCACCCGTGGCCATGTCAGCCTTCTATCTGAAGGGTGTGGCACCACCCCATGTCACGCTAAATCAGATCTTCGCGGGCATGATGCCGTTTATGGCGATTCAGGTGCTGGCCGTGGTCTTGCTCTACACCTTCCCGGCAATCGGGATGTGGCTGCCAACGGTGTTGTATCGCTAGCGCCGTATAAAAAAGAGTGGCGCGCCCGCAGTTTTATATGCGGGCAGCCACTCAGACCAATCTGGAAAATAAAAAGGGCCGGCAAGAAATTGCTGGCCCTTTTGCTTGGTGCTTGGCGCCTTGGTTAGAAATACTGTGTGAAGCGCAGGATCACGTGTCGGTCTTCTTTAAAGCCGTTTTCAGTTTTAATGTCGCCGCCGTATTGCAGGGTGATGCGTGAACTGGTGAAGTGGTAATAGCCGGTGAGTTGATAGCGATGAACAGCAACTCGGTTGTCGCGATCAACGCCGTCATGTTGGGTCTCCCCGCCAGCCGTATAAAAGTAACTGGCCCCAAGGCCAATATTTTGATTTAGGCGATACGCTAGTGACGTCTGGCCGGCGTAAAGTGGCTTGCGCGACAAGCGAACCGTCTTCGTCGATCCGGCTCGCCCCTGAAGAAAATCATCGTTATCGCCATACCACGTCGTATCAAAGGCGACCTGCCAGCCGAATCTGCCCCACACCCTTTGGTGATAGCCCACCTGTAGGCTGCCGCGGTAGCGGTTCTCGCCAAGGTTGGTGTTAAGCGATGCCTGTGTGTATTTGGGATCGTAGTCACCGGTTGGTAAAAACAGGTAACCCGCAACGCCAAAAAACTGGTGTCGCTCGCGATCTGCATAGGGCCAGGTGCCAAGCATCAACACCAGGTCACCCATATTGCTTGGCGCATCGAGCGCGCCAGTATTCGGTGTTGTGTCGATTCGGCCGTATGGGACCTGTAGATAGGCCACTGAGGGACGGCCTGACCATTCAAAAGACCCGGCTAGCCGAACGTGGAATTGGGATAGGTCGAGTTGATTGTCGCCGGCCGCTTTTGAGCCCTTCGAGTAATAAGAGCCCCGTTCACTGTACGTGTACCCAAATTGCACGGATTGCAAGCCCGGCGGTGGGGCAACAGCGTCTTCCGGCTGCAGATCAATGGCTTGGGCCGGCCGGGAAACTGCGGCGCCTAGACATATCGCAAAGACAGCGGAAGTTTTTTTCATCGTTGATCGATTTTAGAGCGGGAATTTATGACCCTTGGGTAAAATAGAGGCTTGATTGATAACAATGAGGGTTATACCTATGTTCCCAGAGTACCGTGACCTAATCACCAAGCTGAAAACCACCGACCATCACTTTACTCGCCTGTTTGACAAGCATAACGAGCTCGATCAGCAGATCAAGAACATGGAAAGCCATATCTCCCCGGGAACGGAAGCCGAGATTGAAAATCTGAAAAAAGAAAAGCTTCATCTCAAGGATCAGATCTACGCCATTTTGAAAAAGGCGAGCGCCTGATTGCCCAGACAAGGTGTCAGACACCAAAGAACGGTGTCTGACACCTTGCCTCACACCGAGCTTAGTACCGTTCCTACCCCGGTGTCTGACACCGTGCCTGACACCTCTCACCGTGCCTACTGATCAGGATTTCATGGCCGCTGCGCTGGAGCAGGCCAGACTTGCGGGCAACGCTGCCGAGGTTCCCGTTGGGGCTGTGGTGGTCAAAGACGGGCAGGTCATCGCGACTGGCTTTAATGCCCCAATTTCTCAACATGACCCTTCGGCCCATGCGGAAATGGTGGCCATTCGCAATGCCGCCAAAACTCTTGGCAACTATCGGCTGACGGACTGCACGGTGTATGTCACCTTAGAGCCCTGCGCCATGTGTTCCGGTGCCATGTTTCATGCGCGGATTAAAGAGGTGGTCTATGGGGCGCCCGATCCAAAAACCGGCGTGGCCGGTAGCGTGATGAATCTCTACGACAACGCACAGTTAAATCACCACACCGCAGTGCGGGGTGGGGTGATGGCCCAAGAGTGCGGCGCAATGCTGCAAGATTTTTTTGCCCAACGGCGAAAGGCGGCCAAAGCATGAGGGGCGGTCTGCACATACGGATTTCCACCCAGGCCCAAACGCTCACACTACTTCGGCTTGATCCCGATGTGGTGGAAGGGGGCCTGCGTTGGGCGCCTGATGCGCCGGGCCAGGTACTGATGCAGGTCTTGGTGTCCACATCCAAAAACGGGGTGGGCCAGCAAAAGGGCAGCTATCAAACGCCAGCAGGGCGGCATCAAATCCGGGCCAAGATTGGCGCTGGCGCTGCTTGGAACACGGTCTTTGTTGGCCGCAGGCCAACTGGCGAGATCTGGTCACCCGAGCTCGCAGAAAAGTTTCCCAATCGTGACTGGATCTTGACGCGAATTCTCTGGCTCTCAGGATTAGAGCCCGGCAAGAATCGTTTTGGCGATGTCGACACCATGCGCCGCTATGTCTACCTGCATGGCAGCCCCGACACGGTGCCCATGGGCGAGCCGGGTTCGATTGGCTGCGTCAGAATGAAAAACAGCGACATTGTGTCGCTGTTTGATTTGGTGTCGGCAGGAACGACCGTCGATATTACTTAATCTTGGCCTTTGCCTTGAGTGCCTGCTGGAAGTCTTGCAGCTTGCGGCGGCGCATAGATTCAGCCAACTGATCTTTCACTTCTTCAAAGGCGGGCGGTTTCGATTGACGGGTGTCGTCAAGGCGAATCACGTGCCATCCGAACTGGGTCTGCACCGGTGTCTCGGTAAATTTTCCTTTTTGCAGCGCGACCATGGCTTTGGAGAAGGGCTCAACGAAGGAGTTGGCACCTGCCCAATCCAGGTCACCACCATTAGCAGCGGAGCCTGGGTCTTTGGATTGTTTGGCGAGTTGCTCAAACTTGGTGCCCTTTTTCAACTGCTCGATGATGGCTTTGGCTTCTTCTTCTTTTTCCACCAGGATATGGCGGGCCCGGTATTCTTTACCGGCATCGCCTGCGGTGAGGCGGTCGTACTCGGCTTTTAAGTCTGCATCCGTGATGGCGGATTTTTTAAGTTCGTCTTGCACCAAGGCGTTGATCAGCACCTGCTGGCGGGTGTTATCGAGCTGGAACTTCACATCGGCTTTGGCGGGTAGCCCGCGACGCTCGGCTTCTTGCACCAGAATCTCACGATCCACCAATTCCTGGCGCACCATGGCCTGCAACTGCGGCGTGTCTTGCTGGCCCTGTTTAATAAGTTCTTGAACAAACGCATCGGCCCTGGCACGGCTAATGGGTTTGCCGTTGACCACGGCAATGTTCTGCGCAGCAGCGATTCCGCCTGCGGCGATCAACGCCGAGGCAACAAGGGTTTTGGCAACCAATACTTTCATGAAGACTCCGAGGGGTCACGCGCGTCAATTGATAGGGCGTGGATACGCGCGGGGATCCAGTCGCTCAAGGGATCATACACAAGCCGGTGGCGGGCCACCCGGTTTTTACCTGCAAACACCGAGGAAACAAGCGTGACGTGGAAATGGCCCCCACCAGCCACCGCGCCCGCATGGCCATGATGTTTGGCACTGTCATCCCGAACCGAGACGTAATCCAGGGGCAGGGCGGCCTTGAGCCGTTCCTCGATTTCTTGGGCACTTGGGGCGAGAAAGCTCATTGGTCTTTGTCCTTTAACACGTCTGGCAACTCAGCCGTGGCAAACCGGTTCATCCACAGGGCCTGGCCAATCACAAAGGCAATCGTGAGACCAATGGAACCAAACAACTTGAAATTGACCCAGGTGTCGGTGGAAAAGTTATTGGCCACCCAAGTGTTCAGTAGCGCCATCATCACAAAAAACACGCCCCAGGCGGCATTGAGTTTTGCCCAGGCATGCCGGGGCATGTCAATTTTTGAGCCCATGAGCTTTTGAATGACCAGCGTTTTGGACACCAGTTGTGGCGCCAGCAAGGCAATGGCAAATAGGCCATAGAGCAGGGTGGGTTTCAGTTTGATGAAGCGCTCATCATGCAACAGGATGGTCGCACCACCGAAGACCACGATCAGCGCCAGGCTTACCCACTGCATGGTGTCGATCTTGTGGCCGGATAACCGCATCCAGGCCATCAGCACCAGGGTGGCGATAATCGCAACCCCAGTGGCCCAATACAAATCCACAGTCTTATAGACCACAAAAAACAAGACAATTGGCAGCCAGTCGGCGAGTAGTTTCATGACACCGGATTTTACGGGGAATGCGCTGGCCTAGCTTTTGTTGAACTTCACCGATGCCGAATTCACGCAATACCGCAGGCCCGTGGGCTGGGGCCCATCATCAAAGACATGGCCTAAGTGGGCATCGCAGTTGTCACACAGAATTTCCGTGCGAATCATGCCATGTGTCGTATCGCGTTCCTCGCGAATCACATCTGGGGCAATCGCCTGCCAATAGCTGGGCCAGCCACAGCCGGCATCGAACTTGGTTGCCGAATCAAAAAGCGGCGTGCCACAGCACACACAGTGATACACACCCTTTTCAAAGTGATCCCAATACCGGCCGGTAAAGGGTGGCTCGGTCGCCTTTTGGCGGGTGACCTGATATTCCATGGGGCTGAGTTCTTGCTTGTACTCGTCGTCGGTTTTTTTCATGAGGAGCAGCTTACCGATAAATGTTGGGCCCAGTCGGGCGGTGGGCCAGCATAACGCTCGCAGTCGGGGTGTTCGTCAAAGGGCGACTGCAGTGCGCGAAAGACCTGTTCAAAGGCGGTGGTGTCGCCTTCGTCGCGCACACCACGGATCACCTCTTCGGCGACCCAGTTGCGCAGAACAAACTTGGGGTTGACTTCGCGCATCTGTGCATTGCGCCGCTCTGGATCAAGGCCTGTCACCGCTAAACTCTGCTGGGCAGCTTCCCGATAACGGGCAAGCCAGGGCCGTACCGCATCCCGATCCAACACCACATTCAGGAATGCATCGTCGTTGGATTCGGACAGCGCACGAAAGGCCTGGGTGTAATCGATTCGGTGGGCCTGCATGAGTTGATAAAACTCAGACAGCAATGGGTCCCACGTGCTTTGCGCAATGCCTTGCAGGCCGAACTTTTCCCTCAGGATCTGCTGCATGGCCTGGGCATAGGTGGCCTTAAAGGTTTCGAGTGCTGGTGCCAGGCGGTCGGCGTTGCCAACAAGGGGATAGAGCGCACTGGCCAGTCGGCCAATATTCCACAAGCCCACCTGGGGCTGAGCCTGGTAGCGATAACGGCCACTGTGGTCTGAGTGATTGCAGATGTGGTCCGCATCAAAGGCATCCATAAAGCCAAATGGGCCGTAATCAATAGTTAAGCCCAGAATTGAAAAATTGTCGGTATTCATTACGCCGTGCATGAAGCCCACGCCCATCCACTGGGCCATGAGTCGCGCGGTTTTTTCTGAAACGCAGTTCAGAAGTTCAATGCTCAGTTGATCAATGGGCAGTGTCTGTGCCTGGTGGCGCGCCTCTGACAACGCGTGTGGATCAAAAGCACTGCCACGAAAAGCCGGAGTAAAAAATTCTGGCCAGACATGGCGCACCAGCCGCTCAAGTAAATCCACACGGCCACGGCTGGTGAAGTACTCAAAATTTCCAAACCGCACAAAGCTCGGCGCCAATCGACAGACCACCGCAGCGGTCTCCATCGTCTCGCGCACGACCGGTTCACTTGAGATGGTGAGTGATAGTGCCCGCGTGGTGGGGATGCCCAGACCATGCATCGCTTCAGAGCAGAGAAATTCACGAATCGAGGAACGCAATACTGCACGGCCATCTGCGAAACGGGCGTACGGCGTTGGGCCGGCCCCTTTTAACTGCAATTCCCAGCCATGAATGGCACCAAGGTTGAGCGCACGGCCATCACCGAGCCTTGGGGCAAAGCCGCCAAACTGATGGCCCGCGTAGACCGCGGCATAGGGCTGAAGATGGTCCGGTGCCGCGCAGCCTGACAAGACTTTTAGCCAGGCGTCACTCTGCGTCAGGCCAGCTGGCTCCTGGCCAATCAGGCGGGCAGCCTGAGTGGATACCGCAAGCCACTGGGCATCCGACGTGGGGCTTGGGTCACAGTGCCGCACAAAGGGCTCATCCGGGTCCGATTCGATCTGCGCAAACCCCTTGGTCCAGGCCTGCTCGGGCAAGGACTCGGCAAGCGAGACCCGCGGGGCTGTGCCCGGTGCCGCATGGGAAGACAGCGGTGGCAGCAGGGGGGCAGTCGAAAACGGGGGGTGAGGCGCGTTCATGGGCAGTAATGGTAAGTCTTGCTATCGTTACGGTCATGGATAACCCGCTAAAACCTAGTTTTACTCCCTTTGTGGCCCATCTCGGTGCGGAGATGGTGAGCATGAGCAAGGGGCAGGCTGAAATCAAACTTCAACTCCAACCCCACATGGAAAATGGCCTTGGTGTCGCCCACGGCGGCCTGGTCATGACCATGCTGGATGTGGTGATGGCGCTAGCGGCCAAATCCTCCGACCCTGACGGTCTGGGGGTGGTCACGATCGAGATGAAGACCAGCTTTCTGCGGCCCGCCCGTGGCGAGATTCATGGCTTTGGCTGGTGTGACCATTACTCCAGCACCATGGCCTTTTGTCGCGGCGAATTGCGCGACACTCAGGGCCGTCTGCTGGCCCAAGCCATGGGCACCTTTAAGCGCATGGCCAGTCTGGGTGGCCGAAAAAAGCACGTTGGGTCAGATTAATTAGGCGGCGGCCGGAAAACTGTACGGCAGTGGCTTTTGCTCGAGATTCGGGCCAACGAGTGTCTCAAGGTGTAAATCTCCCGCCTCCCAGGCCTCTAGCGTGCACTCGACCAACAGGCTTGCACCAGCAACCGGATCGCCGGCCGCATTAAAGCGCTGCGCACAATCAACCACCTGGCCGCATGGCTCGTGCGGGATCTTGGCCGACCAGACGTCTGCGCCCACCAGGCCAGCGCAATCCTGCGGCGTCTCTTGTAAGTCGACACGAAAACTGCGCCGCTTTAATTTGCCCAAATATTGGCTTCTGGCCACCACTTCCTGGCCGGGGTAGCAGCCCTTGGTAAAGCTCACGCCGTTGGTGAGTTCGAAGTTGATCATCTGTGGCACAAAGGCCTCTTTGGTCCTTTCCCATACCCAAGCCTTGGCATTCTGAATTTCAGAGTAACGCCATGCAGTCTCGGGCAATTCCTTGGCTTGATTCAATGTTTCTTGTGCGGCTGCGATTTGTGCAGTAGACCCCACCAGCCATGCTCGCTGACCCAGGGTGGGGCAGGCCGACTCGGCAATCAGCCAGGGGCCGGTGGGCACGTTTTCAGCACCGTTAGCGCCAGTCTGCGATGTGCTTCCAAGATCAATCACTGCCATTGGGGCACGATCACCATTTTTGGCGAGCTCTACCTGGCCTGCAGCGGTCCATGCCCCCCAAAGCCCAAGCACCTGCAGATGTGAATCGGTCGATGAAAACGTTGCCTTTGCCCGAAGAACAAACATGCGAAGCCGTTTGATAGTGGATTCGGCCAGCTCAGCCGGCATCACGTGGCCCAGGGTGTCGGCATTGATTCGCCACTGCAAAAACGTGGCCATCAGGCGGCCCTTGGGCGTGCAATAGC
This sequence comes from beta proteobacterium MWH-UniP1, assembly GCA_036362785.1. Taxonomy (NCBI): domain Bacteria; kingdom Pseudomonadati; phylum Pseudomonadota; class Betaproteobacteria; species beta proteobacterium MWH-UniP1. The sequence goes on from CP143625.1 coordinate 1,094,381, forward strand.
CGGTTCGCTGGCTCGCCAATTGCGCAAGCCCCACCACATCGTTGGTGAGTTGCCCCTGCAAAAAGCTATTGGCATCGCTACCCGTTACGGTAAAGCCCGTAAAGCCGGCCAGCGCACAGAATTTGTCAGCGTTAAACAGTGAAGAAACCGGGATTGTCATAAGCGAAGAGCAGCGATCTAAATGGGCAAAGAAGGTCTGCCCTTAATATAGCGGGATGCCTGGGCGAAAACGATATACCCCCTCACGGCGGGGCAACATTTCCATTTTTCAGCGAGCCATCCGTTGGCTGGTGGTCAGTCTGGTTGCGGCCTTTGTTTTCCTTGGCGCGGGTCTGTTCTGGCTTGACCAGCAGACCAGCCGGCCTGTGCATCAGGGCGCCAAGGCCATTGAATTAATCGTGCCTTATGGCACATCTGCCCGGGGCGTGGCGGGCCTGCTGCGCGACGCTGGCGTACAGATCGACGAAGGGCTATTTCTGATTCAGGCCCGCTGGATTGGGGTACACCGGCAATTGCAGGCGGGTGTCTACCAAGTTGAACCGGGCTTAAGCAAAAAACAACTCATTCTTCGGCTGGCTGGCTTAGATGAGAGCGTCACCACTTTGCGCATCGTCGAGGGCTGGACGGTTCGCCAGGTGATCGAGGCCGCCGAAAAAAACCCAGATCTTCGTGTTGATTTGCCTGCCTATCGGCAGCCCAGGGAACTCGCCAAGATCATCGGAGCGCCCGCAGAACACCCCGAGGGCTGGCTCTATCCCGATCTTTACGTGGTGCAAAAGGGAAGTTCGCTCACCGAGCTGTTGCGCCGATCCGTTCGCACCCAGGCCCAGATTCTGGATCGGGAATGGAATAAACGGGCCGCTGGCCTGCCGTATGCATCAATGCAAGAAGCGCTGATTGTGGCCTCGATTGTGGAAAAAGAAACCCAGTTTCCAGGGGATCGCGAGCGGGTTGCTGCAGTGTTTGCCAATCGATTGCGCCAGGGCATGCCACTTCAGGCCGACCCCACGGTGATCTATGGCTTGGGCGATCGGTTTAAGGGCGACATCACCAAGGCCCACCTGCGTAAAGATACGCCTTACAACACCTACACCCGCAAACGGCTGCCCCCCACACCCATATCCAACCCAGGCCTTCGGGCCGTGAGGGCGGTGATGAACCCCGCCCAATCCAAGGCGCTTTATTTCGTGGCTCGGGGGGATGGAAGCTCAGAATTTTCCGAGACCCTGGAGCAGCATAATTCAGCGGTAGATCGATTCATTCGGCGGATCAAGGGTCAGATATGAGGGGCAAGTTCGTTGTTTTAGAGGGCATTGATGGGGCCGGCAAGAGCACCCATCTGGACTTCATTTGCGATCAGATTCGGATGCAAAAGGGGGTGGAAGTGGTGCTCACTCGGGAGCCGGGCGGCACGCCCCTGGCCGAAAAGATCCGCGAACTTGTCTTGCATGAGCCCATGGATGTTGAGACGGAAGTCCTGATGGTGGCGGCTGCCCGGCGCGACCATGTGGCCAAGGTCATTGCACCTGCCTTGGCGGCGGGCAGCTGGGTGGTCTGTGACCGTTATGTGGATTCCACCCGGGCCTATCAGGGTGGGGGCGGGCAAGTGAGCCTTGCCTGGATCGATGGCCTGATGGCGTCTGCCACCATGGGGGTCTGGCCTGATCGGGTCTATCTGTTTGATGCACCCGCCCAGCTTGCGGCAGCACGGCGGAACTCCCGAGGAAATGCCACCGATCGTTTCGAGGCCCAAGACCTGGCCTACTTTGAGCGGGTGCGGGATGTCTACCTGAATCAACCTCGAGTCAATTCTCCGCAGGCAGTCGTGATCGACTCTTCGCAAGATGTTTCACGGATTCAATCCATACTTAAGGATAGTATTTCATCCTTATGATTAATAAAGACTTTTCTTGGTTTAATTTCTGGTGGGAACGGGTTGCTAGCGGCATGGATCGGCGGCCCAGTGCCTTGCTGTTGTTGGGCCCAAAGGGAATTGGAAAGACCAAGTTTGCCCTGGAGTTGGCGGCATCTTGGCTCTGCGAATCTCCACTAAAAGACCGCTCTGCCTGCGGCAACTGCCAATCTTGTCACTGGATGACGGCCACACAGCACCCCGACTTTCGCTGGATTCGGCCCGATGCGGATGCCGAAGAAGACGCCGCTGATGATCCCGAAGCGGCCAGTGAACCGGGCGGCAGCACGCCTGAAGCCACTGCCGATGGAAAGAAAAAATCACAAGAAATCCGGATCGAGCAGATTAGGAACCTGGCGGGCTTTTCAAATGTGGGCTCGCACCGCGGCGGCCTGCGGGTCGCGGTAATTAGCCCAGCCAACCGCATGAATTACGCGGCGGCCAATGCGCTTTTAAAGACCCTGGAGGAGCCGCCACCGTCTTTGGCTTTTATCTTGGTGGCTGACAGCCTGCGCGGCATGCCCGCCACGATTTTGTCGCGCTGTCGCCGAATTGATTTATCGGTGGACGCTGTCACCCTGGCCCGGCTTCAAAACGAATCCAGCCAGGCCGTGGAGTGGCTCTTGCCGCTTTTGGTGTCGGGCCAGGTGGACCCCATCAAGTGGGCGGAAAAAGCTGGGAAGTCGCCGCCAGCAGATGCCCTGGACCTGCTCATGCGTTGGATGAACGATGCCGCTCTGGTGCGCAATGGCATCGCGGCACGCTCGTTTCCAGAGCAGGGCGCAGCGCTTCGCGACCAGGCCTTGCGCATCCGCTCTCCACAGAACTGGGCCCAGACCATGGCCGAGATCCAGAGAATTCGGGGGGTTGCGGAACACCCACTAAACCCCAAACTCTTTTACGAATCGGTCTTTGACCGGTATCGGCGTGCCTTGGTGGGGTAGTCGCCCTGTAAAAAGTCGTTAAAAAGTGTAGTCCACTAACAGATTAAACGAGTTTTCTGGGCTGTCGAAGCCTTTTCGGTAAACAAAAAATGACAACATTGATCGATTCCCACTGCCACCTCAACTATCCCGGCTTAATTGAAAACACTGCAGGTGTGCTGGAGCGGATGCGCGCCGCTGGCGTTGCCCGCGCACTGAACATCTGCACCACGCTGGAAGAGGCTGACCAGGTGGTTGGTCTGGCCCGCCAGTATGATTTTCTGCAGGCCTCGGTTGGCGTGCACCCCGACAACCTTGGCATCGAAGAGCCCACGGTTGATCGCTTGGTGGCACTGGCCCAAGACCCCAAAGTGATCGCCATTGGCGAAACAGGGTTGGATTATTACCGCCGAGAAGGCGATGGCAAGACCGGCGATTTGGAGTGGCAGCGCGAGCGGTTTCGCACCCATATCCGTGCCGCCTTGATGGTGAAAAAGCCCCTGATCATTCATACCCGCGAGGCCGCTGAAGACACCTTGCGGATTTTGAAAGAAGAGGGCGCCGAGCAAGTCGGTGGGGTGATGCACTGTTTTACCGAGTCACCAGATGTGGCCCGTGCTGCTATCAAGATGAACTTCTTAATTTCTTTGTCGGGCATTGTGACCTTTAAAAATGCCAAACAGGTCCACGATGTTGCCAGAGAGATTCCGCTTGAACACTTAATGGTTGAAACCGATGCGCCTTTTTTGGCACCAGCGCCGCACCGTGGCCAAGTCAACGAGCCGTCTTATGTGGTCTTTGTTGCCCAGAAAATTGCTGAGTTAAAGGGCATCTCGGTAGAGCAGGTTGCTGCTGCCACCACCGCGAATTTCCACCGCTTCGCTGCTGGGCAGCTAGCGGCCTGATCACAGGGGAAAGCCCATGCACATTCGCCGTCATCTGCAAGAACTCTTGGTCAGCGCAGTGTTGCTGGCGTTATGCATCGCGCCGGCCAGTGCACGCGACCTGTTGCAATCGTTTTTATTGGCCGCGCGGGCAGGGGACACGAACTTTATTCTTCAGATGCAAGACCTGGGGCTGAATGAGCAGACCCGCGACGATCTTCGAAACAATCTTCTAATGCTCGCCATTCGTGAAGATGGCGACACCATGGCCCTTGCTTTACTGGATCAACCGGCATGGAAGGCCCAGGATGTTCTGAATTACCGCAATCAGCTTGGTGAGACGGCGTTAATGTTGGCCGCGCTAAAGGGCAATACCGCGATTGTGAGCAAACTGCTGACACTCGGTGCGCAGCCCAATCAAGAAGGCTGGACCGCACTTCACTATGCCGCCACAACCGGCCAGGCCGACGTCATTCGACTGCTGATCGAAAAAAATTCCTATATCGATGCGGAAAGCCCCAACAAAACCACGCCCCTGATGATTGCGGCGCGGTTTAATCATCAGCCCGCAGCCAAGGCCTTATTAGAAGGTGGTGCAGACCCCACCAAGACCAACGAGGCCGGATTGACCGCGCGTGATTACGCCACTGAAAACAACAATCGCGATCTGGCGTTCTGGCTAGAAATGGAAGAGATCGCGTTTACGCAACGTTATCTAAAGCGCCTGCCAAATCCTCCGGCTGATGCCAGTCTGGAATCCGTTGTGATTGACTCCGGCGGCTCGGTCGTCAAAACGGTGGAGCCGGGCACTGACAATGGGCTGACTGGGAATGGGGCCACAGCAGAACCAGTTCCGGCAGAGGTGCGTCCAGCGCCGGGGGTCGAGGTCTTCCCGTTACCCCAATAGCGCTTGTTAAGCAGCGGGTTTGGTCTAACGGTTCTTTTTGGCCCAGTCGCTGGCCAGTCGGCTGAGCTCACGCAGCTGTGCGATCGCTTTGTCGGTCACCAATATGCGTTTACGCCTGGCATCGGCTAGGTCGGTCGTCACCGTGATGAGTTTCTTTTCTGCCAGTAGATTAATGAGTTTGAAGATCGTGGCGGGCGATGCGATGTCGGATCGCATGACCACAGTCTGGATATAGATCGCATCGGCAGGGGCGCTTTCTTGACGCTTTAAGAGCCATTCCAGAAGACGCTGGGCGGACTGATCCAGCTGGTCATAGCCAGTCTTCGCGGTGGCTTGCTCAATAAATTGTCGAAGACTAATCCATATGTATTTGGGCATTACCGTTGCGGTCCGTTTCAATCTTCAATTCAAAGTTTAAGGGCCAACGTGTTCCGGGAATTATCGTTTCCGAAGATCGACAGAACATTACACCTGCCGTGTGGAAAATATCACCAATGGTGAACAGCGATTGCTGTTTTATCGATTATCGGGACAGATAGGGCTTGGTCAGCTGATGACCCCCGGCCCCCTGGGTGCCCATCCTTAATGTGTCGCATAATGTGTATTATGTAAATTAGGTTATCTTGGTAAGGTCACAAATGACAGGCGTGTCACGCCATTGCCCTGGGCCACGGCCATGACCTGTGCCACACGGCCATAGGGCACTTTTTCGTCTGCCTGCACTTGCAGTTGAAACTTGGGCTCGCTGGCACGGGCCTTGAGTGTCGCGCCAAGTTCCGCTTCATCCACCACCCTGCCGTCTAAACGCATCTCGCCCTGGGCGTTGATCACCAGGGAAACATTTTTGGCCATATCTTGCTGGGCCACCGCCTGGGTCTTCGGCAGCACAATCTTCATGCTCTGGGGCACGATCAGCGGTGCCGTGATGATAAAGATCACCAGTAGCACCAGCATCACGTCGACCAGTGGGGTCACGTTCATTTCTGCCATGACATCATCGTCGTCACTGGCTGTGGGTATGGCCATTGTTCTGAACTCCGGTTTGTGTTGCGGTTTGCATGTCGCGGATGACTTGCTTCACAGCGAATTTATTGGGCTGCGTGTTTGGACATCACACGCAGGAAGTCTTCAATAAAGCTCTCCAGTTCGGTGCGGCGAACCTTGAGCGTGCGAAGAAAAAAGTTGTAAAGCATGACCGCGGGAATGGCCGCCAAAATACCCACGGCGGTGGCAATCAATGCCTCGCCAATGGGGCCAGCCACAATATCAATACTGGCCTGGCCGCTTGCACCAATGGCCTGCAGGGCATTCATAATGCCCCACACGGTGCCAAACAGACCAATAAAGGGTGCAGTCGACCCGATCGATGCCAAGACGGTTAACCCCTTTTCATGCTGCCGCTGTATCGACGCTAAGGCCTGACGCATGGGCCGCTCAAGCACGTCTTGCAGGTCGCCAAAAAACTTCAGGCTGCCGGGGTGTTGTTGAAATTCTTGATACGCCGCATAGCCTGTCTGCGCGAGTAGCGCAAAGTCCCCCGCCGCGGCCTTTGCCACTGACTCGCCATCTTGAAGAGTCTTCGACTGCCAGAACTTGGCCTGAAACTCAGCGCCCTGCTGGGCCAGTTTTCGGTTGTGGCGAAATTTAGAAATACCAATTGCCCAGGTCACCACGGACATGGCAATTAACACCGCCAGGGTGGCCTCGACGGGCAGGTTGGCTAGACTCATCTGCAGTTCCTTTTTTCTAGTAGTTCTTTAATTGAAAATCGATTGGTATACGAACAGCTTGCGACACAATCACGCCATCTTTTCTGGCGGGCGTGAATTGCCAACCCCTCACGGTCTTTAGCGCACTGTCATCCAGTACTGAATAACCACTGGATTTTTCAATGCGCACTTCCCCGGCGCGGCCATCTGGCAACACCTGGGCAATCAGAATCACCCTGCCCTCGGCCCGCATGCGAACGGCAATGCTTGGGTATGGCGGCTTGGGGTTTTTTAAGTAAGCGGCTTTGTAATCAGCGTCTTGGGTTTGTGCCGTGGCGCTACTGCCCGCACTTGCCGCGGCAGTCGCGCTGCTGGTGGATTTACTTGCAGCACTTGGCTGGACTGTGGCCAACGGGGCAGTAACCGTGGGTGCATCTGGCTCCGGTGTGCTTGGTTTGATGGGCGGAATTTCAGCTTGTTTTACGGGCGTTGGTGGTGGTGTTTGCTCTGGCGGCTTGGTGGCTTTTACCGGGGGCGCTGTGGCAGCCGTGTTGGATGCATTCGCCCGCTGCGTGGGGGGCGGCGCATAGAACTCAATGGTGACATCCGGCTGCTTTTTAAAAGCACGATCGGGCAAGCCAAAGATACTCAGCAACACCACCAGCAGATGAATCGCGCCCACCGCCACAATGGCGTTGCGCAGCTCCCGTGATGGAAGCGACAGGCCCGGCCGCTGTGATGCGTAGATCAGTGACAAACGACTCAGCGCGGCCATACCGTGTTCTTATGTGTTACCGGGGCCGGAAAAAATCTCAGCGGCCTTTTTTCGCAGTAGGTTTGGCCGCCCTGCTGCTCTTGGTAAGTGTCGTTTTTTTCTTAGCGGGGGGCGGTGTTTTCTTCGAACTTGCAGCCGTTCGTGCTGGCAGTGCCGTTTTCTTTGCCAGGGACTTGTTGGCGCCAGTTTTGCCTGCGGATTTACCGGGGTTGGTCGCAACCGTACTGGCCATGTCCATCAGGTTTGACAGATTGCGCAGCGACAACAAATGCGCGTAAATAAACCCAAGTTCGCCCGACTTGGTCAGGCTTAATAAAAGATCATCGGCAGCGGCCAGTAACTTTTGCTCGTTGACCATCCAGATTTTGCCAATCGGCTGGGGGTCAGCATTGGGCAATTGCAGGTTCACGCTGGTCTCTTCCAGCAGCTGCGCTTCCACCAAGCGAGAGATCAATTGCGATGTAACTTCCGCCTGTGCCTGAAAGTCTTGCAGCAGCGGCAGCACATTTTTCATCAGCTCACTTGGGCTCCCATCACTATTGAAAATCGCCTCACCACTTTTCTGAAAATGCGGCGCATCTAAATCTGCAGCAACCGAATAATCCTCACCGCCGGTTTTAGCCAGCACAAAGGGGTACCGGCGAATCGATGCCGGCACATAACGCCCAGTCCATTGGCCCTGGCTATTCACAAAGGCATTACGCCCAGGCTGCAGGCCGGTAATGGCCAGCGCAATCCACTGTGTTTCTGAATCATCGGAAGCATCGGCTTTTGCAAAAACAATTGGGTATTCCATGCAGGCCAGGCTAAATTCCGCCAAGACAATTGGGGCCACCGTTTGTTGGGCAGCAAAACCTGCCGTGCCAACTGGGTTAAACCGAAGTTTTTGATGCTTTGAGAATTGAAGCACCTCGGGGTTGGTGTAGAAAAAAGCAACTGGCATTGTTGTGGTCACAATAATTCCTTATTCAGAAGTATCAAAACGCGTAACTGGCCGTGAGCCAATAACGGTTTTTCTTCAGGCTTCCGTCTTGATCGTTACCAGCTGGCGTTGGGTTGGGGTTATCGCCGTCTCGACGGGCCCAGACGGCTTTCAGATTTAATCCGGTGTTCGGGACTGCCCAGGCCAGGCCAAGGCCCCCACCCTTCAGTGTTACGCGATCTTTTAGGGTCGGGTCATCACGATTCTTTACCTTGCCCCAATCGTAAAACACGCTGGCAGTGACACTGGGTACTACCTTCCAGCGCACATCCAGATTCACCATCTGCGCGATTGTCCCAGACGCCTCACCCGAAGGATAAGCACGCACACCACTGGAGCCGCCCAGGGAAAACTTTTCTGATGAATCCAGCCCCTTGTTACTGTGCTGGCCATTGAGTGCCAGGCTCACGGACAAGGCTTCTGTAATCACCTGTTGTCGGCTTAGGCTGTATTTGTACTTGGTGAAGTCATCTTTTTTTACTTCGGCACCAACCGACACGCTGGGGTTTCCACGATTCACCCCCAGGCTAAAGGAGTTACTTCCCCCGCCCCCTAAAGAATCAAATAGGTTGCCGTAAAACGTAAGGCCTGCAACATCGGTCTCGTAATCGCTTGAAATAGCACCCGACTGTTCGTTTTCGAACATTTTTCGGTCAAGCGTTCCCTGCAAGTACAAGTTAGTCAAGCGGCTGCGCAACACTGGGTAACTTATTTCAAATCCAGCCGTTTGAGAGTCACCCTTGAGCCCAGCGGCTTTTGATTCGTCGGTGATAACTTTGTACTTTAAATAAGATCCGTTCACGCCCACTCGAATACCGTCTCGCCCTAGCGGAGCGCTATAGGCCAGGCGAACATAGTCACTGCCCTCGGTATGCAATGCGATTGCAGAAATGGAATCCCCATAGCCAAAGGGGCTGGCAAAAACTGCGTTTGCGGTGGCCCGCTCTGCGCCAGTTGCGCGAGACGCGGTGTTATCGGCACTTAAGTCCACCTGTGCAAAGGGCTCGTCTACGGTTCGGATAGCCAGGTCTGTCTGTCCATCGGCGGTACCTGCCACCAGACTGCCCGACACCATCACTCCCGGCAGATCGTCAGCCAGTAGCAGTCCACGATCAATTTTGTCGTTATGCAACAGGCTACCAATGGGCTGTTGAGCCTCAATCAGGCTTTGAATACGTGCTTTGGACAATCGCTTGGGTGGGTCGCCCTCGAATACGGCGCCACCAAATACCGCTTCAACAATTTGAATGGTGATCACGCCCTGGGTAATGTCTTGCTTGGGCAGATAAACGCGTACCACCCACCCTGCTTTGCGGTAATGCTCGGCGATAGTGTCCGCCGCCCGCATTAAGTCAGAAAAACCAATCGGCCGGTTTAGAAACTCAACCAGGAGTGGCGCGAGCTCTTCGCTACTAAAGATTGTGTTGCCATTGAACAGAAACGATTTGGCGGTGACCGTGAGACCGGGAATTTCTTTTAAGTCTTGTGGAAGTGGCTCTTTGCGGGGCTCTACCCGCTTGGGCAGTATCAATTCACGCTCACGCTCGATTTGCTGAAGTAGAGATCCGGCGTCTGGCTGGGTTTGAGCAAGCACTGCCCCACCCAAACCCAAAAAGCCTAGTGCTAGTGCAACCCGGCCAAGGCGATGGTGTTGGATAGTTGGGCGCATGATTAGCGTGTAATTTTTGCCGCTTTGCGCAGGTCATTGATATACGCCACCCGGCGCTGCTGAATCAGGCTAGCGCGCAGCTGCTCCACCGACTCTTCATATTTCGGCAATTTAAATGGCCGTGTGTCTTCCACACGGACCACGTTCCAGCCATTGTTTGTCTGTATGGGGGCCGCAGTCACGCCACCCTTAGACAAATTCACAATCACATTTGATACGGCCGGCAGCAGCTGATTCGGTAGCAACCAATCCAAAAGACCTCCATTGGATCGGCTGGCATCGCTAGATTCTTTGCGGGCGATCTCTTCAAAAGATTTGCCGTCGCGGATTCGCTTGATGGCATCACGGGCCTTGGCTTCAGTCTCGAACACCGCCAGGCGAAGCTGGTATTGCAGCAGTGGCCCCATCGACCCCATCGCTTCGGTCTGTCGCTTGTATTCGTCTTTAAGTGCAGCTTCGGTGATTGGGTTTTTCTCGAAATAGTCGGCTAGCGCCAAATCAACAAGTAGCGACTGACGTAATTGTTCTAAACGCAGCGTGGCTTCTTTTGACTGATCAAGTTTTTTGCGTTGTGCATCTTGAGCCAGCACCTCGCGATTGATCATCTCTTCCAGAATGATTTGTCGAAGTTCTGGGCTGTCTGTTTGGCCCTGGGCAACGTTTGCCGCAATGGTTTGATTCAGTAAGTCAGCAGAAAGGCGTTTGCCATTGACTGTTGGCATGGTCTGGGCCATTGCTGCTGATGTCATCAGCGCTAGCGTAAATGCAACAAACCCAGTGGTTAATTTTGATAACGACAGCTTATAAATACGATCCAATTTCACGACAACCTTCCCCAGTTTTTATTAAGCGCACCCCCCCGCCTGATTAACGGCAGATCTCGACGTTATTGAGCGCAAATACTTGGTCGCTACAATCGAGCGGCTTATTCTCACTCGAATCCGCCTTTTGCCTGTCAGTTTCCGAAAGGATGCCCCCATCAACGGCGCTAACGCGGACCATTGTACCGCTAGCGTCTTCCAGTTTACCGATCTCCACGCTGGCCGACACGGTCTCTAGACCCTGTTCCAGCCGCTCGACTTCCCGGCGGCGAACAAAGCGGTCTTTTTGCTGGTGCAGGTCCCCGGCATCGGCCGTTGGGATCAGGTCCACATCGAATTCAATGCCTAGCTGGCCCAGGAGCGCGGCTAGATTAGAACCTGCCCCAAGGCCACGGAAGGAGCGCTGGAACACTGTTTTTCCTATATTTATGTTGCCATTGTTGGGTGCGTTCAACCCCCAGACCATCTCAATGCTGCCGTCTTTGCTGCGCAGGATTGGCGCGGTGCCATTGAAATTAAGCTTCTGGCCTGCATAGATCTGGTCTCCAATGGTGGATACCGAGCCATCAATGTCAATCTGCCCAATAAACGCCTTGCGGGAAGCATCTGAATAGGCGCGGCCTGCAGCATCGGTGGTGGGAGCGATATCGGCCACGCTGCTCTGGTCCTCGTCCCACTGCACACCTACCCGTGCATCAAAGCCGGCCAGCGCAAGTGTCTTACCGATATCTTGGGTTTGGATTACAGGAACCTGCCCATTGCCTGCGTTCAGAGAGATCGCGCGCAAAATCAGGGTGTGCTGGCCTTCCACGGTGTCATTGATGGCACCCAAGAACGTGATGGAGGGATCAAGCGAAGCCAATAGCCGTGTCGTGCCGTTAGTCCCATTATTGCCAATGCTCACCGGCCCAACATAGCGCTGCGTTTCAAAGCTGGTGATGTCGGCATTAAGGCGAATGCTGCCCGCATTAATGTCAACTGCGTAGGGGTTCACGCCCGTTGTGCCGCTATACGAATTCCAGGCAATCGTCTGATAGTTCGGCTGGGATCGGTCCACCAGCGACACACCGATCTGATCATTCACGGTTACGGTGCCGTTGGCGGCGCTCACCACTAGCGAGCGCTTTGCCGCCTTGGAACCTGCTCCTGCGCTTACCGTGCCATTAAACGTAATGTTGCCTTGTGCAGATGAAAAGTTCGCTATGGCTGCAGCCGCTGGGTCGGAAGCATTGGCTTCAGCTACGGGCGTACCGGAGCTCAAGAAAGTCAACGCCCCGTTGTAGATCTGATTGCCCGTGGTCTTCACGGCAGAAAGCACGGTTGCTGTACCGTTAATGGTGAGCGATGGAAGCTCCAACCCCTTGGTGATGTTTAAGCGGCCGCCAGCGGATGTGACACGGGGGCTTACGCCCAGGGCGTTCGCGTTACCAATCACCACCTCCCCTACCCCAATGTCCAAACTGCCGGCAAAGCCCGTATTGGTGCCTGACACCGTGAGCGTTCCCAGCCCGGCTTGCGCAAAGACACCCGAGCCTGTGAGCAGATTGGCTAATGTGAAGTTCGTACTTGGCGTAAGCGTTACCGTGCCGGCGTTATTGATCACCGCCTGAGTTGCGCCGAAGCGATCACTGTCATAAACCGTGGACACTCCCTGGGGAATCACGATACGGCCCACGTTGTTGCCATCGGGAATCGCGCCGCCTGCCCAATTTTGAGCGCTTGACCAATCGCCACCATCGGTGCCCTCATAACTGACTTCCGCACGCTGAGTGATTGTTCCGATATTGTCCGTCAATTTTGGCTCTGGCAAAGCGTAGTTTTTTGAGTCATCACCGACTTTAGTACCGCGCAACGCCATGCTTAGCGTAACTTGCTTACCCACGCCCACATGTCGGTCATTAAAATAGCCAACACCCTGAACTGTCACTTGGTCGTTTGCCAACACTCCCGCAGTTTTCGGATCGAAATTTAAGTTTGCCCCGACAATACTTGCGTTGCCGTCATACTCTTTTTCAAATGATGTAATACCAAGATATTTTGGGTTGTCGTTAGTGACGTTGTTCAAAATTTTCGGTGTTACCTGAAGCGCACCCACCAACACCATCTTCTCGAAATTGGGTTTAACGGATGCGCTCTTCACAGCCACATCTGACGCATCAAGGTTGTAGCCCCCCACAATCACATGACCGGCGCGGCTTAGCGTTGTGCCAACCGGAGCCACCTTGAAACTGGCCACACTACCCGCACCGTCATCAATCGTGTACACCCCAGCACTAAGCGTTGGCGCAATGGGGCTGATCAACGTGTTATCGGACTTCAGGTACTGACCCGTTACGGTATAGGAAGGCGCCGCTGAATACTCAGCAGTGGCTTGGGCCACGCGCACAAGAAGCGTGTCGGCCGGCACAATGGTGTAGCTGCCATTTACCGGGGTGATGGCGTAGTTGGTTGCACCAAAGCCTGTCGGCACTAAGACTCCCGAATAAGTCTTGGCAGCAGTATCGCTTTTATCGGGTCTGGTGACCGTACCGATTGTAAATTTTTGGTTCGAAACCAAGTTGGCAGCCGTTTCTCCGGCAACAAAACCGGTATAGACGACCCCTGCGTAGTTGGGTCTTGAATCCGCCTTTGTGACGAAGTCTGCATCATCCACGGCGCGAACCGTAAGCGGGGCTGGGGTAATGGTGCCCGTGCTTGGTGCGTAGCCAACGTTGTAATTTAAGCCAGCGTTTCCGTCGTCAATATTGACATTACTCAGCGTGACCGAAATCCCGGTGGTATTGGCATCTTTACTTGCAAATAAAATGTCCGCAGCGCTCACGGTGTCACTGCCCATCAGTTTGCCGGAAAGAGCCTTCAGATCGGCGTCTTTTGTCTCATAGACATCACTTCCGTCGTAAACTTTGCTGACAGACGGTGCCGAGAGTGTGACGCTTTTGCGCGTGACCGACACGGTGGTGTCTTCCACCGTGAGAGCGAAATAGTTCGAAAGCTCGGCCCCAGCCCTGCCACTTAGGACCAGGCCCGCCACGCTACTCAGCTTTTCATTGGTTTGTACGTTACGGCTTGACAGTAAGCCAAAGCCGCTTGCAGTAAAGACTTCATTGTTAACCCCCGCAACCGTCAACTCTGAACCTGCAAAGCTTGTGCTGCCGTCGTAGACTTTTGTGCCGGTTGCGCTAAGCGTGGCTGGGGTGATGGCGGCCGCCACCGTTTTGCTGGTGGCATCCAGTACGTAGTCTGTGGCCTGTGAGCTATTGGTACCCGTGATGCTGCCGATAGCCAAGCCCGACACCGTGATCTGGTTGGCACCAGCCACCGTGGCACTGTTGTAAGCGGCCCCGGTGTTGGTCAGCACCGCCGCCGTGTCATCGGTAATCAAGCCGCTAAAGGTATAGGTCGGTGTAAACCCACCCGGCGCAGTGGTTGTACCGTCATAGACCTTGGTCACCCCAGTGTTACTCACCGTGGGAGTGAGTGTCTTAGCCGTAATTGTTACCGGCGCGTTGGTCGCATTGAGTGTGGGCAGCTGGTAGTTGCCTGCCAAGCCACCGTTACTGCCGTCGGCAAGCGTGATCGCAGCAATAAAGTTATCGGCCGTGGTGGTGTTACCGTCGGCACCCGCAACGTGTTTGCTGTTGGCAGAGGCGTTGGTATACGTTAGCGTCTCACTGCCCACCCCTGTGCCAATCGTCACCTGGCTACCCGTAAGTGATGTAGAGCCGTCGTAAACCTTTGTGGCAGTTAACGTGACTGTTCGGGGGCGTATCGTCAAATCACCGGGCACATATGAGATTTGGTAGTTGCTCGCGTTAAACCCACCGGTGCCCGTGGCACCCGCAATTTGAATCTCGTTTGCATAGGCCCCCACCCCTCGGGTGGTCGAGGCGTCATATCCGTTTGCTGAACTAAGCGTAGCAGCCGTGGCTGACTCCCCAGTTGCAAAGCTGCCCGACGTTAGCCTGAAGGCTGACGTGCCCAAGACCAAGCCATCGCCATAGGTCTTGCTCTGGTTAGTGGCCGTAAGGGTGATCGGGCGCTGGTTTACTGTGAGCGCGCCATCAGCGGCGGTGAAGCTGTAGTTAGCTGCAGCCAGATTGCCCGTGCTGCCCGTAATCGTGTAGCTGCCAACATTAGACGTGGCTGTAGCGGCACTGCTGCCCGTTGCTGAACCGGTCACATTGGCAGAGGTGGCGTTCTCACCATTAACATAGCCCGTGATCGTCTGGCTAAAGGTGGGGTTCGCATCCCCGTACACCCTGCTCTTGTTATCGGCTGTTACGGTCAGACTAGCCCGGCTAATGGTAGCCGCCACCGTTTTGCTGGTGGCATCCAGTACGTAGTCTGTGGCCTGTGAGCTATTGGTGCCCGTGATGCTGCCGATAGCCAAGCCCGACACCGTGATCTGGTTGGCACCAGCCACCGTGGCACTGTTGTAAGCGGCCCCGGTGTTGGTCAGCACCGCCGCCGTGTCATCGGTAATCAAGCCGCTAAAGGTATAGGTCGGTGTAAACCCACCCGGCGCAGTGGTCGTACCGTCATAGACCTTAGTCACACCGGTGTTGCTAATCGTGGGCGTGAGTGTCTTGGCCGTAATCGTCACCGGTGCGTTCGCAACGCTTAAGGTGGGCAGCTGATAGTTCGATTCAAGACCACCACTTCCATCCGTAGCATCGACCAGGGTGATCGCGTCGATGTACTTCCCGGCCGTAGCCACATGCTTACTCGATGAGGTTGCCCCAGTGTAGGTCAGCTTCTCAGAGCCCACCAAGTTGCCAATCGTCACCTGGTTACCGGTCAGGCTAGTCGATCCATCGTAGGTCTTTTCAGCAGACAAAGTAACGGTACGGCGGGTGATCGTGAAGGCATTGTTATCGGCTGCAAAGGTGATGTCGTAGTTGGCAGCCTTGGATCCACTACCTAAGGCAATGTCGTAACTACCTACGTTACTTCCGGCCTGGCGGCTAAGCGTACCGGTAATATCAGCCAGCGTGTCGTTGACCGTATTGCCGTTTGCCGTTGTGGCAATCCCCACCCCTGCCCCAGTGGCAGACGCTGTTACTGATAGAGCTGCATCAGCATCGCCATAAATCTTGGTTGCTGCGTTGGCGGTCAGCGTGATCGGTCGACGCGTTACCGTCAGGCTATCGGCTACATACGTAATAGCATAGTTACTGTTGTTGCTATTGGTTAATGTGCCCTGGCCTATTGCATAGTTGCCTACGTTTTCACCAGCCGAGCGGGCCAACGCGCCGGTTAAGGTTTCACCATTGGCCAAGCCACGGCTCGTGCCAACCCCGTCAGCCGCAACGCTATAGGTCAAAGACGGGTCAGTCTCACCATAAACCTTGGTTTTGGCGACTGCTGTGACCGTGACCGGGCGGGCATTAATGGTTTACCCGGCGTATAAGTAATGCTGTAGTTGCTCGCGTTAAACCCACCGGTGCCAGTAGCGCCCGCAATTTGGATCTCGTTTGCATAGGTGCCCACCCCTTGCGTGGTGGAAGCGGCATAGCCATTCGCTGCGCTCAGCGTGGCACTAGTTGCCAACTCGCCCGTTGCATAGCTGCCCGACGTTAGACTGAAGGCAGTCGTGCCTAAGACCAAGCCATCGCCATAGGTCTTGCTCTGGTTGCTTGCCTTTAGGGTAATTGGGCGGGCAGTAACGCTCAGGTTATCGCCAACATAGGTAATCGCGTAGTTGCTGTTGTTGCTATTGGTTAATGTGCCCTGGCCTATTGCATAGTTGCCTACGTTTTCACCAGCCGAGCGGGATAATGCACCGGTTAAGGTTTCACCATTGGCCAAGCCACGGCTCGTGCCAACCCCATCGGCTGAAACGCTGTAGGTTAACGACGGATCCGTCTCACCATAAACCTTGGTTTTGGCGACTGCTGTGACCGTGACCGGGCGGGCATTAATGGTCAGGTTACCCGGCGTATAAGTAATGCTGTAGTTGCTCGCGTTAAACCCACCGGTGCCAGTAGCGCCCGCAATTTGGATCTCGTTTGCATAGGTGCCCACCCCTTGCGTGGTGGAAGCGGCATAGCCATTGGCTGCGCTCAGCGTGGCACTGGTTGCCAACTCGCCCGTTGCATAGCTGCCCGACGTTAGACTGAAGGCTGACGTACCAAGGACTAACGCATCACCATACGTCTTGCTCTGGTTGCTGGCGGTCAAGGTAATTGGGCGGGCAGTAACGCTCAGGTTATCGGCCACATACGTGATGGCGTAGTTACTATTAGCCACCGTACCCTGACCGATCGCGTAGCTACCAACATTCTCTCCTGCCGCACGGGCAAGGCTTCCGGTGAAGGTGTCACCATTCACAAGACCACGGCTCGTGCCAGCAGCCTCGAGTGTGTAGGTCAGCAACGGATCCGTTTCACCATAAACCTTGGTTTTGGCGACTGCTGTGACAGTGATCGGGCGGGCAGTAACGCTCAGGTTATCGCCAACATAGGTAATCGCGTAGTTGCTGTTGTTGCTATTGGTTAATGTGCCCTGGCCTATTGCATAGTTGCCTACGTTTTCACCAGCCGAGCGGGCCAACGCGCCGGTTAAGGTTTCACCATTGGCCAAGCCACGACTCGTGCCAACCCCATCGGCTGCAACGCTGTAGGTTAACGACGGATCCGTCTCACCATAGATCTTGGTTTTGGCGGCTGCCGTGACTGTAATCGGGCGCTGGTTTACTGTGAGCGCGCCATCAGCGGCGGTGAAGCTGTAGTTAGCTGCAGCCAGATTGCCCGTGCTGCCCGTAATCGTGTAGCTGCCAACATTAGACGTGGCTGTAGCGGCACTGCTGCCCGTTGCTGAACCGGTCACATTGGCAGAGGTGGCGTTCTCACCATTAACATAGCCCGTGATCGTCTGGCTAAAGGTGGGGTTCGCATCCCCGTACACCCTGCTCTTGTTATCGGCTGTTACGGTCAGACTAGCCCGGCTAATGGTAGCCGCCACCGTTTTGCTGGTGGCATCCAGTACGTAGTCTGTGGCCTGTGAGCTATTGGTACCCGTGATGCTGCCGATAGCCAAGCCCGACACCGTGATCTGGTTGGCACCAGCCACCGTGGCACTGTTGTAAGCGGCCCCGGTGTTGGTCAGCACCGCCGCCGTGTCATCGGTAATCAAGCCGCTAAAGGTATAGGTCGGTGTAAACCCTGTTGGTGCTGCCGTGGTGCCATCATAGACCTTGGTCACCCCAGTGTTACTCACCGTGGGCGTGAGTGTCTTGGCCGTAATCGTCACCGGTGCGTTGGTCGCATTGAGTGTGGGCAGCTGGTAGTTGCCTGCCAAGCCACCGTTACTGCCGTTGGCAAGCGTGATCGCAGCAATAAAGTTATCGGCCGTGGTGGTGTTACCGTCGGCACCCGCAACGTGTTTGCTGTTAGCAGAGGCGTTGGTATACGTTAGCGTCTCACTGCCCACCCCTGTGCCAATCGTCACCTGGCTACCCGTAAGTGATGTAGAGCCGTCGTAAGTCTTCGTGGCTGACAAAGTCACCGTACGCGGGGTGATCGTCAGGGCATTGCCAACATAGGTAATGGCGTAGTTACTGTTGTTGCTATTGATTAATGTGCCCTGGCCTATTGCATAGTTGCCTACGTTTTCACCAGCCGAGCGGGCCAACGCGCCGGTTAAGGTTTCACTATTGGCCAAGCCACGGCTCGTGCCAACCCCGTCAGCCGCAACGCTATAGGTCAAAGACGGGTCAGTCTCACCATAAACCTTGGTTTTGGCGACTGCTGTGACCGTGACCGGGCGGGCATTGATGGTCAGGCTACCCGGCGTATACGTAATGCTGTAGTTGCTAGCGTTAAATCCACCGGTGCCAGTCGCGCCCGCAATTTGGATTTCGTTTGCATAGGTGCCAACCCCTTGCGTGGTGGAAGCGGCATATCCATTGGCTGCGCTCAGCGTAGCACTGGTTGCCAACTCGCCCGTTGCAAAGCTGCCCGACGTAAGACTGAAGGCTGACGTACCAAGGACTAACGCATCACCATAGGTCTTGCTCTGGTTGCTTGCCTTTAGGGTAATTGGGCGGGCGGTAACGCTCAGGTTATCGGCCACATACGAAATGGCGTAGTTACTGTTGTTGCTATTGATTAATGTGCCCTGACCAATTGCATAGGAACCGACGTTTTCGCCAGCCGAGCGAGCTAATGCACCGGTTAAGGTTTCACTATTGGCCAAGCCACGGCTCGTGCCAACCCCGTCAGCCGCAACGTTGTAGGTCAAAGACGGGTCAGTCTCACCATAAACCTTGGTTTTGGCGACTGCTGTGACCGTGACCGGGCGGGCATTGATAGTCAAGCTACCCGGCGTATACGTAATGCTGTAGTTGCTCGCGTTAAACCCACCGGTGCCAGTAGCGCCCGCAATTTGGATCTCGTTTGCATAGGTGCCCACCCCTTGCGTGGTGGAAGCGGCATAGCCATTGGCTGCGCTCAGCGTGGCACTGGTTGCCAACTCGCCCGTTGCAAAGCTGCCCGACGTTAGACTGAAAGCTGACGTACCAAGCACTAACGCATCACCATAGGTCTTACTCTGGTTGCTTGCGGTTAGTGTGATTGCACGTTGCCCAATGCTAAGGGTGCCATCAGCGGTGCTGAAGCTGTAGTTGGCTGCAGCCAGGTTACCCGTGCTACCGGTGATCGTGTAGCTGCCAACATCAGAAGTTGATGTAGCGACGGTACTGCCCGTTGCAGAGCCCGTGACCCCAGCGGAAGTTTTATTCTCGCCATTGACATAGCCCGTAATCGTCTGGCTAAAAATCGGGTTTGCATCCCCGTATACCCTGCTCTTGTTATCTGCTGTTACGGTGAGTGTGGCCCGGCTGATCGTAGCGGCTACCGTTTTGCTGGTGGCATCCAGTACGTAGTCTGTGGCCTGTGAGCTATTGGTGCCCGTGATGCTGCCGATAGCCAAGCCCGACACCGTGATCTGGTTGGCACCAGCCACCGTGGCACTGTTGTAAGCGGCCCCGGTGTTGGTCAGCACCGCCGCCGTGTCATCGGTAATCAAGCCGCTAAAGGTATAGGTCGGTGTAAACCCATCAGGTGCGGCGGTTGTACCGTCATAGACCTTGGTCACACCGGTGTTGCTAATCGTGGGCGTGAGTGTCTTGGCCGTAATCGTCACCGGTGCGTTAGCAACGTTTAAGGTGGGCAGCTGATAGTTCGATTCCAGACCACCACTTCCATCCGTAGCATCGCCCAGGGTGATCGCGTCGATGTACTTTCCGGCCGCAGCCACGTGCTTACTCGATGACGTCGCCCCCGTGTAGGTCAGCTTCTCAGAGCCCACCAAGTTGCCAATCGTCACCTGGCTACCCGTCAGGCTGTTCGATCCGTCATAGGTCTTAACTGCCGACAGCGAAACGACACGCTTGGTAATGTTGGCCATAACACTAGGCTGATCCGTAACCGTGTAGTTGCCAAGATCTGCGCCACCGTAGCTAAAGTTTGTTAGCGAAACGGTTTTGTTCTCGCCCGCGTTCTTGTTGTCAAATTTACCCGAACCTGCAGTAATAGTCAGCAGGTCGCCGGCAATTGAGTTGCCAAAGCTTAAGTTTGCGTAGCTTAGCGTCGCGCTATCTGATCCATCATAGGGCTTGTCAGCGGCAGACACACCACTAACTGAGACCGCCCGTTTGCCAACGGTGAGTGTGCCGGGGGTATAGCTCAGACTGTAGCCAAGCTTGTCTACTGCACTCGCAACGCCTATTGAGTGCGTTCCGTAATTGAAGTTCCCGGATGTCGATGTGCCGGCAACACCTGCGGTGACAGACAGGGTGCTGTCGCCTATCATGTTCTCTGCCTTGTCACCATTTTGCAGCGTGCTGACCGTGGACGTAAGAGTGGGCAGGCTATCTCCGTACGTCATGCTCTTGCCAGCAACCGTAATTGTTGCTGTGGGCTGCTCGCGATACAGCGCGTTAACCTGATTAGTAGCGAGCGCAGTTGAGTAACCCGCCGTAACCGTGCCCGAAGAGTTAATGCTGGTGTTGTAACGGAAGTTCCCGCTAGCCGACCCAATAAGCGCGGTAAGCCCAGTGCTGTCGCTAATGCTGCCGGTGTACAGACCAATCGTTCCGCCGGTTCCAGCGGAAAGCACAGGGCTACCGTTCACAATGATATTGCCAGATGCTGGTGTACCTGTGCCACCACGTGCTGCGCTTGTTCCCGCTGCTACACGAATAGCAGTCGACGTGGTGCTGGTGGTGTTGATGTTTTCTGCGATCGTCAGATTACCGCTGAGTGTCTGAATAAACACATCACCAGACGAGTAAATACCCGTTGGGTTGACCGTGCCAATTGTTAAACCACCACTGGCATCAGCAAACGACAGCGCACCAATACGGGCGGTACTGCTTCCAGCCGCAATCGTGGCGACATTGTTCGAACTGTTGGTCAGGGTGAAGCTACCCGAACCCTGAAGCCCAAGACCAGAGGCAGTAATTGCCGCTGTCTGCGTTACCGAACCTGTGGCATGCAGATTAAGATTACCTGTCGTTGACGTTAGGGCGGCATTAACTGCAATATCACCGCCATACACAGTAACCGACCCGGCAATTAATATTGCAGATGCAATAGTTACTTTCTTGTCAGATGTGCCATTTGCACTAGTGGCTTTACCGATGGTAAGCCCACCGAGAGTAGCCCCAAAGACCCACCCGCTGTTTGAGAAGTCACTCGTAAAGTCTCCATCTGTCGGCTCTATGCGCAGTGTGCCAGCACCGGAAAAACCCGAAGTATTGGATGCGGGGGCATTGTTAGATAAAACCAAAACGCCAGCGTTTATAGATGTAGCACCGCTGTAGGTCTGGTTAGCCGTCAAAGTAAATGTCCCGCTGCCTTCCTTGGTCAGCGCACCGATGCCACTGATAACGTTTGCGATAGAAACACTATCCGACCGGTTAAATATCAAGGTTCCATTGTTTGTTACAGCACCTTTACCGAGAGTACCGGTACTGCCACCGTTACCGATTTGCAGGGCACCTGCAGAAATTGTTGTTGTGCCACCATAAGCATTGGTTTTCGTAAGGGTGATTTTTCCGCTACCGCGCTGCTCAAGGCTTCCTCCCTCAGTGCCGTTGATGGTATTGGCGATCACGAGATCATCGCTACGATTGAATACAAGCTTTGACGAAACCGTCTTGTCGAACGGCGAAAGCCTTACACTTCCAGACCCCAGAGTGCCCGCGGTTTTTCCGTCACCAACAATCAACTCACCTTTATAAACATCTGTAAGTCCTGCATAGCTGTTGTTGCCAGTTAGAGTTAATGAGCCTGAGCCGTACTTTGTGAACCCACCGCTTCCGCTGATGTTATTGGCAATCGTTATGTTGTCAGCACGATTGACCTGAAGTAAGCCATTGTTAATCACATCACCAATGCCGAGCGTACCAGCCTTATAATCAGACGAATTAGTTCCTAGGTGTAACTCACCTGCGACGATCACTGTACCGCCGCTGTAAGTATTGTTTTCACCGAAGTAAAGCCTGCCAGCACCGACTTTCGTAAGCGCGTACCCTCCGCCGATCGCTCTATTAATCTCTATATGCCCTGCGCCGCCGATATAGGTATTGCTTCCAAGAGTGACTAAACCATCTACCTTATAGCCGTTACCAACATAGGCCGTATTACTATTGGTCAATGCCCCGACACCTCCACCCTGACCGCCCGTGCCGTATCCATATAGAGTTATGGATACATTCTGACTCCCCGTGTTGTAGTTGTTTAAATCCAATGATGCTGTACTGGTATCCGATGTGCCAACCGTAACGGCCGAGACGCCGAGCGCTGACCCACTTCCGAGCTTTAGCGTACCCGCTTTTACTTGGGTCTTCCCGTAATGACCAGGACTGTTCCCACTTAAGATCAGGGTTCCGCTTCCCTCTTTGACTAGTGACCCCTTCTCACCACTCGCAACCGAAGAAATAACATTCGAGACCGTAAACTCATCTAATCGGTTAAATACAAGCGACGCACCATCTGCAATAGAAACCGAGCCCGCACCGAGTGCCCCCGATGTTCCGCCATCACCTACTTGCAATGCGCCAGCGTTAACATAAGTTGCGCCCGCGTTAGTACTTGCGCCAGTGAGTAACCAAGTACCGGCGTCGACCTTGGTGACTGTGCCGGTGCCCGTGCCAATAATGCTTGCGATAGACCCGCCTTGCGAGCCGCCCAGCGTTAGGCCAAACCCTGAGCCGGTGATGGTTCCAACGTTTGTCAGATTGATGGCGCCAGTACCACCAACGATTGAGCTTGTAGCGCTCAGGGTTAGAAGACCTGCATAAGATGCAGGCGTAGCACTGCTATTAATTAACGCACCACCGCTATTAACACCCGTACCTCTGATTGTTAGCGGGTTAGTGTTAGCGACAGTCTGTCCGTTTAGATCTAAAACCGCTCCATTATTCACGGTTACCGCGCCAGCTGCACCACCTAGTGCCGTGGCTGAACCGAGTTTCAATGTTCCAGCGCTGACGGTTGTTCCACCGGTGTAGGTGTTAGTACCCGAGACCAATAAAGTTCCGGTGCCAGATTTGATCAGCCCACCCGCCAAACCAACAATGTTCCCGCTTAGGGTGATCGCTTGATCGGTATTGACAGTTAAAAGGTGGGAGCCATTTGTAATTCCCCCGCTGAACGTCACTCCCCCTGTGTTTGTGCTTTCAATTGTTGCAGCAGCAGAGAGGGCAATAGCGTTTGTCAGGTCGAAGGCGCTAGAACCGGTTGCCACTAAACCACCACCGTTAAACGTTATCGATCCCGTGCCAAGTGTGCCGGCATCAGCCACCGAAACCTTACCTGCACTAATAGTAGTTCCACCCGAGTATGTATTGCCCAGATTACTCAAACCAAGGGAACCGGCACCGGCTTTAACGACCGAGGCGTTCGTACCGCTAATAAGACCACTGTAAGTTGAATTGCCGGACTGAGTGACCGTAAAACTACGGCCATTTGCCAAGGTGATACCGCCACTACCAGTCAACCCAGAGGTAAAGATGGAAATATCTCCCGTGGAGGTATTTGTTGTGGTGATCGCCGCGCTTAGCTCAACATTCCCACCATAAATATTCACTAATCCATTTACGGTCTGGGAAGATCCCAGCGTGATATTCGCCGTGTTCGTTGACTTACCAATCTTCAAGCCACTCAATGTGCTGCCAAAATTTAGATTGCTGAGCGGCCAGGTCAAGGCGGCAGCAAAACTATTACTGACCGACTCTACCGTCAGCGTTCCGGTGGTGTTGACTTTGGTTTTGTAGCTGCCATTTGCCTCAAATGTGAGTTTGTCCGCCTGGATCTTAATATTCGAGGAACTAGACGTAAATGAACCCAACAAGGGTGTGGTGCCGTCAGAACCCAAAAAGATGTCAGCCGAAACGCTGGGTTTTAAGTAAAACCCGTTATAAATGCCTGTCGACCCGGCTGCTTGCTTATCCGTTAAGGTGATTGCACCCGATGCAGATAAGACTTTGACGCTATGACCGTCTACTACGACACCCCTTGCATTAGTCGAGACTTTGCCACCCGTTCCAGTAATCGAAATTGCGCCGGTCTCTGTTCGAACTAAAGTGCCCCCACCGAGATTGACACCATACACAGATGCTGTGCTTGTTGTGTTCGCCGCATCACCTGTAATGCTGATGTTACCCACGCCGCTAGTCTTGAGATCTGTACCAAACAGCCAAAGTGCAAAATCGTTTGTACCCGTACCTGGATCACCGCTACTACCGAAGGCACCACTTAATGTAATGTTTCCACCACCGGCATCAATAACCGCCCGGCTACCAGAAAGTGCCCCAACTTTTATTGCGTTATCTACGCCTGTAGTGAATGCACCTCCAGCAGCAGAATATTCGATATTTCCGCCGCTGGTAGTTACGCTCACACCAGCGGCTTGGGTAATCTTTTGCCCGACGATGGAAATGCTGGTTCCGCTACTTGCTGTACTTGTTAGATTGGCGCTGAGACTAGCGTTTCCGCCGTAAATACTGATTGGGCCAGCGATGCTGATCGCATTCTCAATTATGATTTCGCTAGAGTTACCGCTTTTCCCGATGGTCACACTACCCAAGCCCGAATCAAAACTCCAGCCGCTATTTGTGAACGTACTGGAAAAGCTGGCTGACGACGGCTCAATGACTAAACGCCCTGTCCCAGTAAATGTCTTGCTGCTGGGATTGGGTGCGTCGTTTCTTAGCACGAGCGCCCCATCGTTGATCGTGGTGGTTCCGGTATAGGTATTGTTAGCCGTCAGCGCAAAGGTGCCCGTGCCTGCTTTGGTCAAGGTCGTGCCCGAACCGGAAATAGTCCCAGACAGTGAACTGCTGCCATTACTCGTTGTAACGCTTAATGCGGAAATACCAGAAATAGATTTCGACCCTGTAATTTGCCCCGAGGTGGTCGTGAGCGATAGGGATCTCCCTCCGTTGGTATATCCAGTTGAAGATGTATAGGTCTCTCTGACACGATGGAGCTCAAGGCTCTCATCATTGATGTCTTGATTTGTATTGGTCCAGGTAGTGAGCGTTCCGTTATGCTGTGCCAAAAAAGTGACATCGACATAGACATCATTCCAGCTAGAGCGCCCAAGGGCACTTGGTCCTGTTATCTGATACTGGGTGCCGTAGTTCGCGACTATGTTTGATAACTCGTTGCCTCCGCCGCCGTGCGTTCGGTGGGCAGTAAAGTAGTAGTACCAAGAAGCCCCGTCAACGACAACCAATTCTCCCCGTTCATTATCCCAGCTGTCCCAAAAATATAGCCGTGTGGAGTATTCGCGTCCCGAAACAACATTGATGCCGTACGTCTTCGAGCCGTTGGTGTGCGCCCCACCCCAACCGCTAAGGAGAAAACTCGTATGGATATCATGAAATGTAGTCGTGTATCCCAAAGAACCGGTACCCAAGGTTAAAGCCCCCGAGCCGGTGTTGAGCGCAACCGAACCATTACCTGATTGCCTCAAAAGCTGAATATTCGAGCTGCCGAAATCAAGACTGCCGCCACCAGTGGTGACAGATTGGGTGCCACTGGTTTTTTGGAGATGTACTGTCCCAGTGTTGAAAGTAATTGCACCCCCCTTCGTCGTTATGTCCCCGTTCAGAAGAACTCGATCGCCGCTCGCGTTAAACGTTAGACCTAACGAACCGGATCCATCTGCTGTGATGTTCCCTTTAATCCAAATATCCTTGTCAGCGGTCAGCGTGAGCGTTCGGGCATTACTACCCGTGTAACTAAAGTTGTCGAAAAATACAATATGACCAGCTATCGAGGTTCCCGCTAAGACTCCGTCTGATCCACCACCACTTGAACTTGCGGTTGAGATCGTGACGTTATTGCTCAACAAGCTACTATTAAGCGTGGACAGCTCACTAGAACCCAGAAAAAAGTTGTAGGGATCTAGTAGCCAGTTACCTGCGGTGCCGTCGGCGGCAAGGGTGCTCACTGATATACCGTCGTAGTGAAGTTGACGCCCAGACGTCTCAATCTGCCCCCCATCACCACCGTTCACGCCACCCTTGGCGAAGATGGATCCATGTGCTGCAGTAATGGAATTCGGGTTGCGCACATCAGACCACAACACCACCGTGCCGCCACTGCCGGTATCAAGGGCCGATGCATCGATGGTGGCGCCCTCGGCCATGGCGACAGTTGTGGCTTGGTGCATGTCACCTTTACCCTGCCACCCACCGCCCACGAGTACTTCACCACCACCGGTAGCACCCTTGGCTTCAATCTTTGATGTCGCCGTTAAGGTGATGTCATCACCTTCCAGCAGAATTCTTCCGCCACGTTCGGTAATGCTGGATGCAATCAGTTCACCGGATTGCTTCACCACACCACCCAGAATTTCACTCTGGGCGCGGGAAGACAGAATGATTAATCCGCCGGGTGCATGCACCGCGTGTTTGTTTTCCACCAGCGTTTTAATGGTGGCGGGCTCAACGCGAATGCCAGCCAGGCTTTTATCGTTAATGTTGAGCTCAAACGCTTCGCCAGCCGCCAAAGCAACTGTGCCCATCTGCGCCACGATCACGCCTTCGTTTCTGACTTCTGGCGCAAGTAGCGCAATGTAGCCATTTAACGCGGCTTTGATCTGGCCTTCGTTCACCACACTGCCGGTGGCGCCATCACGGGTGAAGCGCAATTTGCCCGCCATGAAGTCTTCGTTGCCAATACTGTGAGTGGTGGCCACCAAGCCGCCCACATCCACGCTCGCCGTTCTGCCAAACAAAATGCCGCTGGGGTTGGTGAGAAACAGCTGACCATTACTGGTCAGTCTTCCAAAGATCTGCGTGGGGTTACCGCTGGTCACGCGGCTTAGTGTTGCACTACTGGCGCTGGGCACCACGTAGTTCACCTGGGCATTGGCGCCAATGTCATGCCCACTCCAATTAATCACTGCACGGTTGGTGCTTTGATTAATCGTCATCACCGGTGCATTTACAGCACCACCAGAATTAATACTGGCCTGGCCCGCCACCACCTGACCATTGGTGGGCAGTTGGTTTACATCAGGCGCAGCATGTGCAATAAACGGTAAGAACGACAGCAGTCCAGAGGCCGCCATCAGCCGCGCAAAGACTTTTAAGTTTGGCGGCGCATTAATCTGTTGTTGCGCATCTTCGCTATCAACAACAACACTGCGCGACACCAGCCGAACCGAAGACTTCTCCTTGCCGTGGGCGCGCACGGTCTCGGCCACCACGACAATGCAATGGTGGACCCTGCTCCAGATGCAGCGGAAAGATCGGTTCATACCCCAACATGATAAAAATCAATGGGTTACGAACATTAACGAAGGTAAATGGGATGGGGGTGGTACTGAACTTGTCCGGATTAAGATTTCAGGACAATTGGAGTCGCCAGGCGGTAGCCTACCCCACGAATTGGTCGAATGGTTTCTGTGCAGCCCGCCTGCTCTAACTTTTTGCGGATCTTACTCACCCGCACTTCCATCGTCGCGCTGTCCTCCAGCCGATCCAGCCCTATATTTAAGTGCTCGGCCACCTGAAATCGCTCCAAGGTGAAGTTGGGCGCCCGAGCAAAGGCTGCCAGCAGCTGAGTCTCGCCGGGGGTCAGGCTGACCCGAATATCCCCGTGCAGTAACTGCATGGCCTGGGTGTCTAAACTGAGTTGACGCTCTTCTTGTCCGGTACCTCTTAGCCTGCGGCCCAGCGAACTTACCGCCGCTAGCAGTTCTTCGGGGGCGACAGGTTTTGAAAGGTAAATGTCCGCCCCGCTTTCATAGCCTTGGGCACGCTGATCACTATGGGTTCTGGCAGTGGTCATGATGATCCCCACACGGGGACTGGCCGCCCGAAGCCGCTTGGCCAGACTGATGCCATCTTCACCGGGCAGGTTCAAATCCAGCACAAAGATATCGGCGTTGTGCGTCTGGGGGCTGTCTTCTAGTTCTTCAGCCGCGATCAAGCCAACCACATGGTGGCCAGCACTGGCCAGTGCCGCCACGGTTGCCTCTCGCAGCAGATCGTGGTCTTCCACCACGACAATATTCAAAGGGGATGCCATAAAACAAATCGTACCTTCTCAGGCGTGGGGCTGTATTCAATAGTGCCGCCGAGTCTGTGGATTAAGCCTTTGATCAGATAAGAACCCAAGCCCGAGCCCGACTGGCGGTGGGCCATGGGGCTTCGATAATATTTTGTGAAAAGTTTTTCTGGGTCAGGAAAACCCGCCGGGCCTGGCACATTTTCCACCACCAGCGTAAAGCCGGGTTGCTGTAAGCCTGAAGCATTGGTTCGCGAAGCTTTTTCTAAAAACACCAATACGGTACTGCCATGGGCCCGGTACTTGCAGGCGTTATCCAACAGGTTCGACACAATCACCCGGAAAAACTCATAGTCAGTGGGCACACTGCCAACCGGATTCAGTTCCGATTGCACCGCAGCCGGTTCGCGACACTCGGCAATTAAATGCGCGATCTCTTTGCAGACATCCACCGCCGTGACTTGAAGATTTGTGGCATCGAACTCCACCCGGCCCGACTGCACACTACGCTCAATCACCGAATCCATCTCACTAATCGCTTTAAGGATGCGTTCCACCGTGTCGCTGGTTGGGGGGCTGTTGCCCAACATCATGCGCATGGCCGATAGCGGTGTTTTTAGTTCGTGGCCCAGCATGGCCAGCAGGCGATCCCGCTCTTCACGGTTTTCACGTTCTTGGCTGGCGGTTTTTTGGCTCACCGCCAGTTCGGTCAGAAGTAGATTTTGATATTTCTGGCTTAAATTCACCCGGTACTGCAGCACGGCCACCGCCAGCGCCCCCGCCACAATGCCATTCACCAGTGGGGCATACACCGTAAAGGCGCTCGACTGGGCAAGAAAGCCAATGCCGGCACTTCCGGCGATCAGCATGATCAGCAAGAGCACCCCAAAATACCCAAGCAGGATCGATCTTGGCAAAAGCCGCACCTTGGTCTCCTGCCAGCCCCGCCCAAGGAATGCTGCGATCAAATTGATCACGGGAAATAACATGGCCGCTGTCCAGTTAATCGTGAGTGCGATATGGGGTTTGCCCGACACAAACAATAAAAATGCCGTAAGCACCGCTGCGATATGCAGGCGATACACCCAGACCATGGCCAGCGGTGGCTTGAATTCCGAAATCAACCGGAAATAAAACCAACTTGCCGCCAGCACCGCACTGATCACCGAAAAGCTGAGCATTTCATTAACAACCGCTGGCCCCCAGCTATCTGATAGCCAGAGTCTTACGTAGCCAAACATCGTAAACCCGATCCACACGGCGCAGGCCTGGGAAAAAATAAAGGCAAACACAATGCGATCCTTGGTCACAAACCAGGTGAACACGGCCCACAGAAAAAATATCGCGCTAATCCCAAGATACAGACCAGAAAAGATCAGCAAGCCCTGGTCTTCGCGCTGAAGCTCTGCCAGCGTAAAGGCCTGAGCCTCGATCATCCGGGTGCTGGTGCTCTCCACGCGTAAATAAATGTCGCGCGCCCGGTCGCCCTTTGGAAGCACGAAATTAAAATTGAGCGACTGAAATTCATCTTGGGACACTGGGGTCAGGTCGCCACTTTTTTTCGGCTGTGCAAGGTCCTGAGCGGGGTCATACAAAACAATGCTGTCTAAATACGTGGGCCGCACACGCAAGACAGCACGGTCCGCCACCAGCGATGTTTCTGTTGATTTGACCGTTGGGTCAAAGGTAAGCCGCAGCCAAATCACCCCTTTGCCAATGCCGCGACTCAGCACCCCGGTATAGGGCGTAAATTCTTGGGTTTTGGCCTGCTCAAAGGACAGCGAGGCACTTTTATCTTCAAACCAGGCCCGGGCCGTGATGAGATCAGCCGCCATGCTTGGCCGCATGCCCGCCAAAACGACAGCAAGCAGAAAGACGACAAAAGCAATCCTATGACGCACTGCCTGCCTTGTGTTGTTGGGAATCTTGATAGACCAAGGACTGCCGTCGATCAATCGCCACGCTAACTGATCGCCACCGAGATACACAGCTTATAGCCAAGACCACGGATGGCTTTGATGGTGGGCTCATCGGCGCCCACTTGATTGAGTTTTTTTCTCAGCCGGCTTAGCCGCACTTCCAGGCTTGTGGCATTTAACACTTCACCATTCACACACAGACTATTGGCCACCTGGTAGCGCTCTAACTGTTCACCCTTTGCACGAACGAATGCACTGATCAAATTGGATTCCGACTGGGTGACGCCCGCCTCGCCGGCTGGGCCGCGTATTTTTAACTTGAGTGCATCAAGCGTTAAGGTGCATTCATTGGGAACGGGTCTGACCCTGTGGGCAACGGCCTGGATGGCCGCCAACAATTCCTCTGGGTCGACCGGCTTGGGCAGATAAATATCCGCGCCGCTCTCATACCCACTGATGCGATCTTTAATCTCTGATCGTGCGGTGACCATGACAATCCCCACACGCGGGTGAGACTCTCGGAGACGCTTTGAAAGACTCAGGCCATCTTCACCCGGTAGATTCAGATCAATGACATACAAGTCAGGCGGCTGCAAGCTTGTTGTGTCGTCAACATCTTCGGCACTAAAGACACCCTTGGCGCTATGGCCGGCATTGTTCAATGCCGACACCATGGCATTACGCAGCATGTCGTGATCTTCAACCACTAAGACAGAGAGTTGGGCAGCCATACAAAAAACCTCACTTTATCCGCTGTAGGGCGGTAATCGATTTTACCTTTTAGCACTGCCAAAAGGCCCTTGACCAGATACATGCCCAGGCCAGAGCCGGTCTGCCGGTAGGCCATGGGGCTTCGGTAATACTTGTTGTAGACCTGGGCGGGGTCGGGAAAGCCCGCGGGCCCAGGCGTATTTTCAACCACCAGCTCAATTGCATGTTGATCATCCCGTGGGGTGACGGTAATGCCCACCCCAGTGCCCTCTTCCCGATACTTCAGGGCGTTGTCGATCAAGTTGGAGATCACCATGCGGAAAAATTGTGCGTCTGTTCGGATGCGCAGCGATGCCGGGGCGTTGAGATCAATGGCCGACCAATTCTCAATCGTGCCGCTGACAATGTCGGAGATTTCACCGACCGCATCAATCTCCGATATATCAGGCGTCAGCTTTGACTCATCGAGCTGATTCACCTGAACGCTACGCTCAATCACCAGGCTCATTTCCGCTACCGATCGCTTGATTTGACGAATGCTCTCTTCGTTTAGTTGCTGCTCACCCACCAATAGCCGCACAGTTGCTAGCGGCGTGCGAAGCTCATGGGCCAGCATCGCCAACAATCGTTCACGCTCTTCTCGAAACGCCCGCTCTTGCTGGACCTCCTGCTGGGCCATGGTGAGCTCCATGGCCAGGGCGGCTCTTTTTTGCGACAGCAAGTAACTGCGGTATTGCAGAATGCCAACCGCAAAGGCGCCATTGATAATGCCGTGGGCCAGGCCAACATAAATGGAATACGCACCACCGGACGCCAGCCCAAGCCCAGGCAGTGCACCAGCCAGTAGCACCAACAAGTTTGCGGCAAAGTACATGAAGACTAGCCATCTGGGCACCAGTGGTGGCTGATCTGGCTGGCGCAAACGCCAGCCTTTGGCAGTAAAGACCATGGCAAAGGTGACAAACGGCACCACCAACACCAGAGTCATGTTGATCTGCAAGGCCAACCGAATCTGCCCAAAAAGCAGCAGCACAAAGTTCACCAGCCCAATAACGAAAAACACCCCCAATGCCTTGAGTAATACATTGGCGGGTTTGTACTCTTGCCAGAACCGGTAATAGAAAAAAATGGCGGATGTGACGATCAGCACGCTGGAATAGCTGGTGATTTGGTTAATCACGCTCGGGGGCCATACGCTGCCAAAAAAATCGCGGACATAACCGAAAATGGACAACCCAAGGCAGAGCGAAAAAAACTGTGTTACCAAAAAAGCAGAGATCACCGGGTCGCGAGTGCTCAGCCAGGTGATTGCGGCCCAGCCCAGAAACAGGCTTACTAGCGACAAATACAAACCAAACAACAACTGCTGTGATCGGTCTTCACGCTGCAGATCCGTCA
The DNA here is from genome assembly GCA_036362785.1 of beta proteobacterium MWH-UniP1. Classification (NCBI taxonomy): domain Bacteria; kingdom Pseudomonadati; phylum Pseudomonadota; class Betaproteobacteria; species beta proteobacterium MWH-UniP1. Next base: position 1,126,522 of record CP143625.1, read on the forward strand.
GGTGATACGCCTGCACATACAGCAGTCGTGTGCTGGTGGAACGAACACGCAGATAAATGTCTCGTTCGGTCTCTCCCCGCGGAATCACAAAGTTAAAGTTCAGGGATTGGTATTCCGCAGCGCGGGCCGGAAACTGGTCCCCGGTAATACGGCGAAGGCCACTCGGATCGGCCGGATCAAATAACTCTATTTCGTCGATATAGAGCGGCCGAATTTTTAGAATCAACGACCGTGCCGCTGGCCCCACCACTGTTTTGTCACTGTGCGGGTCAATGGTAAGCCGCACCCAAATGGTGGAGTCACCAAACCCTTTGGATAAAAACCATTGGTACGGCGTGAACGGCTTTTCTTGAATCTCGGCAAAAGTTAACTTATTGCTGGGGTCTTCGAACCAGGCTTGCGCCACAACATGGTTGGTGTCATCCGCCAGGGCCGCCCGTGGCCACACCACCGTGACACAGAAAAAACAAAGAGCTGCGATGGCAGCTCTTTGTAGCAAGGTCAGCAACACCTGCGCCCGACCAGATCGATCGCTTTAGATGCGCTCGAAAATCACGGCAATGCCCTGGCCGCCACCGATACACATGGTGGCCAAGCCATAGCGGGCGTTTGCGCGGTGCAGTTCGTGAATACACTTGGTGGCAATTACTGCACCCGTGGCGCCAACCGGGTGGCCCAGTGCAATCGCGCCACCATTGACGTTGACCTTGGCCGGATCAAAGCCGCAGACTTTGGAAACCGTCAAGGACTGCACGGCAAAGGCCTCGTTGGATTCGATCACATCGATCTTATCGAGCGTCAGACCGGCGCGCTTTAATGCCATCTGGGTTGCGGGGATTGGGCCTTCACCCATGACATCGTTGGGCACACCGGCCACGGCATAGCTCACCACACGGGCCAATGGTTTTTGACCGGCCTTGGCAGCCGCGCCCGCTTCGGCCAAGACCAAAAAGGCGGCCGCATCGTTGATGCCGGATGCGTTACCGGCCGTGACTGTGCCGTCTTTTTTAAAGGCAGGCTTCATGGCGCCAAGCTTTTCCATGGTGGTGGCGCGGGGGTGTTCATCGGTGTCAAACACGATGTCACCTTTTTTACCGGTGATCGTGATGGGCACGATCTGGCCCTTGAATCGGCCTTCCGCAATGGCTTTGGCGGCGCGATTCTGGGATTCCAGCGCAAAGGCATCTTGTTGTTCGCGGGTAATGCCGTGTTTGGCAGCAAGATTTTCAGCCGTGATGCCCATGTGGCCCACGCCAAATGGGTCGGTCAGTGTGGCCACCATCATGTCAATCAGCTTGGTGTCCCCCATGCGGGCACCGTTGCGCATCGCGGGACTTAGGTAGCCGCCACGGCTCATCACTTCCACGCCGCCACCAATGCCGTAATCCGAGTCCCCCAGCATGATGTTCTGGGCGCTCGACACCACAGCCTGCAATGCGGAACCGCAAAGGCGGTTAATGGTGAGTGCCACTGAACTCATGGGCAACCCCGCTTGAATCGATGCCACGCGGGAAACATACGGTGAGCGGACTTCCGTGGGAATACAGTTGCCCACCACCACATAGTTAATGGCGTTTGGGTCTGCCTTGGCCCGCGCAATGGCCTCTTTCATGACCAGGCCACCAAGCTCTGCGGGCTCAAAACCGGCCAGGCTGCCGTTAAATGCACCAACGGCAGAACGCACTGCACTTAATACAACGACTTCCCTCATGTTCATGTCTCCCTTATAAAAATTGCATCCAAATCATGTTCATCTGAACCAACAATATCCACTGTAGCAAACTCACCAATGGCAATTGGAATGGGGTGGCGCGAATTTGGGTCTGGCGAAATCCGCACGATTCCGTCGATCTCGGGCGCATCGGCTGCTGTGCGGCCAATCAACACCCCCTCTTCAGCGTCAACATCGTCAATCAACACTCGAATTCGTTTTCCAATAAAGCGCTTTAAGCGCTGTGCAGAGATCTCTGCTTGAACTTCCATAAATCGGGCGAGCCGCTCTTCTTTGATCTCTTCGGGTACAGGGTTGGCCAATTCATTGGCACTCGCCCCTTCAACGGGCGAATACATAAAGCAGCCGACTCGGTCCAGCTGTGCCTCTTTTAAAAATTGCAGCAGGTGTTCGAACTCTTCTTCGGTCTCGCCAGGAAAGCCCACAATAAAGGTACTGCGAATGGTCAGATCTGGGCAGATCTTGCGCCAGGCCTGAACCCGCTCTAGATTCTTTTCGCCACTGGCCGGCCGCTTCATGCGCTTTAAGACATCGGGGTGGGAGTGCTGAAACGGCACATCTAAATAAGGCAAGATTTTGCCTTCCGCCATCAGTGGCAGCACTTCATCCACATGGGGGTACGGATACACATAGTGCAGCCGAACCCACACGCCAAGCTTGCCAAGCTCTTCGGCAAGTTCCGTCATGCGGGTGCGCACGGGCCGGCCTTCCACAAAGTCAGTGCGGTATTTCACATCCACGCCATAGGCGCTGGTGTCTTGTGAAATGACCAACAATTCTTTCACGCCGGCTTTCACCAGGCTTTGCGCCTCGCGCATCACTTCACCAATGGGCCGCGAGACCAGATCCCCCCGCATGCTGGGAATAATGCAAAAACTGCAGCGGTGGTTGCAGCCCTCGGATATTTTCAAATACGCATAGTGCCGTGGCGTCAAGCGAATGCCCTGCTCTGGCACCAAGTCGGTAAACGGGTCGTGCGGCTTGGGCAGATGGGTGTGAATCGCCTGCATCACTTCGGCGGTGGCATGCGGGCCAGTCACGGCCAACACCTTTGGGTGAATCTCTTTCACCAGATTGCCACCCCCCTGGGATGCTTTCGCGCCAAGGCAGCCGGTGACAATCACCTTGCCGTTTTCAGCCAAGGCTTCGCCAATAGCATCTAAGCTTTCTTGCACGGCATCATCAATAAAGCCACAGGTGTTGACCACCACCAGATCGGCATCGGAATATTCCGGCGCAATCTCGTAGCCTTCGGCCCGCAGTTGGGTCAGGATGTGCTCAGAGTCGACCAACGCCTTTGGGCAGCCCAGGGAAACAAAACCAACACGGCCAACTGTCATGAACTAATCCTTGCGCTGATTGATGAATCAGCTGTCTTTTTTGGTCGTGTCGCTGCCAGTTCCGGGAAACGGAAAGCCCTGAAACATGCTGGTGGCATTTTTCTGCATCTGCTCTTGCATCTGCATGAAAATGTTTTTGCTCTGCTCAATGTAATTGCCCATCAGGTTCTGCATCATGGGGGCCTGGCCTTGCATGAACTGGGCCCAGGCCTCTGGGTTGGGAAACCCACTCTTGCCGTCTACCAGCTTTTTAGACTGCTCTTGCATCGAGTTCTGGATCTCGGTAAAGGCCTTGATGTTTTTTTCCAGATAGTCCCCCATCATGCCCTGCATGGCGTTGCCATAAAAACGAATGACTTGCGAGAGCATATCGGCCGAAAACATGGGCGCACCAGCGGACTCTTCGTCCAGAATAATCTGCAACAAAATGCTGCGGGTTAAGTCATCCGATGTTTTGGCATCCACCACCGTGAACGGCTCACCCGCCAAGACCAATTGCTTCACATCGGCCAGCGTAATGTAGGTGCTGGTCTGGGTGTCGTACAGGCGGCGGTTGGGATACTTCTTAATCAGGCGGGGAGTTTTCTCAGTCATGTCTTTGTTCAGACCTTTTTAAAAGTTGTTATAAAACATCAGCCCATGTGCAGACCACCGTTTAACGAGAAGTCTGCACCGGTTGCAAAACCACCATCGTCGGACGCAATCCAGCGCACAATCGATCCGATCTCATCAGGCGTGCCCAGCCGTTTTACCGGAATGGTGCTCACAATCTTTTCCAAAACCTCTGGCTTAATCGCCCGAACCATCTCGGTGCCGATATAACCCGGTGACACCGTGTTCACCGTCACGCCTTTGGCGGCCATTTCTTGGGCCAAGGCCATGGTAAAGCCATGAATACCGGCTTTTGCCGTGGAATAGTTGGTCTGGCCGAACTGGCCCTTTTGGCCGTTCACGGAAGAGATGTTGATGATGCGGCCCCAGCCCTTGGCCACCATGCCTTCGACCACCTGCTTGGTCACATTGAACAGGCTATTTAAGTTGGTGTCGATCACTTCGTCCCAGGCCTGGCGGGTCATTTTTAAAAACATGCCGTCACGCGTAATGCCCGCGTTATTCACCAAAATATCGGGGTTGCCGTGCTCGGCTTTGACTTTATTAAAGGCCTCCACCGTGGAATCCCAATTGCCCACATTGCCCACCGAAGCGTAAAAGGTGTAGCCGTCTTTCTTTTGCTCGTCTAACCATTTCTGTGCGTCGCGGGTTGGGCCGCAGCCCGCAATCACCTTGTGGCCAGCATCGTGCAGCTGTCGACAAATGGAAGTTCCAATACCACCCATACCACCGGTTACATACGCAATTCTTTGTGTCATTTTGTCTTCCTCCGGGTTGTAGTTATTCGCTTGCACTTCTTACCTTGACATAGCGCCCTGGTGCCGGCTCGATCGGCGGATAGTCTGCGCTGCCCGCCTGCTTGGGGGGCTCGACCTGGTTGCCCGCATAGCCCTTGATCCACTGGGCCCAGTCATTCCACCAGCTGCCTGGCACTTCTGTTGCCGAATCAAGCCACTGCTGAGCCGACTCACCAAGGGTTTCATTGACCCAGTAGCTGCGCTTATTTTTGGACGCTGGATTAATCGAGCCCGCAATATGGCCACTTGCGCCCAGCACAAATCGCTTAGGCCCGCCCAGCGCGGTCACCGATTTCCAGGCCGAATCCCAGGGCACGATATGGTCTTCCCGCGCGCCCATGGCATAGGTGGGCACTGTGATGCTGGATAGGTCCATCTTCTCGCCGCAGACCGTAAGTTTGTTTTTCTTCACCAGATTGTTCTCGTGATACATGTTGCGCAGGTACCAAGAGAAAAATGGGCCAGGAAGATTGGTGCTGTCAGAGTTCCAATACAGCAAATCAAAGGGCGTTGGTTTTTCACCCTTCAGATAATTGCTCACCACATAGTTCCAGACCAAGTCGTTGGGCCGCAGAAATGAAAATGTGGTGGCGAGTTCACTGCCCTTGAGTATGCCGCCCTTGGCCAGCTGTTGCTCACGCAGCCGCACATGCTGCTCATCAATAAAGACTTCCAACACACCCGGCTCTGCAAAATCTAGAAGCGTGGTCATCAAGGTAAACGAGTTGACCTTGTCGATCTTGCGGGCAGCCAGCGTGGCCAGTGCCGTGGCGCTCATGGTGCCGCCCACACAAAAGCCCAGCAGGTTGGCCTTGGGCTGCTGGCTAATGGCCAAGACCACATCCAGTGCCTTCAGAACGCCATCTTCAACGTAGTTGTCCCAGGTGAGCTTGCTCTGCTGGTCCTGCACATTGGCCCACGAGACCAGAAAGACCGTGTTGCCATGGTCCACCGCAAACTTCACCAGCGAGCTGTGCGGCTGCAAGTCCATGATGTAAAACTTGTTGATGTTTGGCGGCACCATCAGCAGTGGCACTGTCCCAACCTGTTCAGTGGTGGGCTTGTATTGAATCAGTTGAAAGAGTTCGTTTTCAAACACCACATCGCCTGTGGTGACGGCAACATTCTTGCCAATCTCAAAGGCCTGCTCATCGGTCTGCGAGATGCGGCCCTTGCGCATATCGGTCATGAGATTTTCAATGCCAGCGCGCAGGCTTTCCCCCTGCGACTCCACCATCTTTTGCTGAGCCTCGGGGTTGGTGGCGAAGTAATTGGTGGGGGAAGCCGCATCGATCCATTGCTGCACCATAAACTTCAGGCGGGCGTGGGTCTTGGGGTCGGTTTGTACAGCATCAGTCATGGCCTGCAGTGTTTTGGAATTCAACACATACAGCGCAGCAAGCCCCGAGTAGTAAGAATCTAACCAGGCCGGGTTATTAAAGCGCCGGTCTTGCGCGGCCATCTTGATCATCTCGGGCTGAGACGTGAAGACCTTGCTTAAGCTTTCAAGGTATTGCTTCTGAATTTCCTGCAGCTTCTCTGGCACGAGTTGCATGGCAGGAATCGATGGCATGGTGGGGGTTAATGCTGCAGCAGCACTGGTGTCGGGCTTACTGCTGGCCCCCGGCTTTGCTGCTTTTTTGACAGATTCCTCCCGAGCCATCCCTGAATCTCCCAGATTTAATCGTTGTTTAGGCCATTCTGCATAGGCTTGGTGCAGAGTGTCAAATAAGGCTGATCAGGCTTGCCATGCGGCCGGTCACACGGTCACGCCGATAAGAAAAATAACGCTCGGGCTGGGAATACACGCAGTCATTTTGTTGCGCAACATGAACCACCACTTCTGCGGCGCTTTGGCCCCGCAAGGCTCGATCGGCCCGTAAGCGATCAAACCAATGCTGCAGGCGAAGCCGGGCCAGACACCCCAGATCGGCAAGCCACTTGTCTTGGCCTGTGGGGCTTGGCCGAAACCCATTGGCGGCCAGTGGATCCTGGGCCAGAAAGGCCAATCGCACTTCTGGGCCCACCTCAAAAGCGCCGGGGCCAATGGCAGGCCCAAGCCAGACCCACCAATGATCGGGTTCTGTGGTCTCAGATGCGGTCTCAGGTGCGGTTTCTGATGTGTTTTGTGTGCCGCCCACAAGCCGGTCTAAGGTGGACTCAATCACCCCATCACACAGGCCGCGCCAGCCCGCATGGATGGCGGCCACCTGTTGATGAGCCGGCCTTGCCACCAATAGCGGCAGGCAGTCTGCTGTCATGACCAGACAGGCCCGGCCGGGTGCGCTTGCCACAATCGCGTCAGCGCAGGCACCACCTGGGGGCTGGCATGCTGGGCCGTGCTCGGCCACTTGCGCGCCATGAACTTGGTTAAGCCAAACAAGGTCTGCCTGGCAGGCCTGCGCCAGCCGATCCCGATTCTGCAAGACCGCCTGTGGATCATCGCCAACATGGTTTCCCAAGTTGAACTGATCAAATGGGGGCTGAGAGATGCCCCCCAGCCGGGTGGTCTGGATGGCGCAGATGTTCGGCGGAAAAAAGCCCTCGATCTGATGGATGCCGGGTGCGATTTCACGCATGGCGCAATCGCGGGGGCGGGCCAGATCTGGGTCTTGAAAACCAGGGGGGTGTTTCGCCATGGGCGGTGTGTCTATATTGGCCAAAATCCTTACTCTGCAGAGTTAAAGTAAATGTCTGCCAGTTCAATCAGTTTCTTGTAGTTGGCGGGTAACTCACTGATAAAGCTAGATTTTTTATTGGTCTTGGGATGCAGAAAGCTTAAGCGCTGGGCATGCAGGGCCTGGCCTGACATCAGGTCAGAAATCGTTTTGTGGTGCGCGCCCAGGCGCGAAGCGTGGGGGGCATGGCGGGTGTAGGTTCGGTCGCCCACAATCGGGTGGCGGATGTGTTCCAAGTGCACCCGAATCTGGTGCGTGCGCCCCGTTTCAAGCCTGCAGCGCACAAGGGTTACGGCAAGCCCGCCAATGCTGCCTTCATCAATGGCCTGGATATGCGTGATGGCCTGCTTGCCCTTACCCGCTGCCAAGACCGCCATGCGCTGCCGGTCTTTCGCATCCCGCCCCATTGGGGTGTCCAGAGTCTGATCGGTCACCCTGCCCCAGGCCAGGGCCAGGTATTGGCGCGACACCGTTCTGGCCGCCAGCTGGCTCACCAGATTTAACTGGGCGGCAACCGTCTTGGCGGCCACCATCAGCCCACTGGTGTCGCGGTCCAGCCGATGGACAATGCCACAGCGGGCCACCGTGCCCATGCTGGGGCAATGCGCCAGCAAGCCATTGACCAAGGTGCCACTGGGGTGTCCTGCAGCCGGATGCACCACCAGGCCTGCGGGCTTATTAATCACAATGATCTCGTCGTCTTCAAAAACAATATTAAGCGTCATGGGTTCAGCCACCCAGTCATTCACAGGCTGTGCTGGCGGCGGCGTGATCTGCACCGACTGGCCTGGCCGAAGACTTAAGGATGGCTTCACACTGCGGGCATCGACCAGAACCTGGCCATCTTGCACCCAGCGCTGTAACTGACTTCGCGACACACCGGGCAGGTGCTCTGAGAGAAACACATCAAGCCTGCGGCCCGCCTGTTCCGGCGTGACTTCCAGCTGACTTGGCTCCAGATCGCCGACGGTATGGCCTTGTGGTTCCAACTGCGATGCGCTTGGCAACAACCCCTCGCCGCTATAATCGTCAGACCAATCCTCTAGGTCTTCGGGAGTTTCATGATCGTTGCCATTCATCGGTTTTTCCTGCGTCTTCCTCTTGCGCTGCTTTTGGTGATGGGCGCCACTGCGCCGCTCGTGCTGACCGGCTGCGCTGCCGATTCTCTAGCCCGCGACCAGACATTATCTTGGAGTGCAGACCGATTGTACGCAGAGGCCAAGGATGAGTTCAGCGCAGGCAACTGGGCCGCCGGCATCAAGCTTTTAGAAAAGCTGGAGTCACGCTACCCCTTTGGCCGCTATGCCCAGCAGGCCCAGATTGACACGGCTTACGCCCACTGGAAAGAAAACGAAAATGTGTTGGCACTCGCGGCCATTGATCGGTTTATTAAGCTCTACCCCAATCACGACAACATTGATTACGTGCTGTATCTCAAGGGCCTGATCAACTTTAACGACCGCTCTAGCCTGTTTACATCGGTGACCGGTGAAGACCTGGCCGAGCGCGACCCCAAGGCCGCCCGCGAAGCCTTTGATAGCTTCAAAGAATTGGTCACCCGTTTCCCGAAAAGCCAGTACGCCGAAGATGCTGCGGCCCGCATGAGTTTTCTGGTCAATATGCTGGCCTCCAACGATGTCCACGTGGCCCGCTACTACATGCGCCGTGGTGCGAACTTGGCTGCGGTGAACCGGGCCCAGGCCGTGGTGAAACAATACCAAGAGGCCCCCGCGATTGAAGAGGCCCTGGCCATCATGATGGTGGGCTATCAGCAGCTCAATATTCCCGATCTCAGCAACGACGCCCGCCGAGTGTTAGAGAAAAACTTTCCCGACAGTGTCTATCTGAAAAAAGGCTACGACCCGAAGATCCGTGGTGGGGCTGAAAATGCACGGCCCACCATCTGGTCCAAAATGAAGTTCTGGGAATTTAACGCTACAAAATAAGCCCCAAGTCTGGGCCGCGCAGTCTTTCGCTACTTGACTTGCGCGGCGTGCTTGACCCACTGCCGGGCAACGCCATAGTCCCGGCTTCTTGAAAATGCAGGAAGGCTTCTTAAGATTCGCCTGCCATAGGCGGTATCAGCCAGCCGTTTATCCCCAATTATCACCAGGCCACGATCGGTCTCGGTGCGAATCAATCGGCCAACCCCCTGCTTGAGCAAAATAGCGGCCTCTGGAATTTGAATAGTGCTAAAGGGGTCACGGCCCTGTTCAGTCAGCCAACGCGAGCGGGCTTCTAAAATCGGATCATCGGGCGGCGCAAACGGCAGCTTATCAATCAGCACCATGGAGAGCGCCCTGCCCGGCACATCCACGCCCTCCCAGAAACTATGGCTGCCAATCAATAGCGCGCGGCCATGCTCACGAAAGCGATCAATCATCTGGTGCCGTGGGCCATCACCCTGCACCACCACCAATCGATCGGGATGCTCTCTTGCCCAAGACTCAAACCAATTCTTGGCCAGGCCCACTGCTCGGTGCGACGTACACAACACAAACACACCGCCGGGGGCCTCTTCAATCAGTGATTGAAGATCGGGGGTGTCGAGCAATTGCACAATCAGATCACTGGCCTTTGGGTCCGGCCCATGGTCGGGCACCAACAAGAGCCCCTGGCTTTGGAAATCAAAGGGGCTCTCGGCAATGAGTGTGGTGGCGCTTTCCAGCCCAAGCCGATCGACAAAATAATGAAACGATCGGGCATCGGCCGTGTTGCCCAAGGCCAGTGTGGCTGACACCATGACCCAGGCCCGCTGATGCTTGGCCAACTCTTGCTGGAATTTTTCCCGAATGTCATACGGTGTGACATGCAGCGTGATGGCGTATTTGGAACTCTCCATCCAACGCACCACGGGCGCATCATCACTCGGCTTACAAAAGACGGTCAGTCGATCAATCAAATCTTGCGCCCGTGCCTGACACTGGGCAAGATCAATATGGCGCGGTGCATTGAGCTCTAACACTTTCAGTAGATCACTCACCGCATCAATGGCTGCCTGAATTTTTTCAATCCAGTGGGCCTGCTGGTCTTTGCCAAGCGACTGCCAGCCAAGCCGGCGATTGAGATCAGCGGGCATTAACAGTCGTAATTCAGAAGCGGCACGCTCCACCTGGCCACAGACATCGGGCCACGAGGCGCCATCGCGCGCGTGTTGTAAACCACTGGCCATGGCATCACGGGCCAACAAGCCCAGCAGCTGGGTTGAGATGGATTGACTAAAAAATGTGGTGGCGATTTCCGGTAGCGCATGGGCCTCGTCGATCACCACATAGTCCACCGTGGGCAAGAGTTCACCAAAGCCCTCGTCTCTTAATGCCATGTCGGCGCACAACAGGTGATGGTTCACCACCACCAGATCCGCTTCCACTGCTTTTTTTCGGGCCGCCATGACATGGCAGTCATTGAGTCGTGGGCAATTCTGGCCCAGACAGTTTTCACGGGTGGATGTGGCATACGACCAGACCGGGGCGCTTTCTGGCACGGCCGCACACTCGGCAATGTCACCGGTTTGGGTGGTCTGGGCAAAACGCGCAATCTCTTGAAAGGCCAGCACATCTTCACGGCGATAAAAGCGGCCGCTGTCTTGGTGCATCTCCATGCGATAGAGACAAAGATAGTTGGATCGGCCCTTTAAGACCGCAACCTGCGCCGAGATCCCCAGGGCCGACTTAATCCGTGGAATATCCCGCTGATACAACTGATCTTGTAAGTGCCGCGTGGCGGTAGACACCAGGCATTTGCCCTGGCTTTGCAACATGGGCACCAGATACGCAAAGGTCTTGCCCACGCCGGTGCCGGCTTCCGCCACCAACACAGTGCGGGCTTCCAGCGTTTCTTGAATGGCGCTGGCCAGTCGCACCTGGCCTGGCCGATAGCGATAACCGGGGGCTGCCCGCGACAGCGGCCCCTGCTCTGCAAACAACTGCTCAAGCGGGGACATCGGGCGAGAGCTGCATCTGCAATTGTGTGATCTGGTCCTTGATTTGAAGCTTGCGTTTTTTTAGCCGACGAATCTGGAGTTCATCGCGAACGCCTGCGGTCTGCTGCATCTGCCCAATCAAATGATCCAGTTCACGATGCTCGGACTCCAGTTCCAGCAGGCGAAGCTCAAGCGTGCGAATGTCGGGCAAGAATTGCATTACTTGGTGTTTCCTGTGGCGCGGCGCTCGCGTGAGCGTTTGCGAATTTCAGCATCAATATCACGCAGGGCCTGCAATTCGGTTTCCCGCCGAATATCAAACTCACGCATGGCCTTCAGGTGCTCGGTCCGAATGTCCTCAATACAGCCTGCCGAATAAAACCGCTTTAAGCAGACTTCTTCGCGCTTGGCCAGATCACGCTGAAAAGCACGGCGCTCGAATTCGATCCGATCAATCTGCTGCTCATGGGGAGGCTTTTTGGCCTTGAGCTCAGCATCGGGGTCTGGCGGGGCTGGGGGTTCTGCCGCCAAGGCGGCCCCGGCAAACAGCACTGAAAGTGGGAAAATTAAGGTTTTCAACATATCCTGCGATTATCCCTTGATGCCGCCAAAACAGCCATCACCCAAAGACCTGATCAGCATGGCAGATGCCCTAGAGCCTGCCCTGCGGGCTGCGGGCGACATCATTTTGCAGCTCTATGCCAAGCCCGAGCACTCGGTGTCCACCAAATCGGATCTATCCCCGGTGACCGATGCAGACCTGGCCAGTCATGACCTGCTCTTATCAATCCTGGCCCAAGTCACGCCCGATTGGCCAGTCATTTCTGAAGAAGACCAGACGTTCACCCCCGCAGAGACAGGGCCGTATTGGCTTTTAGACCCTCTGGATGGCACCAAGGAATTCATCGCCCGCACCGGCGAATTCAGCATTAATTTGGGCTTGGTCGTAAACCATCAGGCGGTCTTTGGTCTGCTGTATGGCCCCGTGGATCAACTGCTCTTTCGGGGTGGCCAGGGGGTGCCCGCGCAGATGCGTGACGCCAATGGCCCTTGGCAGCCCATTTCCTGCCGGCCCCGGCCAACCGATGGTGGCGTGTTGATTACAAGCCGCCGCTCGACCACGACCCCGCAAGGCGAATCGTTTGGGAGCCGAGAGTATCTGGGTTCAGCACTGAAATTTGCCCGTATCGCTCAGGGCCTGGCCGATACGTATTTTCGGCGCGGGCCCACCATGGAGTGGGACACATGTGCGGGCCAGGCGATTTTGGAATCTGCTGGCGGCAGCGTGGTGGCCTTGGATGCCCATCATGCCCCGAGTGGCGCACCACTGCGCTACGGAAAACCGGGCTATCTCAACCCCGGATTTGTTGCCCGGGGTGGTGAAAGTCGGTAACGGCCTCTCGCCTTTGGGCCTGCAGATAATCTTCCGATTGCATTTCAACCAGGCGGCTCACCGTGCGGTGAAATTCATTGGCCAACACGCCAGCGGTATAGAGCTCTTCCGGCGGTGCAGCAGCCGAGATCACCAGTTTGACCTTGTGGTCATACAGCACATCGACTAGCCAAGTGAAACGTCTGGCTTCAGAGAACATGCCCGCAGACATCTTGGGCACTTGGGACAAAAACACACAATCGAATTGATTGGCCAATTCCAGATAATCGTTTTGCGAGCGTGGGCCACCACAGAGTGTTTGAAAATCAAACCAGATGGCACGGCCGGATCGCTTGAGTGCCGCAATCTCACGCGCCTCGATCTGAAGCACAGGGTTTTGCAGGCTGCCATCGCCTGACTCACGCGACATGGCGTCAAACGACTGGGCAATCTCGCGATCGGTCTCTGGCCCAAGCGGTGTTAAATACGCCCGCACATGGCCACGGGCAAACTGCCGGTAATCCTGGCCGCCATCAACTTCCACAATATCCAAGTGTTGTTTGATCAACTCGATCGCGGGCAACACTCGGTCGCGATGCAATCCATCCGGGTAGAGCCCATCGGGGTGATAGTTCGATGTCATGATGAAGCCCACGCGGCTATCAAAGAGCGCATTCAGTAGCCGCTCCAGAATCATGGCGTCCGCAATGTCCGACACATGAAACTCATCAAAACAGATCAGCCGATACCGCCGGGCCACCCGCTGGGCCACTTCGTCTAGTGGGTTTTCAGTGCCGCGCAGATCATGCAGTTCACGGTGGGTGGCCCGCATGAATTCATGAAAATGCAGCCGCACCTTTCGCTCAAGTGGCACATGCTTAAAAAAGCAGTCCATCAGCAGGCTCTTGCCACGGCCCACACCACCCCACAGGTACACCCCCCGTGGCAGTGGCGGTTTGGAAATCATCTTTTTGAGCGTACCACCGCGCCTGGCCTTGTAGTCGGCCCACTCCTGAGCACAGGCCTCTAGCCTGGCCGCAGCGGCTAACTGAATCGGGTCTGCACGATGCCCCTGCTCTGCAAGCTGGGCTTCGAAAGCTTTGACAACAGAGACCCTTGGCGGCAAAGACATTACAAAGAGGTGTCAGACACCAAGCACGGTGTCAGACACCATGCCTGCGGTGTCTGACACCGTGCCTGAATGCGTTGCGAATGCATCGCGCCGAAGTTACATGTTAAGGGCGCGTTTATAAATCGCCAGCGATGCCTCACGCACGGCCTCGGACAACGAGGGGTGTGGGTGGCAGATGCGGCCAATGTCTTCCGCAGATGCCTTGAACTCCATGGCCACGGCGGCCTCGGCGATCATGTCAGAAGCCGCAACGCCAATGATGTGAACGCCCAGAATCTGCTCGGTCTCGGCATCGGCCAAGACTTTTACAAAGCCCTCGGGGGCATCCATGCCAAGCGCACGGCCATTGGCGGCAAAGGGAAACTGCCCACTCTTATAGGCGCGGCCCTCGGCCTTTAACTGCTGCTCGGTGCGGCCCACCCAGGCGATCTCGGGCGATGTGTAAATAACCCAGGGAATGCAGTCGTAATCGATATGCGGCTTTTGGCCTGCAATCAATTCCGCCACCATCACGCCTTCGTCTTCACCCTTGTGCGCCAGCATGGGGCCACGGACCACGTCGCCCACGGCATAAATACCAGGCACGCTGGTGGCGCAGTGGTCATCCACCGGAATAAAGCCACGCTCATCCACACCAAGCCCCACTTGATCCAGCTGCAGGTTATCGGTGTTGGGCGTGCGGCCAATCGACACAATGAGCCGATCTACATCTAATGTTTTGGCCTTGCCGTCACTGTCTTCATAGGCAATTTTCACGCCCTTGGCCGATGTTTTGATCTCGCCAATCTTCACACCAAGATTGATCTTTAAGCCCTGCTCGGTAAAGAGTTTGAAGGCTTCTTTGGAAACGGCATCATCACAGGCGCCCAAAAAGGTGGGCAGTGCTTCTAACACGGTGACATCTGACCCCAGGCGGCGCCATACCGAACCAAGTTCTAAGCCGATCACACCCGCGCCAATCACGCCGAGTTTTCCCGGCACCGACTCAAAAGCCAATGCGCCTTCGTTGTCGCACACCACTTTGTTGTCGACCTTGACACCAGGCAGGTGACGGGCCTTGGAGCCTGTGGCAATGATCACGTTTTTGGCAACAACGGTGTCAGACTCTTCGCCATCTACCGCAACTAAAAACCCAGTCTCGTTGCGGCCAGCAAACTTGCCGTGGCCCTTCAACCAAGTGATCTTGTTTTTACGAAACAAGAACTCAATGCCCTTGCTCATCTTGCTCACAATGGTTTCTTTGCGCTTGAGCATCTTGGCAATGTCCATCGTGGCACCCTTGACCGTAATGCCATGGGTGCTTAAATGCGACGAGACTTTTTCGTATTCTTCGCTGGAAGCCAACAAGGCCTTGGACGGAATACAACCCACGTTTAAGCAGGTGCCGCCAAGCGCCATCTCGCCATTGGGATTGCGCCATTTTTCAACGCAGGCTGTCTTTAGCCCCAGCTGTGCTGCACGAACCGCAGCGATATAGCCCGCAGGGCCAGAACCAATTACCACCACATCATAGAGTTGAGCCATATTCGTTAACCTGTTTAATTAGACTTCAAGGAGCAGACGGGCAGGATCTTCCAATGCCTCTTTCATGGTGACCAAACCCAGCACAGCCTCGCGGCCGTCGATGATGCGGTGGTCATACGACATGGCCAGATAATTCATTGGGCGCACCACCACCTGGCCGTTTTCCACCACGGCACGGTCTTTGGTGGCGTGAACGCCAAGAATGGCCGACTGCGGTGGGTTGATGATTGGCGTCGACAGCATGGAGCCAAACACACCGCCGTTCGAGATCGAGAAGGTACCGCCGGTTAACTCTTCGATCGAGATTTTCCCATCACGCGCTTTGGCGCCGTATTCGGCAATCTTCTTTTCAATATCGGCAAAGGTCATCTGGTCGGCGTTGCGCAAAATAGGCACCACCAGGCCGCGGGGTGAGCCCACAGCAATACCGATATCAAAGTAGCCGTGATACACAATGTCATTGCCATCGACCGAAGCGTTCAGCACCGGATATTTTTTCAGAGCGGCAACCGCGGCCTTCACGAAGAACGACATAAAGCCAAGCTTCACGCCATGTTCTTTTTCGAAGCGCTCGCCGTATTGCTTGCGCAGGGCCATCAGTGGCGCCATGTTGACTTCGTTAAACGTGGTCAAAATGGCATTGGTCGCCTGCGACTGCAGCAGGCGCTCGGCCACACGGGCACGCAGGCGGCTCATGGGCACGCGTTGCTCAGGCCGGCCTTCTAACTGCGCCTCGGGGCCAAACTTCACGGCAGGCTGCGGCAGACCCGCAGACACTGCCACCGAAGGCAAGGCCGCACCCAGAGGCGCAGCCTGAGCTGCTGCTGGCCCGGCTTTCTGTGCCGCAATGACATCAGCCTTGGTGATGCGGCCATCTTTGCCGGTGCCCTGGGCGGGCATCACACCGGTTTCAGCAATCATCTTGGCAGCCGATGGCATGGCAATCGCCGCGCCCGCACGTGCCACCACCGCAGGTGTGGTGGGCAGCGGTGCAGCCGCAGCAGGCATCACCGCGGGCTCATGTTTGGTGGGTGGCGCAGCTGCTGCAGCACCAGCGCCAGCCTTGGCTTCGGAATCGATCTTGGCGATGACTTCGCCTGAGACCACCGTGCCGCCATCGCCTTTGACGATTTCGGTCAGCACACCGGCCGATGGGGCTGGCACTTCCAGCACCACCTTGTCAGTTTCAATTTCAATCAGGATCTCATCAACTGCTACTGCATCACCCGGCTTCTTTTTCCATTGCAACAAGGTGGCCTCGGCCACAGATTCAGAGAGCTGGGGAACTTTTACGTCGTGAATAGCCATTTTCGTCTCGTAATTTTCTAAAGTGTTGGGTCGCGTTTAACGTTGGATTAGCGCTGTCTTATTTGGTGTGCACAAAGCCTTTGACTTTGCCGAAGGCGGCATCGACCAGGTCTTTGAGCTGGGCCAAGTGTTTCTCCAGGTAGCCAACGGCGGGCGATGCTGACGCTGGACGGCCTGCGTAAGCAAGCTTTTGCCCAGGCAGCATGTTTTCCAAAATGTTGTGCTGGATCTGGAACCAGTAGCCCTGGTTTTGCGGCTCGTCTTGCACCCAAATCACTTCGGTCGCATTGGCAAATTTCTTCATCTCTGCGGCAAAAGCCTTGTGGGGGAACGGATAGAGCTGCTCCACACGAATAATCGCGACATCGGTCGCCTTGCGCTCACGCCGGGCGTTAACCAACTCGTAGTAGACCTTGCCGGAACACGCCAACACACGGGTGACCTTCTTGGCCTCAATCGCTTTATCAACTTCGCCAATCACCGTCTGGAAGCTTCCCTTGGTCAGTTGCTCCAGCGGCGAGCCGGCATCTTTGTTACGCAGCAGCGACTTGGGCGAGAGCACCACCAAAGGCTTGCGGAAAGAGCGGATCATCTGACGGCGCAGCACATGGAAGATCTGTGCGGCGGTGGTGGGTTGCACCACTTGCATGTTCATGTCCGCACACAGCTGCAAGAAACGCTCAGGGCGCGCCGATGAGTGCTCTGGGCCCTGACCCTCGTAGCCATGGGGCAGCAACATCACCAGACCAGACTGGCGGCCCCACTTCACTTCACCCGATGAAATGAATTGGTCAATCACCACCTGGGCGCCGTTCACAAAGTCACCGAACTGGCCTTCCCAGATCACCAAGGAATTGGGCTCGGCAGTGGAGTAGCCGTATTCAAAGCCAAGCACGGCCTCTTCCGAGAGCACAGAGTCAATCACCACAAAGGGTGCCTGGGCAGGTGCCACGTTTTGCAGCGGAATATAGGTGCCCGAATCCCACTTCTCACGGTTTTGGTCATGCAACACGGCATGGCGGTGGGTAAAGGTGCCACGGCCAGCATCCTGGCCGGTAATGCGAACCGCATAACCACTGGCCACCAATGAGGCATAGGCCAAGTGCTCGCCCATACCCCAGTCCAGATTCATCTCACCGCGGCCCATGGCGCGGCGATCAGCAATAACTTTTTCAACCAGTGGGTGGACCTTGAAGTTCGGGGGCACCGTGGTGATCCGCTCAGCAAGGCGCTTGAGTTCCGTGGCGGGAACCGATGTGTCGGCATCGTCAGTCCACTTCTTGCCCAGAAATGGGGACCAGTCCACCGCGAACTTGCTCTTGTAGTTGGACAGCACCGGCGACGATTTATTGGTGCCCTGCTCCATCTCGGCGCGGAAACTCTTCACGTATTCATCGCCCTCGCCAATCCGAATCACACCAATGGTTTCAAGCCGGTCAGCGTAGAGCTTGCGTGTGCCGGGGTGTTGGGCAATCACTTTGTACATCAAGGGCTGAGTCAGTGACGGCGTGTCTTGCTCGTTGTGGCCCAGTTTGCGGAAGCAGACAATATCCACCACCACGTCTTTACCAAATTCCATGCGGTAATCGACAGCGATTTGTGTCGCCAGAACCACGGCCTCGGGGTCATCACCATTGACGTGAAGCACTGGGGCTTCAATCATCTTCACCACATCCGAGCAGTAGCTAGTGGAACGCGTGTCGCGTGGGTCGGATGTTGTAAAGCCAATCTGGTTATTGATCACGATGTGCACCGTGCCGCCCGTGCCGTAGCCACGGGTCATGGCCAGATTGAGCGTTTCCATCACGACGCCCTGGCCTGCAAAGGCAGCATCGCCATGAACCAAGATGGGCAGCACCTGTTCACCTTTCGTATCACCGCGACGGTCTTGCCGCGCACGGACCGACCCTTCCACCACGGGGTTCACAATTTCCAAGTGGGACGGGTTAAATGCCAAAGACAGGTGGACTGGGCCGCCAGGTGTGCTGACATCGCTTGAAAAGCCCTGGTGGTATTTCACATCCCCTGCGGGCAGATCGTCAGCGTGGTGGCCTTCGAATTCTGAGAATAATTCCTTGGGTACTTTACCCAGGGTGTTGACCAACACGTTGAGTCGGCCACGGTGGGCCATACCAATCACGATTTCTTGCACACCGCGCTCACCACTGCGCTGGATGATTTCATCCATCGACACGATGAAGGATTCACCGCCCTCGAGCGAGAAGCGCTTTTGGCCCACGTATTTGGTGTGCAGATAACGCTCAAGGCCTTCGGCGGCCGTGAGTTTGGAAAGAATGCGTTTTTTCTTTTCGGGTGAAAACTGTGGGGTCGAGCGAATCGACTCAAGACGCTGTTGGAACCAGCGCTTTTCAGCGGGGTCCGAAATGTACATGTACTCCGCACCAATCGTGCCGCAGTAAGTGTCGCGCAGACCCTTGATGATCTCGCGCAGTGTCATCTGCTCTTGGCCGAAATACAGGTTGTCGGCGCGGAAGCTGGTGTCTAAATCGGCCTCGGTCAGGTCATAAAAGCCTGGCTCAAGTTCAGGAATGGATGGCCGCTCTTGGCGCTTGAGTGGGTCCAGGTCTGCCCACTGGGCACCCAGGAAGCGGTAGGCCGCAATAATCGACTGAACATGGACTTGCTTGCGCGCAATCGACAGATCACGCTCGGCAACCCTGGGCAAAAAGGCATTAGCCTTGGCACGCTGGGCAAAGGATTCCACGATTGGCGCATGGGCGACGTCTTTGCTGGTGTCGGAGCCATCGGTTGCCGGAAGAATCTGGAGTTGATCAAAGTAGGCACGCCAGTTGTCAGGGACGCTGCCGGGGTTGTCGAGATAGGACTCGTAGAGTTCCTCGACATAAGGCGCGTTGGCGCCAAATAGATACGAGTTGAGCTGATAGCTCTTCATCATGATGCTTCACCCTTCTAGGCCTTTGGCCTGAATCGATGCAGGTTTAACCTTCCGCGACACGGCCTCACCGATTAGCGGATTGCTACTTACCAGAACCACTGGTAAGCCTTCGCAGGTTACCACTGCCTCCCAAAAAGACGCAAATTTTTATTATTTGCCGGACTGCGTCACCCCGACGTTACTGCTAATTTCCAAAAACCACCAAACAAAAAGGGGCCATTAGGCCCCTTTCTTACTTCAATTACCGCTGATTCAGCGGTTTCACTGCTCTTGTCTGCGGACCCACAAACAACTGACGTGGGCGGCCAATCTTGTATTCCGTGTCGGTAATCATTTCCTTCCACTGGCTGATCCAGCCGATGCTTCGGGCCAGTGCAAACACACAGGTAAAGGCATCGGTTGGAATGCCCAAGGCGCGCTGCACAATGCCGGAATAGAAGTCCACGTTCGGGTAGAGCTTGCGGCTAACGAAGTAATCGTCTTCCAGAGCGATCCGCTCTAATTCCATGGCAAGTTTGAAAATGGGGTCGTTTTGCAGGCCCAACTCATCCAAGACTTCTTTACAGGTCTCTTGCATGAGTTTGGCGCGCGGGTCGAAGTTCTTATAAACACGGTGACCAAAGCCCATCAAGCGCACACCAGAGTTTTTATCTTTCACTTTTTCCATGAACTCGCCCACTTTGGCGACACCGCCGTTGGCGTTGAGTTCTTCCAGCATGGTCAGACAGGCCTCATTGGCACCGCCGTGGGCTGGGCCCCACAAGCAGGCAATGCCCGATGCAATGGCGGCAAAGGGGCTAGTGCCCGACGAGCCGCACAGCCGCACCGTAGAGGTTGAAGCGTTTTGCTCGTGATCGGCGTGCAGAATAAAGATGCGGTCCATGGCGCGGACCAGCACGTCGTTGAGTTTGTATGGGGCGCAAGGCGTGGCAAACATCATGCGCATGAAGTTGCCGGTGTACGACAAATCGTTTTGCGGGTAGATGATGGGTTCGCCAATGCTGTACTTATAAGACAGCGATACCAGTGTCGGCATCTTGGCGATCAAGCGGATGGCGGAGATGTCTTGCTGCTCGGCCGAATTGATGTCCATGCTCTCGGGGTAGAAGGCCGACATGGCGCCAATCAAGCCCGTCAAAATGCCCATCGGGTGGGCGTCACGCCGGAAACCACGCAAGAAGAACTGCATCTGCTCGTGGACCATGGTGTGGGACATGACCAGCTCAACGAATTCCGCTTTCTCTTGCGCGTTGGGCAGCTCACCAAAGTAAAGCAAGTAACAGACTTCTAAAAAGTCGCAATGCACGGCCAGCTGTTCGATGGGGTAACCGCGATAGAGCAGCTCACCTTTGTCGCCGTCGATATACGTTATGGTCGATGCGCAGGATGCGGTCGACAGAAAGCCCGGGTCGTAGGTGAACTTGCCGGTGGCGCCGTAGAGTTTGCGAATATCAATGACATCGGGGCCAACACTACCCTTCAGAATGGGCAGATCGAGCGATGGCGTGCCGTCACTAAATGAAATGGTTGCTTTGTTCTGCGTCGACATGAGGGTTCCTTTCCGGAATAAATAGTGTTCTAGTTGGCCCGAATCTTTTCGAGCACGGCATGCACTTGCGGCAGATCCAGATCGCCCTGTGGTGACTGCCTGCCTACTAACAAATCAAGAAGGTCGTTGTCGGTAAGATCGAGTAGCCTGCCAAGGCCATTGTGATCGTCGACCGTGAGCTGGCCTTCCCACTTCTCAAAAAAACGTTGCAGCAGTAAATCGTTTTCCAAAAGACCCCGCCGCGCACGCCAGCGCAGCCGGCGAATAAGATCCTCGGGCGCCAGCGCACCGGAGTGGGCCAACGCAAAAGGATCTGGGGTCATGACAGACATGCGCGATCGATCGGCTATTAAACGGTTCGCCGCACCATAAGCTCTTTGATCTTGCCAATCGCCTTTGTGGGGTTTAAGCCTTTGGGGCAGACATCCACGCAGTTCATGATGGTGTGGCAGCGGAACAGGCGATACGGGTCTTCCAAGTTATCGAGCCGCTCACTGGTAGCCTGGTCGCGGCTATCGGCAATAAAGCGATAGGCCTGCAACAAGCCTGCGGGACCAACGAATTTGTCTGGGTTCCACCAAAACGACGGACAGCTGGTCGAGCAGCAGGCACACAGGATGCACTCATAGAGACCATCTAGCTCTTCGCGCTCTTCTGGCGACTGCAGGCGCTCTTTTTCAGGCGGCGGCGTGTCGTTGATCAAGAATGGTTTGATCGAGTGGTACTGCTTAAAGAAGTGCGTCATGTCCACGATCAGGTCGCGCACCACAGGTAGACCTGGCAAAGGCCGCAGCACAATGGGTTCCTTGAGATCACGCAGGTTGGTGATACAGGCCAGACCATTTTTGCCGTTGATGTTCATGGCGTCCGATCCGCAAACCCCCTCGCGGCAAGACCGACGATACGAGAGCGAATCGTCGAAATCGCTCTTGATGCGCATCAGCGCATCGAGCAGCATCTTGTCGGTGTCTTGCAGCTCGACCGTTAGGTCTTGCATGTAGGGCTTGGCGTCCTTGTCCGGATCGTAGCGATAGATCGAGAAACGTACGGTGCGGGCCATGATCAGAATGTCCTCTTTTTCGGTGCAAACGATTCAACGGTAAGCGGCTTGAGATTCACCGGCTTGTAATCCAGTCGGTTTTTATCGGAATACCACAGGGTGTGTTTCATCCAGTTAGCGTCATCGCGCTCGGTGAAGTCACGGTGGGCGTGGGCCCCACGGCTTTCTTTGCGGGCCTCGGCCGAGACAATCGTGGCTTTCGCGGTCTCAATCAGGTTGTCGAGCTCTAACGCTTCAACGCGTGCGGTGTTAAACACCTGCGACTTGTCTTTCACATGAACATTCTTGGCACGAACATCGAGTTCCATGATCTTCTGAACGCCCTCTTTCAACAGGTCGGAAGTGCGGAACACGCCACAGTAATGCTGCATGGTGTTACGAATGTCTTGCGCCACGTCTTGCACACGCTCGCCGGATGACGAGCCATTGATCTTCGCCAGGCGCGACAGCGACACATCTGCGGCGTTTTGCGGCAGCTCTTGGTGCGACTGGGCCTTGAAGTTTTGCGCCACGATATGGTTGCCCGCAGCACGGCCAAAGACCAGCAGGTCGAGCAGTGAGTTGGTGCCCAGGCGGTTTGCACCGTGGACCGATACGCAGGCGCATTCGCCAATGGCGTACAGGCCATTCACGATCGCATTGGGGTTGCCGTTTTTGGGCACCACCACCTGACCATGCACATTGGTGGGAATACCCCCCATCTGGTAATGGATGGTGGGCACCACAGGGATCGGCTCCTTGATCGGGTCCACGTTGGCAAACTTGATCGCGATCTCGCGGATCGAGGGCAGTTTTTTAAGAATCTTGTCTGCACCCAGGTGATCCAGCTTAAGCAACACATGGTCTTTATTCGGGCCACAGCCGCGGCCTTCTTTGATTTCCTGGTCCATCGAGCGGGACACAAAGTCACGCGGTGCCAGATCTTTCAGCGTGGGGGCGTAACGCTCCATAAAGCGCTCGCCGTTAGAGTTCAGCAAAATGCCGCCTTCGCCCCGCACGCCTTCAGTAATCAGCACGCCAGCACCCGCCACACCGGTGGGGTGGAACTGCCAGAACTCCATGTCTTCCAGCGGAATGCCCGCACGTGCGGCCATGCCCATGCCGTCACCGGTATTGATAAAGGCATTGGTCGATGCTGCCCAGATACGGCCAGCACCACCGGTGGCAAAGACCGTGACCTTGGATTCCAGAATCATGACTTCGCCGGTTTCCATTTCCAGCGCAACCACACCCACGCAATCACCTTCGGCGTTGCGAATGATGTCAAGTGCCATCCACTCCACAAAGAACTGGGTACGGGCACGCACGTTACGCTGATACAGCGTGTGCAAGAGCGCATGGCCAGTACGGTCTGCCGCGGCACAGGCGCGCTGAACAGGCTTTTCACCCAAATTGGCCGTGTGACCACCGAAAGGCCGCTGATAAATCGTGCCATCGGGGTTACGGTCAAACGGCATGCCAAAGTGTTCTAACTCGTAGACCACTTTCGGTGCCTCGCGGCACATGAATTCAATCGCGTCTTGGTCACCCAAGTAGTCTGACCCCTTTACGGTGTCAAACATATGCCAGTACCAGTTGTCATCGCTCATATTGCCCAGCGATGCACCAATCCCCCCTTGGGCTGCAACGGTGTGCGAGCGGGTCGGGAAGACTTTTGAAAGAACCGCCACATTGAGCCCTGCTTCTGCCAGTTGCAGAGAGCAACGCATTCCGGAACCACCCGCTCCGACAATCACCGCATCAAATTTGCGGCGTGGGAGACTGTTCGTTTGATTGGACAGCACTTCGGCCACGTTTACACCCTCCAGAGAATTTCAATTGCCCAGACACCACAGCCCACCAACCACAAGATGGTGAAGATCTGCAGGGCTAAACGCACACCAACGGGTTTGACGTAGTCCATCCAAATGTCACGAATGCCAACCCAGGCGTGATAAATAAAGGCAAGCAACGTGACCAGGGTAAAGACCTTCATCCAGGTGGCTGCAAAGAGGCCAGCCCAGCCGCCATAGCCGGGCTCAGAAGTGGCCAATGCCGAGATCACCAAAACAATCGCGTAGACACCGATGACAACCGCAGTCACCCGCTGTGCCAGCCAATCACGCAGGCCATAGTGGGCACCAACGACAAGCCGTTTGGGGCCAATGTTATTCGTTGCACTCATGATTAAAAGACTCCAAAAATTTTCAACCAGGCCACAATCGAGATCAGCACTGCGCCGATCATCACGCCCGAACTCCACCGAGCGCTTTGCTCTTTGGTCAGCCCAATGTGCAGATCACTCACCAGGTGGCGAATCCCGGCCAACAGGTGGTGAATAAAGGCCCAGGCCAGCCCGCACAACACAATCTTCACCAGCGGTGAGGCGGTGATTTCCATGAGTTGGGCGTAGCTAAGTTCGGATGTCAGGCTGAGATCGAAAATCCAGATGATGAGTGGCAGCAGCAAAAACATGGCGGCGCCGCTGACTCGGTGCAGGATCGACATGATGCCTGCCGCTGGAAGACGGTACTGACGTAAGTCAGAGATGTTGATGTTACGAAACTGCGGACGAGACTTTTTTGTGAGCTCGTTCATTCTTCCCCCTGAAGGTTTTTTTTGCTTTGCGCAATTATAAGATCCCTTTTTGACATGGACTAGGGTCAACCCTAAACTCTCGAAGTTTTCCCAATTACAACTACATCGATATCCCAATCAGGAAGGAGCTCTCGTGAAATCCCCCATGCGTGTTGCAGTGACCGGCGCGGCCGGCCAAATCGGTTATAGCCTTTTGTTTCGTATCGCCAACGGCGATCTGCTTGGCAAAGACCAGCCCGTAATCCTGCAGCTGCTTGAAATTCCCGACGAAAAAGCTCAGAAAGCGCTCAAGGGCGTGATGATGGAAATCGACGACTGCGCCTTTCCCCTGTTGGCCGGCATGTCCGCCCACAGCGACCCCATGACCGCATTCAAAGACATTGATGTGGCCCTGCTGGTGGGTGCACGGCCCCGTGGCCCCGGCATGGAGCGCAAAGATCTGCTGTCGGCCAATGCCCAGATCTTCACCGCCCAGGGCAAAGCGCTTAACGCCGTGGCCAAGCGCACGGTCAAGGTATTGGTTGTGGGCAACCCCGCCAACACCAACGCTTATATCGCCATGAAGTCGGCGCCTGACCTGCCCAAAAAGAATTTCACCGCCATGCTGCGCCTGGACCACAACCGTGCACTGTCCCAGATTGCCGCCAAGACCGGCAAGGCCGTGGGCGACATTGAGAAATTGGTGGTCTGGGGCAATCACAGCCCCACCATGTACCCCGACTATCGTTTCGCAACGATTGGTGGCCAGAGCGTGAAAGCCATGATCAATGACGATGTCTGGAACAAAGACGTCTTCCTGCCCACCGTGGGCAAGCGTGGCGCGGCCATTATTGATGCGCGCGGCCTATCCTCGGCAGCATCGGCTGCCAATGCCGCGATCGACCACATCCGTGACTGGGTGCTGGGCACCAATGGCAAATGGGTGACCATGGGTATTCCGTCTGATGGCTCTTATGACATTCCCGAAGACATCATCTATGGCTTCCCCGTCACTTGCGCCAATGGCGAATATCAGATGGTCAAGGGCCTGGAAATCGATGGATTCTCCCGTGAGCGCATGACCCACACGCTCAACGAGCTGCTCGAGGAACGCGACGGCGTAAAACACCTGCTCGGCTAAGTTTTTCCGAGCCATGGCGAAGTTGCTCCACCCCGATAGCGTTCTCCACGAGAACGCGGGGGGAGCCTTTCACACCGGAAGCGCCCCGGCCTGCGAACACTACGCAGGCGACGAAAAAAAACTGAGAAAGGCCCTGGCCCTGCAGGACGAACTGCAGGGGGCCTTTGATGTGACTGCCGATCTGGAAGACGGCGCTGCCTCGGGCCAAGAAGCCCAAATGGCCATGCTTTTGGCGGGCATTCTGGCCGAACCCCGCCCAACCACCTACCGCGTGGGCTGCCGGGTTCACCCGGCCGACCATGTGGCCTTTGAGCATGATGTCCGCACCCTGCTCTCGCTTAAGCCCGCTGGGCTTGCCTACCTGACTATCCCCAAGGTGACTGGCCCCGAGCAGCTGGATTCGGCCGCCGAATTCATACGGGGCGAGGCCCTTTTGGAGGGCTGGCCAAGGCCGCCGGACCTTCAAGTATTACTTGAAGACGAGGCCGGCATTCACCATGCACACGCCATTGCGGGCCACTCGATGGTCCGTTTTATTGCCTTTGGCCAGATGGATTTCACCAGCAGTCACCATGGCGCCATTCCCGCCTCGGCCATGAAAAGCCCAGGCCAGTTTGACCACCCCTTGATGCGCCGGGCCAAGCTAGAAATCTCGGCAGCCTGCCACGCCTTTGGCAAGGTGCCCACCCATAACCCAACCACCGACTATGGCTCGGCCACCCAGGCCTTTGAGGATGCCAGTCGGGCGAAAAACGAGTTCGGTTTTTTACGGATGTGGAGCATTCACCCCAACCAGGTTCGGCAGATTCTGTCGGCCTTTGCGCCAAGCCAGGCCGAAATTGACGATGCGACCCGAATTTTGTTGGCGGCCCAGGCGGCCGATTGGGGGCCGATTGCCGATCAAGGATTACTACACGACCGGGCCAGTTACCGGTATTTTTGGACTTTATTGAAACGAGCCCGTGCGGCTGGCGGGGCCATTCCCGCAGCAGCCATGCAGGCTTTTTTCTAAAATGAGCAACTCGCGACATCACTACTAATAAAACCTAGGGAGCCCACAGCAATGCCGCACAACCTTCACAACACCCTGCAAGAGTTCAAAACCGCCTCTGGCAAAACAGGCAAGTTCTATAGCCTGCCCGCCCTGGAAAAGGCCGGCGTTGCAAATGTCTCGAAACTTCCTGTTTCGATTCGGATTGTTTTAGAAGCCGTGCTGCGCAACTGCGACGGCAAAAAAGTTACCGAAGAGCACGTGAAGCAGTTGGCCAACTGGGGCCCCACCGCACAGCGCGTGGATGAAATTCCATTTGTGGTGGCACGCGTTGTCTTGCAAGACTTTACTGGTGTGCCGCTCTTGGCCGACTTAGCGGCCATGCGTAACGTGGCCGATGCCATGGGCAAGAACCCCAAAGTAATTGAGCCGCTCGTGCCTGTTGATCTGGTGGTGGACCACTCGGTCATGATCGATCACTTCGGCTCAAAAGACGCGCTTGATCTGAACATGAAACTGGAATTCCAGCGCAACGAAGAGCGCTATCAGTTTATGAAGTGGGGCATGCAGGCCTTTGACACATTCAAAGTCGTGCCCCCGGGAATCGGTATCGTTCACCAGGTCAACCTAGAGTACTTGGCACGCGGCGTGCACAACAAAGACGGCGTTTACTACCCCGACACACTCGTTGGTACCGACAGCCACACCACCATGATTAACGGCATTGGTGTGGTGGGCTGGGGCGTGGGCGGTATTGAGGCCGAAGCCGGCATGCTGGGCCAGCCCGTGTATTTCTTAACACCCGATGTGGTGGGTGTGAACTTAACGGGCAAGTTGCCCGAGGGCTGCACGGCAACGGATTTGGTGTTGACCATCACCGAGATGCTGCGCAAAGAAAAAGTGGTGGGCAAGTTTGTTGAGTTTTATGGTGAAGGCACCGCATCTCTTTCGCTGCCTGACCGTGCCACGATTGCCAACATGGCCCCCGAATACGGCGCCACCATGGGCTTTTTCCCGGTGGATGATGTCACCGTTGACTTCATGCGCGCGACCGGCCGCACCAACGACGAAGTGGAAGCGTTTGAGGCCTATTTCAAAGCACAGAATCTTTTCGGCATTCCCAAAGCAGGCGACATTCAGTACACCAAGTCAGTGTCGTTAGATCTCGGCACCATTAAGCCTTCCTTGGCTGGCCCCAAGCGCCCGCAAGACCGCATTGAGCTGACCAGCATGAAGAAGTCGTTTACCGAACTCTTCAGTAAGCCCGTTGCTGAAAACGGCTTCGCTCAGCCCGCCGCTTCGCTGAATAAGCGTGTCAAGGCCGGTGATGCAGAAATTGGTAACGGCGATGTGCTGATTGCCGCGATCACGTCTTGCACCAACACATCGAACCCAGGCGTCTTGCTTGCTGCTGGTTTGTTGGCCAAGAAAGCCGTTGAAAAAGGCTTAACCGTTGCGCCACATATCAAGACATCGCTAGCCCCCGGTAGCCGCGTGGTGACCGAGTATCTGACCAAGGCAGGCCTGCTGCCCTATTTGGAGAAACTCGGCTTTGCTGTTGCCGCGTATGGCTGCACCACCTGTATTGGTAACGCCGGTGATCTGCGCCCAGAGTTCAATGATGCGATTGTGAAAGAAGACTTGGTCTGCGCCGCCGTGCTGTCGGGCAACCGTAACTTCGAAGCCCGTATTCACCCGAACCTGCGCGCAAACTTCTTGGCCTCCCCACCGCTGGTGGTGGCTTACGCCATTGCGGGTTCAGTGTTGAAAGACCTGGGCACCGAACCGGTTGGCCAGGGCAAAGACGGCCCCGTGTTCTTGAAAGACATCTGGCCCACCAGCCAAGAGATCGCAGCGGTGATGGGCTATGCACGTGACCCACAGACTTTCCGCACGCTTTATGGTGATCTGACCAAAGATCACCACCTGTGGAACAACATCAAGGGCACACAAGGTCAGGTCTATGACTGGCCCAAGTCGACTTATATTGCACGCCCGCCCTTCTTTGATGGCTTCTCCATGACACCCAAGGCCACGGGCTCGATTAGTGGTGCACGCCCATTGGCAATCCTTGGTGATTCGGTCACGACTGACCACATCTCGCCTGCTGGTTCCATTAAAGAGGCCTCCCCTGGTGGCAAGTACCTGATGGACAACAAAGTCAGCAAGGCCGACTTCAATAGCTACGGCTCACGCCGTGGTAACCATGAAGTCATGATGCGCGGCACCTTTGCCAACGTGCGGATCAAGAACCTGATGATTCCGCCAAAAGCCGATGGCAGCCGTGAAGAAGGTGGTGTCACCGTGTATCAGCCCAGCGGCGAAAAGATGTTCATCTATGACGCTGCCATGGCTTATCAGAAAGCCAATGTGCCCACCATCGTGATTGGTGGCGAAGAGTACGGCACGGGTTCATCCCGTGACTGGGCTGCCAAGGGCACGCAGCTGTTGGGCGTGAAAGTCGTGGTGGCCCGCAGCTACGAGCGGATCCACCGCTCCAACTTGGTCGGCATGGGTGTGCTGCCCCTGCAGTTCAAGGGAACTGACAGCGCCCAGAGCCTAAAGCTGGATGGCTCTGAGACCTTTGATGTGGCGATTCCTGACAATCTGCATCCCCAGCAGGACTTAACGCTGGTGATCACCCGCAAAGACGGCAGCAAGCAAAACGTGACGGTGCTGTGCCGAATCGATACCCCAATCGAAGTCGACTATTACCGCCACGGTGGCATCCTGCCCTATGTGTTGCGGGAACTCATGGCGGCTTGAGGCGACTAACCGGCATGACTTGGACCACCACCTGGAAACGACTGCACCGCTTTTTTGCGGTGCTGGTCGTCCTGGCGCTGCCGCTGCAGGGCCAGGCGGTGGCGTCTATGTCGTGCCACACCATGCCGGCGGGGCTTGCAGCTACCCAGGCCATGTCGGCAGCAGACATGGGTCATTCGCATCAGCAAACCGTGGTTCAT
The DNA here is from genome assembly GCA_036362785.1 of beta proteobacterium MWH-UniP1. NCBI lineage: Bacteria > Pseudomonadati > Pseudomonadota > Betaproteobacteria > beta proteobacterium MWH-UniP1. The sequence continues at coordinate 1,156,119 of CP143625.1, forward strand.
CAGCATGACCATGTGGCGGGCCATCATCAGGTCAGCACGCCAGCATCAAATCCGCTCACACACGACTCGCATGTGACTACTTCGGCCCACTCACAGATCGTGGCCTTTGCCGCACCAACGGATCTCCCCAGCTCCCCAAGCGACATGATGAACGCTGAAAGCTGCGCACTTTGCGCGGCTGGATGCTCGGTTGCCGCACCCCTGCCCACCGTTTACAAATCCGTTTCCCCTTCCCCATCTGATCGCCAACAGCCGGCATTACTGATCACATCGGCCTACACCGGTGTGGTGCTTGACGGCCTGCTTCGCCCGCCCCGATAACCAACCCTGAAGTTTGAGTTCGTTCACCGTCTTATGCGGTGAACGTAGTTGTTCGTCTCATTCTTGGAGTTTGTTATGAAAAACATTTTTGCTGGGCTTTTAGCGATTGCACTCGCCCTGCCATTGGCTGCCGGCGCTCTGCCCGGCTACGATCAAAACGCAGACACCAAGCTCAACGATTGGTCTGCGGCTAATGAGCAAGTGCAAAAGGCTGGTGGGTGGAAGGCCTACGCAAAAGAAATAGCTGATGACCAAAAGGCAAAGCGTGGTGAAAGCAAACTGGGCAGCGCACCCACACTCACGCTGCAAGCAGCCATGGATCGGGCCATGGCACTTAACCCCGCACTCACCCAGACCCTGGCAACGATAAACGGCAAAGAGAGCAACTATCTGGCACTAAGCCCGCATCAGCGCGAGGCACTCTCACAGCGGGATCGGCTGTTGGCCAATGTGAAGCTGCGCTATTTCGCTGCGGTGGCCGCCCAAGAGCAGGCGAACTACAAAGAAACGATTAACGAGACGGCCGCAGTCGCTGCTGAACTCGCTCTAAGAATGCGAAAAGTGGGTAACCTGAATTTTGCCCATCAGGCCGAAGAGCAGCTCTCACACGCAAAGACTGCTGTTGCCTTCAACAATGCCAGACTAAAGGCGAGCGCGGCAAAAGACCAACTCGCGCAACACCTGGGGTTTGCGGGCCGGCAAGCTGAGTTCACACTGCCATCACGGCTTCCCGATCTGCCACAGCATTTTCCCGCGCCGTCTGACTTAACCCAGATCTTGTTATCAGAAGTTCACCCGACCGCGGGCGAAGCGTCTTCTTCGCCCGCCAGTCTGCGGGCACGCGGAGAAGCACGGCAGGCGCTGGCTTCTGCTGAAAACGCCTATCGCATTGCCAAGCATTATCGAGACGAGGTGTTGCCGCTACGCAAGAAACTATCCGAAGAAACTCTGCTGCGCTACAACGGCATGTTGATTGGTGTGTTCGATCTCTTATCAGATGCAACACATCAAATCGAGGCCGTGGAGTCCTATCTAGAAGCGTTACATAGCTACTGGGTGGCGGATGCCAAATTAACTGTTGCGCTTGCCGAACTTAAAGAAGACGGCGCCCAATTCCGGAGATCTGCATGGACACGATAAATCGCCGACGTTTTCTAACCGGTACCGCAGCTGTCTCGGCCACGGTTGCCGCCACTGCGGTGAGCAAGGTGGCCATGGCCGCACTGCCCGAACCCGTGATTCAAACCAGCGCTGCAACCCAGCCACCGCTTACGCCAGAAACCGGCCGGCCCTATAACCCAGTGGTCACACTCAACGGTTGGACCCTGCCCTGGCGGATGAATAACGGCGTCAAAGAATTTCATCTCATCGCCGAGCCGGTGGTGCGTGAAATGGCGCCTGGGTTTAAGGCGCACTTGTGGGGCTACAACGGTCAGTCCCCTGGCCCGACAATTGAAGTGGTGGAAGGCGACAAGGTGCGCATCTTTGTGACCAATCGATTGCCAGAACACACATCGATTCATTGGCATGGTCAGCGTCTGCCCAATGGGATGGATGGCGTAACCGGCTTAAACCAGCCCGGAATTCCCGCGGGCAAGACCTTTGTCTATGAATTCACCGCCCGCAGGCCGGGCACCTTTATGTATCACCCCCATGCGGATGAAATGACCCAGATGGCCATGGGCATGATGGGATTTTGGGTCACCCACCCCAAAGGCAAACACCCGCTGATTGATCCAGTGGATCGAGATTTCTGCTTTTTGTTAAACGCCTATGATGTGGACCCTGGCAGCTACACACCCAAGACCATGACCATGTTGGATTTCAACATCTGGTCTTGGAATAGCCGTGTATTCCCAGGCATTGATTCGCTCAATGTCCGGCTCAATGACCGGGTGCGAATTCGAGTGGGCAATCTCACCATGACCAATCACCCCATTCATATCCACGGCCACGAATTCGTGGTGTCAGGCACCGATGGTGGACCAACGCCAAAAGCAAGCCGCTGGCCAGAAGTCACCACCGATATCGCCGTGGGCCAGATGCGTCAGCTGGAATTTGTTGCCGACGAAGAAGGCGATTGGGCCTTTCATTGCCACAAATCGCACCACACCATGAATGCCATGGGCCACGATGTGCCCAATCTTATCGGTGTGGACCACACGGGGCTTGCCAAACGTATTGGCCGGCTTATCCCCGACTACATGGTGATGGGCGAGCGCGGCATGGCCGATATGGCCGAGATGGAAATGCCACTGCCAGAAAACACTGTGCCCATGATGACAGGCGAAGGCCCCTATGGCTCGGTGGAAATGGGCGGCATGTTTAGCGTGTTAAAGGTTCGCAAAGATCAGCCCAAGGGGGACTACCGTAACCCTGGCTGGTTTAAGCAGCCGCCCAACACACAGGCTTATGAATGGAAAGGCGCCCCTCTGCCCGCGACCCGATCCAATGCTGCAGGCAATAGTGCCATGCCAAGAGAGTCATCAAAAGAGGTTGAGGTGAAGATTCAAAAACCAAACCAAGGCAACAGCCAGGGGCACAACCACTGATGCCACAGCCATTGCTCACCAACTGGTGCCCAAACAACCTATCCATCACAGCACGACAGGAACACTATCTTGATTAAGGATCTAACAATGCAACAAATCGCGATTGCAATCGCTTTTTCACTCGGATCATTGGCATCTGCCTATGCACATGGCCCAAGCGAGCACAGCGCAAAAGGCCCAATGCAGGCGCATGCCCCGGTGGTCAAAGAGCAAAAAGACTGGGGCATTGCCGGTGATGCCAAATCGGTAAACCGAACCATACGCATCGACATGACCGACGACATGAAATTTACGCCCAATCGTTTGTCCATAAAACTTAACGAAACGGTTCGTTTTCAAGTCGTGAACAAAGGCGGCAAGCTTCACGAGATGGTGATTGGCACCAAAAAAGAACTTGATGACCATGCGGAAATGATGAAGAAGTTTCCCAATATGCAGCATGATGAGCCCTATATGGCCCACGTGGACCCGGGCAAACGCGCGGATCTGGTCTGGCTTTTTAATCGCGAAGGAAACTTCGATTTTGCCTGCCTGATCCCTGGCCACTATCAGGCCGGCATGACTGGAATCATCACTGTTACCCAATGAACCCAACAGGAACCGCTATGAAACAAATCAACACCACGCTTGAGTCACGCCGGCAGATCTTGCGCGGCATCTCTGCCCTTGCCGCCACACTTAGCCTTGCGCCCGCTGTATCACTGGCCCAGATGAGTAAGCCCATGGTTGAGGTCTGGAAATCCCCCACCTGCGGCTGCTGCAAAGACTGGATCAAACATTTGGAGGCCAACGGCTTTCAGGTCAAGGCTTATGATAAGGGCAACATCGCCATGCGGCGTGAACTCGGCATGCCAGAAAAATTTGGCTCCTGCCACACGGCAAAGGTCAACGGCTACGTGATCGAGGGCCACGTGCCCGCCAAAGAGATTCATCGCTTGATTAAGGAAAAACCAAAAGCGCTTGGCCTATCGGTTCCCGAGATGCCTATTGGTACCCCCGGCATGGACGGGCCGGAATACGGCGGCCAGGTCGACCCGTATGAGGTGCTTTTGGTTCAGCGCAACGGCACGGCAACGGTCTACCAGGCGTACACCACGCAACGCGCCGGTAAGCGCTAAATGGGAGTTTGGAAAATGTCTCACCACCAAAATCTTTTGCGCGGAAAATTCTTGCCCGTGATGCTCACCGGCCTGCTGACCATGGCCACGGCTTCTCAGGCTTATGCTCAGTGGGCCAGCGGTGAGATTCGCCGGGTCGACCCCGACAATCTTCGGCTCACCATCAAGCACGGTGAAATCAAATCGCTCGACATGCCGCCCATGACCATGGTCTTTCATGTCAAAAATCGTGCCGTGCTAGGGGACTTCAAAGCCCAGGACAAAATCGAGTTTCAAGCCACGGCCGAGGGAACAAAATATTTTGTAACCGAGATCCGCAGAGCCCCCTAGTCCGCTTCCACCAGTTCTGGTCGGCCTGGCGATTTGTTAATGGTTAAAAGAATCGCCATGCTGACCAACACAATGGCCATACCCACCAGCTGAATCAGACCAATTTGCTCGTTTAAGAAATACCAGCCCAAAAATACGGTAGCTATTGGCCCCGCCACACTGGCCTGCGCGGTTAGGCCTGAGCCCACTCGGTTCACGGCCACCATGATCATCAGCATGGGAACAAAGGTACACAGGCTGCCATTGAGTAGGCTGTAAAAATACACCTGTCCCGGCTGAACAAAAATCCCATGTGGGTTCGTGATCAGCACTTGAATCACCGCAAAGACAGTTGACGAGCCGCTGGCCAAGGCCACCAGCCGAATACTGCCGATCCGCTTGACCAGCTCCCCGGCGTAAATCAGGTAAATGGCGTAGCTCACTGCGCCAAGTAAGACCAAGGTACTGCCCAAGATGACTTGCTGCCCTTCCAGCTGAACATCATGGGCGAATACCAAAATCACCCCGACATAGGCCACCAGCATGGCAATCCATTGCCGACCATAGATTTTCTTTTTCAAAATAATGGCCGAGATCACCAACACAAAGGCTGGGGTGAGATACAAAATAATTCGCTCTAAGCCAACCGAGATGTACTGCAGGCCAAGAAAGTCCAGGTAGCTGGACACGTAGTAGCCAATGAAGCCCAACATCACGGCTTGTGCAATATCTTTGCGACTCATGGGCTGCGGATTCTTGGTCCGCTTATTCCACCAGACGGCGACCCAGAAAAACGGCAGAGAAAAAAGCATGCGCAAGGCCAGAACGGTCTCAGTGTCCGCCTGGTACTGATAACTTAGCTTAATCAGAATCGCCTTGGCGGAAAAGAGAATCGCACCAAGAGCGGCAAAAAGGATTGCGCCGGTAAAGCCCTGAGTCATAAACACACTAAAAAGGGATAAGTCGACATCATACCGGCTCGGTTCTCGGCTGCTTTGGACCCCACACCCCATATCTTGTGGAGCGGCAGGCGGGTGTAACCGCAAAGATGTATCGAACTAGCCGGGCCGCCTAGACGGTAAAATGGCAGCCAAAGATTGTTTACCCAAAGGTTTCCCATGAAAAAGTCACCCTCTTCCCGCCGTGGCCGCGCCTCCCGCGAGGCAAACGCACTTGTCGAGTTCGCCGAGGGTCTAGCCCAGTCCGGAAGCCGCGCCGAAGACCACTTCTGGGAGTTTCGGCTGGAAAAGGAAATCGAGGGCCTGCTCAAAGATGGCGACGAAGGGTCGCTTAATGCGGGTTTAGATCGCTTGGCCGACCGGGAGTCGCGAGCCTATGAAGAGCTGGCCGATGCGATCGAGGGCCGCGTTGAACACGAAGTCACTCCAACGTCAGACGGTGACCGGGATGTGCTGTTGTTTGCCGCACCCGTGCTGGCCTGGTCCCGCATGCCCCTGCCGACCCGCCCAATTCCAGCGGCAACGGTGAAGGCTTTCACCCAGGCGCTGTCCGATGTGGTGTTCGTACCCGATGCCGATCTGGCGATTGCGAATTATTTTTACTCGCCAGATCAACTACCCGAGACATTTTGTGACACCGCTGAATTCCGGCAGACCCTCACCAAAAGCTTAAAAGACGGTGTACTGAAAATCGACCCAAGCACATTAAAAGAAACAGCCCAGTTTCTGGCGGATCAGCGCTATGTGATTGGGGTGGTCTCGGTACCACGGGGTGAACCCATTTTTCGCTGGCAGTCTGGGGATGCACCCCGCGAACAGGTGCTAAAGACCTGGATCGAAAAGAGCCAAGATACGCTCACACCACTCATGCCCGCCTGCGCCTTTGAGCCCATGCTTCCCCGCGCCTATTACGTGGCTTGCCGTGATGCAGACCGCTCAGCACGGCCATTTTCCATTCGCGCATCGGTTGCCTTCTTGGCCACATCACTCAGCATCGCGCCAAATGCTCTGACCGCAATTGTTGGCGGCTGCTATAACCGTCAGCTAGAAGAGTTTCGGATTGGTTTTGCGGTGGGCGAAGAAGAGGAAGTCATTCATGGCGTGGTCTGGCCGCTACTTGGCGCCGAAGACGAAATGAGCGATGTTGCGGAAGACATTGAAGCTACGTTAAAAGAGGCAGGTATTCAGCGCATTGTCATGCTGCGCCAGCGGCTTCCCATGGAATACTGTGACGACTGTGGCGCCCCACTCTATCCGAACAGTGACGGAGAGATGGTACATGCTGAGCTACCCGATATCGCCGAGCAGCCCAGCCAGCATTTGCATTGATCCCATTCGTTCCGAAGTGCGCTGATTTCGCTATAGGCCTTTACAACCTAGTTCCACTGCCAGTCTGTCTCATCATCAAGCCTCAGCCTATCCCACTCCCGGGCTTCTGACTCAGAGGAAGCTGACCCAGCAGGAGCATTCTTAAACCAATCTTTTCGCAGCTCCTTCGCGGCTTCCAGGATGATCTGGCGCCCACTAACTCGAATCTCAAGTTCAGTGTGAGCGCCAATCGCCTTCAACACGCTTTCCGGGAGGAGGATTCCCTTTGAATTTCCGATCTGACAAATTGTCGTTTTCATGCGCATCGTTGCTTAGTCCGTGTACTTGGTAGACGACTGGTAAGGATACTGAAAAGAGCTAGCTACGTCAGCCCAAACTATCAAGTGAATTTAGTTTTTCGGTTGGTACTGCACCGTTAAAAACACACCCCGTGGCACGGAGTTATACCCCCCTGCGATTTCATATTGCTTGTCAAATACGTTTTCAAACCTTAACCTAGCAACCAAATTGGTCGCTAGGCTTCGATCCGCGTACAGAGAGAAGACACCGTATCCACCCAAACGAGTCGTATTCCACTCGGAATCGTCGCGACTACCCGACGCATACAACCGCCCCCCGACTTCGTAACCTAACAATCGACGAGATATATCAAAGGTGCCATAGTATTTTGCACGCCGAGAGAGCTGCTCTCCTGTCGCTACATTTTTGGGGTCTTGGGAAACAGCAGACAATCTTATGTTGTTACCTTGCCACACAGACTTAAGTGTGAACTCAAATCCTTTGTTTTCTGTTTTGAGAATATTAATCGCAGGTGATGGCCATTGATTCCAGTCATAGTCGATTGCATTGTCGGTCGAGGTATCAAAATATACGACCCTTGCATAGTTGTCTTTGTTTGAAAATACAAACCCAATCTCTGCAGACTTGTATTTTTCAGACTTAATGTCTTTGTTTGTTGATACATCGTATGCGCTTGGTGCTCGAAACCCAGATGACCAAGTACTCGTTAGTTTTGAAGTATCTGTCAACTGATAGCCCACACCAAACAGCTTTGAGGTGTTGTTTTGTTCAGACTCTGACCTGGAAGACGCATCATTTCGTTTTATGTCAATAAAATCGCGCCGAACGTTGCCCTGTACTGTCAACGGGCCACGCTTCACCGTCAGACCGGCGAATAACGCTGAAGTATCTTTGTCTACATCATACGGATCTTCGTACGGATCATAGTATTGGTGATGACGCTCTTGAGCCAAATCCACCCCGAAGCTCAAAACAGATGATCCGCTAACCTCATACCCGTTAGACCATCTCACCCCACTATTTATTGATTTATATCTACCATTATCTGCGCTATTTTTGAAATTTTTTGATTCAACTTCCGAGTTATAAAAATCGATAGAGCTGTCCAAACTATCTGTAATTGACATTTTCGAATAAACAGAAAAAATATCTGTGTCTTTTTTTTCATAATGCTCGGTTGAAGCAGTGTCATCTTTGCTGTCGTAGTCCGCATTTGTTTTTGTACTATGTGCGCGCAATCCGACAGTGACCGATGGCGTCAATTGTTTTTCAAAACTTAAAGAAGCGTAGTCTTTTTTGTATCCGTCTTTATCTGGATTGACCTTACTATTTGACGAATTCATTGCAGAGAATCCAGCAGTGTCGTAAGAACCAACAGTCACATTGAATTTATAACTCCCGGTCATACCACCGAAGCCGGCTGTTACTTCATGTGTGTCACGTGACCCGTACATTGCAGATCCATAAGCCGATGGTGCTCCATTGCTTGCCCGGGTAAAAATACTTATCACCCCGCCTACGGCTGCTTCCCCGTATAACGCTCCGGAATTTCCTCTTAAAATTTCCACTCGGTCGATTTGCGAAAGAGGAAAATCAGTGATCCGTAACGCGCCGATACCATCGACTGGAGCACGTGCACCATCGATGAGAACAACTACCCCCTTGCTGTCCTGACCCCGTAGAAAAAAAGATGTTATTGATCCAAGCCCCCCGTTTCTACCAAACTCAAAACCTGCCTCACCCTGAAGCAAATCGGCAAGCGTCGGAGCCTGTGACTTCTCAATTTCATCGCGCGTAATTACCGAAACCGAGGGAAGCACCGCTGAAAGTGGTTGCTCATATCGCGCCGCACTCACCACCACAGGGTCTAGCGACGCCAGTTGATATAGGGGATTGTTTGAACCAGTTGCGCTCTGCGCAAAAGCAGACGACACCGCGAGTGCGAGCGCACTTGCGACCAAGGGAGACTTCTTCGACATGAATAGACCTTTCAGGCCGCCCACACCCCGTGACGACAAAAAACATTTGCGTCAACGGCCGGTATCCAGGCTGGGGGTGGCGCATGCCAGAAAGCACGCCTTGATCGATTGCCTTCCCAAGATCAGCGATCTCAGTGGCTGGGCCTGCGCCTGTTCAAAAGGGTCAGACCGTAACCGATCAATTCACCCGTTACTGTTTCGGGGGAAGCGCCGGATTCTCACCAGCTTCCCGTTTAACCCGCGTTAAGCAGGCACCAGATGACGGTGTTTGAAGGATCTCAAACAGGCATCAGTGTAACGCCAACTTGACGGGGTAAGAGACCGGTCAAGTTGACGAAAATCAAGCCTGCCTGATTTGAATCGCCTTTATTTGGCGAACAGATAGTCCGGGTTGGCCATGGCCTTGAATTCGATGGCGTTGCCCGATGGGTCCAGAAAGAACATGGTGGCCTGCTCGCCCACTTCACCCTTAAAGCGGACATAGGGCTCAATCACAAACTGAATCCCGGCGGCCTTGAGCCGATCTGCCATGGCGTGAAACTCTGGCATGGACAGCACGATGCCAAAGTGGCGGACCGGCACCTGTTTGCCATCCACATCATTGTGGGCGTCATTCTTGGCTTCGCCCTTGGCCAGATGGGCAACGATCTGATGGCCAAACAGATTGAAATCAATCCACTCGTCGGAGCTGCGACCCTCGGGGCAGCCCAGAATACCGCCATAAAAAGCGCGTGCCTTTGCCAGATCGTCTACGGGAAATGCCAAATGAAATGGGTGCATGGTCAACTCCAACAATAGTGAATGGCCAAGACTTTACCGCACTACCCGCTCGATAAATTCCCTAGACTTTTCAAGGGTTGGCGCCAGAAAGGAAAAAGTTGGCGACAAGGTGGCCACCAGATTGGCGTGGTTGATCAGACCCAGGGGCCCGGGATAGGTCTCGACCCAGACCGGCACACCAACCTCGGTTAAACGCTTGGCCATCGCCCTGGAGTTGATATCGGGATCAACCAGTGGGTCTTCTGCCGCTGTAATCAGCAACATGGGCGGCACATCTTTAGAGACATGCTCAATCGGCTGAGTGTCTTTCGGCGTATTGGGCCAGCTGAAAGCCCGCCGCGCCTCGGGCATTTGAATCGGCAGGAAATTCACAGGAGACGCCAAACCAATAAAGCCCCGAATTCGTTTGCGATCTTGCACAGGCAACCAACGGGAATCCATCGCGAGCATGGCGGCGTTATAAGCGCCAGCCGAGTGGCCCGCCAGAATAATTCTGTCTGGGTCGCCGCCAAGCTGCTTGGCATTGGCAACCACTGCCTGAAACGCAGCCGCACTATCGCGAAGAAACTCGGGGTAGACCACTTCCGGCGTGAGCCGATAGTCCGGAATAGCCACCACATAGCCCATGTCGGTAAACGACTTCGCCACAAACCGATAGTCCTGCCGCGACCCCGTGTGCCAAGCACCACCATAAAAAAACATCACGATTGGCCGAAGCGAGTTCATATTGGTTGGCGCGGCCTTTGCCTGGGCACCGCTGATCGGGCCGCTCCCCACCAATGGGGCATCAACAGCCGCCGGATAAAGATCCACCTTCTGGCGATCAGACTGGCCGTAGCTCACCGTAACCACCGGCACAGCGGGCGCTGGCGTCATGGAGTTCAACACACCCAACCCCGAGCAGCCTGTCAGCAGCAAAGGAATGAACAGCAGCAAAGAAAGTCTGATTCGGTTCACGGTTCCGCTTTATTAAATGGTCAGGCTGACAAACAACCCGACCGACAAGCGTGAATTAAACCAGAATTAGCAGCGCGCCTAATGAATTCCACATAGCGCTCACTGAAGTAATGAAACGCTAAAGCAGACGACTATGGCCACCAAAGACATAGCCCTCGCCATAGTTGGAGATCAGCGGAAAGGCTTGACCGGTGCGGTCCAAGACCTTTTTTCTGAGCCGACTCACCATGACTTCCAGGCTTGGTCCAGTCATGGGCGAACCGGCAAGCTCAAAGACTTTGAAAATCGCCTCGCGGGTGGCCAGCTGCTGGGGACTTCGAAAGAGTTCTGCCAATAGCATCGCCTCGCGGCGACTCACATGCAAGTCCGGCTGGCCACTCACCGATAAGACTTGTCGGGCCGTATCCAATGCCCAGACCACCATCAGCGACGAACTCACCATGGGCGACGATACCGGCATTGAAAGTCGGCGCAGCAGACTAGTTATTGTGGCCTGTATTTCATCGGGTTCCACTGGCTTGACCAGATAGGCGTCAGCACCTTCGTTTAAACCCTGTATGCGTAGCTCTCGTTCACTTCGGCCAGTGCAAACCACAATGCCAGCAGCAAGATATGGCCGAACACGCTTACAGAACTCAAGCCCGCTGCCATCCGGCAGATTGATGTCGAGAAACAGAATATCGAATTGCTGCGAGAGTGCCGCGTCCGCTTCCTTCATGGTGGCCACTGATTTCACCAGATAACCACATGTCTGCAGATATTCCTCTAGCTCGCCACGGAAAACCGGATCGTCTTCGACGATCAAGATCGAATGTCTCATATAAAAACGAATTCTCCACCCGGCAAAAAATGCCTGCAAACACCTACAAAGCCTTACAGCGGGATCTCCAATCGAAACTCACTTAGGCTGCGGCCTTCATGCACCGTCCGGTGATAGCTTGCTCTTCCCTGGTGCAACTCTGCAATTCGGCGAACCGTGGCCAGCCCGATGCCAAACCCCTCTTTCCCGGCCTGCTCCGCCCCACCAGAGGGGGAACGCCAGTAGATTTTAAATAGCCGGTCGACCTCGTTATCGGGAACTCCGGAACCGTAATCAATGACCGAAAAGCAAAGCTGCTCATCCGTCATCTGCACCAACAACTGAACTGGGGATTGTTCAGGCGAATACTTCGCCGCGTTGGTCAGCAGATTCACCAAAGCCAGTTCGATCAACTCACCATCGAGTGAGACCAAGCTTGGAATAGCTGGATCGAATCTGTTTTCAAAGCGCCGCAGAGGCCAGGCATCTTCCACAACTGCCAGGGCCCCCAAGGCAATCTCACGTGGATTGACGGGCTGGCGATTCAGCTGGAAATCGGCATGCGTTAAGCGCTGCAATTGCAGGTGGCGCTCAATCATGTCGGCCATGCGTTTGCTGGTCATACGCAGGCGATCAATACGCTCTTGGGACTGCGGGTTCACAGCCCCGATATCTTTGATTAAGTTGGTCAGCCCCATGCTGATGGCCGCAAGCGGTGTGCGCAAATCATGGGCCACGCCGGCGAAAAACAACGTCTGCTCTTTACGCAACGCCTGCTCCTGGTTGGCCAGTTGCATCGCGCTCTGGGCCAGGGTTTCAGAGCGGCGGCGCTCCACAATGGCACGACGTACTTCTGAAATGGCGCCTTGATAGGCAAGAAACAAAAACCCAACCGTTCCGGCGATCCAGACATATTCGTAAAACGGAATTGGCGCAATCCACCCCAACGCAATCATGGGCGCAATAAAGTAGCTCACGGAGAAGATTAAAAACCCCACAAGAAAATAATTCGCGCCTTCCATACCAACACGGAAATTACGAAACGCGATCCAACCAATGATCGACACGCCCGTAATCAACGACATCATGATGAATGGCCCGCCCACAGTGGCGTAAACACCAAAATAGCGGGTCAATGGTGCCAGCAATGCCACTGCCGCAATGCCGCGCAACAGCCGATCAATAATTGGGTAGTGCTGATTGATAGCAAGTGGCCCGCGAAATACCCAAAGCACAGAAGCCACAAAGACACCAACTGTCCAGGGCACCAAGTTATCGCCAACCCAAGGTGTGTTTTGAAAGACGATCTGGCTCCACAGACCAAGCTGTGCCATCGACCCCGAAATCAGCAAGACCCCCAGCGCCGATAGGCCAAGAAACTGCCGATTACGGCTCCAGAAAAAACTGTTCAAGTTCACCAGCGTGGTGATCAACGCCATCGCTAACAGCGCACCGATCAACAAATTTTCTTTTTGAATGCCTTGCAAAAACGCCTCTGGTGTGTAGAGCAAGAGCGAACCGGTTAGGGTCGAATCACCTTGTAACCGAATATAAAAAACATTGTGCTGCTCATCTTTAAGCGACACGGGAAAGACCGGGGTGCGATGCGGGTAGTTGCGGATCAGATATGGAAATTTATCGCCCGCCTGCATCTCCCGAAACCCATCCGCGGTTGGAAGATAAAACCGAAAATCATCAATGTAAGACGTGTTGTATCGAATGAGCCAGTCTGCATAAGCAAACCGCTCTCGTGAGAGCGCGACACGAACCCATAGTGCGTCGTTGGTATAGCCAAAATTCAAGCCATTAATGGCGGGCTGAAATTTGGGCGCATAGGCTGCCGATGCGATGGTCTCTATCGTGAGAGATCGACTTGGGTCACGTAGCACCGAGAGCTCGGCAGGCCCGAGTGTGTGCGTGGTCTCACCTGCACGCAGGGGGCCATCGGCCTGCGCAAATGGCGCCGCACTCATGACAACAACTAAAAAGATGGCGTTAAAGAGGCGCTTGAGATGCCCGATGCATGTCCCTGGCCACCGAATCATGGCGCTTACTTCAAGTCTTTCCAGGAATCGTCTTCGCGAAGCTGGGCTTCAATGGCTTCGCGCTCACGGCGGACCTGCTCTTCTTTTCGTTTGCCCACGAAATACAGATAGACCATGCCAGCGGCCACCAAGAGGATTACAAACACTTCTAACATTTGTTGGTGCCCCCCGCGTTAAAAAAAGGGTTTAGCAAGACATGTCTGCCAAACCCTTGTTTTTTTAATTTGATATTGGTCGGGGCGAGATGATTCGAACATCCGACCCCTTGCACCCCATGCAAGTGCGCTACCAGGCTGCGCTACGCCCCGACCGAAGCCCTAGATTATAGCCGAGGCGACCCACCCTTTAGTACGGCGAGCACTTCCTGGAGCGCAGACCGAAGCGTGCCCTGCGAAGTGCCGTCAACACGGGGCAACGCGGACGGGCTTGATTCCGCAGAACCCGCAGAACCCGCCGATGCCGCCGCCGAGGAAGAGGATGCTGGCGCCATTGCCGCGCTGAACTTGGCCTCCATCAGTTGGTTACGCGCGCCATTGATGGTGAAGCCCTGGTCATAGAGCAATTCACGAATCTTACGAATGAGCAAGACCTCGTGGTGTTGGTAGTAGCGGCGGTTGCCACGGCGTTTCATGGGCCGCAGCTGCGTGAATTCTTGTTCCCAGTAGCGCAACACGTGGGGTTTGACGGCGCACAGGTCGCTGACTTCGCCAATCGTGAAATAGCGCTTTGCCGGAATGGGCGGCAAAACGACTTGGGCGGTACGCGATTCCACGGTGCTCGTCACTCGGTCAGATAGGTGCGGGGCGCTGGGCCGGCTTAGGTGCCCGCAATATCATCCACATACGCATCCAGCGGCTTTTTGGCTGGATCCTGAACATACGACTTTAGCTTCTGACTGGCATGAAAAGTCACCACCCGACGCGCCGCAATTGGGATCTCTTCCCCAGTTTTTGGGTTGCGGCCAGGCCGCTGTGGTTTGTCACGCAGCTGAAAGTTGCCAAAGCCCGAGAGCTTCACACTGCGGCCGGCGACCAAGGTCTCGCGAATTTCTTCAAAAAAGATATCCACGACCTCCTTCGCCTCGCGTTTATTGAGCCCAACGACCTCGAAAAGAAGATCGGCCAACTCGGCCTTGGTCAGCGTGTCATCGACCGATTCGAGCCCGGCGAAGTCCAGCAGATTGATCACCGGCTCAACGCTGGGGTTGGTGGCATAGGCCAGAGATGCGTCGAGTGACTTTGGATTGGTTTGCACGATCTTGGCGTTAACTTCTCAGGCGAGCAGCAAAGTCAGATTGAAGAACCTTCAGAATTTCAGCCATCAGCGCATCGACCTCGGGGTCTTGCAGGGTGGCATCAGAGCTCTGGAGTATAAACCTGAAAGCCAGGCTTTTTTCCTTTTCAGACAAACCCTTACCCCGATATTCGTCAAAACACTTGATATTTGTTAGCCAAGACCCTTGTTTTAATTGGTTTTTTAGCTTTTGCAGGCGCATCATGATGGCCCCAGCGGGGGTGGCGGTGTCCACCACAACCGCAAGATCACGGGTCACCGGCGGGAACTTGGAGACCTCGGATACGCGTGGCAGATCAAGGGCCAAAATGGGGGCCAATAAGAGCTCAAAGACCACCGGGGCACTTGGCAATTCCATCTCTTGGACCAGCCGGGGATGCAGCTCACCCAGCACACCGATCACATCCTGACCAAGCAGGACCTGGGCACTGCGCCCCGGGTGAAGTGCGATATGCGCGGTGTCAGACACCTGGGTCGACAGCCTCAACGGTGCGACCAACGCTTCCAAATCGGCTTTGACATCAAAGAAATCCACCAGGCGCGACGGCTGGCCCCACTGATCATCCGCGGCAGGGCCAAAGGCCAGACCCGCAAGCTTGAGTGGCTGATCAATCCCTTTTACGGTCCAGTCCCCTGCCCCAATCGACGGCGCATCGTGAAAGCTTCGGCCAATTTCAAACAGGCGAACACGCGATTGCTTGCGGGCCACATTGGTGGCCAGACTATCCAACAGGCCAGGCAGCAGGCTGGTGCGCATCACCGACTGGTGCGAGGCCATTGGGTTTAACAGTGCCAGGGGCGCTTCACGACTGAAATCGGCGGCTGCCTTTTCAGAAATGAAGCTGTAGGTAATGGCCTCGAAATAATCTTGATCGACCAGACGGTCACGCAGTTGCATGGCCGAACGGCTGGCCTCTGCCGGGGCCGACATGACAATGGGTGCCACCGGTGGCCGAGCGGTGATGCGCTCAAAGCCATAGACCCGGGCCACTTCTTCGATCAGGTCCTCCTCAATCTCGATATCAAAACGAAAGCTAGGCGGCACCACCGTAAAGACTTCACTGCCCGCGGCGCCTGACATTTCAACGTTAAACCCAAGACGCTGGAAAATTGCCAGACACTCCGCTGCTACGATCTGAAGGCCAAGAATCTTGTTGCAGCGGGCAAGACGCATCTGCACCGGTGGGCGTGCTGGGACATTACCCTGTTGATCATCGAGTGGGCCCGCCTGACCACCACAAATCGTTTGAATTAAATGGGTGATGTAATCCACATGATCGGTGGTGGTGGCCCAATCCACACCACGCTCAAAGCGGTGCCCCGCTTCGGTGGTGAAGTTGTACTTGCGCGCACGGCCACGGATCGCATCAGGCCACCAGAAGGCCGCTTCGATATAAATGTTTTGCGTGTCAAGCGAGACCGATGTGCGCTCACCACCCATGATGCCGGCCATAGCCTCTGGCCCATAGGCATCGGCAATCACCCCCACCGATGAATCAAGCGACACGGTCTGACCGTTTAACAACAGCAGAGATTCGCCTGCATTGGCCCAACGCACGGTGAGATCGCCTGAGACCTTATCCAAATCAAAGATGTGGCTTGGGCGGCCCAACTCCAGCATGACGTAGTTTGAAATATCTACTAGCGCCGAGATTGAGCGCTGACCGGCCTGCTCCAAACGCTCACGCATCCAATCGGGTGTGGGCGCTTTGGCATTCACACCCTTCATCACTCGGCCACTGAATCGGCCACACAGATCAGGGGCCTGAATCTTTACCGCCAGCCGATCTGAAATGGAAGAAGCAATTTTTGGCCACGTGGTGGCGCACATGGCCACACCAGTCAGCGCAGCCACCTCTCGGGCCACGCCCGCAATGGATAAACAATCGGCACGGTTTGGTGTGAGTTTGAGGGTGAGCACCTGTGCATCAAGCGATAAGGCTTCACGCACATTTTTTCCAAGCTGGCTGCCAAGTGACTCCGGCAAGGCCATCAGGCCCTCGGCATCTTCGGCAATACCCAACTCTTTGGCAGAACACAGCATTCCCTGCGATTCCACACCGCGCATCTTGGCCCGCTTGATCTTAAAGCCACCAGGAAGCACGGCCCCTTCGGTGGCGCAGGCCACCACCATATTGGGCACCACATTGGGCGCACCACAGACAATCTGCAAAGGCTCACCGCCTGCGCCAGTATCCACACGGCAGACACGCAGCCGATCGGCATCAGGGTGTTTTTCGGTGGACAACACTCGGGCCACGACCACACCAGAAAACTCTGGCGCCAAGGCTTCCACTTCTTCAACTTCCAGGCCTGCCATGGTGAGCGTGTCAGCCAGGGCCTGTGTGGCCATGGGCGGATTCACCATACTGCGAAGCCAATTCTCGGGGACTCTCATGGAATCAAGCGCCTATACAAACTGCTTTAGAAAACGAAGATCGTTTTCATAGAAAAGTCGAAGATCACCAATGCCATAGCGCAGCATGGTCATGCGCTCTAAGCCGCTACCAAAGGCAAAACCAATATATTTTTCAGGATCAAGCCCAAAGTTTTGAATCACCTTTGGGTGGACCTGACCCGAACCCGAGATTTCAAGCCAACGGCCCTTGAGCGGCCCCGACTCAAACTTCATATCAATTTCGGCAGAAGGCTCGGTGAACGGAAAAAACGATGGGCGAAACCGCACCTGCAGATCTTCGGTTTCAAAAAACTGCTGTAAGAAATTCGTGTACACGCCCTTCAGGTCAGAAAACGATACGTCTTGCGCAATCCACAGACCCTCAACCTGATGGAACATGGGCGAATGGGTGGCGTCACTGTCCACACGGTACGTGCGGCCAGGCGCAATCACCTTAATCGGCGGCTTGTGCGTTTTGGCGTAGCGCACCTGCATGGGGCTGGTGTGGGTGCGCAAGAGCAGCGGCAGACCGTGCTCGTCTTGCTTCTGGAGATAGAACGTGTCCTGCATAGAACGCGCAGGATGGTTTTCGGGATTGTTCAGCGACGTGAAGTTCATCCAGTCGGTTTCAATCTCAGGGCCATCGGCCACATCAAAACCAATGGATCGGAAGATTTCTTCTACACGGCGCCAGGAGCGAATCACGGGGTGAATGGCCCCCACGCCACGACCACGGCCAGGAAGCGATACATCAATGGATTCCGCCGCAAGACGCTGGGCAAGCTCGGCATCGGCAATGGCCTGACGGCGCTGTTGCAGCAGGCCTTCTATTTGATTTTTGGCGGCATTGATCTGCGCGCCAAGGGTTTTTTTGGTGTCAGGATCAGCCTGACCGAGTGCTTTGAGGCTCTCGGTCAGTTGACCATTTTTCCCAAGGAATCGCGCCTTGGCGTTTTCCAGGGCGGCTGAATCAGCCGCCTGGGCAAACGCTTCTTCGGCTTCGCGAACGAGCCGAACCAAATCTGTCATGAACTACTCCGCTAGGTGCGGGACCCGGTCTTACTGACCGAGTGCCGATTTGACAGTGGCAACGATTGCGGCAAATGCAAGCTTGTCCATCACGGCCAAGTCGGCCAAGACCTTGCGGTCAAGATCGATGTTGGCTTTTTTCAGGCCTGCAATGAACCGGCTGTAATTGATGTCGTGTGAACGGCATGCTGCATTGATACGCGTGATCCACAAGGCACGGAAGACGCGCTTGCGATTACGACGGTCACGATAGGCATACTGGCCAGCACGCATCACTGCCTGCTTGGCCACACGGAATACGTTGTTGCGGCGACCACGGAAGCCTTTGGCCAGGGCCAAAATCTTCTTGTGACGGGCTCTTGCGGTTACTCCACGTTTTACGCGAGGCATATTTCAGTCCCCCTTATGCGTAAGGCATCATGTCGCGAACGTGTTGAACGTCCGAGGCATGTACCGTGAGTGTGCCGCGCAGCTGACGCTTGTTCTTGGTCGTGCGCTTGGTCAGGATGTGGCGCTTGGTTGCATGAGCGCGTTTGATCGACCCACTACCGCGGGCCTGAAAGCGCTTTGCAGCAGCCTTCTTGGTCTTCATTTTGGGCATGATTGCTCCGATTTAAACACTTGCTCAGGTGGTTGGCCTTGGTGACCAACACTTTGACTACCCGGCGAAGCTTTTTCTAACAACTTCAACTGCTGGGTACGACTTAATACAACAACTTCAAACTTTGGTGCGCCGCTTGTTACGGCTGCAGCACTCTTACTTCTTTTTCTTCGGCGAGATAACCATCACCATCTGCCGACCCTCGAGCTTGGGCATCTGTTCGACCTGGGCCATTTCTTCCACATCGGCCTTGATCCGCTCTAACTGCCGCACACCATATTCCTGGTGGGCCATTTCACGGCCCCGAAAGCGCAGCGTCACTTTGACTTTGTCGCCCTCTTCCAGAAAACGGGTCAAGTTACGCAACTTAACCTGGTAATCATTTTCATCAGTGCCAGGCCGGAATTTCACTTCCTTTACCTGAATCACTTTCTGCTTTAACCGCGCATCATGGGCACGCTTTTGTTCCTGGTACTTGAACTTGCCGTAATCCATCAGCTTGCAGACTGGTGGGTCGGCCTGGGGAGCAATCTCCACCAGATCTACTTCGGCTTGCTCGGCCATTTCAATGGCCTGACTAACGCGAACAATTCCCAGGGCTTCGTTATCCACGCCAACCAAACGAATTTCAGGCGCGGTGATTTCCCCATTAATGCGATGCGAACGATCTGTAGCGATATTCTTTTCCTTTATAAAACCTTAAAAAATTCGGACGCCCTTACTGGCGTGATCGAACCTCTTGTTCGAGTCGACCGCCAAAGGCGTCCGTTGCCATTGCGCCCAGGTCAACACCACCCCTGGCCCGCACTGTTACCTGCCCCGATGCCTTTTCCTTATCGCCAACGACCAGGATGTAAGGCACCTTTTGCAGGCTTAACTCTCTGATTTTAAGGGAGATTTTCTCGCTTCGCAAATCTGATTCAACCCGGAAGCCCTGATTTTGCAGGCTTTTCGCGACACTTTCGGCGTAATCGGCCTGTGCGTCGGTGATCGAGGCCACCACCGCCTGGACTGGCGCCAGCCAGACGGGCATGGCGCCGGCATGGTTTTCAATCAAAATGCCGATAAAACGCTCTAGCGAGCCCACAATCGCCCGGTGCAGCATGACCGGGGCCTTGCGGGTGTTGTCGGCATCGACATATTCCGCCCCCAGCCGCACAGGCATGTTGAAATCGACCTGGATGGTGCCGCACTGCCAGATCCGGCCCAGGGAGTCTTTCAGGGAATATTCAATCTTGGGGCCATAAAAGGCGCCCTCACCTTTGAGCTCTTCCCACTGCACGCCCACGTTATCCAAGGCCCTGGCCAGGGCCTGCTCGGCCTTGTCCCAGCTTTCATCCGAGCCCACCCGGTTGGCAGGGCGAGTCGAGAGCCGATAAATCACATTGTCAAAGCCGAAATCTTTGTAAACCGCCAAGAGCTTGCGGGTAAAGGCATCCACTTCCGACTGAACCTGGTCTTCAGTACAGAAAATGTGGCCGTCGTCTTGGGTAAAACCGCGAACCCGCAGCAGGCCATGCAGGCTGCCGGAAGATTCATTGCGGTGGCAAGAGCCAAACTCGCCATAGCGCAGTGGCAGATCACGATAGCTACGCAGCCCCGAGTTAAAAACCTGGACATGGCCCGGGCAGTTCATGGGTTTCACGGCGTAGTCCCGGTTTTCCGAGGCCGTGGTGAACATGTTGTCTTTGTAGTGCTCCCAGTGTCCCGAAGCCTCCCAAAGGGAGCGGTCCAGAATCATGGGGCACTTCACCTCTTGGTAGCCGGACTCGACATAGACTCGGCGCAAGTATTGCTCGACTTGCTGCCAAATCGACCAGCCCTTGGGGTGCCAAAACACCATGCCAGGCGCGTTGTCTTGCATGTGAAAAAGATCGAGTGCCTTGCCCAGTTTGCGGTGGTCCCGCTTTTCGGCTTCTTCCAACTGATGCAGATACGCGTCTAACTCATCTTTTTTCGCAAAAGCGGTGCCATAGACCCGCTGCAGCATTTCGTTGCGGTGATCCCCACGCCAATAGGCGCCGGCCACTTTCATGAGCTTGAAGACCTTGAGCTTGCCGGTGGATGGCACATGGGGGCCACGGCACAAATCGACAAAGCCACCCTCGCGGTAAAGCGAGATTTCTTGGTCTTGCGGAATCGAGGAGATGATCTCGGCCTTGTACTTTTCGCCCATCTCTAAAAAGAGCTTGATGGCGTCGTCACGCTTCCAGACCTCACGCACCACCGGCTCATCTTTGGCGGCCAATTCGCGCATGCGCGCCTCAATCGCTTCGAGGTCTTCGGGCGTGAGTGGCCGTGAGTAAGAGAAGTCGTAGTAAAAGCCGTTATCAATCACCGGGCCAATCGTGACCTGTAGGCCGGGGAACAATTGCTGCGCAGCATACGCCAACAGGTGGGCCGTGGAGTGCCGAATGATTTCCAGGCCCTCGGGGTCTTTGTCGGTCACAATCGCCAGCTTGGCGTCTTGGGTGATGGTGAAACTGGTGTCGACCAAGTCTCCGTTGACCTTGCCTGCGATGGCTGCCTTGGCAAGACCAGCACCGATGCTGGCGGCAACTTCAGCAACTTTGACCGGCTGTGGAAACGATTTCACCGCACCGTCGGGTAACGTGACATTGACCATGTTGACTCGGAAGAGAATTTGGTTGGTAGGCGCGATTGGACTCGAACCAACGACCCCCACCATGTCAAGGTGGTGCTCTAACCAGCTGAGCTACGCGCCTGCCGAAGACTGACGAAGCACGGCTGCGTCGTCTTGAACAGCCCTTAAGTATAGATCAATTCCAAGTTTCGACCATTCATTGACCTCTTGCTGCAGGGCATATTCGGTCAGGGGATGGTCGGCAAGCCATTGGGCGCTGATGCCAAGCTTGTAGCCCTTGCCGGAAGCGGCCAGGTGTATGGCCGGCAATACCACGTCCTGCCGGCGCCGATACATGAGCGCTGCCAAACGAAAACACAAGAGCGCGGCCCACTGGACGGGCCGCTCAAAATGCTCAGAGACCTTGCTTAACTTGCCCTGCAGGCCAAGCACCAAGGCAGCCAGTGCCTGCTGCTCTTGGCGTGAAAAGCCAGGCATATCGGCATAGGCCAGGATATAAGCCGAGTGTTTATGAAAACTGTTGTGCGAAATCGAGTGGCCAATCTCGTGCAGGCAGGCTGCCCAGATCAGCTGCTGCTGCACCTCGGCGCGCTCTTCATCAGCACCAAGGGCCAGGTCGTTCCATAGATCCAAAGCAAGATCGCCAATGCGTTTGGCCTGGGCCACATCCACGCCATAGCGGCGCATCACCTGCTCCACACTAATGCGCCGCATGTCTTCGGACTGGGTCCGGCCCACCAAGTCATAGAGCACGCCAAGACGAAGCGCGCCCTCGCCGTATTTCATTTCTTTGATATCTAACTCATCAAAGATGGCCGACATAATGGCCACCCCGCCGGCAAATACCGGCACACGGTCCTGCTTTAACCCAATTAAGCCCGAGTCCTCGGCGCGGCCGGCACGAATTAATTGATTGCGTAACTTTTCCAGGCCTGCGGCTGTAATCGTCGAGCCACCATAGCTGTTATTCACAATGGCCTCTAAGATGGCCTTGGCCGTGCCGCTTGAGCCCACCGCCTCTTCCCAGCCTTGGGCCAGAAACGATTCGCGAATCACCTGCACCTCTTCGCGGGCAGCCAACACGGCGGCCTTCATCGCGCCACGGGTAATCTCACCCCCCGGGAAAAATTCGCGGCTAAACCGAACACAGCCCACATAAACGCTTTCCATTAACTTCGGTTCGTAATTGGTGCCGATAATGAATTCGGTGGAGCCGCCACCAATATCAATCACCAATCGGCGCCGCCCATCCCGCGGCAGGCTATGGGAGACCCCCGTGTAGATCAGTCGGGCCTCTTCCTGGCCGGCAATGACTTCAATGGGAAAGCCAAGGGCAGCTTCCGCAGTACGAAGAAAGTCTTGGCCATTTTTGGCCACGCGCAGCGTGTTGGTCGCCACGGCCCGAACACGGTCGGGGGAAAAAGAGCGCAGCCGCTCACCAAAACGCTGCAAGACCAAAATGGCCCGGGTCTGCGAGGCCGCATCCAGGCGTTTGTCTGGCCCAAGACCGGCCGCCAGGCGGACCACCTCTTTCAAGCTATCCAGGGGGTAAATCTGATGGCCCAAGGAAGATTCCACCACCCGGCCAATCAACAAATGAAAACTGTTGGACCCCAGGTCCACTGCAGCCACAAGCTTTAAAGGATTCGACATCGGCATAACCCGCTTATTGTCGCTCAGTTTTTGTGGCGCTGTAGGGGTTGGTCAGCATTTTCTGACTGTCACGGAACCGTCATAGTTGGCCGACACACTAAAACCCCATGACATTCCCCATTCCTGTGACCCACGAGCGATTTTTAAACCGCGAGCTCAGCCTGCTGGCCTTTAACGAACGGGTGCTGGCCATGTCAGAAGACCCCAGCGTGCCGGCGCTTGAAAAGCTGAAGTACATCTGCATTGTGTCGAGCAATCTCGACGAACTCTTTGAGATTCGGGTTGCCGGCCTAAAGGCCCAGATGCGCAGCAACCCCGATCAGATCCACGACGACGGTTACTCGGCGGCCACCACCTATCGTGCGGTCTGCGAGCGCGCCCATGCCTTGGTCGAGCGGCAGTATCGAATTTTGAACAACCAAATTCTGCCGCTGCTGGAACAGTACGGCATTCATTTTCATTTCGCGGCTGATCTTGATGACGCGCAGCGCCAGCGGGCCCACAAATACTTCACACAAGAAGTTCTGCCGGTGCTCACGCCAATTGGCTTATCGCCCACCCACCCCTTTCCGCGCGTACTCAATAAGAGCTTGAATTTCATTGTCGAGCTTGATGGCCAGGATTCCTACGGCCGTGAAAGCGGTGTGGCCGTGGTGCAAGCACCGCGCGCCCTGCCCCGGCTGGTGGCCATGCCGAAAAAAATATCGGGCTACCCCTATGGTTTCATCATGCTGTCGTCGTTCATGCAGGGGTTTGTGGAAGAGCTCTTCCCCGGCATGACGGTAAAAGGTGTGTACCAATTTCGTGTCACCCGAAATAGCGATCTGTATGTTGACGATGAAGAAGTGACCGATCTGCGCGAAGCACTGCAGGGCGAACTCTCTCAACGCCAATTTGGCGATGCCGTGCGGCTCGAAGTGTCTGAGGGGATTTCCACACCCATGTTACAGCTGCTTCGCGATGAGTTTGGCCTTAACGAATCGGACTGCTACCGAGTGCATGGGCCAGTGAATCTGGTGCGGCTGATGCAGCTGCCCGACTTGGTGGACCAGCCGAATCTGAAGTTTCCAGGCTTTACGCCCCGTTATCCCGCAGCCTTTGAAGGCAAAAATTTCTTTGAAGTCATTCGCAAGCAAGACGTACTCGTGCACCACCCGTATGAGTCGTTTGCTTCAGTCTCTGACTTTATTCGGGCCGCGGCGCAAGACCCACAAGTGGTGGCCATTAAACAGACCATCTACCGCACGGGACAGACATCGGAATTAATGGAGTCTTTGCTTACCGCCACACGTGCCGGCAAAGAAGTCACGGTGGTGGTGGAACTGATGGCGCGATTCGATGAAGAAACCAATATCAACTGGGCATCGCGGCTAGAAGATGCTGGTGCCCACGTGGTCTTTGGTGTGGTGGGCAATAAAACCCACGCCAAGATGTGTCTGGTAGTGCGCCGTGAAAGCGGTGGCATGACCCGGTATGTGCATCTGGGCACTGGTAACTACCACCCGCGCACCGCAAAGCTTTACACCGATTTTGGATTGTTCACATCCCACACCGACATTTGCAAAGACGTGCACGAAGTCTTTCAGCAGCTCACCGGCCTGGGCCATGCGAAATCACTGCGCATGCTCTGGCAGTCGCCCTTTACGCTGCACGAGCGATCGATACAGGCAATACAAAAAGAAGCGGCGCACGCCAAAGCTGGCCGGCCGGCACGCATCATCGCCAAAATGAACTCGCTGGTTGAGCGGGAAGTGATTGATGCGCTTTACAAAGCAAGCCAAGCCGGCGTGAAGATCGATCTGATCGTGCGTGGTGTGTGTGTGCTGCGGCCCAAAGTACCCGGGCTATCGGACAACATCACGGTGCGCTCCACCGTGGGCCGCTTTTTGGAACACAGCCGAATCTTTTATTTCAGAAACGATGGCAAAGACGATGTCTATTGTTCTTCTGCCGACTGGATGGACCGAAACTTTTTCCGCCGTGTGGAGTTGGCGTTTCCAATTTTGGATAAAAAACTCAAACAGCGTGTGATCCGCGAGGGCTTGATGGTGCATCTTCGTGACAACGCACTGGCCTGGACCATGAAGCCCGATGGTACTTACACGATTAAGCGTGTGACCGGGGAAAAGCGCCGTGCATCACAAGAGGTCTTATTGGGGCTTGCCCCGTAACATCGGCCCTAAGACCACAAGCGGCAATAGGCCCACAATCGCAATCATGATGGCCGGCCAGGCGGCCTCTGATAAGAGTTCGTCGGCCGCCAAATGATGTGCGGCCACAGCCAGTGTCTCGACATTAAATGGCCGAAGCACCAAGGTTGCGGGCAACTCTTTCATCACATCTACAAACACCAACAAGGCGGCCACACCTGTGGCACCGCGCATGAGCGGAAAATGCACACGTGTGAACACCTGCCAGCGCGTTAGCCCAAGGCTTGTGGCGGACCACTCTAAATTGCGTGTGATGCGGCCAAGCCCGCTTTCAATGGCCCCCAGGCCCACAGCGAAAAATCGCGTGAGATAGGCACCAATGAGCAATAAGCCTGTTCCCACCAGCGCAACGCGCCAGCCAAACCAGCGGTCTGCCAATTCGGTAAATAGCCCTGACCAGGCCAATAGGCCCACGGCCACCACCAGGCCCGGCATGGCATAGCCCGCTGCCGCCACTCGGACGGCCTTGGTCGACCACACATCATTGCTGCGCAAGGCATACCCACACACCCACGCCGCGGGCAGAATCACCACCACCGCGCTGACGCCCAACACCACCGTTGACATCGCTTGGCTAGCCAGCTGCTGCCACTGCGGCACGGTCTGTGCCGTAAGCGCGGCGTACAACAGCAGCAACACAGGAAACACAAAACCAATCAGCCCAGGAATGGCACAAAAGATCGCCATACCGATGGCTTTTTTTCCGCCCACCATCACCGGCTTTGCGCGTGATCCGATCCGCGTGGTGGCCCAGGCCGCCCGGCCACGGGCGCGGTATTCCACCCACAATAAGACGGCGACCGTCGCCATCATGAGTAAGGCCAACAACGCTGCCGATGATCGGTCCCCATAGCTAAACCAGGCTTTGAACAGACCCGTTGATAAGGTCGGCACCGAGAAAAAAGCCACCGTGCCGTAGTCGGCAAAACACTCCATCACGACCAAGGCCAGGCCAGCAATCCAGGCGGGCCGCGCCATGGGCAAGGCCAATCTAAAAAACACCTGGGATGCCGACAGACCCATGGCACGTGCTGCATCAAAGGCAGCGCCCTGCCGCTCTTCAAATGCGTTTTTTGCAAGCAGTGCCACATAGGGGCTCAGGGCCACCCCCAGAACCAATCCAGCACCCCAGACTGACCGGACATCGATACGCGGAAGTTGAAGGCCCAGCAACAGCAGCCCACTTTGAATATCCCGGTACAGCCAGCCCGAAGGATCGAGCGCATCGGTATAGGCATAGGCCAGCACATAGGCCGGCATGGCCATGGGAATCACCAGTGACCACTCCAACACCCGCTGCCCACGAAACCGATAGGCTGCCACCATCCATGCACTGGGCAGGCCCAGCCCCAGGGCCACCAGGCCTGCAATCAAAGACAGCAGTAAGGTGTTGCCGACATAGCCTGCCAAGACCGATTCGGCCATGGCAGCAAGCGTGGCGGTGTTCGCCAAGGCCTGCAGACCAAACACCGTCACCGCAGCCAGGGGCAGCAGAATCGCCAGCACCAGAACAAAGGTCGACAGGGTTAAGAGCCTTGGGGCAGGCGACATAAAAAGGCAGTGGGCTTGAATTGGTCTAAATGAGAATTATAATCATTTGGTATGAAAGCCCTTGAATTAAAAGACATTTCGATTCGTTACGACGACCCCAAGGCCAAGGGGGGCCAGGTCGAGGCAGTCCACAACGTGAGCTTTTCCCTGGAAAAAGGAAAAATCGGCTGCCTGCTAGGCCCTTCGGGCTGTGGCAAGACCAGCATCCTGCGGGCTGTGGCGGGCTTTGTTGGGGTGAGTTCGGGCGAGATTTGGCTCAACGGCGAGCTGATTGCGTCGCCAGGCTATTCACAATCGCCCGACAAGCGAAGTGTGGGCGTGGTCTTTCAGGATTACGCACTCTTTCCCCACCTCACCGTTGCCCAAAACATTGCCTTTGGACTGACCAAAGGCCGCAGGCTTGCCAATGACCAGTTACCCGCCCAGGCCAAAGAGATGCTGCAGCTGGTGGGGCTTCGTGAATTTGCCGACCGCTACCCCCATGAACTCTCGGGTGGCCAGCAGCAGCGGGTTGCCCTGGCCCGGGCACTGGCCCCACGGCCTGGCCTGGTCTTGCTGGATGAGCCCTTTTCCAACCTGGACATCTCGCTTCGTGAGCGGCTTGCCCGCGAGGTTCGCGATATTTTGGAAGAGACCGGCACCACGGCAATCCTGGTGACCCACGATCAGCACGAGGCCTTTGCTGTTGCCGACGAAGTGGGCGTTTTGATGGATGGGGAATTGGTGCAGTGGGGCGACCCGTACATCCTGTACCACGAGCCCAATTCGGCTGCCGTTGCCCGCTTTGTGGGGGAAGGCGCCTTTATCAGCGGCTCGCAGTTTGGCCACCATGTCAAAACCCCACTAGGTGAGCTGGCCTTAAAAGAATGCTGCTGCAACGACTGTGAGCATATTGGCGATGTCCGTGTGTTGCTGCGGCCTGATGATGTGGTGCATGACGACAGTTCCCCGCTCAAGGCCAAAGTCGTGAGAAAGGCCTTTCGTGGCGCCGATTTTCTCTATACCCTTGAGCTCGCTAACGGGGAAAAGATCCTGTCCTTGGTGCCCAGCCATCACGACCACGCCATTGATGAACCAATTGGCATTCGTCTGGAAGCCGACCACGTGGTGACTTTCGCCGAGTCAGAGCCTGTCGCCCACTTCTAGGCCCCAAGGCCTGGCGATGGCCGCTTGGCAACAATTACGGGTTATTTGTTGACCGGGGGTTCAATTAACTTCTGAATAGGGGTAAGATTCATTGTGCGCCGCATCATTTAAGCGAGACTATGGATAACCAACCTTTATCCCCCCTGCTCGACCCAGGCACCATCGGCGTCTGGTTTGACGACACCACGGCTGATCCCGTCCGGGTCGCCCTGTCCACCCAACTGGCCAACGCCAAGGCCGAGACCATTTATTGGCCCGACATCGGTGACACCCGAATCGACTTGGCACTGATCGCCACCAAGCCCGAACAGCTGCTGCAAAGCCTGCGCGAAGCAGCAACAAAACGCGCCAAGGCCGCAATCGTGTTCACCGCCAATGTGTCGCAGGAACTGCAGACACAGCTGCGAGAAGAAGCACTGCGGCTACGCGTGGCGCTCGTTGGCCCAGCCTCTTTTGGTATTCAGCGGCCAAGCCGAAATTTAAACGCGAGCGTCTGCGCCACTACGGCAGTCCCAGGCCGAGTGGCCCTGCTGTCGCAATCTGGTGCATTGGCATCGGCCATTTTGGATTGGGCCCGTGAGTACAGCATTGGGTTTTCTTCCATCATCACCCTGGGCAACGAGGCCGATGTCGACATGGCCCGGGCCCTAGATTTTCTTGCCGCCGACCACGAGACCCATGCGATTGTGTTGTACTTAGAGTGTGTCTCTAACCCGCGTGCATTTTTAAGTGCCCTGCGGGCTGCAGCCAGCATCAAGCCGGTCATCTTGTTAAAAGCCGGTGCAACAACGCATTCCCCCACCGATCCACTCACCCACACCCGCGCCCTGGTCGGCAGCGACGAGGTCTTTGATGCTGCCATTCGCCGATCAGGCGCAGTGCGTGTGCATTACTTTATTCAACTCTTTGCCGCAGTCCGCATGCTGACGTCCAAACGTCAGGCCACTGGCAAACAGTTGGCCGTGATTAGTAATGGCCGCGGACCCGCGCTCTTGGTGCAGGATTTGGCCCGTGTCTCGAACATCAAGCTTGCTGAACTCGAGGAACACAACCCCATCATTATTCGCACCGACGCACACGACGAGCTGTATCGGCAGAAAATCAAAGAGTTAAGCGAAGCAAAAAATGTCGACGCCATTTTGGTGATGCACTCCCCGCACATCGGTGCCGACACCCAACAGATCACCAAGGCCGTTGCGGAAGCGGCCGGCAGTATCGACAAGTTGGTCATGGGCTGCTGGCTTGGCGACCACAGCACCCGCGAGGCAAGAAATTGGCTCTCGACCCAGGGGGTGCCTTCGTTCAGAACACCGGAAGCTGCAGTCGATGCGTTTCACTCGTTAACGTCATTTCGTGACAACCAAGAGCTACTGCAACAAGTGCCGCCCGCACTATCGGCCGATGTAGAACCCGATCTCGATGGTGCCCGCATGATCATCGAAGGTGCCCTGGCTGATCGGCGTCGCTCGCTGACCGAGATGGAGTCGAAGTCTTTGCTGTCGGCCTTTGGTGTGCCGGTATCCACCACTGTTGTTGCCCGCAATGCCAACGAGGCCGCACTGATTGCCCATCAGATTGGTTTTCCAGTGGTGCTCAAAATCAACTCCCCCGATATTGCCCACAAAGCCGAAGTGGGTGGTGTACGGCTCAATCTGAAAAACGCCCACGAGGTGCGCGAGGCATTTGCAGAGCTCACAGACCGGGTGCATGAACTCGCTCCCAAGGCCCGCATTGAAGGCGTGGCCGTGCAGCGTTTTGTGGATCGCCACCGCACCACGGAAGCGTATATCGGCATGACCACCGACCCGCTCTTTGGCCCCATCATTTCTTTTGGTGCCGGTGGTGAGCGCGTGCGCTGGGTCAGAGATCGCGCCCTGGAGCTGCCGCCCTTTAACGCACTGATTGCGCAGCGCTTAATCGAAAGAACCCAGTTGGGCCAAAAACTTCTGGAAGAAACACCGGACGGAACACAGTCCGGAGTGATTCAGCAGTTGGAAAAAATTCTGCTGCAAGTCTCTGATCTGATCTGCGAAATGCCAGCGGTGACTGAAATCGACATCAACCCCATCATGATTTCTGATCAGGGTGCGGTCGTGGTGGATGCCCGCATGGTGATTGAAAAGGCCAAAGGCGTGAGCAAGCCGCGCTACGGCCACCTGTCGATCATGCCGTACCCGGCCTATCTCACGGCCCAGTACCCCATGTCCGATGGCAATACCTATGAAATTCGGCCCATTCGCTGGAGCGATGGCAGCAATCTGCAACGCCTGATTTCCAACCTGTCGGAAGAGTCGCGGTTTATGCGCTTTCTGGCGAACCTAAAAGAGATCACGCCAAAGCAGCTGGCCCGCCTGACGCAGATTGACTATCACCGCGATATGGCCCTGGCGGCCGTGGTGGAGCATGCCGACCATGAAGACATTATTGGTGTGGCCCGCTACATGTTGCTGCCCAATGGCTACAGCGCAGAGTTTGCCTTGGTGGTGCAAGACAGCTATCAGGGCCAAGGTATTGGCGCCAAACTCATGACCTCGTTGTTTGAAGTTGCTCGTGATCAGCAGCTCAGAGAGCTCGAAGGCATTGTCTTGGGTAAAAACGCCAATATGCTTGGGTTAATGACCGCCCTTGGTTTTACAATCGAGCCCGATCCCGACGACTATGCCATGCGTCGTGTCGTGAAACGATTGGATTGATGAGCCTTCGCCGAAAACGATTTGATTTAATGGTCTTTGAGCCCGACCGGCATCGCCTGCTGGTCGGTGAAGACATTGGCAATGAAAGCGCCAATGATCTGTTTCTCTGCCTGCCTGGCCTATTAGAAACACGCAAGAGTTTTGATGAGTTTGTCTCGCACATGGCCCCGCATGCACGGATCATGACGCTGGACTGGTGTGGCCGTGGTGATTCGCAAAAACTCAATGCCACCCACGACTACCGCATGAGTGTTTACCTAAGCGACTTGTCGCTTTTTTATTCGCATGCCACCGGCGCAATTGCCTCAAGCTCGCAGCGAACATCCCGCATTCACCTGGTGGGCACCAGCATGGGTGGGCTGTTGGCCATGTTCTTGGCCAGCCACAAGCCCCGCCACCTTGGCAGTGTCATTCTTAACGATGTCGGTCCATTCCTGCCCTGGGGCGGTGTGTTTTCATTGATGGCGGGATTAAGCTCCGCAAAATCGGGCGATATTTCTGCAGATTTATCGGTGCTCAGCGGACTGACCGACGCCATGAGCCCAGACTTGGCCCAGCGACTGAATGTCGACCCCCAGCTACTGCGGGCCGTGCGTCACCCATCCCATTTGGATTTGCCACACGAAAACAGATTATCCGGCGTGGACTTTAGCCAGGTCTTTGCATCAGTCACCGCCCCTTTGATGCTTCTTCGCGGCATGAAGTCCGACATCATCAACGACAGCGTGGTGAAGCGCATTTTCGAGCTCCACCCCCTGACACAGATTCACGACTGCGCCGAGTGCGGCCACCCCGTGCGCTACAGCAAAGATGTGTGTGAGGCGATTTTAAAATTCGTGGCCCGGCATTAGCGGTGTCAGGCACGGTGCCTGACACCAACACCACCCATAAAAAAAGGACTCATTGCTGAGTCCTTTTTTGTGAAGCGTTTTGCTACCGAGACTTAGGCAGCTTTCAGGGCGGTAGAAGCAGCCTTGATGCTGGCCTTGGTGGCGGACTGCACGTTTTGCTCAACAGCAGCAACAGCTTGTTTAGCAGCTTTGCTGGCGGTTTCGTAAGCAGCGTTAGCAGCAGTCAGAGCCGACTTCACCAGAGCAACACCGCTCTCGGAACCAGCAGGAGCCGACTTCGAGAATTCTTCCACTGCAGTGGTGATCTTTTCGTTGCTGGCGTAGATCTGGCTTTCGGCCATCTTTGCAAATGCATTAGCAGTTTCCGAAGCGATGCCGTACACGGCGTTTGCGTAAGAAACAGCGCTCTCAATCGAGGGCATGGCGAAAGAAGCCTGCAGCTTGATCATGTCTTGCACGTCTTTTGCGCTGGCCAAAGCCTTCATGGAATCAGCGCTCTGAGCCATTGCGTTTTTGGTGGCTTGCAGTTGCAGGGCCACCAGCTTCTCAACGCCGTTCATGGCGGTGTCGGACAGCTCAACAGCGGTGTCTACGTTGTTCTTTGCAACTTCAGCAAACTGCTCGTTTAGGTTTTTCATTCTTAATCTCCGAATTGGTTGGTTGTTTTTACGTTTCGCCCTGCGATCACCCTACTTGTTCCACCTTTGATGCAGCGCACAAAGCAAATTAAACCCAAGCTTGGAAGCCTGTGCAAGCTTTTAATTGAAATATTTGGTGCGTTGCCGCATATTTTTATAATGCGAAATATGGGGCCTGATCAGGCCCAGACTTATCTGGGCAAGTCTTTGTTTTTATTGGGTTTTTCAGTGGCCTGAACATCGATCGTGTTGGGGTCTTCCGGTTCCTGGAACCCCGGCCCACGGCCAGAGCCAGCCGAAAACCCACCCGCTGACCGGCCCAGGTGCACCTGGCCCCGCACATTGGATGCGCCGGTGGCCACATTAATCAGCAGACTCACCACGGAAATGGCCAGGGCACAGACTACCCCCATCCAAAAGCCAGAAATCTCAAAGCCTGGCACCAGGGCCGCCACGCCCAGCAGCACCAGCCCATTGACGAGTGGCAGGGCCAGCCCAAAGGACAGCACGGTGAGTGGCAGCGTGACCAGCAGCAAGATGGGCTTAATGGTGAGATTGACGAGCGCAAGAATCAAACCACTCAGAATCAGCGTTTGTGGCTGATTAAAGTGCAGGGAATCAAAGATCCCATCAACAATCCACAGCGCCAAGGTGGTGCTGATCCAAAAGAGTAGAAATCGTTTTAGTGTGAGCATTTGGGAATTATTGTTGAAATTTTGGTTGCGGTGCACATAAATCGCGTACACTTGGGGTCTTGCGTTTAGCCTCACCCTGCTCTGAAACCTTTTTTTCAGGCTTCTGTTTTACCTGGCCGACCGCAACCGCTGCGGTTTTTTGCGCCTTCTCTTCCGTTCCAGCACCAATCGTGTGTGCTGCCGGGCTTTCGGCTCCCCCGCTTACTTATAAAACTTAACCGGCATCAATACGGTGAGTATTGCGCTGGTACTCGAAAGACTCAATTGAAAAAAACGTTTCAAGATCTCGGCCTGGCCGAACCCCTTCTTCGCGCCGTTGAAGCCGAAGGCTATACCCACCCCACCCCCATTCAGGCCGAAGTGATTCCTGAAATGATTCAGGGCCACGATGTGATTGGTATCGCACAGACCGGCACGGGTAAAACCGCGTCTTTTGTGCTGCCAATTCTTCACGTGCTGGCACAAAAACGGCTGGATGCCCAGAAATGGTCCGGCCCCGGTGCCCGCAACTTCACTACTTTAATTTTGGCGCCCACACGCGAGCTGGCTAATCAGATCTGCGAAAGCATTCGCACCTATGGCAAGTTCATGCGCCCATCCGTTGCACTGGTGGTTGGTGGCGCAAGCCCCGTGCCGCAGATCAAAGCCCTTTCCACTGGACTAGATATTGTCGTGGCCACGCCGGGCCGACTGCTCGATCACATGCGCTCGGGCAAGGCCCGCTTGGATAAGACAACGGTTGTTGTTTTAGACGAGGCCGACCAGATGTTAGATCTGGGCTTTATGCCCGCTATTGAAGAGATCATGCGCAAGGTCGCCCAAGAGCGCCAGGTGTTGCTGCTGTCTGCCACCATGCCCAAGCCCATTCGTGCTCTGGCCCAAGAGTTCATGCGCACACCAAAAGAAATCGCAGTTGCTGCGGTGTCGAAACCCGCTGAAAAGATTCAGCAGGAAGTGATCATGGTGCCCCAGTCCGATAAAAGCGATCTGCTGGTGGATATTCTGGCTGCGCGTGATGTTGACCGTGCCATTGTGTTTACCCGCACCAAGCGTGGCACCGACAAGGTCGAGCGCATGCTTAATGATGCCGGTTTGAAATGCATTGGCATTCATGGGGACAAGACCCAGGGCCAGCGCAACAAAGCCCTGGCCCAGTTTAAGACGGGTGCCAAGCGAATTCTGGTGGCAACCGATGTGGCCGCCCGTGGTTTAGATGTGGATGATGTCTCGCATGTGGTGAACTTTGATATGCCCACCATGCCAGAAGCGTATGTGCACCGCATTGGCCGAACTGGCCGTGCTGGCCGCAGCGGCATTGCTATTTCGCTGTGCGACAAGGCAGAGCGTAATCTGCTGCGCGACATTGAGCGGCTGACCAACACGGCGCTTGAGCCACAGAAAGATCTGCCCGAACACCTGCAAAACAATACGCGTTTCGTGTTAAACGCCCTGCCCGCTGGTTTCGTGCGCAAAGAAGAGCCACGCGGCCGACCCTTTGGTGCGCGGCCCGGCGGCGGTGCAAAGCCAGGCGCAAAGAAGCCCTTTGGCAAAAAGCCCAGCCGCCCGTTTGGCGATAAACCCGCACGTGCTTTCGGTGATAAGCCTGCGCGTGCAGCTGGTGACAAACCCGCGCGATCGTTTGGTGACAAGCCCGCACGTGCATTTGGTGACCAACCTGCTCGCTCATTTGCTGATAAGCCCGCACGATCGTTTGGTGATCGGCCACCGGTGAAATCGGCCTCTGGCAAGCCGACCGGCAAACCCGCGGCAGCCCGCTCACGCCGACCATCGGAACATCGATCAACGTCGCGTTAATTATCTAGCATCGAAAAACAAGAAATAGGGCCCAGAAATATTAGGCCCTTTTTCTTTCTCTGTGCGGCTTCAGGCAAAAACAAAAAGTACTTTTCGATCAAGGCGTTTCAATGGCCCGAAAGAAGTCCACAAAGGGCACGGCAAACTGGGTTGGCTTGTTTTTCTCAGCTTCATAGCCCACGTGAAGACGCAGGCCCTCTTCCGACCGGCTGAAATCCCGCTGGTCTAAAACATAATTCACTTCGCAGTGTTCTCGGCGGCAGATTTCAAAGGCAATCCGCTCTTTAGAGTTATTCCCAGCCGCAATCGTCAGGCCAGGCCGAAGTGCGATTTCGGTGGGCGTAAAGAACTGCGCAGCAATCTTTCCAGAATCGTGGGCCCGCGCACGCATCAATAAAAACCGGCTCTTGTTTTCTTGGTCATACAAAAGCGCTTCGAGATAACAGCCAGCGCCGCTGGGCGTTTCTTCGCAAATACGCAGCCACTCCCCAAACCGCACTGCCCCCAGCGTGCCCGAAATACTCACACGGTAAGGAATCTTTGGAAGTGGCCCAACAATTGGTTTGACATCCACATCAGACTCATAGACCTTGCCGTCGTTATAAGGCAAGGCTGGTTCGGCCAACTTCAAGTCAGACGTTACCTTTGAAGCCACGGGATTTGTGGGTGTACCCACGTTTGCAGGTGTGTCGGGCTTTGTAGATGTGTCGGGCTTTGTGGGTGCATTGGCCACAAGAGGAGCAGCCGCTTGTGATGCGCCAATTGCCGACACCACAGGCTTAATCCCTTTTGGAAGCGACAGATCACCACCCGGAATACGCAGATAGAGCTTGCCCTGGTGATCCGAAGCCTCCAGCCGCCAATTCGACTTCCCTGGGCGAGCACCACCCCAGGAGCGCTCAACGGTGATGAGTTGGCGTTGACCATTAATGCTTTTGATGTCTTTGACCCGGATGGTGGCGTTTCCCGCTGTCGAAGCACGCGGCATGGCATCGACAAAAGCACGGCCATTATCACGATCAGCGGGATGAATCACCTGCAACAGAGACTCGGCCTGAGCCGCATTTCTGGCCTTATTCCAAGCAGTGGCCAAACGCAGAGCGTCTGCTTCAAGGGCCGCTTTATCGGCGGGGGCAGACGATTGCGCATAAGCACTAGAGAGCCCCGCAGCCAATACAGCCGCCACCAAGGCAACACGGAAAGAACTCATCCTGCGTTGTTCAAAGCTAGATCCGTGTTGCCCGATTGGATATGCAAAAAACGCTTATTTAACGAGCAGATCTGCGCGACGGTTTTTTGCCCAAGCAGCTTCGTTGGAGCCCTTGGCCAGGGGTTTTTCTTCCCCGTTACTGATTGCCTCGACACGAGTGGCTGTCACACCACGCTGAATTAACTCTTGGCGCACGGCCTCTGCACGCTTTTGACCAAGGGCCAGGTTGTATTCCACCGTACCACGCTCGTCGGCATTGCCTTCGATCATGACTTTTGATTTGGTGTCAGATTTCAGGAAGTCTGCATAAGCCGACACCACACCCTTGCCCTCAGGCTTGACGTCAAACCGGTCAAAATCAAAGTACACGCTGGATTGTGATTTGGCGGGTGCCGAGGCGGCCTTGGCGGCACCGTCTGCACCGGCGCTGCCTTCGGGCTGAGTAGCGCAGCCAACAAAGGTGGCTGACACCAGTAATGCCGGGATCAATTTGAGGGCTTTTTGATAAGGCTTGTTGGTTAACATCGAGAACTCCCTTTTTATGTTTTTTAAAAATAGCTCTGCGGTTCGATTTTACTCCTAATCTTTTTGTCTAAAGATTGAACTGAAAAACAAGATCGAATTGCAGCCCCGGATTGAACCACAGGCCAGGATTGAGCTGAATCCCCGGATTGAACTGAAGTCCCCGCACGAAAGCATTGGAAAGTTTTTTGATGAAACAGGAAGAGTTTGACGGCGTGGCGAAGAACTTAAGCCCATGTCAAAACGTGTGCACACTTGATGCAAGCGGCAGCTTTTGCACGGCCTGTAAACGGAGTATTCAAGAGATCGCCGAGTGGAGTTCTTATTCCCCCGCGCAACGACTTCAGATCATGAATAGCCTGCCGTTAAGAACCATTGGGCAGGCGAAACAGAAACCGGTTAAGTAGCAAAGTTAACCCGCTTTCGCGCCGAGCCTAGCCGAAACTTTATTTTTAAGATCCGGCAGATCATCTTGAATAACCCCCCAAACGACCGCGTGATCCACGGCAGCATAACCATGCACCAATCGATTTCTGAAAGCGACAATTACTGAGACATCGCCTAACTTTGCAGCCTCTTCAGGGAAAAGTTTTGCGAGCCTTGACCGCCTCCCCTATGATCATCAGCTGCCGTTCGACAGCGGATTGAAGAAGGACACTTTCTTTATATGACCCGAAGTCAAAATCCTTAACAAACCCTTCAATCAAAGCAACACTTGTTTGAATGTCCTTCAAGTAGCCGTTTACGCGACTATCGGACGTAAATATCTTCCCTGGACCGTTGAATACACGCCAATGGATCTAACTTCTGAAATCACCACAGCTCGCGACGCGAACCTTCAAGCAAATCCCTCATAGCAAGCTCCAACTGAAGTTTGTTGAGAGGCTCTTGAACCGCCTGACCTTCCAGCGCCATTGAGTGCGATCGCGGTGTGCGGGGCGGCGCCTTAAGTGTCGGGTTTTAATTGGCGTTGGGTAGTCTAAGGTCGGGTAGGCCAAATGGCTGAGAGGTTTGACGGGGTAAAATTTACTGTATAAATTAACAGTAATATCCTTTTAAAACACCCCAAAAGCAAAGGCAACCTCATGCGGTTTGATCTAGTCTTGATATCACTTTTTGATATCATATGGGCGTAAGTGCTAAACACCGCAAAACGCTCGCGGCGATCTTCGCTCGACCGACTTCAGCGTCGATCGTGTTTGCCGACATCGAGGCGCTCATCAAAGCTCTCGGCGGTTCTGTATCCGAGCGCGAAGGATCGCGTGTCAGGATCGAACTGAACGGTGAGCAGTGGCGCTGTCACCGGCCTCACCCGGGTAAAGAGGCCAAGCGTTATCAGGTTGAAGAAGCACGCGAACTATTGGAACGAGCAGGAGTGCAGCCATGAACACCATGACCTTCAAAGGCTATACCGCGCGAGTCGAATACGACGAGCGTGACAACCTTTTTGTTGGCCGAATTCTTGGCATTCGCAACATCATCAGTTTTCACGGCGAAACGGTTGCACAGTTGCGTGCCGAGTTTGAGCTTGCGGTAAAAGACTATCTGGCCGATTGCAAAGAGCAAGGCATTCACCCAGAAAAACCTGCCTCCGGTAAGTTGCTGTTGCGAATGCCGCCTGAAGTGCATGGCCGCGCAATTGTTGCTGCACAGGCCGCAGGCAAAAGCCTGAATCAATGGGCGACTGAAGTTCTGGAAGATGCGGCGCAGCCAGGATAGTGACACCCCGGTAATCCGGGATGGCGGAAGCGGTGAGATTCGAACTCACGGAGGACTTGCGCCCTCGCCGGTTTTCAAGACCGGTGCATTCAACCGCTCTGCCACGCTTCCGTTGTTGCGCGAGATGGCCCGCCAAAAACTAAGCCATTTCAACGAAGTCCGTAGTTTATCAGCCCTTGGCGGGGCCACCCGCCTCGGCAAGTAGCGCGAATGGTCCGCGGGCCAAGTGCTCGCGAAAAAATTCCACACACACCCGAATCTTGGCCGACTGGGCGAGTCGGGCCGTCGTCACTGCCCAGACATCGGCGGGCTGGCGGTATTGGGGCAAAACATGCACCAATTCGCCCGCCGCGATACTCGGTGCAATGTCATATTCAGTACGCAGCATGATCCCCAGGCCGTCTAAGCCCCAACGACGAACAGCATCACTATCGTTGGACGACAATCGCCCCGTGACCTTAACGCTTTCCTCGCCATTGGGACCCTCGAGCCGCCAAATACCAAACACCTGATCACGTTCCCGCTGGGCCAGGCATCGATGCTGGGTCAACTCGGCCAGAGATTTCGGGGTGCCGTAAGTCGCCAAGTAACTGGGCGCAGCGCATAACACCCGGGAACTCTCGGCCACACGATGGCCAATCAAATAGGGCTCGGGAACCTTACCAATTCGGATATCAACATCAAACGACTCACTATATAAATCAACGGGTCGATCGACGAGTTCCAACCAGATCTCAAGCTCCGGATAGGCGATCGCCATCTTCGAGACGATGGGCGCGACGTGATTTCGACCAAGCCGAAAGTTGGCGCTAATTCTGAGCTTGCCGGTCGGTGCCCGCTGTCGATCGGCAGCTAATTCTTGGATCTCATCGGCCTCTTCCAAGAGGCGCTGGGCCTTATCAAAAATCTGCTCGCCCAGATCCGTAATAGCCACCCGCCGGGTTGTTCGGTGAAAGAGCTTGGCCCCCAACTGGCCCTCGAGAATCGCCACCCGTTTGCTCACCTGGGCAGCGGAAACCGATAGATCGGCGGCCGCCTGGGCAAAGCTAGACCGCCTGGCCACGGCGCAAAAGAGTCGAAGATCCTCTAGGGTCAGATTATTCACGTTTTGTTAATACTAAATTTATTTCAGCGAATTTTACATACCATCTGGAATGAGTACTCTCAGGCTTGTATTTGCCCACTCTAGGGAGGGACTTCCGTCCGGATAGGCAGATCCACATCGCAGAACATAGGAGAACAACGATGAAACGTAGACCCCTTGTCAAAAGCTTAGTCGCCGCCCTTGGTCTTGGCGCCGCCGTCATGGCCACTGGATTGCCAATCGCCCAGGCCCAAAGCTACCCCACCAAACCAGTCCGCCTGGTCGTCCCCTTCCCGCCCGGTGGCGCCACTGACGTCATCGGCCGAATCATGGCAGTTGAGCTCTCCACGGCACTTGGCCAGCAGGTGATCGTTGATAACCGTGCAGGTGCGAGCGGCAACATTGGTGCCGACCAGGTCGCCAAGGCGCCAAAGGACGGCTACACACTGCTGATGGGCGCACTGACGTCCCACTCAATCAACGCGACACTGGAAAAATCGAAGCTTCAGTACAACCTGGAAAAAGATTTGACGGCCGTATCGATCGTCGGCGTCGTGCCCCTGGTCTTCGTGGTGAACCCATCGGTTCCCGCAAAAAACCTGAAGGAATTTATTGCCTACGCGAAGGCGAACCCACAGAAACTAACCTATGCGTCCTCCGGTGCTGGCGCGCCGCAGCGCATGGCGATGGAAATGTTTAAACGTGCCAACGGCATTGAGGTCTTGCACGTTCCGTACAAAGGCAGCGGCCCCGCGATGACCGACCTGGTCGGTGGTCAGGTGCTGAGCATGGCCGAAACCGTGCCAGCCGCCCTGCCCTTTATTCAGCAGGGCAAACTACGCCCGTTGGCCGTCAGCACAGCGAAGCGTGTTGAGCAACTCGGCGATATCCCCACAGTGATGGAAGTCACCGGCCTGAAAGACTTTGATGTCGTGTCGATGTTTGGCATTGTGGCGCCCACGGGCACACCGAAACCTGTCATTGATCGTCTGAACGTTGAAATCGAAAAGATTCTGAAGCGTCAAGACGTGAAAGACAAAATGCTAGCCGCAGGCGTATATGTGAACTACCTGAATGCAGCCGATGCACAAAAGAAGATCAGCCGTGAAATTTCGATGTGGGCCAAGGTCATCACCGAAGGCAACATCAAGACGGACTAATCCGGTTACGCAAGCATTTGTTTTAGCTTGATCAGAAGTGATTTAGCGCCCTCCTCGGAGGGCGCATTTATGAGACGAAGACACAATTCATGAGCAACTCAAACAACTCCGCAAAGCCAAAGGGCCTTCGCAAGGGCCTGGTCAACTACGGCGACACCGATTTTTCGCTGTTTCTACGTAAGGCCTTTATCAAGGGCGCAGGCTTTACCGACGATGCACTTAATCGACCGATCATTGGTATTGCGAATACGGGCAGTGGGTTTAATCCATGCCATGGCAATGCCCCACAACTGATCGAGGCCGTACGTCGCGGAGTAATGCTTGCAGGTGGCCTGCCAGTGGAATTCCCCACGATCTCCATTCACGAGAGTTTTGCGCACCCCACCAGCATGTTTCTACGCAACCTCATGTCGATGGAAACCGAAGAAATGATTCGGGCCCAGCCCATGGATGCGGTGGTATTAATTGGCGGCTGTGACAAGACCGTTCCTGCGCAATTGATGGCGGCAGCATCGGCGGGTGTGCCAGCAATTCAGTTGATTACAGGCTCCATGCTGACAGGCTCTCACCAAGGGACCCGTGTGGGCGCCTGCACGGACTGCCGACGCTATTGGGGCCACTTCCGCGCTGAAGAAATCGACCAGCAAGAAATTGATCTGGTGAACAATCAGTTGGTTGCTAGCGTTGGCACCTGCTCAGTCATGGGTACCGCGAGCACCATGGCCTGCATCGCCGAGGCACTTGGCATGACGGTTTCTGGCGGCGCATCGCCACCGGCAGTCACCGCCGATCGTATGCGGGTTGCCGAGCTCACCGGCAAAACCGCCGTCACGATGATCGAAAAGGGACTCACGCCCGACAAGATACTGACGGCGAAAGCCTTTGAAAACGCCCTACGTGTCTTACTCGCGATTGGTGGCTCGACCAACGGTCTTGTCCATCTCACCGCCATGGCAGGCCGCATGGGCATCAAGATTGATCTCAAACAACTTGATCAATTCGCCAAAGAAACACCCGTGTTGGTGAACCTGAAACCATCGGGCCAGCACTACATGGAAGACTTCCACGATGCAGGTGGCATGCACACCCTGCTGCGCGAACTTCGGCCCCTGCTGCACTTAGACACCATGACGGTATCTGGCCGCACCTTGGGTGAGCAGATGGATGCCGCGCCCGCTGCGTTTAAACAGCAGGTCATTCGTGATCGCAGTAATCCGATCTACCCCGAAGGCGGCATCGCGGTCTTGTATGGCAACCTCGCCCCGCAGGGCGCGATCATCAAACAATCGGCAGCCCATCCTGAGCTCATGGAGCACGAGGGCCGGGCCGTCGTATTTGAGAACCTGGAAGACATGGCAAATCGTATTGACCGTGATGATTTAGATGTCAACGCCAACGACGTGATTGTGCTCAAAAACATCGGCCCCAAGGGTGCACCTGGCATGCCGGAAGCTGGCTATATCCCAATCCCTAAAAAACTCGCACGCCAAGGGGTCAAGGACATTGTCCGAATCTCGGATGGCCGCATGAGCGGCACGGCAGCTGGCACAATCGTCTTACACGTCACACCAGAGTCAGCGATCGGCGGTCCGCTAGGCCTTGTCCAAAGTGGTGATCGAATTCGCCTAAGCACCAAAGCCCGCAGCATTGAATTGCTGGTCAGCGATGCTGAACTGGCCAAACGCCGCGAGCACATGTCCGAAACAACTCCAACGGCAACCCGCGGCTATCGCAAACTCTTTTTAGAATCCGTGCTTCAAGCCGATCAAGGCGTAGACTTCAGCTTTTTACAAGCCGAAGAGGTTCGCGACACAATTCCGAAAAAACGCTAGACCACAGACTCAATCACCTTAACCAACAAAGACAAAACACGATGGCACTTCACCCTTCATCACTTCCCATGGTGCTCTCCCCCGTGGTGACACCCTTTGATCGCAACGGCAACCCCGATGCCGCCAAGCTGGCCAAGCAATGCCAGTGGCTTGGTAAAAACGGGGTTGGCATGGCGCTCTTTGGCACCAACTCAGAAGCCAATTCCATGTCGGTGTCTGAACGCATCAATGCCTTGGAATACGTGGTGAAAGCTGGTCTGCCCGCTGGCCACATGATGCCGGGTGCGGGCGCTTGCGCCGTGCCCGATGCAGTAGCGCTCTCGAAAGCTGCCGTGGATCTGGGCTGCGCTGGCACACTCACCCTGCCCCCGTTTTATTACAAAGACGTGCCCGATGACGGCCTGTTTGCCTACTTTGCCCAGATCATTGAAAAAGTGGGCGACGCACGGTTACAGGTTTATCTGTACAACATCCCGCCGGTCTCGAAAGTGGGTTTCTCATTGCCGCTGATTGAGCGGCTGATCAAGGCCTATCCCAAGACCGTGGTTGGCATGAAAGACAGCTCGGGCGACTGGGGCTACACCGAGTCGGTGATCCAGGCCTTTGCATCGACTGGTTTTCGCATGTATGCAGGCAGTGAATCGTTCTTACTGCGCACACTGCGCGCAGGCGGTGCGGGCTGTATTTCGGCCACCACCAATGTCAACCCTGGCCCGATCGCAACGCTTGCTGCCAATTGGCAGGCCGCTGATGCCGATGCAAAGCAAGCGGCCCTGGATGTGGTTCGTGGCATTTTCCAAAGCCGGCCCATGATTCCCGCCATGAAAGCCGCCATTGCGCATTTCTCGGGCGATGCCCAATGGGCCGAAGTTCGCCCACCCTTGGTCAAGCTTGATGCAGCCAAGACTGCTGATCTCATTTCGGCAATGAAGGCGGCGAACTTTGAGATTACAGGTCTCTAAGAGCGCAGCCTTACTTCTTCGCAGCGATCTCCGAGGCCAACAATTCGCTTGCTGCCGTTAGCAGATCTTCATAACGCTTGCGCTCGGCGGCCATGGTCTCAGGGGTCCACTCATAAAAACCGCGGCCTGCCTTCATGCCCACCGCGCCCTGGGCCACAAGATTGGTCAGAATCTCGCTTGGCACAGCGTCGTTGCACAGATCTGGATAGATCGATACGCCCGCGGCCAAGTGAATGTCCAAACCGGCGTGGTCCCGTTGCATACAGGGGCCAGCAGCAAGATAGCGAAAACCAAAGCCAAACCGCACTGCCGCATCAATGTCTTCTGCAGTGGCGATGCCGCGGTCAATCAGCTTCATGGCCTCGCGCGACACAGCATGCTGCAATCGATTCACCAAAAACCCCGGCAAATCTTTTTTCACCCGAATGGGCACCTTGCCCACCGAACGCATATAAGCGGCCACTTGATCGGCAACGGCCACATCGGTCTTTTCCGAACAGACCACTTCCACCCCCGGCACCAGATGGGCCGGCATGAAG
Source organism: beta proteobacterium MWH-UniP1 (assembly GCA_036362785.1). NCBI lineage: Bacteria > Pseudomonadati > Pseudomonadota > Betaproteobacteria > beta proteobacterium MWH-UniP1. Next base: position 1,199,773 of record CP143625.1, read on the forward strand.
TAATGGGTGCCCACCATACGGGGCTCGGTTTTTAAGCCCTGTGCAATCGCGCTGATGGGCAGCGCCGAAGAATTGCTGCAAAGCGGAATATTTGCCGGGGCCAGCCGATCCAACTCAGCAAAAATTTGGCGTTTCAGGTCGAGCTTTTCAGGCACCGCCTCGATCACCAGATCCACGCTTGACCAAGGCACATCGGCCATACTTTGCACTACAGAAAGTGGCACATCGGCGGTCTTCTTTAGCCTTGTGAGTGCTGCATTAAATCGCTCGGAAATCGTCTTGCCACGCTCGTCTGGCGGATTCACCACAATCGTTTTCCAGCCATACACCGCAAACGATGCCGCAATATCCACGCCCATCGTCCCACCGCCAAGCACCACCAACACCTTGTGCGACATACACAGATTCCTTAACTAAAAAGAGAAAGGTGTAATGGTACCGAGATGGCCATAACCCGACCGCCAACCAAGCTGGGACAAGCACTTTTAAAGCGCCAAATCTGCGCAAATTCCAAATGAATGGGTTGCACCTTACTAGTACTTTTCCTAGGTCGAAAGCGCGCTTTTTATCTTGAAAAAAACGCCTTGTCCTGACACCCTTATGGACTTACATCTATTCAAAATCAAGGAGACCTTCTCATGCGCTTTCCCAAGTTTCTCGCGGCAGTCGCGCTGGCGGCAACCAGCACCGCGTTTGCCCAAAATATCTCTGTCGCCACCGGTGGCACTGGCGGTGTGTATTACCCCATGGGCGGCGGCTTGGCGGCAGTGCTCTCGAAACACGTGCCCGGCATGCAGGCCACCGCAGAAGTCACCGGCGGCTCGGTTGATAACCTGAACCTGATCGCCAGCGGCAAGCCCTATGTTGGTTTTTCCATGGTGGACGCTGCCCTGGATGCGCAAAACGGTGCTGGCAAGTTCAGCGGCCGCAAAGTGCCCATGAAAACCCTGCTAGTGCTCTACCCCAACCGTATGCATGTGGTCTCCACCGCCTCCACGGGTGTGAAGTCCATCAAAGACCTGAAAGGCAAGCGTGTTGCCACAGGCAGCCCCGGTAGCGCCACCGAAGTGATGGCCCTGCGCCTGATCGAAGCCGCTGGCCTGGACCCCAACAAAGACATGACCCGTGAGCGCCTAAGTGTTGCCGAATCGGTCAACGCATTAAAAGACAAAAAGATCGAAGCCTTTTTCTGGGTGGGCGGCCTCCCCACTGCTGGTGTGACCGACCTGGCCAGCACACCTGGTGTCAAGATTCAAATGATTGATCACGCAGACGCCGTCACCGCCATGAACAAAAAGCATGGCAACCTGTATTACGCCGACGTGATCCCCAAGTCGACCTATGCCGGCATGACTGCTGACAACAAAATCGCTTCTGTTGCCAACGTGCTGTTGGTCAATGCCAACATGCCCGATGACCAGGCCTACAAAATTGTGAAGGCTGTCTTCGATCACCAGAAGGAGCTGATCGCTGTTCACAAAGAATACGCCAGCGTCACCATCGCAGCACAGAAACAAGCATCCACACCCATTGCCTTCCACCCGGGTGCCGTGAAGTACATCCGTGAAAAAGGCGGAAAGATCGAGTAATCGGCAGTTGCCGGATGACTCCGAGAAGCAAGAAAGCCCGCCAAACGCGGGCTTTCGCTTTTCATACCGTAGTGCCTATACGTTTTAATGATTTAAGGAATAAGCATGAGTGATACCCTGCAGAAAATGGGCCTTCCAGAAGAAGACCTTGATGAAGAGACCCGGCAACGGATTGAAAATCTCATCAAGGAAGAAGAAGGCGATGCCAATAGCTATCGGGGGTTTCTCGGCGTCTTTCTCACGCTGACGGCCGTGGGCATGTCACTGTTCCACCTGTACGCCGCGTATTCCATTGTGCCTACCCAGGTCCTGCGCATGACGCACGTGGCCCTGGTGCTGGCCTTTATCTTCATCACCTTTCCCATCGCCGCACGCTATAAAAACCGCCTGATGTGGTGGGATGTTCTGTTTGCGGGCGTTGCTGTTGCCGCACTGGGTTACGCCCTGATCGGTGGCGACGATTTCATGGACCGCAACACCTTCCCCCTGACCATGGATGTGGTGATGGGTACCGGGCTGGTGCTGCTCATTCTTGAAGCGGTTCGCCGTACCAACGGCCTGGTGCTATTAAGCGTAACGCTGGCGTTTTTGGCCTACGCGCTTTTTGGTAACTACCTGCCCGAACCCTGGACCCACAAGGGCTACGACCTGCCCCGCCTGATTGGCTTTATGTACATGACCCTGGAAGGCGTCTTCGGTACTGCGGTGGATGTGTCCTCGACCCTGATCATTTTGTTCACCATTTTCGGCGCCTTCTTACAGTTCAGTGGCGCGGGAAAATTCTTCATCGATTTCTCGTTTTCTGCCATGGGCGGAAAAACATCGAGCGTTGGCCGCACCGTGGTGCTGTCTTCCTTTTTGCTCGGTGGCCCTTCGGGCTCGGGCGTGGCCACTACCGTCACCGTGGGTTCGGTGGCCCACCGCATGCTGACCTCGGCAGGCTACGATAAAAATGCGGCCGGTGGTCTGCTGGCCGCAGGCGGTCTTGGCGCCATCATCTCGCCGCCGGTGCTGGGCGCAGCCGCATTCTTGATTGCTGAGTTTCTGAAAATTTCTTATCTGGATGTGTTGCTGATGGCAACCATTCCAACCTTCCTGTTTTATCTGGGGCTATTTGTGATGGTCGAAATCGACTCGCGCAAATACGGCATGAGCGGCACCCGGATGACCGGCCTTGAGGGCGTATGGTCGCTCACGAAAAAGTATTGGTTCCACTTTTTCTCGCTCGTTTCGATCGTGATCTTCATGATGCTGGGTTTTTCACCCATCATGTCGGTGTTCTGGGCAACGGTGCTTTCATTTATCACCAGCCTGTTGCGTAGCGACTCTGCCATGCTGCCCTATGAGATGTTCACCAGAAAGGCACCGTTTTGGAAAAGCCTCTACAACTCGAAACTGGTAGAGGCTCTTGCCGACGGCTTTACCCAAGTACTCAGCATTGCGGCCACTTGCGCGGGCGCTGGCCTGATTGTGGGTGTGGTGGTGCTTACGGGCCTGGGCTTGAAATTTAGCTCGATCGTGATTGACCTTGCGGGCGGCTCACTCTTTCTAACGGCGGTCTACACCGGCTTAGTCGTCTGGATCGTGGGCCTTGCAGTTCCGGTAACGGCGTCTTACATCATCTGCGCGGTGATCGCAGCGCCAGCCTTGATCAAGCTTGGTGTGCCGGATTTCGCAGCCCACATGTTTATCTTTTATTACGCGGTGCTATCTGAAGTGTCTCCCCCAACGGCCTTGTCGCCCTTTGCAGCGGCAGCCATCTGTAAGGGCGACCCATACAAAACCACCTTCCAGAGCTGGAAGTATGTGGCGCCAGCCATCTTGGTGCCGTTTATCTTTGTTCTGGATCCCGCAGGCGCTGCGTTACTCTTGATGGGTAGCACAAAGGCCCTGGCTACCGCCAACTGGGTCGATATTGGATGGATCACCTTTACGGCAACCGTTGGCATTATTTCTCTGGCCGGTGGCCTTCAGAAATGGTTTGTGGTGAAAACCAATTTTGTCGAGCGCTGGGTATTAATTGCGTCAGGCCTTGCCCTGACCTACCCGTCAAACCTTGGCGATATCGGAGGGTTTATCGGCTTTGGATTGGTGATTGCAAGCCAGCTGATTCGATCTAAACGAGACCGCGCACAGCCTGCGCAATAGCCAGGCAGCTCGTTAACGCTGGGGATTCCATTCCCATCAAATTCACAAAGCCCGAAAGACCGTGGTCTTTCGGGCCGTGAACGATGTAATCGGCAGCGGGCTCACCCGGGCCCACCACCTTGGGCCGAATGCCGGCATAGCCGACCGTGACCGAATTCGTGGGCATGCTTGGCCACCAGGTTCGCACGTCTTCTTCAAAGCGCGTTAACCGCGCTGCATCCACCTGATACGAAAAACTTTGAATCAAGCCCGCCTGGATCTGCTCATGCGTTGGCTGCGGCAGCCATTCCACATCGGGACCAAACTGGGCCTGACCACCCAAGTCCAACGTTAAGTGCGTGCCAAGCCCACCAGGAAAAGGAATGGGATAAATCAGGCGCGCAAAGGGACAACGGCCATTTAAGCGTGCATAGTTGCCCTTAGCGAAATACATGGGGGGAATATGGGTTTCAGGAATTCCCTTGATCTTTCTGGCCACGGGGATCGCATCCAGCCCAGCCGCGTTGATCAAAATATCCGACACAATGGTTTCGCCCAGAATCTGCGAATGCCACTGACCATTGATCTGCTCTGCCCCATCAAATCGGCTTTCCACCGCGAGCATGGCCCCATGGGTTTCGGCATCCCCCAAAAGCGCATGCATTAAGTCGTGGGCATCAATAATGCCGGTGGATGGCGAATGAATTGCCAAATCACAGCCAATCGCAGGCTCCAGTTCTTTTGCTTGTGCGCCAGTGATCAGCTCTAAATCGTCAACACCGTTAGCCCGGCCCGTAGCAAAGAGCTGCTCAAGCCGGCCCGCCTCGTTTTTTCCAGCCACAATTAATTTGCCCAACTGCTTATGGCCGACATGGTGGGACTGCACGTATTCATACAGCAGTGCCTTGCCACGAACACACCACTCTGCTTTTTTGGTGCCGGTGGGGTAGTAGATGCCGGCATGAATCACCCCAGAATTTCGGGCGCTGGTGCCGGTGCCGTAGTTGGACTGGCTCTCGGCAATCACCACCTCTTTCCCCGCCATCGCAAACTCGCGGGCGATTGCCAGACCCACCACGCCCGCCCCCACCACTAGCACGTCAACTTTATTCATCACTTAGCAATCAAAAATTTTTGCCATAAAAAATGCCCGGCGCTTGGCCAAGACCTGTTGAATTAACAGCCCCGGCCCAATGTCGGGCACGATTGAAACGCCTTAATTAATAAAACGCCTGCAGGCCAGTCTGCGCACGGCCCAGAATCAAGGCGTGAACATCGTGTGTGCCTTCATAGGTGTTCACCACTTCCAGGTTCACCATGTGGCGCATCACGCCGTATTCATCGTTAATGCCATTGCCACCCAGCATGTCACGGGCCATGCGGGCCACTTCCAGTGCCTTACCGCAGTTATTGCGTTTTACAATCGATGTGATTTCAACTGCTGCATTGTGTTCGTCTTTCATGCGGCCCAAGCGCAGCACAGCCAGAAGGCCCAGAGAAATTTCAGTCTGCATGTCGGCAAGCTTGCGTTGAATCAGCTGGGTTGCGGCCAATGGGCGGCCAAACTGTTGGCGATCCAGCGTGTATTGGCGGGCGGTATGCCAGCAGGCTTCCGCGGCACCTAGCACTCCCCAGGCAATACCAAAACGGGCAGAGTTCAGGCAGGTAAACGGCCCCTTGAGACCACGAATTTCAGGGAAGGCGTTTTCTTCGGGAACAAACACGTTGTCCATCATGATCATGCCGGTGATCGATGCCCGCAGACCAATCTTCCCGTGGATGGCCGGCGCACTCAAACCCTTCATGCCCTTTTCCAGAACAAAACCACGGATCTTATCTTCGTCGTCTTTGGCCCACACCACGAACACATCCGCAATTGGACTGTTGGAAATCCAGGTCTTCGAGCCCGACAGGGAATAACCTCCCGCGACCTTCTTGGCCCGGGTCTTCATGCCGGCAGGATCGGATCCAGCATCGGGTTCGGTCAGACCAAAGCAGCCAATGTATTCACCCGAGGCCAGCTTGGGCAGATACTTCTGGCGCTGCTCTTCGGTACCAAACTCATAAATCGGCAACATCACCAGCGAGCTCTGCACACTCATCATGGAGCGATAGCCGCTATCGACGCGCTCAATTTCGCGGGCAATCAATCCATAGGCCACGTAGTTGGCCCCTGCGCCGCCGTATTCCGCTGGAATGTAGGCGCCCAGCAAGCCCATCTCGCCCATCTCGCGAAAAATCGTTGGGTCAGACTGTTCATGACGAAACGCTTCTAAGACACGGGGCTGGAGTTTTTCTTGGGCATAGCTGCGGGCAGCATCCATGATCATGGTCTCTTCGTCAGAGAGCTGCTGGGCCACCAGAAAAGGGTCTTCCCAGGAAAACTTCACAGGGGCTTTTAACATGATGTTCGTCCTTTAGAGCCAATCAAATACATAAGTGGAATTAAACCACTATCAAAGAGTGCCGGCCACCCAATCCACCTGCCACTCGCCACGCTGCACACGGTCAAGCCAGAGTGCGCAAGACAGGGTCTTGCTGTCGGTGACCTGGCCCTGATAAATGGCCTGGAAAAATTGCTCGGGCGTGATGGTAATGAGTTCCATGCACTCGCCCTGCTCGCGGGCGGAATCCCCCGCCACCAGGCCCTTGGCCATGAATAAATGAATCGCCTCGGTGGAGTAGCCAATCACGGGGTGCATCACACCAAGCCTGGCCCACTGCTTGGCGCGGTAGCCGGTTTCTTCGGCAAGCTCACGCTGGGCCGCAATAAAGGGGTCTTCTGCGGCATTGAGTTTGCCCGCTGGGAATTCCAGAAAACTACGATTCAAGGCATAGCGCCACTGCCGCTCCATGACCAGGCGGCCATCATCTAGCATGGGAATGACCGCGGCAGCGCCGGGGTGAAGCGTGTACTCAAAGGTCTGCTCATGACCATCTGGGCCACGGACCCAATCACGGTGAACATGCAGCAACACGCCCTGATAAACAGACTCACCGCTTAAGCGAATTTCTTCGAGATCGGGAGCCGGCTCTAAAGCAGATCGCTTTGGCCGTGGGTCAACATCACTCATTGGTCAGGCTCTTTGGATCTTCCGCGGCGCAGATAACGCCAGACAAAACCCGGATAAGCAAGGATCAAGAACATCAAACCGGTGATCGCGTAGAACTGCCACATCTGGCTTTGCGAGCGGCCGACATAAGATTCCAGACCAAAACCAATCAGCAGAAAAACACCATAAAAGACAATCAGCTCAAGCAGGCGCCACCAGATGGTTTTTTCTGGCTTTCGAAAGACACCAAAAAACCGTTCCGTAAAAAACGGCAGGTTGGCCAGCACCGTGGCGATCACCAGCAGCAATACCGCTGCAGCACCGGTATTCATGCGGCCAAGGAAATACGAACGGTGTAAATGCAAAGTGCCATGAGCGCCCCAGGGAAGATGCCCAACAACAACACGGCCAGACCGTTTAGCGTGAGCAGCGACGAAGAGGCCTTTCCGCAATCCAGCGATGTTTCAATCTTGGCGTCGTCGAAATACATGACTTTCACCAGGCGCAGGTAATAAAACGCGCCCACCAGTGATGCCATCACGGCCAACACGGCCAGCCAAATGTGGCCTGCCTGAACTACGGCTTCCAGCACGGCCAGCTTGGCGTAAAAGCCAACGGTCGGCGGAATGCCCGCCAGTGAAAACACCAGAATTAAAAAGATGCCACCCAACCACGGGTGTCGTTTGGCCAGGCCCTTGATGTCATCCAGGGTCTCGCACTCGAACCCCTTGGAAGAAGCCAACATCAACACACCGAAACTGCCCAGGGTGGTGATGGCGTACGTGACAACGTAAAAGAGTGATGCCGCATAGGCATCGACGGCACCCACCATATCGGAGCCCACTACCCCCGATGCAAAACCCAGCAGCATGAAGCCCATGTGGGCGATGGTCGAATAAGCCAGCAGCCGTTTGACATTGGTCTGCATGATGGCAATCAGATTGCCCACAATCAGCGACAGCACCGCCAGGATCATGACCATCTGCTGCCAATCGGCTGCCACCCCAATCAGACCGGACACCAAGAGCCGCACCACAATGGCAAAGGCGGCAAACTTTGGTGCAGCACCGATCATAAGCGTCATGGCCGTGGGCGCGCCCTGATAGACATCGGGCACCCACATGTGAAACGGCACAGCGCCCAATTTAAAGGCAAGGCCGGCCACCACAAACACAGTGCCAAAGACCATGATCAGGCGATCGGCCTGGTTTGAGGCCAATTTGTCGGCAATCAGCGGCAGATCCAGCGACCCGGTTGCGCCATAAATCATGGACATGCCGTAGAGCAAAAAGCCCGAGGCCAGCGCGCCCAACACAAAGTACTTCATGGCAGCTTCGGTCGAGACCGCGTGATTGCGGCGCAGTGCCACCATGGAATACAGCGCGAGGGATAACAGCTCAATGCCCAGATACACCGTGAGCAGATTGTTGGCCGAAATCATGACGAACTGGCCCAGCATGGCAAAGAGCGCCAAGATGTGGAATTCACCGTTGGGAATATCACGATCGACAATGTAGTGCCGCGAGTAGATAAACGTAATCGCGCCGGCCACCGCCACACAGCCTTTTAAAAACGCTGACAGTGAATCAGACACCACCAAGCCGTTCATGGCGTAGATGGTCTGGTTGTCGTCCACAAAGGTGAACTGCCAGGCCGCAATGGCCAAGAGACCAAGAATCGACACTGCGTGAACCAGAACTGCTGCCGATTTCTTTGCAAACAATTCAATCAGCACCACAAGCGCCAAGAGCCCGAACAATGCAATCTCGGGTGCAGCGGCATGAAGATTTAGGGCATTTAGAGTCATAGCGCTTTCAAATTCTTTTTGTGCGTTAGATCAAAGGTTGATCATTGGGCAGGCATGGCTGGAATTGCGCCTGCAGCACCCGGCAGCTTCGAGACTGCCACATGCTTAAGCAGCTCATCTACCGAGACCTGCATCACATCAATAAACGGTGCCGGCCACAGGCCCATCAGCAACACGAAAAACGCCAAGCCCATGAGCATCCAAAACTCACGGGCGTTCACGTCTTTCAGGCTGGCCACATGATCATTGGCCACTTCACCAAAGACCACACGCTTGACCATCCACAGCGAATAGGCTGCGCCCAGAATCAGCGTGGTGGCGGCCAAAAGACCAATCCAGAAGTTGTAATCCACGGCACCCAGAATCACCATGAACTCACCCACGAAGCCGCTGGTCGCAGGCAGGCCGCTATTGGCCATGGCGAAAAACACAAAGAGTGCACCAAACTTCGGCATACGATTGACCACCCCGCCGTAATCGGCGATTTGGCGGGAATGCATGCGGTCATACAACACACCAATACACAGGAACATGGCGCCCGAGATAAAGCCGTGGGAGATCATCTGCACAATACCGCCCTGCATGCCCAGCGCGTTGAACATAAAAAAGCCAAGCGTGACAAAGCCCATGTGGGCGATGGATGAATACGCCACCAGCTTTTTCATGTCGGCCTGCACCAGCGCCACAAAGCCGATATAGACCACCGCAATCAACGATAACGAGATCATCAGGGTGTCGAGTTCACGGGCCGCATCGGGGGCGATCGGCAGCGAGAACCGCAGAAAACCGTAGGCACCCAGCTTCAACATAATCGCGGCCAGCACCACCGATCCGCCCGTTGGCGCCTCCACGTGGGCATCAGGCAACCAGGTGTGGACCGGCCACATGGGCACCTTCACGGCAAAGGCCACCAAAAACGCAAGGAAGATCAGGATCTGGGCTTCGAGCGGAAGCGGCAGTTTGTGCCACGCCAAAATATCAAAGCTTCCCGACTTCATGTACAGATAAATCAGCGCCACCAGGGTCAAGAGTGACCCCAGCAGGGTGTACAAGAAAAACTTAAACGCCGCATAGACACGATTCGGCCCGCCCCAGATACCAATGATCAGATACATGGGGATCAGCGTGGCTTCAAAAAAGACGTAGAACAGCAGACCATCCAGGGCACTGAACACGCCAATCATCAGGCCAGACAAAATCAGAAACGCGCCCATGTACTGGGCCACGCGATCTTCAATGACTTCCCAACCCGCAATCACAACAAACACTGTGATCAGCGCGGTCAGGGGCACAAACCACATGGAAAGACCATCAACCCCCAAGGCGTAATAGATGTTGAAGGTGTCAATCCAGGGGGCCTTTTCAGCAAACTGAATCGCCCCAGTGGTGAGATCAAAGTCGGTGAAGAGCGGCACGGTAACCGCAAAGCCCGCAATAGCCGCCAACAAGGCAGACCAACGAATGGCGGCGTTTGACAGTGTTCGGCCAAACAGGATCACGGCGATGCCCGCAAAAATGGGCAGCCAGATAGAGACCGAGAGAACAGGAAAGGCGCTTGTCATTATTTCACCGCAGGAACTGAATTCAACACAGGCGCAAACCACCAGAGCATCAGGGCCACACCCAGAATCATGGCGATTGCGTAGTGATAGAGATAGCCGGTCTGACCCAGCCGCATGATCGAGGCCACAGCAGCCACCACTCGAGAACTACCGTTGACCAAGAGACCATCAATTAAGCCCTGATCCGCCCGCTTCCACAGCTGGCCACCCAGCTGCCGGGCACCGCCTGCAAAGACGAACTCATTGATTCGGTCCATGAAGTATTTCTGCTCCAGCACATGATGCAGGCCGCTGAATTTCTCTTTCAGCGCCGCAGGAATGGATGGCTTGACCAGATAGAAGTACCAAGACACCACCACGCCCGCCAAGGCCAGCCAGAACGGCCAGGTCTGCACGCTGTGAAGCCCCAGGGCCACCCAGCCGTGGAAATGGCTGGCCAACTCCTGCATGGCCGGATGCGATGGATCGACAAAAATCACATTTTTAAAATAATCACCAAACAGCATTGGGCCGATGGCAATCGCGCCCAACACCACCGAGGGAATGGCCAGCGCAATCAGCGGCAATGTGACCACCCAGGGCGACTCATGCGGCTCATGGCCGTGACCATGGTCGTCATGACCGTGGTGGCCATCGCTGTGATCATCTTTGTGTCCATGATCATGGCCCTGCCCCCACCGCGGCTTGCCGTGGAAGACCAGAAAGAACATGCGGAAGGAATAAAACGCGGTCACAAACACGCCGATCAACAGCATGATGTACACCACTGGTGCCGCGATCAGGTTCGAGGCATGGACCGCCTCGATGATCATGTCTTTGGAGTAAAAGCCTGAGAAGAACGGTGCACCGATCAAGGCCAAGGAGCCCAAGAGCGATACCAACCAGGTGACGGGCATTTTCTTCCACAGGCCACCCATGTGGCGAATATCTTGCTGATGGTGCATGCCGATGATGACCGAGCCTGCCGCCAAAAAGAGTAGCGCCTTAAAGAAGGCGTGGGTCATCAGATGGAAAAACGCCACCGAATAGGCCGATGCACCCAGGGCGACTGTCATATAGCCCAGCTGCGAGAGCGTGGAATACGCGACCACCCGCTTGATGTCGTTTTGAATAATGCCCAAAAAGCCCATAAACAAAGCGGTGATCGCGCCGATGATCAACACAAACGACAAGGCAATGTCGCTGAGTTCAAATAGGGGCGACATGCGGGCCACCATAAAGATGCCCGCCGTCACCATGGTGGCCGCGTGAATCAGGGCCGAGATGGGCGTTGGGCCTTCCATGGAGTCGGGCAGCCAGACGTGCAGTGGGAACTGGGCCGATTTGCCCATAGCACCAATAAACAAACAGATGCAGGCCACGGCCAGAAGCGGCCACTCGGTTCCTGGAATTAACGAAATCGATTGGGTGGCCAGCGTGGGGGCGGCCTTAAATGTCTCGGCGTAATCCAGCGATCCGCCATAGGCCAGCACCAGGCCAATGCCCAGAATAAATCCAAAGTCGCCCACACGGTTGACCAAAAAGGCCTTTAGGTTGGCGTAGATCGCTGTTGGCCGTGTATACCAAAAGCCGATCAGCAGATACGACACCAGGCCCACGGCTTCCCAGCCAAAAAAGAGCTGCAAGAAGTTGTTACTCATGACCAGCATGAGCATGGAAAACGTAAAGAGCGAGATGTAGCTAAAAAAGCGCTGATACCCCGGGTCGTCATGCATGTAGCCAATGGTGTAGATGTGCACCATGAGCGAGACCGATGTCACGACCACCATCATGGTGGCCGACAGCGTGTCGATCAGGAAACCGACCTCCAGCTTTAGGCCAGCAATCTGGGCCCAGGTATAGACCGTGCCATTAAAGGTGTTGCCCGATAAGACATCGGCCAGCACCATCAACGACGCCACCAATGAGACCGCCACACCAGCAATCGTGATGGTGTGGGCGCCGGCCCGGCCAATCGTCTTTCCAAAAAACCCCGCCACAATCGCGCCGACCAGTGGCGCGATGGGTACCAGTAAATAAAGATTGGTCATCTCGGGTTAGCCCTTCAGTTCGTCGAGTTGCTCGACTTCCACAGTATTCAAATTACGGAACAGCACCACCAAGATGGCAAGGCCAATGGCCGACTCGGCTGCGGCAACCGTCAGAATGAAAAACACAAAGATCTGGCCAGCGGCATCACCCAGGTAATGCGAAAAGGCGATGAAGTTCATGTTCACGGCCAAGAGCATCAGCTCGATGGCCATCAAGAGCACGATCAGGTTCTTTCGATTCATGAAAATACCGATCACACTTAAGGCAAACAAAATGGCGCCAAGGGTGAGGAAATGGGCAAGTGTCAGCATCTGAATTACTCCCCTTTTTCCGAGCTGTCAGGCGCTGAGGCAGCCGGCTTTTTCACGGCGGGCATGGAAACCAGCCGCATGCGGTCTTTGGCACGGACCCGAACCTGATCGGCTGGGTTTTGATACTTGCTGTCTTTGCGCCGCCGCAGCGTCAGTGCAATGGCCGCCACAATGGCCAGCAACAAAATGACCGCCGCAATTTCAAAGGCGTAGACATAGTCGGTGTAGATCAGCCGGCCCAGGGCCTTGGTGTTGTCGTAGTTCGCCGGCAATGGGGCCACGGCCGACTCGGGCACATTAAAGCTGCGAATCAACACGGCGGACATTTCAAAAATAATCAGTCCACCCACCGGCGCGGCAACCCGCAGATTGGCCCAAAACCCCTGGCGCATTTTTTCCAAATCGAAGTCAATCATCATGACCACGAAGAGAAAGAGCACCATCACCGCACCGACATAGACCAAGACCAGCGTAATCGCCAAGAACTCTGCCTGAAGCAAGAGCCAGATGGCCGCAGCGCTAAAAAAGCTCAGCACCAGATACAGCGCTGCATGGACCGGATTTCGGGCCGTAATCACCCGCACTGCCGCGAAAACCAGAATCGCGGCAAATGCATAAAACAGCGTTAAGGTGACATCAAACATGAGCAGGAATTCCTATCATCGATATTTCGCATCGGCCGCCCGGGCCTCGGCAATGTCTTTTTCGTAACGGTCGCCAACGGCCAACAACATTTCCTTGGTGAAATAGAGATCACCGCGCTTTTCGCCGTGGTATTCGTGGATGTGGGTCTCCACGATCGAATCCACTGGGCAGCTTTCTTCACAAAAGCCGCAGAAGATGCATTTGGTTAAGTCAATGTCATAACGGGTGGTGCGACGGGTGCCGTCGGCGCGTACATCGGATTCGATGGTGATGGCCTGCGCGGGGCAGACCGCCTCGCAGAGTTTGCAGGCGATGCAACGCTCTTCCCCATTGGGGTAACGGCGCAGTGCGTGCAGGCCACGAAAGCGCGGCGAATACGGCGTTTTCTCTTCGGGATATTGGACCGTGATCTTGCGCTTAAACAGATAGCTGCCGGTGAGCGCCATGCCCCGCAGCAGTTCCAACAACAAGAATGAACGGAAAAAATTCACGATAGCAGTCATGGCCGGCTCCTTACCAGATCGTCCATGGCGTCTGCATCCAGATGCCAATCAACACCAGCCAGATCAAGGTGACCGGAATAAAGATCTTCCAGCCCAGCCGCATGATCTGGTCGTAGCGATACCGCGGAAACGAGGCCCGCATCCAAATAAAGGTGCTGACCACCAAGAAGGTCTTCACACCCAGCCAGATCCAACCGGGAATGAAGGCCAGCGCGTCGACCGGCGCATCCCAGCCGCCCAAGAACAAAATCGAGGCGACCATGGAAATCAGGATCATGTTGGCGTATTCGGCCAGAAAGAAGATGGCAAAGGCCATGCCGGAATACTCCACCATGTGGCCAGCCACGATCTCGGATTCACCCTCGACCACATCAAAGGGGTGGCGGTTGGTCTCGGCCACGCCCGACACAAAATACACAACAAATACAGGCAGAAGTGGCAGCCAGTTCCAAGATAAGAAATTTAAGCCCATCTCTTCGGTGAACCAGCCCTTTTGTTGGCCCAGCACGATTTCGGTCATGTTCAGGCTGCCGGTCACCATCAGCACGCAGACCAGCGCAAAACCAATAGCAAGTTCATACGACACCATCTGGGCTGTTGCCCGCATGGCAGCGATAAAAGCGTATTTCGAGTTGGATGCCCAGCCGGCCAGAATCACGCCATAAACTTCGAGCGATGTGATCGCCAGTAAGAGCAGTAGGCCTGCATTGACATTGGCCAAGACCACATCGGGGCCAAACGGCACCACTGCCCATGCGGCCATGGCCGGCATGATGGTCATGATGGGGCCCAAGATATACAGACCACGGCTTGCCTGCGACGGCATGATGATCTCTTTGGTCATCAGCTTGAGTGCATCCGCAATCGGCTGTAAAAGCCCCAGCGGGCCAACACGGTTGGGACCAAGGCGGATGTGCATCCAGCCAATCAGCTTGCGCTCCCAGAGTGTCAGATAGGCCACGCAGCCCAGCACGGGCAGCACCACCACAATGATCTTGATCAGAGTCCAGGCCACTGGCCAGGCCCCGCCCAGCAGCGATGCGCCAAAGCTATTGATGTTGAGCAATAGATCTTGCATATCAGGCAACCTCCAGCTCAATGGGGCCAATCATCTCGCCCAGGCTTGCACAGGCACGATGGGCCGCTGAGATCTGAACCACTCCAGGGGCCACACGATCATCGATTGCGACTTCAAATATCTCACCATGGCGAGCGGTCTGGGCGCACTTCACACGCACACCCGCTGCAAGCCCCAGGCGCTGCGCATCCGCTGGATTCAAAATGGCCTTGGGTGCTGCACTGGCCCGCGTTTCTTGCAAGGCAGGTGCGTGCCGTGAAATGGCATCACTGCGATAGATGGGTACATCGGCAATGCGCACCAGCTGTGATTTTTCTGACGTTGTGATGGCCGGTAGCGATTGAATCGGATGGGCGCGGGCCGACAGGCCCACAATAATCTTTCCGCTCTCGCGGTCTCCAAGAACCGACTGACGAATGTCTTCCGAAGATTCAAATTCAAAATCGGGGGCACGGACCAAATTGCCCAGCACGCGCAAGACCTTCCACGCCGGGCGGCACTGGCCCAGGGGCCGCACCACCGCCTGGGTGGTCTGCAGCCGGCCCTCGCAATTGACGTAAGAACCCGATGTCTCGGTGTAAGGGGCAATCGGCAAGACCACATCAGCGACGTCCATCACGCCGTCTTTAAAAACCGACAATGCCACAACGGTCTTGGCAGACTTCAGTGTGTGCATGGCCTGCTGGGGGTTGCCACAGTCCAGGGCAGGATCAATGTTGATCAACAAGAAAGCCTCGGCGCCAGTTGCAAACATGGCCGCCGCATCAACACCACCCTTCATGGGGGCGGCCTTGGCAATATAGCCGCCCACGCCGTTGGCACCCTCAACAGTAAACCCAAGGCGACAGCCAATGGCTTCGGCAAGTAACTGCGCAGCCGACCAGATGTTTGATGCCTGTGGGTGTGCCAATACATTGTTGCCCAAGAGAATTGCGGCCTGTTTACTGGGGTCGGCCGACTGGGCGAGCAGATTGGCAACAGCCACTGCCTGATCCGAGGGCTGGCGGCCTGAAAGCTCGGCGGGCATGGCTTGGCCCTTGAGTTGATAGGCGGCTGCCGCGATGTCTAGAACGGATGCCACCCACTGTGCGGGGCTGCAAACCATCTGCTGCGACACAGGCATGAGCAGGTCCTGCGCCACCGCATGCAGGGTGGCGAGCTTTGCACCATGACGCACGGCTTGGCGCAGACGCTGGGCGAGAAGCGGATGGTCTTGGCGCAGGAAAGACCCAATCACCAAGGCACGATCAAGATGACTGACTTCAGACAGGGTTAGCCCAAGTGTTGGCGTGCCGATGAACTGCTGATCAAAGCCAGCCTGACCGAGACGAGGACGAAAATCCACCGAGTCACTCTTGAGTGCACGGGTCAGCGATGCTGCAAGCGTGAGCTCTTCCAGTGTGCAATTTGGGGACGCTAGGGTACGGACCTGATTGGGGCCCACTTCCCCAGCTAATTTGAGTGCATCAGCGGCCTTGGCCAGAGCCTCTTCCCAACTGGCCTCACGCCATGTGCCGTCTGACTGCTTGATCATGGGCACCGTGAGTCGATCGGTGCTGTTTAGGCCCTCGTAGCTGAAACGATCGCGATCGGAGATCCAGCACTCATTGACCTCTTCGTTTTCCAAGGGGACCACGCGCTTGACTTGGTTGGCCTTGGACTGAACCACAATGTTGGCACCGATGCTGTCATGGGGGCTCACCGAGCGCTTGCGCGACAACTCCCAGGTGCGAGCGGAGTAACGGAATGGCTTGCTGGTCAATGCGCCAACCGGGCAGATGTCAATCATGTTGCCCGACAGTTCACTTTCCACCGCATTGCCCACAAAGGACATGATCTCAGAGTGCTCACCGCGGCCAGCCATGCCAAGCTCCATCACGCCGGCAATCTCTTGGCCAAAGCGCACACACCGGGTGCAGTGAATACAGCGGCTCATTTCTTCTGCAGAAATCAGTGGCCCCATCGACTTATGAAAGACCACCCGTTTTTCTTCTGTGTAACGTGAGGCCGATGGACCATAGCCCACCGCGAGATCTTGCAGCTGACACTCGCCGCCCTGGTCGCAGATGGGGCAATCCAGTGGGTGATTGATCAGCAAAAATTCCATCACGCTCTTTTGGGCCTGCTTGGCTTTTTCAGAGCGGGTGAAGACTTTCATTCCAGCCGTGACCGGTGTGGCGCAGGCGGGTAATGGCTTGGGCGCTTTTTCAACTTCCACCAAGCACATGCGGCAGTTGGCCGCAATCGACAACTTCTTGTGATAACAAAAGTGCGGCACAAATACGCCAAGCTTGGTCGCGGCGTCCATGACCATGCTGCCTTCGGCGACTTCTACCTTTTTGCCATCTATCTCAAGTTCAACCATTGCTGTTCTCGCGGCCCTGTGTTCGTGCCTTAAACATAATCCGACACCGCACAGCGTTTGTGCTCGATGTGATGCACAAACTCTGAACGGAAGTGTTTTAAAAATGCGCGCACTGGCATTGCAGCTGCATCGCCAAGCGCACAGATGGTGCGGCCCTGGATATTGCTGGCCACTTCATCTAAGCGGGCCAGGTCTTCCATGGTGCCCTGGCCTTTTTCAATGCGATCGACCATGCGCCACAGCCAGCCCGTGCCCTCGCGGCAAGGCGTGCACTGGCCACACGACTCTTCGTAATAAAAGTACGACAGGCGCAACAGACTGCGGACCATGCAGCGGGTCTCGTCCATCACGATCACGGCACCAGAGCCCAGCATGGAGCCGGCTTTGGCGATTGAGTCGTAATCCATGTCACAGGCCATCATGATGTCGGCGGGCAACACCGGCATGGAAGAACCACCCGGGATCACGGCTTTGAGTTTCTTGCCGTCGCGCACGCCGCCAGCCAATTCCAATAGTTTGGCAAAGGGTGTGCCCAGCGGAATTTCATAGTTGCCGGGCCGCTCAACGTCGCCGGAAATCGAAAACACCTTGGTGCCACCGTTATTCGGCTTGCCCACTTCTAAGTACGCCTGGCCACCGTTGCGAATAATCCAAGGCACTGCCGCAAAGGTTTCGGTGTTGTTGATCGTGGTGGGCTTGCCATACAGGCCATAGCTTGCTGGGAATGGCGGCTTAAACCGTGGCTGGCCTTTTTTGCCTTCGAGTGACTCTAAAAGCGCAGTTTCTTCACCGCAGATATAGGCGCCGTAACCATGATGGGCATGCAGCTGAAACGAGAAGTTCGAGCCCATGATGTTGTTACCCAGAAAACCGGCAGCACGGGCCTCTTCCAAGGCCGCTTCAAACCGCTCATAGGTTTCCCAGATTTCACCGTGAATGTAGTTATAGCCCACCGTAATGCCCATGGCATAGGCCGCAATGGCCATGCCCTCGATCACGATATGCGGGTTGTAACGCAGGATGTCGCGGTCTTTAAATGTGCCCGGCTCGCCTTCGTCGGAGTTGCAGACCAGATACTTTTGAATGGGCAGCTTGGCGGGCATGAAGCTCCACTTCAGGCCGGTGGGAAAGCCCGCACCGCCACGGCCACGCAGGCCCGACGCCTTGACCTCTGCAATCACTTGCTCAGGTGTCATGCCGGTGGTGAGAATTTTTCTTAAGGCCTCGTAGCCACCGCGTGACTGATAGTCTTTTAAATGCCAGCCATCGGGCGTGAGCCCCGCCAGAATCTGCGGCGAGATGTGCCGCGCGTGAAAGCAGGTGTCAATCACTGGAATCTCGGGTGCGCCCATCAGTTGCCCCCTTTCGCAGCACCAGACTTGGCCTGCTCAGTTAGTTCAGCAATCAAGGCATCAATCCGGTCGTTGGACATCCAGCTGCACATGCGGTGGTTATTGACCAACATCACGGGCGCATCGCCACAGGCCCCCATGCACTCGCCCTCTTTCAGGGTAAATAGACCATCAGCGGTGGTTTCGTTAAAGCCAATTCCAAGCTTTGCCTTGATGTATTCGGCAGCGTGATTGCCACTGCGCAAGGCACAGGGCAGATTGGTGCAGACGGTGAGCTTGTACTGGCCCACGGGCTTTAGGTTGTACATCGTGTAAAAGGTGGCCACTTCATGCACGGCGATTGCAGGCATGCCCAAATACTTGGCAATATCGGCTTCTACTTCCGGCGAAATCCAACCCTTTTCGGTCTGGGCAATGGCGAGTGCCGCCATGACCGCAGACTGCTTCTGGTCGGCGGGATATTTCGCAATCTCGCGATCAATCTTTTGATAGGCCTGGGCCGACAACACGGGGCCCTTGGGCGCTTCGGCAAGCGATAACTGAACACTCATCGATCAATCTCTCCGAACACGATGTCTTGGGTGCCGATGATGGTGACCACGTCTGCGATCATGTGGCCGCGCGACATCTCATCAAGCCCCTGCAAGTGGGCATAGCCCGGCGCGCGAATCTTCAGGCGATAAGGTTTGTTGGCACCGTCGGACACGAGATAAATACCAAACTCGCCCTTAGGGTGTTCCACTGCGGCATAGCACTCGCCTTCGGGCACATGGAAGCCTTCGGTGAAGAGTTTGAAATGGTGAATCAACTCTTCCATGTTGGACTTCATGTCAAGTCGTGCGGGTGGAGCCACCTTGTGGTTGTCCGACATCACCGGCCCCGGGTTGTTGCGCAGCCAATCCACGCACTGGGCAATGATGCGATTACTCTGGCGCATTTCGGCAACGCGGCACAGGTAACGGTCATAAGAATCGCCACCCTTGCCCACCGGAATATCGAAATCAAGCCGATCATAAACTTCATAAGGCTGGTGCTTACGCAGATCCCAGACCACGCCCGATCCGCGCAGCATTGGGCCAGTAAACCCCATGGCCTTGGCCCGCTCAGGCGAGACCACGCCAATGCCCACCAAGCGTTGCTTCCAAATGCGGTTGTCGGTCAGCAGGGTTTCATACTCGTCGACATAGCCGGGGAAACGTTTGGTGAAGTCTTCAATGAAATCTAGCAGGCTGCCCTGGCGGTTTTCGTTCAGCTTGCGGGCTGAGCTCTCGGAACGCTTGCGATTGGCAATGTATTGGGGCATCTGCTGCGGCAGATCACGGTAAACGCCACCTGGCCGGTAGTACGCCGCGTGCATGCGGGCACCCGAGACGGCTTCGTAGCAATCCAGCAGGTCTTCGCGCTCGCGGAAGGCATAAAGAAATACCGCCATGGCGCCCACATCAAGGCCATGGGCACCGATCCACAGCAGGTGATTCAGTAACCGTGTGATTTCGTCGTACATGACGCGGATGTACTGGGCACGAATGGGGACCTCCACGCCCATCAGCCGCTCAATAGCCATGCAATACGCATGCTCATTGACCATCATGGACATGTAATCGAGCCGGTCCATATACGGCACCGACTGAATAAAGGTCTTGGTCTCGGCAAGCTTTTCCGTGCCACGATGCAGCAGGCCAATATGGGGGTCAGCACGCTGCACCACTTCACCATCAAGCTCTAACACCAGGCGCAACACCCCGTGGGCCGCCGGATGCTGGGGACCAAAGTTCAGGGTGTAATTTTTAATGTCTGCCACGCCGCAGTTTCTCCCGTACGCTCGTTCTTATTGCGGAATAAATCCGCCGTAGTTTTCTTCACGAATCACCCGTGGGGTCTGATCGCGGGGCTCAATGGTCACCGGCTGATAGATCACACGCTTTTGCTCTGGGTCGTAACGCATTTCCACGTAACCTGAGATGGGGAAATCTTTACGAAACGGATGGCCCACAAAGCCATAGTCGGTCAGAATGCGCCGCAGGTCGTCATGACCCTGGAACACAATGCCAAACATGTCAAAGGCCTCGCGCTCGTACCAATTTGCTGACGACCATAGGCTGGTGATGGAAGCCACTTCCGGTAGATCATCATTTGGACAGAAGACACGGACACGCAAGCGCTGGTTCAATTCCACCGACAGCAGATGCACCACCACCGCAAACCGCGGGCCCTCGTGCGTGCCTTCTTTGTAGTCTTGATAGTCCACACCACAAAGATCAATCATGGTGTCAAACCGTAGTCCCGGTGTGTCACGCAGCAGCTTGCATGACTCGAAATACCGGTCGGCACGCACCACCGCCGTGGTCTCATCGCAGCTATGTGCAATGCCCACCAGAGCATCTCCACAGGTTGCTTGAACGAGTTCAGCAAGAGTTGTCATGTGATTTAACTCCGCGCAATGGTGTTGGTACGGCGAATCTTGTTTTGCAGCTGGATAATGCCGTAGATCAGGGCCTCCGCCGTGGGCGGACAGCCCGGCACATAAATGTCCACGGGCACGATGCGGTCACAGCCACGCACCACGGAATAGCTGTAGTGGTAGTAACCACCGCCGTTGGCGCACGACCCCATGGAAATCACCCAACGGGGTTCCGGCATCTGGTCATAGACCTTGCGCATGGCGGGTGCCATTTTGTTGCACAGTGTTCCCGCAACAATCATGAGATCGGACTGGCGTGGGCTGGGGCGAAAGACCACACCGAAGCGGTCTAAGTCGTAACGAGACGCGCCTGCATGCATCATCTCCACGGCGCAACAGGCCAGACCGAACGTCATGGGCCAGAGCGACCCCGTGCGCGTCCAGTTGATGATTTGGTCTGCCGACGTGGTGAGAAAGCCCTGCTTGAAAACGCCGTCAATCGCCATGACCCAACTCCCCTGCCTTTCTTATTCCCAATCCAGGGCGCCCTTCATCCACTCGTAGATGAAGCCAAGCACCAGGATTGCTAGAAACACCATCATGGACATGAAGCCAAAAAAGCCGATGTCTTTAAGAGAGACTGCCCATGGAAATAGGAACGCGATCTCGAGATCGAACAAAATAAACAGGATCGCCACCAGGTAATAACGCACATCGAACTGAAGTCGGGCGTCTTCAAAGGCTTCAAAGCCGCACTCATAAGGAGAGAGCTTTTCGCTGTCGGGCCGGCTGGGGCCCAGAATCTTGCCGATCACCATAGGGCCAACGCCCACCGCGATGCCGACGAGAATAAACAGTAAAACCGGAAGGTATTGCTCTAAGTTCACTACTCAATCCCCGGAATTTATTTTTATTGGTGCCGACGGCGAGACTCGAACTCGCACAGCTTGCGCCACTACCCCCTCAAGATAGCGTGTCTACCAATTTCACCACGTCGGCTTAAAAATACCCCCACTACCGGAACAACACTGCAGCAAGTGCCTTTTTTCGGCTTATTGTTTTTGCTGCAGCGCGTATTTTACTTCTTTGCGCCCTTTTCGGCAGGCGCAGCCGGCACCGAAGACCCTGCAGGCTGCGCAGGCAATGTCGACGAAGGGACAGGCACCGACGACGGGACTTCCGGCGAAGTCTGCATCACGCTGCCAGCGCCCTGTGGCTTGCGGTTTTGAGTCGCGATAAACGACAAAGCCAGCGTGGCGACAAAAAAGATCACGGCGAAAACTGCGGTCATGCGGCTTAAGAAATTCGCTGAGCCACTGGAACCAAAAACGCTTCCGGCCGAGCCTGAGCCAAAGGCTGCGCCCATGTCGGCGCCTTTGCCCTGCTGCAGCAAGACCAAGACAATGATGGCGATCGCGCAGACCACCTGAACCGTGAGAACCAAATTACCAAGCCAACTCATATTGCATTCCTTTTACAACAAGTGGTTATACCGTCTGTACCGAACAGGCGATGTCAAAAAACTCTTGTGCGTGTAAGGCCGCACCACCCACCAGGGCACCATCAATGTCGGGCTGGGCAAATAACTCTGCCGCTGTCGCCGCCTTGACGCTGCCACCGTATAACAACTGAATTTGCGCCGCCAGACCCGCATCAATACTGGCCAGCGTGCCGCGGACTGCGGCATGGACTTCCTGGGCCTGCTCAGGGCTTGCGCTTCTGCCTGTGCCGATCGCCCAAATGGGCTCATAGGCAAAAACCGCCCGGCCCAACAGCTTTGCATCGGACAGGGCCTGGGCGACTGCACGGACTTGTCCACAGACCACTTCCAATGCGCGGCCCTGGTCACGCGCCTGCAGGGACTCGCCCACACAGACCAGCGGCGTTAGGCCAGCTTTCGCCAAACGCAGGGCCTTTGCCGCAACCGCCTGGTCGGTCTCGCCGTGACGGGCACGACGCTCGGAGTGACCCGCCAAGGCAAATTCGGCCTCAAAGTCTTGCAGCATGGCCACCGATACCTCACCGGTAAAGGCGCCCTTTTCCTCGGTGGAGACATCCTGCGCCCCCCAAGTGATGGGCTGACCCTTTAGGCGAACAGCGGCCTGAAAGAGATAAGGCGACGGCACAGCAACGCTCAGCTTGGCCATGGGCTGATCAGCGTGACGCTCAATCAGCCCCAGCAGGCTGGACAGCAGGGCCTCGTTATCCGACAGGCTGCCATTCATCTTCCAGTTGCCAACCACCCAGGGCTGGCGAGAGGTGACGACCGCTTTTGTCATTACGCTTCTGGTGCGGCAGGTGCTGCGGGAGCATCGCTGCTCTCGAGCAGGGCCTTCATGGACAGACGCAGACGGCCTTTGTCATCTGCCTCCAGGACTTTCACGCGGATGGACTGGCCTTCTTTCAGATAGTCGCTGACCGCATTGACGCGCTCATTGGCGATCTGAGAGATGTGCAGCAGGCCATCTTTGCCGGGAAGAATCGAGACAATGGCACCGAATTCCAACAGGCGCAGGACAGTGCCGTCATAGGTCTTGCCCACTTCAACTTCTGCCGTGAGCTCTTCGATCTTTTTGATGGCGGCACGGGCGGCATCACCGGTGGTTGCGGCCACGGTAATGGAGCCGTCTTCCGAAATATCAATCTGCGTGCCAGTTTCTTCAGTAATGGCACGAATGGTGGCACCACCCTTGCCGATCACGTCACGAATGCGCTCGGGGTTGATCTTCATGGTGTAGAGGCGCGGCGCGAATTCCGACAACTCTTCACGGGCATGGTCGAGCGTGGCCTTCATCTTGCCCAGAATATGCAGTCGGCCCTCTTGGGCTTGCGCCAGTGCAACCTGCATGATTTCTTTGGTGATGCCCTGGATTTTGATGTCCATCTGAAGCGCAGTAATACCGTTTTCGGTACCGGCAACTTTGAAGTCCATATCGCCCAGGTGATCCTCATCACCCAGGATGTCGGTCAACACCGCAAAACGGCCACCGTCTTTGATCAGGCCCATGGCAATACCGGCCACGTGTGCTTTGAGTGGAACACCTGCGTCCATCAGGGCCAGACAGCCGCCGCAGACGGATGCCATTGAAGACGAACCATTGGACTCGGTAATTTCCGACACCAGACGCATGGAGTAAGCGAAGTCTTCGGGCTTTGGCAGCACGGCCACCAAGGCACGCTTGGCAAGACGGCCATGGCCGATTTCACGGCGCTTGGGTGTGCCAACGCGGCCCGTTTCGCCAGTGGCGTATGGGGGCATGTTGTAGTGAAGCATGAAGCGGTCACGGTATTCGCCACCCAGCGCATCGATGATCTGTTCATCGCGGGTGGTGCCCAACGTGGCCACAACCAAGGCCTGGGTCTCGCCGCGAGTAAACAACGCAGAACCGTGGGTGCGTGGCAATACGCCAGTGCGAATCGAGATCGGACGCACCGTGCGGGTGTCACGGCCATCGATACGGGGTTCGCCATTCAGAATCTGTGAGCGCACCACGTTGGCTTCTAAGGAGAACAAGGTCTCTGCCACGAGATTGCCATCGACTGTTGCGCCCGAGGCCGCAACCGATTCAGCGATCCTGGTTTCCACTTCCGCATAGACCGTTTTCAGTTTCTGCGAACGCTCTTGCTTGTTGCGAATGCCATAGGCTTCTTTCAACGGGCCCTCGGCAAGGGCTTTGATCTGCGCAATCAGTGCCTCGTCTTTGGCGGCAGGCTGCCAGTCCCACTCGGGCTTGCCGGCTTTTTCTACGAGGCGGTTAATCGCATCAATCGCAATGCGGCCCTGCTCGTGGCCAAACACAACACCACCCAGCATGACTTCTTCAGAGAGCTGATCGGCTTCCGATTCCACCATCAGCACGGCCGACTCAGTACCGGCAACCACCAAGTCCATGCGGGAGTCTTTGAGCTGCGTGGCGGTGGGGTTGAGCACGTACTGGCCATTGATGTAACCCACGCGGGCAGCAGCAATTGGGCCATTAAAGGGAACGCCTGAGATGGCCATTGCGGCAGACGCGCCAATCATGGCGGGAATGTCTGGATCGATCTCGGGGTTTAACGAGATCACGGTGCAGACCACCTGAACTTCGTTATAAAAACCATCAGGAAAGAGCGGACGCAGCGGACGATCGATCAGGCGCGATGTGAGGGTTTCTTTTTCAGAAGGACGGCCTTCACGCTTGAAAAAACCGCCGGGGATTTTGCCCGCAGCATAGGTCTTTTCCATGTAATCCACGGTCAGCGGGAAAAAGTCTTGGCCCGGCTTGGCGCTTTTCGCCGCCACAACAGTGGCCAACACAATGGTGTCTTCTACATTAACCAGTACTGCACCACTGGCTTGGCGGGCGATTTCGCCGGTCTCCAGCACCACTTTGTGCTGGCCATACTGAAACTCTTCTTTAGCAATATTGAACACTGGCTTTCCTTCTCTCTCTCAATAACAACAATCACAACAATCTAGATAGCAAAAATGCCCGCACGGCAGACCGGGCAGGCATTTTGGTCATCAGCTTAACCACAACGCTCGGGACTCGATATCGGGCTCCACGCGTGTCGTTTACTTACGCAGTCCCAGACGCTCAATTAGCGTGCGGTACGACTGCACATTGGTACGCTTTAAATAGTCGAGCAACTTACGGCGACGGCTCACCATCTTCAACAGACCACGGCGGGAATGGTGATCCTTGGCGTGGACTTTGAAGTGGTCGGTCAGGTCGTTGATTCGGGCAGTCAGCAGGGCCACTTGGACCTCGGGGCTGCCGGTATCGTTTTTGGCGCGCTGGTACTGCGCCATGACTTCAGGCTTGTTTAACGTGGCGACGGGCATGGAAATCTCCTAGAAAATGCCAATGGACTTGCGGCCGGGCCCGCCAAGGCCCGCCGTGCTTTACTTAACTCTTTCGAGCAAGCCTTTGAATTGTATAGGAAAAACGGCCTTAGACCAACTGCGGATTGAGCCGCTCGACCTTGCTCTCGAGCTTATTCAATGCGTTCAGATAGGCCTTGGCCGAGGCCACGACAATATCTGGGTCTGCCCCCACGCCATTGACGATCCGGCCGGCCTTGGACAGCCGCATGGTCACCTCGCCCTGGGACTCGGTGCCCGTGGTGATGGCGTTAACCGAGAACAAGAGCAGCTCTGCCCCGCTGGCCACCTTGGACTCGATGGCATTGACCGTGGCATCCACCGGCCCATTGCCCTGGGCCTGGGTGGTGATTTCTTCCCCGTCCACGCTAAAGACCACCTTGGCCTGGGGTTTTTCGCCCGTTTCTGAGCGCTGGGACAAGGACAAGAATTTAAAGTGCTCGTCGGTCTCGCCGATGGCATCGCCCGAGACCAAGGCCTGCAAGTCCTCGTCGAAAATCTCAGACTTCCGGTCGGCCAAGTCTTTGAATCGTGCAAAGGCATCGTTTAAGGCCTGCTCGGATTCAAACTCGATGCCCAATTCAGCCAAACGCTGCTTAAAGGCATTACGGCCCGAGAGCTTGCCAAGGGAAATCTTGTTGGCCGACCAGCCCACATCTTCCGCCCGCATGATCTCGTAGGTCTCGCGGTGCTTGAGTACGCCGTCTTGGTGAATGCCAGACTCGTGGGCAAAGGCATTGGCCCCGACCACCGCCTTGTTCGGCTGGACCGGATAGCCCGTGATCTGGGAGACCAAACGGGAAGCGGTCACGATCTGGGTAGTGTCGATTCGGGTGTCGCACTTAAAGACGTCTTGGCGGACTTTGACCGCCATCACGATCTCTTCCAAGCTCGCGTTACCCGCACGCTCACCCAAGCCATTGATCGTGCACTCGACCTGGCGGGCGCCGTTTAACACCGCCGACAAAGAGTTGGCCACGGCCATGCCCAAGTCGTTATGGCAGTGGGTCGACCAGATCACCTTGTCCGCACCCGGGGTGCGCTCAATCAGATACTTAAACCGCTCGCCCAACCCACCGGGCACGCTGTAGCCCACGGTGTCAGGCACGTTGATGGTGGTGGCACCGGCCTTAATCACTTCGCCAAAAACCCGGACCAAGAAGTCGATGTCACTACGAATCGCGTCTTCTGCGGAAAACTCCACATCAGGTGTGTACTGCAAGGCCATCTTCACGCCCTTAACAGCAGCCTCAACCACCTGATCGGGATTCATACGGAGTTTCTTTTCCATGTGAATCGGACTGGTGGCGATAAACGTGTGGATTCGACCCTTGGCGGCCGGCTTGATGGCCTCGCCTGCGGCACGAATATCTTTTTCCGAGACACGGGCCAAAGAGCAGACAGTGCTGTCTTTAATGGTCTCGGCAATGGAGCGAATCGCATCAAAATCGCCAGGGCTTGCGGCCGCAAAGCCGGCCTCGATCACATCCACACGCAAACGCTCCAACTGGCGGGCGATACGAATCTTTTCGTCTTTGGTCATCGATGCGCCGGGGCTCTGCTCACCATCGCGCAAGGTGGTGTCAAAAATAATTAAACGGTCATTCATGGTGGTTTCCTTTAACGAATGTCACCTGCTCTTTTCACAATTGAGCATGTTGACGTTGCTAGTTCTATTTGTTCGGGAAAAACGGTCTGCAGATTTAGGTCTCCGGCGCAGACTGGGGGTTTCTAAAACCCTGCCGGTGGGGGTCGAGTGTTAGCGCCCGTGGCGCAGTCGACCCAGGGGAAGTAGGTGTAGAGAGGTAATGAAGGATTCAAAACTCATAGGGATCAACTATAAATCTTTTTCCTCGGGTTCGGCAAATACTTCGATGGCCTCGCCCCTGGCCTTGCGCCAGACAAACAACACCCAGCCCGACAGGCCATAGGCCAGCATGAGCAAAAAGAGCAATGTGGGCGGGTCTTGGGAGATCAGCACCAGGCCCAGGGCAATCAGGAAGATCACCACAAAGGGCACACTACGGCGCAGATTTAGATCTTTGAAGCTGTAAAAGGGCACGCTCGAGACCATGGTCAGGCCCGCGTAGACTGCCACCGACCAGCTGACCCAGCGAAGGTCTTTGGCTGACCAGTCAATCCAGCGGGTCTCGCGAAGATCGGTGGCCACCCAGACCAACCCCGCCAGCAAGGCCGCTGCCGCAGGGCTGGGCATGCCTTGAAAAAACCGCTTATCGACAATGGCGATGTTGGTGTTAAACCGCGCCAGCCGCAGGGCCGCCCCGGCAATGTAGACAAACGCAGCGAGCCAGCCAAACTTGCCCAGACTCTGTAGCGACCAGATGTAAATCACCAGGGCCGGTGCCACACCGAAGGCCACCATGTCGGCCAGGCTGTCGTACTGGGCACCAAAATCAGAAGTGGTGTTGGTCAATCTGGCCACACGGCCATCAAGACTATCCAGCACCATGGCCACGAAAATCGCGATGGCGGCCTCGGTGAAGCGGCCATTAAAGGCCTGAACAATCGAAAAAAAGCCAGAAAAGAGGCAGCCCGTCGTGAACAGATTCGGCAGCAGGTAGATGCTGGTGCGGCGACGCGGCAGTCTTTGATTCATTTAAATTCAGGGCTCAGTGGGCGCGAAACACTGGCGTGGATAGACATTACCAACGGGCCAGTGGTGTGGAATGCGCCGAAACTTTATCACCCACCGAGACTAAGGCCTGCGCGGTCAGCGGGCAATAGACATCGACCCGAGAACCAAACCGAATAAAGCCATAGCGGCTGCCGCGCATCAGGCTGTCGCCGGGCTTGACGTAGCAAAGAATGCGCCGGGCCACCAGGCCCGCGATTTGAATGCAGGTGATGCGTCTGCCCTGCGGGTCCTCAATCACAATGGCATTGCGCTCATTGTGCTCAGAGGCCTTGTCGACCGAGGCATTCAGAAACGACCCAGGGAAATACTGGACCTGGGTGACCTTGCCTTGAATGGGTGAGCGGTTGGAATGCACATTAAACACATTCATAAACACACTGATCTTCAGGCTCTCTTGATTGGTGATGGGATCCACGGCCTTGCCCACCACCACAATGCGGCCATCTGCCGGTGAGGTGATCAGGCCCTCCCCCAACGGCGGGGTACGGGCCGGATCCCGGAAAAACTGCACCACAAAGATGACGATCAGCCAGAGCAGACCCGACAGGAAATCCAAGTCCAGTACGGATGCAATTAAGGCCGACCCAACACTGATTGCGACAAAGGGCCAACCCTCGCGCGCGATGATGGGGTGCGGATAACTGCGGGTATCAACGTCTGCCATGGTGTGGGCGGCTCTTTAGTTACGGGTTTGATCGACCATCTTGTTGGCCCTGATCCAGGGCATCATGGCGCGCAGCTTCTCGCCCACTTGCTCAATGGGATGCTCAGCCGTGAGGCGACGACGTGAAATCAATGTGGGTGCACCAGCGCGGTTTTCCAAAATGAATTCTTTGGCGTATTCACCGGTTTGAATGCGGGTGAGCGCCTCTTTCATGGCTTTCTTCGTCTCAGCCGTAACCACCTTCGGGCCAGTCACATACTCACCAAACTCGGCGTTGTTCGAGATCGAGTAGTTCATGTTGGCGATGCCGCCTTCGTAGATCAGGTCAACGATCAGCTTGAGTTCGTGCAGGCACTCAAAGTAGGCCATTTCGGGGGCATAGCCAGCTTCGACCAGGGTCTCAAAGCCAGCCTTGATCAGCTCAACGGTACCGCCACAGAGCACGGCCTGCTCACCAAACAGATCGGTCTCGGTCTCCTCACGGAAGTTGGTCTGAATGATGCCGGCCTTGCCGCCACCAATGGCGCTGGCATAAGACAACGCGATTGCGCGGGCATTGCCGGTGGTGTCTTGATGAACAGCGATCAGGCAGGGAACGCCACCGCCTTGAGTGTACGTTGCACGCACCGTGTGGCCGGGTGCCTTGGGGGCAATCATGATCACGTCTAGATCAGCACGGGGCGTGACCTGGCCGTAGTGCACGTTAAAGCCGTGGGCAAAGGCCAAGGCAGCGTTTTGCTTAATCACCGGGGCGATTTCAGCGTTGTAGACCGCGGCAATGTTTTCATCAGGCATCAAGAGCATGACGACATCTGCGTCTTTCACGGCATCTTTGATTTCGGCGGCCTTTAGGCCAGCCTTTTCCACCTTGGCCCAGGAGGGGCCACCCTTGCGAACACCCACCACAACGTTACAGCCGCTGTCGTTGAGATTTTGTGCGTGGGCATGGCCCTGCGAGCCGTAACCGATGATGGCGACTTTCTTGCCTTTGATCAGGGAGAGGTCGGCGTCCTTGTCATAAAAAACGTTCATGTCTTTTCCTTTGTTTATGTAGAAATTACAACTTGAGAATTCGTTCGCCGCGCGAGATGCCAGAGCAGCCCGTACGCACGGTTTCCAAAATACTGTCGTTATCCAACGCTTCGATAAACGCATCAAGCTTTTGGGTGTCGCCCGTGAGCTCAATGGTGTATGTCTTGTCCGTCACGTCAATGATGCGGCCACGGAAGATGTCCGCCATACGCTTCATTTCGTCACGCTCTTTGCCCACAGCACGGACCTTGATCAGCATGAGCTCACGCTCGATATAAGGGTGCTCGACCAAATCGACCACCTTGACCACATCGACTAAGCGATTTAAGTGCTTGGTGATTTGTTCAATGGTGTCGTCAGACCCCTTGGTGCTAATGGTCATGCGCGACAGTGAGATGTCTTCGGTCGGCGCGACCGTTAACGTCTCAATGTTGTAGGCCCGTGCGGCAAACAGATCCACCACACGCGATAGGGCACCCGGCTCGTTTTCAACCAAGATAGAAATAATGTGTCGCATGTTCTGGGCTCCTTATAGCTCTTCCGAACCCAACAACATCTCGGTCAGGCCCTTGCCGGCCTGGACCATGGGCCACACGTTTTCTTCGCGATCGGTAATGAAGTCCATAAATACCAATCGATCTTTCATGGCAAATGCCTCGCGCAGGGCTGGCTCCACATCTGCCGGCTTGGTGATTTGCATGCCCACATGGCCATAGGCCTCGGCAAGTTTCACAAAGTCTGGCAACGAATCCATGTAGGACTCGGCGTAGCGGCTCTCGTACTCAATTTCTTGCCACTGACGCACCATGCCCAGGTAGCGGTTGTTCAGGTTGATGACTTTCACAGGCAGCCGATACTGCTGGCAGGTGGAGAGTTCCTGAATACACATCTGGATCGAGCCCTCGCCGGTGATACAGGCAACATCGGCATCGGGGTGGGCAAATTTCACGCCCATGGCATACGGCAGGCCAACACCCATGGTGCCCAGGCCACCGGAGTTGATCCAGCGGCGGGGGTGGTCGAACTTATAGAACTGGGCAGCAAACATCTGATGCTGTCCAACATCAGAAGTGATGAAGGCTTCGCCCTTGGTGACTTCCCAGAGCTTTTCCACCACGAACTGGGGCTTAATGATGTCGCTGCCCTGGTCGTAAGACAGACAGTCTTTTTTACGCCACTCGTTGATTTGATTCCACCAATTGCCCAGTGCCTTTTTGTTCGGGCCATGGCCAGCCGCGATCGCCTCTTTGATCTGCGCAATCATCTCGCGCATGACTTCGCGAACGTCACCCACAATGGGTACGTCCACCTTCACACGCTTGGAAATTGAAGATGGATCAATGTCAACATGGATGATCTTGCGCGGGTTCTGCGCGAAGTGTTTGGGATTGCCAATCACGCGGTCATCAAACCGCGCACCAATGCCCACCATGACATCGCTGTGCTGCATGGCCATGTTGCACTCGTAAGTGCCGTGCATGCCCGGCATGCCCAGGAATTTTTCGTTGGTCGCCGGGTAAGCGCCTAGGCCCATCAGCGTGTTGGTGGCCGGATAACCCAGCAGATCCACCAGTTCACGCAACTCTGCAGATGCATTGCCCAAAATAATGCCGCCACCGGTGTAGATCATGGGGCGCTCTGCGGCCAACATCAATTGAACCGCTTTTTTGATTTGGCCTGAGTGGCCCTTCACCACCGGGTTGTAAGACCGCATGCTGATTTCTTTGGGGTAATCAAACTTGCAGCGGTCGCGAGTGATGTCTTTTGGAATATCAACCAACACGGGGCCAGGGCGGCCTGTGCGCGCCAGATAAAACGCTTTTTTAATCGTGCTGGCCAGATCGCGGACGTCTTTCACCAAGAAGTTGTGTTTCACACAGGGGCGCGTGATGCCGACTGTGTCGCATTCTTGAAAGGCGTCTAAGCCAATGGCGTGCGTGGGCACCTGGCCCGAGAGCACCACCATGGGAATGGAATCCATATAAGCCGTGGCAATGCCGGTCACCGCATTGGTCACGCCGGGGCCACTGGTGACCAGGGCTACGCCGACCTTTTCGGTGGAGCGGGCATAGGCATCGGCCGCGTGCACGGCTGCCTGCTCATGCCGAACGAGCACGTGCTTGAACTTGTTTTGCTTGTATATCTCGTCGTAGATGTAGAGAACGGCACCGCCAGGGTAGCCAAAGATGTGATCCACCTGCTCTTCATGCAGGCAGCGCACGACGATTTCTGCGCCAGTAATTTCCATAGGTTTTAGGTCCTATCAAGTTCCAGTGATCCTTGCCCGCCGGCGCCACCAGAGCCTAAAGCTTCAGCGACGCAGACCTTGCGACAAGGGCTTTGAGTTGACGGATCGCCGTTGCTGGCTCTTGTGGAGACAGTACCGGCAAGGTCAAGCCCACTAATTTAACATATCGGGTATGAACCCAAAGGCTTTGGACCATTTTTTGGCTGGCGTAGAACGGCGCGCCTTCCGAATGGCCATGCTGGCCACCCGCAACGAGCCGGCTGCCTTGGATCTGGTCCAAGACGCCATGATGCGCTTGGCCGAGAAGTACGGCTCACGGCCAGAGGAAGAGTGGCCGATGCTGTTTCAGCGGATCCTGCAAAACGCGATTTTGGACTTCCATCGGCGGCAAAAAGTCCGCCGGACCTGGATAACGCTGTTTAGTGATCTGTCCCCAAAGGGCTCCGAATCCGAAGACGACCAAGCCTTTGAGCATCCGCTGGCCGATACCGCGGATGAGTCCGAACGGCAGCCAGAAGCCCTGCTTTCGCGCAAACAGACCTGGGAACAAATCACCCAAGCCATTGCCCAACTTCCCGCTCGTCAACAACAAGCCTTCCTGCTGCGTTATTGGGAGGGACTGGACATTTCAGAAACCGCCCAGGTGATGGGCTGCTCAGAGGGCAGCGTGAAGACCCACTGCTCGCGGGCAGTAGCCGCGCTGACCAAAGCGCTGCCTCACCTGCAATCGGAATAAAAGCGCCAACAACATGCAAGAGCAACACCTCTACCAAGCCCGACGGGCCCTGAAAGAAAGCGAGAACACGGTCTCTCCTGAGATCGCTTCAGCGCTGCTGAAGGCGCGCAAACGGGCAGTGGCTCGGGCGCAAGAAAAGCAGCATGGGGATCAAATCTCGCGGGGTTGGGCATGGCTGCGTTTGTGGCCAAGCCAGGCCTGGGGAATGGGGATCACCGCAGGTTCGGTGTTGGCGGTGGTGCTTGGTCTTAATTTGGCGGAGCAGGTTCGTATCGATGGCAACCTGAATCGACTCGCCAGCATTGACCAGAAAATGATCTCTGGCCCCCTGCCTGTGCAGGCCTACCTGGACCCAGGCTTTCTCATCTTCCAAGAAAGCGCCATTGAACAATCATCCTCGGCGGCCCAAGCCGGATCGGCCGGTGCATCGTTGATGCAGCGGGCCGCTGAGATGCGCAATTTCTGGTCTGCCGAGAGTCTCTTTCCAGGCCTGAACCCCAATCAGCAAGGCCCAATCTGGAGCAAACTCAGTACCGCCCAGAAAGAAGCTTTAGCGCCCTTGGAATCATTTTGGGGCGAGATGGAAGCCCATCGCAAACAAAAATGGATCCGAATCGCTGATCGCTTCCACATGCTCAGCCCCGAGCAGCAGGCCCTGGCCCAAGAGCGGATGCAGGAATGGGTGTCCATGCCTGCAAACGATCGCCGCCAGGCACGTGCCGTTTTCGATGGCTTTAAGGAAATCATTCCCCAAGAAGTTCAGGTCATGAAGTGGAACGAGTATCAAAACCTGTCAGCCAAAGAACGGGCCCAGCTCATGGCGCTTGCCCAAGAACGGGCTGCTGGTGCCGCTGGCGCTTCAGCTGGTTCGACGGGCGCCGCAAACACCAACGGGGCCTTTGCGTTAAACACCAACCCCAAGCCCCACTCCGCCTTATCGCGGCATTCGGATAAACCGTTCGCTGCCCAGTAAACTTGTGGGGTGAAATCTCAACCACCCCGCCCTCCTCTGCCAATCGATCAAACCCCCAAGCCCGCCGCTACCGTGTGGCGGCGTTTTATGGGCATGGTGTACGAATCACTATTGCTCTTTGGCCCACTGCTACTGATTGGTTTTTTATATTCCGTCGCGGTCGACTTCAGCGACAAAGCATCGCCAGAATTGAACGATCTCAAACGCCTGGGCCTGCAGGCCGTGATCGGCGCTGGACTGCTGGCCTATTTCAGCTGGGGCTGGAGTCTTGGCCGCTGCACACTCCCGATGCAGACCCTGGGCATGCGGGTTGAAACCGAAGGCGGAGACGACATCAGCGTGGGGCGTGCAGCAATTCGTGCGCTGGTGGCCCTGCCCAGCGTGATGAGTGGTGTTGGGTTTCTATGGGCAGTGGTTGATCGCGATTCGCAGGCCCTGCACGACCGCCTGTGTGGCACACGGCTGGTTCATATTCCAGTCAAAAGAATAATCTGAACAATACGTTGCGGGCCGATTGGCCTGACCGGCAAATAAGAAGATAGCGTACATGGTGCAGGCTTTCACCTGCACCACGCAAATCACAGCGGTAAGTTAGTGGACAACGCGGTCGAACTTGAATTCGCCGTTTGTGAAGTCCACCGGAATCACATCATTGGGACCGAACTTGCCTTCCAAAATCAGCTTGGCCACCGGGTTTTCAATTCGCTGTTGGATCGCACGCTTTAATGGCCGCGCGCCAAAGAGCGGATCAAACCCAACCTTGGCCACTTCATCAAGCGCGGTGTCTGACACCTCGAGCTTCATATCGTGCTCTTCGATGCGTGCCTCAAGGCGCTTCAACTGAATACGCGCAATGTCGCGGATATGCTTTTGATCCAGTGCGTGGAAGACCACCATCTCGTCGATCCGGTTGATGAACTCCGGCCGGAAATGCGATTTCACTTCCGCCATAACGGCTTCTTTGATCTCGCTTGTGGGCGACCCTGCCATCCGCTGGATCTCGTGCGAGCCCAGGTTCGAAGTCATCACCACTACCGTGTTGCGGAAATCCACCGTGCGGCCCTGGCCATCGGTCAGGCGGCCATCGTCTAGCACCTGGAGCAACACGTTAAAGACATCAGGGTGGGCCTTTTCAACTTCATCAAGCAGGATCACGCTGTAGGGCTTGCGGCGCACCGCTTCGGTGAGCGTGCCACCCTCTTCATAGCCGACATAGCCCGGGGGCGCACCGATTAAACGCGAGACCGAGTGCTTTTCCATGAACTCACTCATGTCAATGCGCACCAGATGTTCTTCGGAGTCAAACAAGAACTGGGCCAATGCCTTGCAAAGCTCAGTCTTGCCCACACCCGTAGGCCCAAGGAACAAAAAGGAACCATAGGGTTTGTTGGGGTCAGAGAGACCTGCCCGCGAGCGACGGATCGCATCGGAGACCAGGGTGACGGCCTCGTCTTGGCCCACCACGCGGCCATGCAGGTGGGCTTCCATGGTGAGCAGCTTTTCACGCTCACCCGTCATCATCTTCGATACCGGAATGCCGGTGGCCCGTGAGACGACTTCGGCGATCTCTTCCGCACCCACTTGGGTGCGAAGTAACTGCATCTTCGCCGCCTTGCCATCGCCGCTGGCGTCTGCCGCTTTTAGCCGCGCCTCGAGCTCGGGCAGCCGGCCATATTGCAACTCAGAGACTTTCTGCCAGTCGCCTTTGCGGGTGTAGCTCTCGATTTCGTGACGGACCTGATCGATCTCTTCTTTGATCGATTGCGAGCCCTGCACGGCTGCTTTTTCAGCCTTCCAGACTTCTTCTAGATCGGCTGACTCGCGCTCAAGTTTGGCAATCTCTTGCTCTAGCAACTCGAAACGTTTTTTCGATGCATCGTCCTTCTCTTTACGCACGGCCTCGCGCTCGATCTTTAACTGAATGAGTCGGCGATCGAGTTTGTCCATGGACTCGGGCTTCGAATCAATTTCCATCTTGATGCGAGATGCGGCCTCGTCGATCAGGTCAATGGCCTTATCGGGCAGGAAACGATCGGTGATGTAACGGTGGGATAACTCGGCCGCCGCAACAATGGCGGGGTCGGTAATTTCTACGCCGTGGTGGATTTCATAACGCTCTTGCAGGCCACGCAGAATGGCAATGGTGGCCTCGACCGTGGGTTCACCCACCAAGACTTTTTGGAATCGGCGCTCAAGCGCCGCATCTTTTTCAATGTACTTGCGGTATTCATCCAGGGTGGTGGCACCAATGCAGTGCAACTCACCGCGTGAGAGTGCAGGCTTTAACATGTTGCCAGCATCCATGGCGCCTTCGGCCTTACCGGCACCGACCATGGTGTGGATCTCATCAATGAAGACGATCGGGTGGCCAGACGGACTGGTTTCCGCCATCTGGGCAATGTCTTTGAGCACTGCTTTTAAGCGCTCTTCAAACTCACCACGATATTTCGCACCGGCCAAGAGCGCGGCCATATCGAGTGTGAGAACTGATTTTCCTTTTAAGCCCTCGGGCACTTCCCCATTCACAATCCGCTGGGCCAGGCCCTCGACGATGGCGGTCTTACCCACGCCAGGCTCGCCAATCAGAACAGGATTGTTTTTGGTACGACGCTGCAGAATTTGAATACAGCGGCGAATCTCGTCGTCACGGCCAATCACCGGGTCCAGCTTGCCACGGGCGGCACGCTCGGTTAGATCAATGCAATATTTTTTCAGTGATTCCCGCTGGCCTTCGGCCTCAGCAGAGTCCACCGACTGGCCGCCGCGAACGGCGTCAATGGCCAACTCTAAATTCTTGCGGGTCAGCCCGCTTTCGCGCAGCAGCTTTCCGGCAGCCCCTTTGTCGTCAGCCAGTGCCAGCAAGAACAATTCACTGGCGATGAATTGGTCGCCACGCTTTTGGGCTTCCTTGTCCGTGAGATTGAAGACTTTGACCAGCTCCGAGCCCACCGTCACATTGCCGTCGGCCTGGGCCACTTTGGGCAGATTCTCGAGCGCAGTGTTGACGGCGTTGGCCAGCCGCTGGGTGTTCACGCCCGCGCGCGCGAGCAGCGATTTGGTCGAACCCTCGTCTTGCTGCAGCAGTGCCGAGAGCACGTGCAGGGGCTCAATGGTGGGGCTGTCATAGCCCACGGCCAAGCTCTGGGCATCGGCCAGGGCCTGCTGAAAGGCGGTGGTTAGTTTGTCGGTTCTCATTCGTTCTTCTCAGGTCAAAAGGGGGTGGCTTTCGCCACGGATGAGAAGAAGATGGGGCCAACCCGCCGAAAATTCAAGGCTTGAGTCGCAAGAGACTTAATCCCTCAAATCGCTCGAAGTCTTTGTCGAAGGTGACCAAACGCAGGCCTGAGCAAACGGCAAAGGCGGCAAGGTAGGCGTCGGTCAGATACTTGGGGGGGGTAATGCAGGTGCCAGAAAGCCTGCGGCTCATCGAGACTTATTCAGGAGCTCAAAAAGAGCAGCGTTCGAAGTTAAGGCTTTGGGATATGGCTTTCCAATCGATATCGACGGGAATGCTGGCGCCCTGCGCCCCATGCTTTCTTTGGATTGCATAAACTCAAAATTACATAAAAATGCGTTTGTTAGCAATCCCCGCCAGAGACTTAAGTCCGAACCGGACTGCGAGACTCGAGCTCGTTCACATAAGCCTCCATGCCCTGTGACTCACGCGCCAGGTACCGGGCTACGGCATCTTTGAACCGCGGTTCCGCCAGCCAATGGGCCGAGTAGGTCTTCACCGGCTCAAAACCGCGGGCAAGCTTGTGCTCGCCCTGGGCGCCACCTTCAAAGCGACGAATCTTCTGGGCAATCGCCCATTCAATGGGCGAGTAATATGACACTTCGAAATGCAGGCAATCCACCCGCTCAACTGCGCCCCAATAGCGGCCATAAAGCACGGCATTGCTATGCATAAAAAAGGAAGCGGCGATCGGCCGCCCTTCCCGCTCGGCAATACAAAGCAACATGTTCTGCGGCATAGATGTGCGCAAATGCTCAAAGAAGGCAAGATTCATGTAAGCCGTTGAGCGGTGTTCAACATAAGTGCGCTCGTAACACTGATAAAAAAACGCGAGCTCATCTTCTGTGATCTCTGGGCCCTCGATCATTCGGGTCGAGACATTTGCCTCGCGCACTTTGCGCCGCTCTGCCTTAATCTTTTTTCGTTTGGGCTGCGTGAGCGCAGCAAGATAATCTTCAAACGAGGCGTAGCCAGGGTTTTGCCAATGAAACTGCACGTTTTCTCGAACCAGCCAACCCGCGGTTTTGAGTGCATCTAAATCCTGGTCATCGGGAAATAACACATGGGCCGAAGACAAACCGCTGGATTCGACTTGGGCCTGCAGCCCTGCAATTAATGTTGCTTTCACATCTTTTGGATTCCAAGCGGCCTTGCCCGCCAGTGCACCATCGGCGACGTTCTCGCGTAGCGACGATTCACGCACCAACAGCCGCGCACTGGGAATTGGTGAAAACGGAATCGCCACCAAGAGCTTGGGAAAGTAATTCAATCCCGCCCGCTGATAGGCATCGGCCCAGGCCCAATCAAAGACATATTCGCCATACGAATGGCCCTTGGCATATAGGGGTGCAGCACCGATAAGCTTGCCCGCATCGTCTCGCACCGTTAGCGGAATGGGCTGCCAGCCAGTATCGGCCGTGGTGCAGCCCGTTTGCTCTAAGCCAGATAAAAATTCCCAGCGCAGCATGGGGCATGCAGCAGAGGGCGATTCCGCCAGGTCATTCCACTCATCACAATCGATCTCGGAATACGATCCAGTCAGGGTGAGGTTCAGCGTCATTGGTCTGAGATTTCGGAAGAGAACCGAGGGCCGAAGGCTGTGAAAGCAACCCCGAGCGACGCCATCACCAGCGCTTTAGCGCTGCCTCGTCTTTTTCTCGGGCCTCGACCCAACGATCGCCTTGGGGGATTGATTCTTTTTTCCAAAATGGGGCTTTAGATTTCAGAAAGTCCATGATGAAGGCACAGGCTTCAAGCGCGGCCTCGCGGTGGGCGCTGGTCACGCCAACCCAAACGATTTCATCGGCAGGCTGTAGCCGACCAATTCGGTGGATGACTCGAGCGTTAAATAAAGGCCAACGGCCCATGGCCTGATCAATAATTTCCTGAATACTGGATTCGGTCATGCCGGGGTAGTGCTCCAAGACCAGGGTCTTGACCGTATCGCCTTCGTTCATATCGCGGACCGTGCCCACGAAACTGGCCACCGCACCCACACGGGTGTCCCACTGGCCATCAGCGGTCTGACGCAAGGCACGCAACTCTGCGCCCACATCAAAGGCCTGCTGCTGAACACGGACCGCTGTCATATCAGCCGCCCGTGACTGGCGGAAAGAAGGCGATTTCGTCGCCCTCATGCAGGGCATCGGATTCCTGGGCCATGCGCTGATTGATCGCGCCCCGAATGGCCCGTTTCGCATCAAGCGCCTGCGACCAAGACTCTCCCCGGCTGCGCAAGTGGTCACGCAATTCGCCAAGCGTGGAGATGTGCTCTGGAATGTCCAGGGTTTCATCTTCCACTCCGGTGAGTTCACGCAAAGAAGCAAAGAGCTTGAGTCGAACCTTCATAAGATTGGGCGTCGAGCAACCGAGTTTTTATTAGCGAGTCGAGTGTTAATTAACGAGTGCAGTGTAAGGAATAAACCGCACAAATTCACCAGCCACAACCGGGGTTGATGCAGGGATTTCGACCAGCCCCGTGCACTGGGTGACCGATGAGAGCACCCCGGAATTCTGTCGGCCATGAATCTGGGCCTGCCCCTGCGGATTGATCCAGGCCCGCAAGAACTCCTGACGGCTATCGGGCTTGGGCAAATCAAAGGCCGCTGGCACACGAAAGCCCATTGGTGCTTCGGCCTGGCTCCCCATCATGCCCAGCAGGTACGGGCGCACCAGCAGCGCAAAGGTGACCCAGGCTGCTACCGGGTTGCCGGGCATCCCCATAAAGACCGACTGACCCACGCGGCCAAAGGCAAATGGCTTTCCGGGCTTTACCGAAATCTTCCAAAGATCTAGCGACCCGAGCGCCGAGATAGCCGCCTTGATGTGATCTTCTTCCCCCACGGACACACCGCCACAGGTCAGAATCACATCGCTTTGCTTTGCCGCCTGCGACAGACGACTTTTCGTTTCAGAGAAATC
The DNA here is from genome assembly GCA_036362785.1 of beta proteobacterium MWH-UniP1. Lineage (NCBI taxonomy): Bacteria > Pseudomonadati > Pseudomonadota > Betaproteobacteria > beta proteobacterium MWH-UniP1. The sequence continues at coordinate 1,239,927 of CP143625.1, forward strand.
GTCGGGCAGGCAGCCCATATCCAAAACTTCTGCGCCAAGGCCCTGGGCCAGGGCCATGATCATGGGCCGGTTGCTGTCATAGATCTGGCCAAGGCCAAGTGGTTGGCCAGGCTGTTGCAACTCATCTCCCGATGAAAACACCGCCACTTTGAGCCTTCGGTAGACCGTGAGTTGCGCCTGACCCACCGAGGCACACAGGGCAATGTCGGCGGCAGAGAGTCGACGGCCTTTGTCTAATATCACCGCACCGCAGGCTATGTCACCGGCACACGGACGAATGTTTTGACCAGGCGACACTGACTCTAAACATCTCACCCGCCCATCATCTTGCACCTGAACCTGCTCTTGCATGATGACCGCATTGGCACCGGCAGGAATCGGCGCACCCGTAAAAATCCGGGCGACGGTGCCTGACACCAAGGGGGTGCCCGGGTGGCCCGCAGGGATACGCTGACTGACCACCAAAGGTTCCATGGCGTTGTTCATCTCGACTGCCACACCCGCGTAGCCATCCATCTGGCTATTGTCATAGGCTGGAACATCAATCGGTGAGGTCACTGACGCTGCCAAGACACGGCCAAGGGCCTGCTGCAAGTCCACCGACTCGGTCTGACCAACCGGCGATAGCGTTGCCGATAAAACTTCAAGCGCCTGATCGAGCGACTTCATGGGTCAGGACAACGCGCGTTCCGAAATAATGCGCTTTAGGTTTGCCACATCCTGGTCAATGTTTTCCACGCGCTGTGGCAAAGACTCCAGGTGTTCAAGCCCCTTGGGTCTTGGCGCTGGCCGATTGAGCGCCTCTTCAATCGTTTCAGCAAACTTGGCTGGAAGTGCGGTCTCCAAACAAATCATCGGCACACCAGACTCCAAGTACTGGCGGCCAACAAACACGCCGTCTGCCGTGTGCGGATCAATCACGCGTTGATACTTTTGATCAATCTCACGAATGGTGGCCAGACGATTGGCATGGGTACTTTTTCCTGAATGAAGGTTCGATTGTTGGACGGCCTGCCATGCAGGCGTGCCGGCAAGACTAAACTGACCGGTCTTTCCCAGCTGCTGCCAGAGCGCCGCGCAGGCCGCACCGTCTTGGCCAAGAACCACATAGACATAGCGCTCAAAGTTTGATGCTTTGGAAATATCCATCGATGGGCTAGACGTCTGAAAGGTTTCTTTCGAGCCCCGCACGCGATAAACGCCCGTGCGAAAGAATTCATCCAACACATCGTTTTCGTTGGTGGCCACAATCAGCTTGTGAATGGGCAGCCCCATGGACTTGGCCATAAAGCCAGAAAACACATTGCCAAAGTTGCCTGACGGCACCGAGAACGACACGCGATCACCGATCCTTAGCCCATAGGCTTTCACCGCCGAGAGATAACCCCAGAAGTAATACACCACCTGGGACATGATGCGGGCCCAGTTGATCGAGTTCACTGTGCCAATGCGCCACTTCGCCTTGAATTCCAAATCGGCCGACACGGCCTTCACCATGTCTTGGCAATCATCAAACACACCAGACACCGCGAGATTATGAATATTGGGCTCTTGCAGGGAATACATCTGTGCCCGCTGAAAATCACTCATTCGGCCCTGGGGCGAGAGCATAAAAACCGACACCGCATGCTTATCGCGCATGGCGTATTCGGCGGCACTGCCCGTATCACCAGATGTGGCGCCCAGAATATTGAGCTTCTCGCCGCGTTGCGTGAGCACGTATTCAAACAACTGGCCCAGCATCTGCATGGCCATGTCTTTAAAGGCCAGCGTGGGCCCGTTGGAGAGTTCCAAAATGGCCAGCGGTGCACCCTGCTCCACACCCAGTGGGGTGAGCGGCGCAATATCCGCATGGCCAAACTTCTGAACCGTGTAGGCCCTGGCACAGAGCTGATCGATCACAGCACGATCAATGTCGTCGGCAAACCGGGAAATGATCTCTGCCGCAAGCTTTGGATAACTCAAGCCAGCAAAGCCTTGTAAGTCGGCTGCGGTAACCTGTGGAATCGACTTGGGCATGGCCAAGCCGCCGTCTTGGGCAAGGCCCTCTAACAGGATGTCTTGAAACGATCCCATGTCCGCGGACGCGCCAGTGCCGCGCGTCGATACATAGTGCAGGCTCAAGCGAAGGCCTCCATGCGCAGCACCACGGCCTCGGACAGCACGGTGGGCAGCTTCTCAATCTTTTGAATGGCTTCGCGCATTTTCTTTTCAACACACAAATGCGTGATCAGCACCACATCGGTCTGATCCGACCCTTCGTCTGGTTCACGCTGAAAAAATGCATCAATCGAAATCTGGCCATCGGCCAGGGCGCGGGTGATGTCGGCCAGCACGCCCGGCTGATCTTTGACACGTAGCCGCAGGTAGTAGCTGGATTCAATCTGATCAATCGGCACCACCGACAGTGCGTTCATCTGATCGGGCTGGAAGGCCAGGTAGGGCACACGATTGGCTGGATCTGCAGTGAGTGTTCGGGCCACATCGACCAGATCTGCAATCACCGCACTGGCGGTGGGCTCAGCGCCTGCGCCCTTGCCGTAATACATGGTGTGGCCCACGGCATCGCCCTTCACCCAGACGGCGTTCATGGCGCCTTCCACATTGGCGATCAATTTCTTGGCAGAAATCAATGTTGGATGCACACGCAACTCCACGCCATTGGCGTGGCGCTTGGTAATGCCCAAAAGCTTAATGCGATAGCCCAGCTGCTCGGCGTATTGAATGTCTTTGGCCTGAAGCTTCGAGATGCCCTCGATGTGGGCGCGGTCAAACTGCATGGGAATGCCGAAGGCGATTGCCGACATGATGGTGGCCTTGTGTGCCGCATCCACGCCCTCGATATCAAAGGTGGGGTCCGCTTCGGCATAACCAAGCCGTTGGGCTTCTTTGAGCACATCAGCAAACGGCAGGCCCTTGTCCCGCATCTCGGACAAAATGAAGTTGGTGGTGCCATTGATAATGCCGGCAATCCACTCGATACGGTTGGCGGTTAAGCCCTCGCGCAGGGCTTTGATAATGGGTATACCGCCAGCAACGGCTGCCTCAAAGGCCACAATCACGCCCTTTTTCTGGGCTGCTGCAAAAATCTCATTGCCGTGAACAGCCAATAAGGCCTTGTTCGCCGTGACCACATGCTTGCCATTTTCAATGGCTGCCATCACAAAGTTTTTGGCAAAACCGTAGCCGCCAATTAATTCCACCACCACGTCGATCTCGGGTGATTTCGCCATCTCCATGGCGTCGGCATAAAACTTGGCCTTGCCACCTGTGAGCGCGCTGACCTTGGCCGCGTCCAGGTCGGAAACACCAGTAATGGCAATCGGGCGGCCCGCACGACGGGCAATTTCATCGGCATTTCTTGTGAGCACCGACCAGGTGCCACCACCCACGGTGCCTGCACCGGCAAGGCCCACGCGCAAGACTGCTTGACTCATGCGGACTCTCCCTGGGCAGCCCCTGCGGCTGGCTGAATCAAACCGTCTTTACGAAACATCTCTTTAATTCCCCGCACCGCCTGACGCGTGCGTTGTTCGTTTTCAATCAGCGCAAATCGCACGTGATCATCTCCGTATTCGCCAAAGCCAATGCCAGGTGACACTGCGACCTTGGCCTCGATCAGTAATTTCTTTGCAAACTCCAAAGACCCCATGTGTTTGTAAGCGGGCGGGATTTCCGCCCAGACATACATCGAGGCCTTTGGCACTTCCACATTCCAGCCCGCTTCAATCAATCCCTTGGTCAGCACATCACGGCGCGACTGATATTGCTGACGCACCTCTTCCACGCAATCCTGGGGCCCTTCCAGCGCAATGACCGAGGCCACTTGAATGGGGGTAAAGGTGCCGTAATCGTGATAGCTCTTGATTCTGGCCAGCGCACTGACCAGCTCTTTATTGCCCACCATAAAGCCCACACGCCAGCCAGCCATGTTGTAGCTCTTACTCATGGTGAAGAACTCAACCGCTACATCGCGGGCGCCCGGCACCTGCATGATGGATGGCGGCTTAAAGCCATCAAAGGCAATATCCGCGTAGGCCAGGTCGTGGACCACCAGAATGTCATGTTGCTTAGCAAGCGCCACGATCCGCTCAAAGAAATCCAACTCAACGCATTGGGCCGTGGGGTTACTCGGAAAACCCAGAATGATCATCTTGGGCTTTGGGATCGATTCGCGGATATTGCGCTCAAGCTCTTCAAAAAAATCAATGCCACTGCCCATGCGGAATGACTGGATGCTCGCGCCGGCAATGATCGCGCCGTAGATATGAATCGGATAGCTGGGATTGGGCACCAAGACCGTATCGCCGTGATCGAGTGTGGCCAGCATCAAATGGGCCAGGCCCTCTTTGGAACCAATCGTGACAATGGCTTCGGACTCTGGGTCCAGGTCCACGTCATAGCGTGTTTTGTACCAGTTGGCGATCGCCTTTCTTAGCCGGGGGATCCCTTTGGACACCGAGTAACCATGGGTGTGTTCTTTGGTGGCCGTCTCCACCAGCTTGTCCACGATGTGCTTGGGCGTTGGGCCGTCGGGGTTGCCCATACTCATATCGATAATGTCTTCGCCGCGGCGGCGGGCCGCCATCTTCAATTCCCCAGTAATGTTGAACACATAGGGCGGCAGGCGCTGGATTCGTGGAAATGGCTTCATGGTCATATTGGTCTGCCCGCAGCTCGGCCGGGCCTTCGTTTGCCCCGAAATGGGGAAAAACCTTAACTTTAACTTAGCCTGGCAGTTGCAAAAAACCGAAAAAAACCTGCTAGTCTTTGCGCCACATGGCTTTGTCTCCGATGACTACGACATTCACGCCCCAGCCCAACGGCGGCGTGTTCGCAATTAACGCCTACGGCCCCGACTACCTGGAGGTCAACGGCGTCAGGCACGACTCCCCCTTAATTCTGGACCCTAACCTTGGGCCAAGCCCCCTGGCCGCCGGAATTGGCCCGCTGGAATTGACCATAGACCTCTTCGAAACGCTTGCTGCCAAGGCCCCCGAGGTGGTGCTGATTGGTACCGGTACTCGACAACTTTTCTTGCCGCCAAGCCACCTTTTGCCGCTGACCAGCCGCCGGATTGGCGTGGAATCGATGACCCTGGGCGCGGCCTGCCGAACCTTTAATCTATTGGCCGCCGAGGGCAGAAAAACCTTGGCCATTTTGCTTTTTGACCGCCAGGCACCATTGTCCAACCCCTAACCCGCTCAGAACTACTCCAAAGAGGCTTGCAACACCCATGCCACTACCCAAGGCCCCAACCAAACCCGCCACCCTTGTCCAGCCCACCGGCGACTTGATTGCCAAGCCATCGAAAAGCAAAAAAACTGCCGCCGTGGCGCCAACGGGGGGCCGCGAGGCCGCCACAGAACCCGCCGCCCCCAGGGCTACTGCCGCAAAGCAGATGCCAACACGGGCGGCCAGCCCCGGTGGGGCGCAGGCCGAACTGATGCCAACCAACTTTGGCAGCGCTGCGACCACGCCAACCAGAAGTAAGACAAGCACCCCCGTTAACGTGCTGCGGGAACCCCGCCGCCGCACCGATCCTGATGTAGCCAAGACTTTTGTTCTGGATACCAATGTCTTGATGCATGACCCCAGCAGCCTTTTTCGGTTTGAAGAGCACGACGTGTTCTTGCCGATGATGACGCTGGAAGAATTGGATAACCACAAAAAGGGCATGTCCGAAGTCGCCCGAAACGTTCGTCAAGTCACCCGCTCGCTAGACGCGTTGATTGATGCCATCTCAGGCGAAGTTGGGGACAAGGCCAAGATCGGCGCAGGCATTCCCTTGTCGGCACTTGGCAATAAAGACGCGACTGGTCGACTCTTTTTCCAAACCGAACCGATTTCGATTGAACCCATCAAGGGCATCGAGGGTTTTGAGACCGGCAAGGCGGACAACCAGATTCTTGCGGTGGTCAAGGCGTTGCAGGCCAAACAAAAAGACCGGGTGGTGGTGCTGGTGTCCAAGGACATCAATATCCGAATCAAGGCCCATGCACTTGGGCTGCCTGCAGAAGACTATTTCAACGATCAGGTCATTGATGACGCCGATCTTTTGTATTCCGGTGCCCTGCGATTGCCCGAGGGCTTTTGGGACACTCACGGCAAAAAACTCGAGTCTTGGCAACAAAGCGGCTATACCTTTTATCGCGTGAGCGGCCCACTGTGCGCTGCCTTTCATGTCAATCAATTTGTCTTTGAAGAGGGCCAACATCCGCTTTACGCCATTGTTCAAGAAGTCCAGGGCAAGACGGCTGTGCTGCGTACCCTGCGCGACTATGGCCACCCGAAAAACACGGTCTGGGGCATCGGCGCCCGCAATCGCGAACAAAACTTTGCCTTGAATCTGCTCATGAACCCCGAGGTCGACTTTGTGACCCTGCTGGGTCAGGCTGGTACGGGTAAGACGCTGCTGGCCCTGGCCTCGGGCCTTGCCCAGATTCTTGAGACCAAGATTTATAACGAGATCATTGTGACGCGTGCCACCGTTCCGCTGGGCGATGACATCGGATTTTTACCGGGCACCGAAGAAGAAAAAATGCAGCCTTGGATGGGCGCACTTGAAGATAACTTAGAAGTGCTCAATCGCGGGGTCGATGGTGGGGGTGACTGGGGCCGATCGGCCGCCGCCGATTTAATTCGCACACGTATCAAGGTGAAGTCGTTGAACTTCATGCGTGGCCGAACCTTTATCAATAAGTTTTTGATTATTGATGAAGCACAGAACTTAACGCCCAAGCAGATGAAAGCCCTGATTACACGCGCGGGTCCCGGCACCAAGGTGGTCTGCATGGGCAACATTGCCCAGATTGATTCACCCTACCTGACCGAGGGCTCTTCTGGCCTGACTTATGTGGTGGATCGGTTTAAGGGCTGGGCCCATGGCGGCCACGTGACCCTGCAGCGCGGTGAGCGTTCCCGATTGGCAGATTTTGCTACCGAGGTGTTGTAAGCAGCAGGCCAAGGAACACTCACGATCTCTGCAAAAGTCTCTAAGCGTGCGGCTTCTTCAATCGGCATTGTGGGCAGTCCTGTGCTGCTGTCTGTTGACATTACCCAATCACGCCAAAGCAAATGAGACCAACCAGAATGGAACGCTTATTTTCATTCTGGAAAACGACTTGTTCTATGGCAAAGATCAGCACTACACCAATGGTGCGCGATTCGCATGGACAGCCTCGCCCAATAAACCGCCCCCGGAGTGGGCCGTTCAGGCGTCCCAACTCCTGCCCTTTTTCCCCACCAGCGGCAAAATTCGGCATAGCTATGCCTTTGGCCAAAGCATGTTCGTGCCCAGCGACATCAAGCTCGCCGATCCCCCGGCAGGCGAGCGCCCCTACGCGGGTTGGCTCTACGGATCAGTGGGGCTGGGGGTGGAAACCAACAACCGACTTGATCAGTTCTGGCTAAGCCTTGGCGTGGTGGGCCCGTCATCGCTGGCCAAACAAACGCAAAAATTTGTTCATAAGGTAGTGGGCGCCGATGACCCCAAAGGCTGGGACACCCAGCTTGGTGATGAGCTGGGTTTAAACATTGCGTATCAACGCAGCTGGCGAACGTTTGCCACCACCACTTGGCTTGGCAACCGGTTTGACACCACGCCGCACATTGGCCTGGCACTCGGCAATGTATTTACGTACGCCAACACAGGAATCACCTTTCGCTATGGACCGACGTTGCCACGCGACTACGGGCCGCCAAGAATCCAGCCCAGCCTGCCTGGCTCGTCTGACTTCAGCCCCGCGTCAGGGTTTAATTGGTATTTGTTTGTCGGCTTGGACACCCGGGCAGTCGGAAGAAATATCTTTCTGGACGGCAACACGTTTAAGGACAGCCGTAGCGTCGACAAAAACACCTTCGTGGGCGATTTGCAATTTGGATTCGTCTTCGATTGGCCCGACTTCAGAATCAGCTACACCCATGTACTGAGAACACGAGAATTTGAGAGCCAGAAAGATCCCGACAATTTCGGGGCGCTGAGTGTGTCGCTGAAGTTTTAAGATGTGGCTCATGGAGATCAGGCTTTAATGGAACTACGCCAACTTAGATATTTTGTGCGGGTCGTTGAACTGGGGTCGATGAGCCGGGCCGCCCTGGATCTTGATCTCGTGCAGTCGGCGCTCAGCCAGCAGATCACTCGCCTAGAGAGCGAGCTCTCCACACGCCTGCTCAACCGAACCCCTCAAGGCGTATCCCCCACACAGGCCGGTCTGGCCTTTTTTCGCGAAGCACAACTTACCCTGAGGCACGCAGAGCAGGCAGCACGCGCGGCAAAGTCCGCACGGCTGTCTGGGTCGGTATCGATTGGATTGGCCCCCACCACGTCGGCGCTCCTTGGGCTGCCATTAATGCAGGCCATGCGGCAACGTTATCCAGACGTGCGGCTTCACATGGTGGAGAGCATGTCTGGCTATTTATCCAATATGCTGAATGCTCGACAGTTAGATTTGGCAATACTTTTCGACACCCGGCTACATCAGACACCACAGAGCACCGGACAAAGGCGCTTAACGGTGCAGCCGCTCTTAGAGGAAGAACTCTTTCTGATGTGCCGGGCAGACGCTCCAAATCTCCCCGAGGCAGTCGCAATTACTGATTTGGCCAATATGCCTTTGATTCTGCCCACCGGCCCACACGGATTACGCAGCACCCTGGACACCGCCTTTGCTGGCGCTGGAATTTCGCCCAACATTGTTCTTGAAGTCGATTCACTGGCCATGGTGATGGCGGCCGTTGATGCCGGCATGGGCGTCACACTTCAGCCGTGGGCGGCCCTGGGCCGATATCCGGATGCGTCACAGCGATTTCAATGGGCCCGCCTGACCGATGTGCCAGCACGTCGCATCAATTTGCTCTGCAGCCTTTCAGAAGAAGAGCTCTCCCCCGCCGCCCTGGCCGCAAGGGTCGTCATCAGTGACTGCGCCAAGTCCCTGGTTGATCGTGGGCAGTGGCCGGGGACTCGAAGCCTGTAAGGCACGGGGATATCACAAATCGTGATACCCCTATAACCAGACACGGGTACATCTTGTACCAGCGATCTCATACATTTCCGGCATCTCAGGCACTTTCGTAAATCGCTTGGGGCGTCCACATGGGGGAGATGGGTGTCGATGACCACCGACGTTTTGGTAATAGGTGGCGGTAATGCCGCACTATGCGCCGCTTTAATGGCACGCGAGGCCGGCGCCAGCGTGATGCTGCTAGAAGCCGCCCCACGCGAATGGCGCGGCGGTAATTCTGCCCACACCCGCAACCTGCGATGCATGCACGACGCACCACAAGATGTATTGGTCGATGCCTATCCCGAAGAGGAATTCTGGCAAGACTTGCTGAAAGTCACCGGCGGGCAAACCAACGAGGCCCTGGCACGGCTGGTCATTCGGGCCTCTGCCACCTGCAGGCCTTGGATGGTTCGCCACGGCGTGCGCTTTCAACCCTCGCTATCGGGCGCGCTCCACACAGCGCGTACCAATGCCTTTTTTATGGGCGGCGGCAAAGCACTGGTCAATGCCTATTACCGAAGCGCAGAGCAGCTCGGCGTCACCATCCGATACAACGCACCTGTCGATCGCATCGAGCTAGACGGCACGAAATTCAAAGCCGCCTTCGTCAACGGAGAGCGAATCGAGGCAAAGGCCTGTGTTCTGGCTGCCGGTGGATTTGAATCTAATCGCGACTGGCTGCGCCAGGCCTGGGGGCAAAACGCCCAGGGTGAGTGGCCGGTCGACAACTTCCTGATCAGAGGAACACGATTTAACCAAGGGGTGTTACTGCGTGAATTATTAGACCTTGGGGCAGATGCCATTGGCGATCCAACCCAGGCCCACATGGTGGCCATCGACGCACGCGCACCGCTATACGACGGCGGTATTTGCACACGTATCGACTGTGTTTCTCTTGGTGTTGTGGTGAACCGTGAGGCAAAACGGTTTTACGACGAAGGAGAAGACTTCTGGCCAAAGCGTTATGCGATTTGGGGCCGGCTGGTCGCCCAGCAGCCGGGCCAGGTCGGCTATTCGATCATTGATGCAAAAGCAATCGGCAGATTTATGCCCCCGGTATTTGATGGCGTTACCGCCAACACCCTGCCCGAGCTTGCTCGAAAGCTTGGACTCGATGAAACCGTGTTCATGCAAACGTTAAATGACTACAACGCTGCCTGCCGTGTTGGCACCTTTGACCACACCACACTCGATGACTGTCATACCCAGGGCGTGACCCCACCCAAGACCCACTGGGCAAGACCCATCGACACCCCACCCTATTACGGCTACATGCTAAAACCGGGTGTGACGTTTACTTATCTTGGTCTAAAAACAGATGAGACAGCCGCCGTTCACTTTGCAGGTCAACCAAGTCACAATCTTTTCGTTGCCGGTGAAATGATGGCAGGCAATGTTCTAGGCAAGGGCTACACCGCAGGGGTGGGCATGTCGATTGGCACGGCCTTTGGGCGAATCGCTGGAACGCAGGCAGCCCGCTCAGCACTCGCTTCAAAGAAGGAATCTGAACATGTCATCGCTTGATACTCTGGTGCGTGATGCCCGTGCACTCGCCAGCGGAGAATCTGTGTTGGCTTCTGACCTGACCAAGGCAGAAACAGAAGTGACGCGACAAATGCGGATCTGTAATGCCTGCCGCTACTGCGAGGGATTTTGCGCTGTGTTTCCCGCAATGACGCGCCGCCTGAATTTCGCAAAGGCAGATGTGCATTATCTTGCCAACCTGTGCCACAACTGCGGGGCATGCCTGCACGCTTGCCAATATGCACCCCCCCATGAATTCGCAGTCAACGTGCCGCAATCCATGGCGCAAGTGCGTGGACATACCTATCAGGATTACGCCTGGCCACCCGCGTTGGGCCAGTTATATCAACGCCAAGGGGCAACTCTGGCCCTTACCCTGGTGGCAGGCTTTACTTTATTTCTTGTACTGGCCGTCACGCTCAAAGGACAAGGACTACAGGCGCTTTGGAATAACGCCAGCGGCAACTTTTACGATATTTTTCCGCACAACTTGCTGGTGGGACTTTTCGCCCCAGTCTTTCTCTTTGCCACCGTTGCGCTGACACTCGGGATCACCCGTTTTTTAAAAAACATCACACCGGCCACCAGTCGCGCAGCAGTCTCTGCGCCCACTCTGATGGAGACCGGCAATGCGGTGCTGACACTGAAATACTTAGACGGCGGACATGGCGACGGCTGCCACAATGAAGACGATGCCCATACCTTGTCTCGCCGCCGCTACCACCATTTCACGTTCTACGGCTTTTTATTATGTTTTGCTGCAACCAGCCTGGGCACGCTCTACCACTATCTGTTGAACCTGCCCGCGCCTTACGATCTACCAAGCATCCCCAAGGTACTTGGCGCGCTGGGCGGGATCAGCATGACGATTGGGACCGTGGGACTATGGCGGCTGAATTTAAAGCGGCATCCCATGCATGGGGACCAGTCACAAAAAACCATGGATCGTGGTTTTATTGCGCTGCTTTTTCTAACGGCAACAAGCGGCTTGGTGCTATGGGCTGCCCGGGGCACCCCCGCCCTTGGCCTGACCCTGTGCCTGCACTTAGGTGCCGTGATGGCACTGTTTTTGATGCTGCCCTATGGCAAGTTCGCCCATGGAATTTTTCGAACCGCAGCGCTTGCCAGATACTTTGTTGAAAAACGACAGCCCAACCCAATCGGCCTTGGCAGCGACTAGGCCCTCTTTTAAAACTTACTGAAACGACAACCACCCAGGAGACCACCCCATGAAGAAAAGACAACTGCTACAGATGGCCTTGCTGCTCAGTGCCAGCTTGGCCCTGCCCGGACTTTCCCAGGCACAAGAGTTCCCACCGAAAAAGACCGTCACTCTCGTCGTTGGATTCGCCGCGGGCGGCGCTGCGGACTCTGCGGCCCGCCTGATCGCCAATAAGCTCAGCCAAAACATCGGCCAGTCCGTTGTGGTGGAAAACAAAGGTGGTGCCGGCGGCAACATCGCCCACCAACAAGTGGCCAAGGCCGCGGCCGATGGTTCCGTACTGCTTTTTGGCTCGGTGGGGCCACTCACCATTGCCCCCCACTTAATGAAGGTGGGCTACAACCCATTTGTTGATTTGGCACCCATTTCGGGTGGCGTGAACTTTCCGAATGTCTTGGTTGTGCACAAGGGTGTGGGTGTCAAAACCCTGGCCGAGTTCGTACAGCTGGAAAAGAAAAAAGCAGGTAGCGTGGACTTTGCCTCTACAGGGCCAGGGTCGGCCTCCCACCTTGCCGGTGAATTGCTCAACCAACGAGCAAGCATTGACATGGTTCATGTGCCCTACAAAGGCGGTGCGCCCGCCCTGCAGGATTTGCTGGGTGAGCGTGTTGCATCTTATTTCGCCGCCCCGCCCACCGCACTTCCGCACATCCAAAGCGGCAGACTCATTCCAATTGCCACAACCGGCTTGAAGCGCCCCGATTACCTGCCGAACATTCCAACAGTAGCGGAATCTGGCTACCCAGGATTTGAAGCCTTGAACTGGTACGCCTTTGTTGCCCCAGGCAAAACACCGGTGGCGATTCTGGACAGATGGAACCAGGAGATCGTCAAGGCACTTAACGACCCCAGCGTTAAAGAAGCATTACTGAAGCATGGCCTGACCCCGCAGCCCACCACCCGCGCAGAGTTTGCGGCGTTCATGAAAAAGGAATCGGAACAGTGGGCGACGATCATCAAAACCAGAAAGATTTCGATTGATTAATTAAGTAGGCTTGCGTATCTGACGAAACCCGCCTGGAGCGCTTGGCGCGCAGGCGGGAAACAACCACCGAAACGGGCTTATCACTACATCGCTACTACCAGCGGTTTCTTTGCCGGACGGGGCTGTGGCGCCTTTGGCTTGGATATTTTGAGTACCGGAGACATTCCCGCTGCACTCGCCATATTCAAGAGCATATCCAGCGAAAAAAGATTAATCTTCCCGCGCATAAGATCTGAAATTCTCGGTTGAGTAACGCCAAGCACATCGGCGGCCTGCGCTTGAGTGAAGCCCTGTGTCTCGATAAATTTGCTTAATTCAATCATTAGCGCGGACCTGGCTTTCATGCTTGCCGCAACCTGCGGGGAGTCTTCAATCGCATCCCATACGCTAGCAAACCCTTTAGTTTTCATCACGGAGCTCTCTAATTAATTCGGCGTAACGGCTCTTTGCAAGGTCAATATCTTTTTTCGATGAACCTCGAAAGTTAACTTTCTTGGTTGTCATTTTATATAAGTTTTTGTATATTCATCAAGGCGCTATGAAAAGGCCAAGTTTGGAGGTTTACCCCCCGCATCTTTACGAGAACCGACTCGCCTGAAAATCAGCCATGCGGCCTATCGACACGCTTTACCTGTCTGCGATTAGCGTGCTTGAACTTGAACGCGGGGTGCTCATGGTGGAAAGACGCGACACGGCGCCATTCCAACGATGCGGCGTAAGCGTGATTAATCCGTGGGAAGGTTGATGATCCTAATGCTGCGACAGCAGCCCAAGATTTTTCCGAAAGAATCCTGAAGATTTCTTGACTAAGGTTTCGCTGGAGAGTGGCGCTTCAGCCACTCGCGCAGCGCATTGTTCATGCGCGTCTGCCAGCCTGAGCCAGTTTCTTTGAATTGCTCGACGATTTCCTTGTCAAGCCGAATTGTTACCGGTGTTTTATTGCCAGACCCAACCGGCCGACCACGTCGCACAAGCTTATTGGCCTGATAAAGGTCAGCCGAGTTAAACCAATCCTGATCGAGGGTACGCGCTTCGCCAGATTTACTGATGTATGACTTGATAGGCTTTCTGCTCACGTCTGTTTGCTCTCCGCATTGAAATTACATGTAACGATGGGAAGCGATCCGTCCAGACCAAAATGACAAATAGGCCCTCGATTGTTCCAAAAGTCACAAATCGTTTTTCCCCATAATCCCAGCGTGTGTCTTCTCGCGTTAGATGCAGCCCCGCAAAGACCCTGTCGGCGTGTGCAAAATCAATGGCCCGAGCAAGGAGTGTTCCCTCACGCTTTCTTGAGTCACAAGTGATCTGGGTAAAGTCCCGATTAAATATACGTACATTAATTGGGAATCTCAATAGCTCTGGGGCGATCTTCTTCATAAAAAGATCATCGAGGGGCCCCTGAGCTGCAGCAATCCGACCTTCGGACGAGCCGAACGCCGGACGACGTATTGACGTCTCACAAGTCGATTGCCCGGCGGTGTGCCGCGCTTCAAGTGCCCGATCCAATCCCTGAACGGGATTGCTTGATCGCTGCTTCTGCCCTAAACCGTCAGATGACGGTCGTGACACGCGACACGGCGCCATTCCTACGATGCGGCGTAAGCGTGATTAATCCGTGGGAAGGTTGATCACCTCGACCTCTTCACAGTTTAATCAAGTCAAGCTTGTTCAAAGAGAGCTAAATCCCGAGGAAATTTTCATTAGTTTTTCCTCATCACCAATTAGAAAGATTTTGGGTCTTGCAAGAACATTCACTACAAAAGAGTCCTTGACCTTCAGTTTTTCATGCCACTCTTCGAGACTAAAAATCGTTGGATTGATTTCCCGACCAAGAGCCGCCTCGGCGCTGGACAAGGCATGAATCACCTGCTCAAAGCTTACCGCGCCTAAGAACATGACATCTACATCACTTATGGTCGATGCCTCTCCGCTGGCCATCGATCCATAAATGAATACGGCGTGACATTTCTCTACATAAGGCTCAAGGGCTCTCATCAAGACATCGCCCAAACCGAAGGTCTTTCTGGCGATTCCAGAGAGCTCTTCGAAAACCGGGCATTTCGGATTGGCCTGGAAAACCAATTGATTACCTACTTTCTCGCGGGTCAAGACTCCGAAATCTGCCAATTTATTGAGTTCCCGGCCCACGGGCGGGGCGGCCAGGCCCGTCAGGCGGGCGACCTCGCGCAAGTGATAACGCCGCTCAGGATGAAGCAAGAGCAAGCCAATTACCTGTTGGCGGTATTGCGAAAAAAGCAGGGCTGGGAGAGGCATTGGGTTAGCTCTTTATTGTAACTAAATTAGTTACAACTGTAACCTTAAAAGTTACAAAAATCAACCCCCATTGCCTCTCCTCTGACCACCGGGACTTCTCAAGTGATCTCAGGGTGAGGGAGCGGCCAGTTTCTAGGAAATTAGTGGCGATTCAACCGCATTTTTTGAGGGCCCGAATCTGCTAACTTATTGAAAACAAACGATAAATTTAGAAAGAAAACGCTGTGATGGCGTCCCCTAGGGGATTCGAACCCCTGTACTCACCGTGAAAGGGTGATGTCCTAGGCCTCTAGACGAAGGGGACCTGTTGAACAACTTGAAACAGATCGCTGGGTACTGCTGTTGCCAAAAAACCAGGAAGACAGATTCTGGTGGAGCTAAGCGGGATCGAACCGCTGACCTCTTGCATGCCATGCAAGCGCTCTCCCAGCTGAGCTATAGCCCCGTATTCCGGCAAGCCCACGACTATAGGGTATTCGCCAAAAAATGTCCAATTCTTCCACCCCAACTTGGTATACCGGCCGATCACAGCGGCCAGCGCCACAACCTGCGAAAATCTGGCCTTTCTTGCCAACCGCTTACTTCCCGCCATGACCGCCACCCTGATTGATGGCCTTGCCCTGTCTAAAGTAATCCGCCAAGAGGCCGCAGCCCGCGCCGCTGTCTGCGCCCAGAAAAAGCGGCCACCTGGACTGACCGTGGTGCTAGTGGGAGATAACCCCGCAAGCCAGGTCTATGTCCGCAACAAGGTCAAGGCCTGCGAAGAAGCCGGCATTCGGTCCGAGCTCATTCGTCAGCCCGCAGATTTAAGCGAGGCGGACCTGCTAGCCTGCATTAATCGGCTGAATGCCGATCCCAAGGTGGATGGCATTTTGGTCCAACTTCCCCTGCCCGCCCATATCGACGCCCACAAGGTGATCGAGGCCATTGCGGCCGATAAAGATGTGGACGGATTCCACATCAGCAATGCCGGCGCACTCATGACCGGCAAGCCGCTCTTTCAGCCCTGCACGCCTTACGGTGTCATGAAAATGTTGGCCTCGATTAACGCCCCCATTCGGGGCGCCAATGCAGTAATCGTGGGAGCCAGCAATATCGTTGGCAAGCCCATGGCCATGATGCTTTTGGCGGCTGGTGCCACGGTGACTATCTGCAACAGCAAAACCAAAAATCTGGAAGAGCACACCCGCCGGGCCGACATTTTGGTGGCGGCCGTGGGCCGGCAAAAAATGATCACCGCCGATATGGTCAAGCCCGGTGCCATCGTGATTGATGTGGGAATTAACCGCACTGCTGATGGCAAACTGGTGGGCGACGTGGACTTTGAGCCCGTGCGTGCGATTGCGTCAGCCATCACCCCGGTGCCGGGTGGCGTGGGCCCCATGACCATTGCCATGCTATTGATCAACACCCTTGAATCTGCCGAGCGCCGTCTCCAAATTAGCTGATATGCACAACACTTTTCTGAACGAACTGCTTGATCGCCAAGCCCTGCCCCGATACGACCTGATTTCACCCGATCAAGTCGCCCCTGCAGTGGATCAACTGCTTGCTAATGCACGAGAAACGCTCCTGCGGGTTACGTCCGAACAGACGCCCAACACCTGGGAAGATGTGATCGAACCCTTAACGGATTCGACCGAGCGGCTCGGCCGCGCCTGGAGCGCTGTGCACCACATGTCAGGCGTGATGGACTCGCCAGAGTGGCGAGACGCCCTGAATAGCCGGCTTGCCGAGATCACTGCGTTTTGGACAGACCTGGCCCAGAACCCCGCGCTCTATGCCAAGACCAAGGCAATTGCTGCCAACACACCATCACACCAAAACCCTGCCCGTGCTCGCGCGCTCGAAAACTCACTCCGGTCATTCCGACTTGGTGGCGCAGAACTTGGCGATGCCGAGAAAAAAGAATTTGCTGAACTGCAGGCCCAGTTAGCCCAGCTGCAACAAAAGTTTTCAGAGCAACTGCTGGACAGCACCAACGCGACCATCATTCATGTAGAAGAAGAGTCTCG
Source organism: beta proteobacterium MWH-UniP1 (assembly GCA_036362785.1). Classification (NCBI taxonomy): domain Bacteria; kingdom Pseudomonadati; phylum Pseudomonadota; class Betaproteobacteria; species beta proteobacterium MWH-UniP1. Next base: position 1,256,955 of record CP143625.1, read on the forward strand.
ATTGGCAGGCATTCCCGAGCACGCGATTGCATCGGCCAAGGCTGAAGCCGACAAGCGCAATCTTGCGGGCTGGGTCTTCACCCTGCAGCACCCAAGCTTTGGCCCCGTGATGCAGTTTGCGAAAGACCGTGCACTGCGTGAAGAGGTCTACCGTAAGCAGGCGGTGCGTGCTTCTGAAATCGCCACCGAAGGGCCAGACCATGACAACGGCCCAGTGATGGGCGAGATACTTCGGCTTCGGCAAAAGCAGGCCGCACTCTTGGGCTATGCCAATGCCGCAGAGGTGTCCCTGGCCCCCAAGATGGCCGACACACCACAGCAGGTGATCGACTTTTTGATGGAGTTGGCGCAAAAGGCGCGGCCTGCGGCCGAGAAAGATTTGGCCGAGTTACGGGCCTATGCTGCCCAATCACTGGGGCTACCTGAATTGCAGGCCTGGGATGTGGCCTATGCCAGCGAACAGCTACGCCAATCGCGCTATGCCTTTTCAGAAGACGAGGTGCGACAGTATTTCCAACTACCCCGCGTGCTGCAGGGACTATTTCGGGTGATCAACAACCTGTTCTCGGTTGAGATCAAGCCGGTCATTGGCTTGGCACCTCTGCCGGTCTGGCACCAAGATGTGCAGCTCTTCGAAGTCAACCGTGGTCAGCAAACGATTGGCCACTTTTACCTGGATCTGTATGCCCGCAGCACCAAGCGCGGCGGCGCCTGGATGGACGATTCACGTGGCCGTCGAGTGCTACACACCGCATCGAACCAAACACTGGTGCAGACACCTGTGGCTTTACTCACCTGTAACTTTGCGCCGCCTGTGGGCGACAAACCCACCACGCTGACCCACGACGATGTGATCACGCTCTTTCATGAGTTTGGCCACGGCCTGCATCACCTGCTCACGCAAGTTGGTGAATTAGAAGTCTCGGGCATCAATGGCGTGGAGTGGGACGCTGTGGAATTACCCAGCCAATTCATGGAGAACTTCTGCTGGGAATGGGAAAACCTGTCGCACATGACCAACCATGTCGAGACCGGTTTGCCGCTACCGCGCGAGCTCTTTGACAAGATGACGGCGGCCAAGAACTTCCAAAGCGGCATGTTTATGCTGCGACAGATTGAATTTTCAGTCTTCGATATGAAAATTCACATGGCGCTCACACCAAGTTCCAGTGCGACTGCAGCGGAAATCGGTAAATCAATTGAACAGATGCTCTGGGATATTCGCAAAGAGATTGCGGTCTTGATTCCGCCGCAATTTAATCGCTTCGCCCAGAGCTTTTCCCACATCTTTGCTGGCGGCTATGCCGCAGGCTATTACAGCTACAAGTGGGCCGAGGTTCTCTCTGCAGATGCCTATGCCGCTTTTGAAGAGGCAGGCCTGGATCACTATGCGCAAGTGGGCGAAAAGTTCTGGCGCGAAGTCTTGTCCGTTGGTGGCTCTCGGCCGGCCATGGCATCGTTTAAGGCCTTCCGCGGGCGTGAACCGAAAGTCGAGCCACTACTACGCCACAACGGTTTGATGTGAATTCAAACCCCAAGATGCGCATTGCCACCTGGAATGTAAATTCCCTGCGGGTTCGGCTGCCCCACGTGTTGGAGTGGTTGGCCGAGACCCAGGTCGACTGCCTAGGGCTACAAGAAACAAAACTTGTTGACGAGAAGTTTCCCAAGTCCGAGATCGAAGCCGCCGGCTATCACGTGGTTTTTGCGGGGCAGCCGACTTATAACGGCGTAGCGATTCTGGTGCGACAAGATCGTTATCAGCCGCCTGAACAAGTTCAAATCAACAACCCGCTCTTTCCCGATGAGCAGGTGCGCATGATTGCGGCCACGATACGGCCGATTGCAGCCGGATCAACGGACAGCGATCAGGCGCTGCGATTCATCAGTGTCTATGTGCCCAACGGCTCTGAAGTGGGCAGCGACAAATACGCGTACAAATTGCGCTGGTTAACGTCGATTCAACAATATCTTCAGACTGAGCTGTCTGGCCACCCGATGCTGGCCGTGGTGGGGGATTACAACATCGCACCAGAAGACCGCGATGTTCACGACCCGGCTGCCTGGCATGAACAGGTCTTGTGTTCCACGCCTGAGCGTGAACACTTCCAAGGCCTATTGGCCCTTGGCCTAAAAGATGCCTTTCGATTAAAAGAGCAAGATGCCAATCTTTTTTCATGGTGGGATTACCGCCAGGCCGCCTTTCGTCGCAACCGTGGCCTGCGCATTGACCACCTGCTCATTACAGATGGCTTAGCCAAGCGCTGCACTGACAGCGGCATTGATACCGCGCCACGAAAAAAAGAACAGCCGTCTGACCACGCCCCGGCCTGGGCTGACATCTCCTGGCCCTAAATCGTTAAGGCCGCATAATTGCAGCAATGAGCCTGCCATTAAGTGCCTTTTTAATCGGGATCTGGTCAACCGGCCACTGCCTGGCCATGTGCGGTGGCTTAGCGATTGCAGCTGGCCAGACCAACCGACAAAACCTGAACAACACAGCGCTGCAGCGTGGCGTAGAACTTGGTGCCTGGCAGTTGGGCCGAGCGTTCTCCTATGCGTTCATGGGCCTGCTTGCTGGTGCATTCGGAAGTTTTTTTCTGGCCAACACGCCCGTTGTGTTGATCCGGGAGGCGGCCTTTGTGATGGCCAATCTGATCTTGATCGCACTTGGGCTTCATGTGGCCCAGGTCTGGAGCGGCATTGTTCAGATCGAGCGCATTGGTCAGGTGGTCTGGAAATTCATGGCACCGCTTGCGAGCGCCACACTTGTGCCGCAGACCCCCAAACGTCGCCACCCGATAAAACAAATCACCAATGCCCTTCGGGCAGGCGCCATCTGGGGCTGGCTGCCTTGTGGCCTGGTCTACAGCATGTTGGTCACCGCATCGGTATCGGGTTCGGCCGCAAACGGGGCGAGTTGGATGCTGGCCTTTGGCCTGGGCACGCTACCTGCGCTGTGGCTCACGTCCATGGCATCGGATCGGGCGACAGGCTACTTTCAAAGGCCCACAGTTCGCAAAACAGCTGGCCTGCTGATCATCGGCTTTGGACTCTGGGGTCTGTTGCGGGCCACGGGTGTGATTACCGTGGATTGGCTTGATGCCTTTTGTATTGGTGGCACGCATTTTTAACGGATCACAAAGATGCAAGATCCCACCGGACTAAAAAAAACTCAGCCTTGCTTTCATTGTGGCGAACCAGTTCCCCCCAACACCAACTGGCAGGTCACGATCGCAGGAACGGCGCAGCCCATGTGTTGCGTTGGCTGCCAGGCCATCGCAACTGCAATCGTCAATGCAGGGGCAGAAAATTATTATCAACAACGCACCTCTGCCGGCCTTGATGTCACCACATTAGAAGCCCTGGCACCATGGGCTTCGCTGCTTGAAGACCCTGAGTGGGCCGCACAGCATGTTCAAGAAAACACCGACTCTGATCAGACCCAACACAGTGCCCAGACCACACTGGCCATTGAGGGCCTGCGTTGTGGGGCCTGCGCATGGCTCATTGAAAAGATTCTGGCCCAAACACCCGGCGTGCTTGCCGCACGGGCCAATGCCAGCACCGCACGCCTGTTCATTAAATGGCAGCCCGCGGTCATTTCACTGCCAGCGATTGCCAAACGCGTTGCGGCCATTGGCTACGCCCTGCTGCCAATTGGATCTGCACCATTAGAGACATCGCGCCGAAGCGGTGAGCGCACTGCGATTCGTCGGTTATTTGTGGCCGGACTGTCTTCTGCACAAATCATGATGTATGCCTACCCAGAGTATCTGGAGGGCGCGGCACTGGATGACGATATTCGTTCACTCATGCGAACCGCCAGCATGCTGATCACGGTGCCCGTCATGGTCTACAGCGCCACGCCATTTTTCAGTGCGGCCTGGCGCATGCTCCAACAGCGCCGACTGGGCATGGATGTGCCTGTCAGCCTGGGGCTAATCATTGCGTTTACCGCCAGCATGTGGGCCTGGTGGACCAACACGGGCGAAGTCTATTTCGACTCGGTCTCGATGTTTGTGTTTTTGTTGTTGGGCGCCCGATGGGTGGAGTCGAAGATACGGGCGCGAACTTCTATTCAGCGAGAAAAATTAGCTACCGCGATTCCCACCCTTGCCCATCGAATCTCGCCAAACCCAGGCAGTGTTGCGGCGTGGAATTTGCAACCCGGTGACCTTGTACGCGTCCAATCGGGCGACCGCATTCCCGCCGATGGTCTGCTGCAATCCGCAAGCACCGATTTGGATAACGCTTGGCTTACCGGTGAATCTTTACCTGTCAGTGTTCATCAGGGCGAACGTGTCACCGAGGGCGCGATCAATCTTGGCCCCACCATCGAAGTGGCGATTGACACGCGTGTCTCCGATGGCACGCTGTCGCGCCTGTCGCGTCTTGCTGAAGAGGCTGCATCCGATCGGCCCAAATGGGTGGCCTGGGCCGATCGCATCGGAAGCCACTTCACTGCCGGCATTCTGTTGGTAACGCTTGCCTTGGTTGGATGGTCAGTCGCCATGCATCAGCCCACAGAAGTCTGGCTGGCCTCGGTGATCGCGGTCTTGGTGGTGACCTGCCCCTGCGCACTGTCCATGGCGGGTCCAGCGGCCTATGCGGCTGCCTTGGCGCGGTTATTAGAACTGGGGGTGGCAGTCTCAAGCTCACAAACACTTGAGCGCGTGACGTCGGTCACCGATGTGGTGTTCGATAAAACCGGCACTTTGACCGATCCTTCGCAATCAGAAGTCCACATGGTGTTTGGTGATCCTGACCGCTGGCCTGCGGTCCATGCCATCGCCCATCAAAGCCAACACCCCTTGGCTGTGGCCATCGCCCAAACAGCCGCAAAAGAAATCGCCGCCAGGGGGCTTACCCAACCCCTGGCTGTCGCCGAGCAGGCACAACTCCATGCCGGCCTGGGGGTTGCCGCCCATTGGCAGGGGCAGCAGCTCAGACTGGGGTCACGTCGGTTTACCGACCCGCTCAATCAACGGCACGATCTGCCTGAGCAATGCACGGTCTTTTTGTCGATCGATGAACAAATTGTTGCTGGCTTTTCAATTGAAGACACGCCTCGGCCAGAGTCACACACACTGATGACCCGTTTGCGTCAGTTGAAAAAAACCATCTGGTGCCTCAGCGGTGATCAGGCGCCCCGCGTGACACAGCTCGCACAACAGCTGGCCATCGACAGCAATCACGCCCTGGCCCAACTCACACCTGATGCGAAGCAGAAAAAAGTCCAAGAGATTCAGGCCAATGGCGCGGTAGTGCTAATGGTGGGAGATGGCCATAACGATGCGCCGGTGCTTGCCCAGGCCGACGTCTCCATTGCCGTGCACAGTGCCGCACCACTTGCAAAACAAAAGGCCGACATCTACCTGCTTCGCTCCGACCTGATGGGCGTGGTGCAGACCTTGGCCATGGCCAATCGTGCCAAACGCATCCTGAACCAGAATCTGGCCTGGGCGCTGGCCTACAACATCATTGCAATTCCATTTGCTGCAGCAGGCATGATCAGCCCCCTGGTGGCATCCATCGGAATGGCTTGCAGCTCACTTCTGGTCGTCTTGAATTCGGCACGGCTTTTAAAACTCAGTTAGTCTTCCACGCATGGAAGTCTTGCCGTTTCTCATTGTGATTAGCCTGGCCGTGCTGGGTCTGGCCGTGTGGCTTTTTTTTCGCATGTCTGACTCTGGCCAGTTCGATGATGTCGAGGGGCCAGCGCGCCGCATCTTGCTCGACGATGACCGGCCAAAAAGCGGGCGTGACTCACCAGAATCCCGGCCCGAAAAAACTGACTAAACCGCTGCACTAGATTCGCGAGAGAAACCACGTCTAGCTGTTGTACTAGACAAGTAACCACCCAAAAAACTCTTCTGTCCCCAGATCGTCTGCAAACGCTTTATTTAAGGCGATGGACAGAAAAAAATGAATTTCCCCGATAACCAACCGCGCTAGTCAAGGACTCACAGCCGATTGACGTAAATCAAGCACTATATGCATCTCGAGGCATACACTTACGCCCGCATTCATACCATTCTCAGGGGGAATTTCCTATGTCTGTCACCACATCCGGTGAATATAACTACAAGGTCGTTAAGCAGTTTGCGGTAATGACCGTAATCTGGGGCGTGGTTGGTATGCTGGTTGGCGTCATCATCGCCGCCCAGTTGGCCTTCCCAGAAATCCTGCCATCGTGGTCCTTCTTGTCTTACGGAAGACTCCGACCACTGCACACCAATGCGGTGATTTTTGCGTTCGGTGGCTGTGCGCTCTTTGCGACCTCTTACTATGTGGTGCAGCGGACATGCCACGCGCGGCTCTTTAGCGACGGCCTGGCTGCCTTTACCTTCTGGGGCTGGCAGATTGTGATCGTGTTGGCCGCGGTGTCTCTCCCACTGGGATTTACCAGCGGTAAAGAATACGCCGAGCTGGAGTGGCCCATTGACCTGCTGATCACCGCAGTCTGGGTCTCTTATGCGGTCGTGTTTTTCGGCACCCTGTGGAAACGTAAGATTCAGCACATCTATGTGGCGAACTGGTTCTTCGGCGCCTTTATTCTGACCGTGGCACTGCTGCACTTGGTCAATAGCGCCGCCCTGCCCGTCAGCCTGACTAAGTCTTATTCCGCATATGCGGGTGTGCAAGACGCCATGGTGCAGTGGTGGTATGGCCACAATGCCGTGGGCTTTTTCCTGACCGCAGGCTTTCTGGGCATGATGTATTACTTCATGCCCAAGCAGGCAGAGCGTCCGGTGTATTCGTATCGCCTGTCGATCGTGCACTTCTGGGCACTGATCTTCACCTATATGTGGGCCGGCCCGCACCATCTGCACTTCACCGCCCTGCCTGACTGGACTCAGTCGCTGGGTATGGTCTTCTCACTCATCTTGTTGGCACCGTCTTGGGGCGGCATGATCAACGGCGTGATGACCCTTTCGGGCGCCTGGCACAAGCTGCGTAGCGACCCAATCCTGAAGTTCCTGATCACCTCCATCTCGTTTTACGGTATGTCGACCTTTGAAGGTCCGATGATGTCGATCAAGACCGTCAACGCACTGTCTCACTACACCGACTGGACTGTTGGCCACGTGCACTCGGGTGCCTTGGGCTGGGTGGGCATGATCTCGATGGGCGCGATGTACTACCTGTTGCCACGCCTGGCAGGAAAACGCGAGATGTTCAGCGTCAAGGCCATCGAAGTCCACTTCTGGGTCGCCACACTGGGCATCGTGTTCTATATCGCTGCAATGTGGATCGCCGGTGTGATGCAGGGCCTGATGTGGCGCTCGGTCAACCCCGACGGTTCGCTCACCTACTCCTTTGTGGAGAGTGTGAAAGCGACCTATCCGTACTATGTGATCCGTCTGCTGGGTGGCCTGCTCTACCTAAGCGGCATGATCATCATGGCCTGGAACATGTTCATGACGATTCGTCAGCCCAAACCCGTGGATGCCCGCATCCCCGAAGTGGCTCACGCCTAATCTGTCGAATCGAATAGGGAGAAACAACATGCGTCATGAAGTCATTGAAAAAAGCCCAGGGCTACTGATCGCGCTGGTGCTGCTGACGGTTGCCGTCGGCGGCCTGGTGGAAATCGTGCCCCTCTTTTTCCAAAAGTCCACTACCGAGCCCGTCAAGGGATTGCAGCCCTACACGGCCTTGCAACTTGCAGGCCGCGACATCTATGTCCGCGAAGGCTGCTACAACTGCCACTCACAGATGATTCGCCCGTTCCGCGCTGAAACCGAGCGTTATGGCCACTACTCCGTGGCTGGCGAATTCGTCTACGACCGCCCCTTCCAGTGGGGCTCGAAGCGTACCGGTCCTGACCTGCACCGCGTGGGCGGCCGCTATAGCGATGCGTGGCACGTTGAGCACCTGACCAACCCACGCTCGGTCGTGCCTGAGTCCAACATGCCGGCCTATCCATGGCTCAACACCAATGTGCTGGATGGCGCCGATATGGCAAAAAAACTCACGGTGTTGCGTAGCCTCGGCCACCCCTACACCGACGAGCAGATCAAAACCGCACAAGACGATGTCAAAGGCAAAACCGAAATGGAAGCCCTGATCGCCTACCTGCAGTCACTCGGTCTGGCACTCAAAGACAAACGTTCGTAATTAAGAGTTTTCGATAGAACCAATCCAGGGAGACACCCAGATGACCATCGCAAGTTTTCATTCTGTCCTTACGCTTGTTGGCGTGGTGGCATTCATTGTTATGGTGATTTGGGTGTTTGGAAAAAAACAGAAGGCGTCGATGGACCGTCACGCAATGATTCCGTTGCAAGACGACGAGCCAATCAAACACGACACTCACTAATCAGCGATAGAACTTAAGCGAGAACGCCATGGCTGACTTTACAAGCGAATTTTGGAACCTCTACGTCATCATACTGACGGGCCTATCAATCATCTTCTGCGCGGCATTGCTGTATTTCTTGTCCCGCCACAAGGTAAAACCGGGCCAAGATGTCGGCACCACCGGCCACGTGTGGGATGAAAACCTGCAGGAGTACAACAACCCCCTGCCCCGTTGGTGGATGATGCTGTTTTACATCACCATTGTTTTTTCAATCGCCTATCTGGTGCTCTACCCAGGCATGGGCCGCACCACGGGGGTCTTGGGCTGGTCCTCAACAGGCCAACACGCCAAGGAAATTGAGAAAGCCAACAAAGAATTTGGCCCCATCTACACCAAGCTGGCAGCACTGAGCTTGGAAGACGCCGCCAAAGACCCCGCCGCATTGGCCATTGGCCAACGGCTTTTCTTGAACAACTGTGCTCAGTGTCACGGGTCTGACGGCCGCGGTGGCAAAGGCTTTCCCAACCTGACCGACGGCGACTGGCAATGGGGTGGTACACCTGATGCCATCAAGACCGCAGTCTTGGCCGGCCGCCAGGCCGCCATGCCCCCGATGGGCGCTGCCTTGGGTAGCCCCGAGATGGTGGAGAACATGGCCAACTATGTGCTGAGCCTGTCAGGTAGCACGCACGATGCTGGCAAAGCAGCGGCCGCCAAGCCCATGTTTGCGGTCTGTGCCGCCTGCCACGGTGCAGATGGCAAAGGCAACATTGCCCTTGGCGCACCAAATCTGACTGACAAAGTCTGGCTCTACAGCGGTACCGTGGCCGGCATCACCGAGACCATCAACAAAGGTAGAAACGGTGTCATGCCCGCATGGAAAGAATTCTTGGGCGAAGAAAAATCACACCTGGTTTCCGCCTACGCTTACAGCCTCTCACAGAAAAAATAAACACACGAGCAATATGCAAGATTTCCGGTTTGAGACCCTATGAGCAATCAGGGTCAGACTTCGCCCGAAGTAAAAGAACAAACCATACTGCTCTACGCCCCGGGCAAAAAGATTTACGCCCGGGAGATCAAAGGAACATTTAACCGACTGCGCTGGGTGATGGTGGCCATCACCCAGTTGCTCTACTACGGCCTGCCCTGGCTCACCTGGGATCAACGGCCTGCCGTGCTGCTCAATCTGGTGGAGCGGAAGTTTTACATCTTTGGCCTGGTGCTTTGGCCGCAAGACTTTATCTATCTAACGGCGCTGCTGATTCTGTCGGCCTTTAGTCTGTTTTTGTTCACCGCGATTGCGGGCCGACTCTTTTGCGGCTATGCCTGCCCACAGACGGTCTACACATCGATCTTTATGCAGATCGAGCGCTGGATCGAGGGCGACCGCATCAAACGGATGCGCTTAGACAGCAAGCCCAGCACCGAGCGCACTGTCAAACGCCTGCTGAAATACGCCGCCTGGCTCGTGGTGGCCTTGTGGACCGGTTTTACTTTTGCCGGGTATTTCACCCCAATTCGTGAATTAGGCCAGCTGCTCTTTGCCTGGGATCTTGGCCCATGGCAGACCTTCTGGATTCTGTTTTACTCGGGCTTTACCATCTTGCAGGCAGGCTTTATGCGTGAGCAGGTCTGCAAATACATGTGCCCCTATGCACGCTTTCAAAGCGTGATGTTCGACCGTGACACCCTGGTGGTGAGCTATGACGAATCGCGTGGTGAACCACGTGGCTCACGATCGAAAAAAATCGATCACCGGGCCGCAGGCAAGGGGGACTGTGTGGACTGCGGCGTCTGTGTCGAGGTCTGCCCCACCGGGATTGATATCCGCATGGGTCTGCAATACGAATGCATTGGCTGCGGGCTCTGCGTTGATGCTTGTAACAGCATCATGGACAAAATGTCCTACCCAAGGGGCCTGATTCGCTACTCCACCCCCAATGCGGTGGCCCAACACTACACGCCCAAACAACTGCGGGCCCATATTTTCCGGCCACGTGTGCTGATCTACACCGCAATTCTGTCGGTGATTTCCTTTGTTGTGCTCGGCACACTCTTTATGCGTGAACCACTCAAAGTCGACATCATGCGCGACCGCGGTGCCCTGGCCCGCGAAGTGGAAGGCACCTTGATTGAAAACACTTACCAGTTTCAGTTTATTAACGTGGACGAAAAAGCCCACACCTATAAAGTCACGGCGACCGGTGTCCCAGGCCTGACCGTGGTGGGTGGCGATACCTTCGAAGTGCCCGCCACATCGACCAAGCTGTATGTGGTGCGGATGCAGTCCCCGATTGCAGAGCTAGAAAAACTCGACAAGGGTTCGCACAAGATTCAAATTCGGGTGGACTCGCTCACAACACCAGGCGTTGGTGTCGACGAAAAAGCGGCGTTTTTCGTTCCGCGTTAACCCTCAACCCCGCCCGCCTATCTGCCGGCTCTGATTGGAGATAATCATGCGCATGTCGACCCAGCCCAATCAACCTGCCCGCCCCGCCAATGTGGATACCAAGCCCTGGTACCGCCATGGCTGGGTCTGGTTTCTGATTGGGATTCCAGCCACATCGGTGGTGCTCGGCTCGATTTTTATCTGGATTTCCTTCACACAGGCCGACAGCCTGGTGGCCGACGATTACTACAAGCAAGGCCGAGGCATTAACCAGCGGTTGGAAAAAGATCAGGCGGCGGTTGATCGCGGTGTCCAACTCAGTTCGAGTGTTCTGGCCCAGCCCAATGGCGATCAACGCATTGAGATCCGCTTTACTGCCAAACCCGGGGTAGAGGCGCCAGAGATGCTCAGAATTCGGCTGTCTCACCCCACGATTGACCAAAGAGATATCTTGGCAACCCTTGTAAAATCCGGCCCGGGCGTCTACCGGACCGATGTTCCGGGGATTAGCTCGGGCCGCTGGTATGTGCAGGTCGAAGACGACCGAGGCGACTGGCGGGTCCGTTCAGTCTGGAAAATCGACTAAAAAAACGAGCAGGAGTGAGACATGCCAAGAATTCCTTATGCCCCGCCACCGCCGACCCATATTCCATCTTCCCGGGCCAAAGTGGCCATGGTGATTTTATGGCCTGCCTTCCTGGCGGCTGCGTCGCTCAACGCCCTGTTCTTCTCATTATTTGACCCCACAGACCTGATGGTCCACGGCGTGCCACTCGATATAGACCGGCTAGCGGCCTACGCGATCGGCTTTGTGGTCTGTTTTCTGTTTGCGGCAGTCTCAAGCTTCATGACGTGGTCGCTCATGAAGCCGGCGGAATCGCAGCCCATCGAGCGGCGATCCCCCTACTCTTTGTAAATCACGACACGCAGAGCTCTTCGAGCGCTTTGCGATCCAAAAGCCGCACGTCCCGGGGCGAGCCCTCAATCCAATCGTTTTTCTTAAAGCGGCTAAACACTCGGCTGACGCTCTCGATCGTGAGCCCCAAATAGTTACCGATGTCTTCACGTGTCATACGCAGCACAAAGTGGTTGGGCGACAGCCCGCGGGTCTCGTAGCGGCGGGACAAATTCAGCAAGAAAGCCGCTACCCGTTGGTCGGCGCTCATCGACCCCAACAGCAACATGACCTGATGCTCGCGATTGATTTCGCGGCTCATCATCCGATGAAAGTGGGCCTGAAGACTGGGCAACTCGGCCAGCAGGCTCTCCAGGCGGGAATACGGGATTTCACAGACTTCGCTGTCTTCCAATGCGATCGCACTGCACTTATGACGCGAACCGCCAATGCCCTCCATGCCCAGAATTTCGCCAGACATCTGAAAACCAATGATTTGCTTGGTCGCTGGGCCCTCGGAGTAGACGGTCTTAAAGTGGCCAAGCTTGACTGCATAAAGACTGGTGAAGACATCGCCGGCCCGGTATAGGGATTCCCCACGCTCCACCCGCAGGCGCTTGGACATGATGGTCTCAAGCCGATCCAGGTCCTGATTGTTGATCACAGCGGGAAGACAGAGCTCATGCATGGAGCAGTCTGCGCAGCTAGATGAGATCGAACCAATGGTAATGGGCGCCCCGCCACTCACTCCCTGAAATGAGTTGTGCATCTGTTTTTTCCTTCAATATGCGGTGATCCGAATATTGATAATAATCAAAAAAACCAAATCAGTCATCCTCAAGGTGAAGGTCCGCGATCTTGCGGGTCATGGTGTTTCGGCCAATCCCCAGGAGCTGGGCGGCTTCGATCCGCCGGCCCCGCGTGTGCTTTAAGGCCACGCCGATCACCGCGGCCTCGAATTCCCGCGCCCATTGGTTCATTCGGCCCTGGTCTGGCCCCTCTGTCTCAGTTGCAAGGGAGCGTGAGACCTCCTGACGAAGCAGCTCCTGCCAAGAGATGGGTGCCATCTGGGCTGCAGAACCAACCGCTGAGATGGCCACAGTCTGCACGCCAGTGGGCTCGACTGTGCCCGTGGCTGGGTGTTGGCTGGCCCCTTGCGCAGTGCCTGGCACGTACGCCCGGACCTCGGGTGGAAGATCTTCCACCTGGACCAGCTGCGTTGGGGCCATCACCGTGATCCAGTGGCAGAGATTTTCAAGCTGGCGAACGTTGCCTGGAAACGGCAGTTTGGTCAGCATATCGATTGCGGCAGGCGCCAGTTGTTTGGGTTCAACCTTGAGCTCTGTGGCACTCTTTTGCAAAAAGTGTCGGATGAGCAGCGGGATATCCTCTTGGCGCTCACGAAGCGGCGGCAACCTTAGCCGGATCACATTCAAGCGATGAAACAAATCCTCGCGAAACTGGCCTGATCGAACCCGGGACTCCAGGTCTTGGTGAGTAGCAGCGATCACCCGGACATTGGCTTTGATCGGTTGATGGCCGCCAACACGGTAGTAGTGACCGTCGGACAGCACGCGCAGCAGGCGTGTTTGCAGGTCTAACGGCATGTCGCCAATTTCATCCAGAAACAAGGTGCCGCCTTCGGCCTGCTCAAAGCGGCCACGGCGCGTGGCTTGGGCGCCAGTAAAGGAGCCACGTTCGTGGCCAAACAACTCCGACTCCAATAAATCACGGGGAATCGCCGCTGTATTCAAGGCCACAAACGGCATGCGGGAACGCGGGCTGTGCCGATGCAAGGCACTGGCCACCAATTCTTTCCCGGTGCCCGACTCGCCGGTGATCAGCACTGTCGCACTCGATTGGCTCAGACGCCCAATCGCGCGAAACACATCTTGCATGACCGGTGCCTGGCCGAGTAACTCGGGCAAGGCCTCTATCGTCGGATTGGCCGGCGAGGTGTTTGCTGCACTTTCTTGAACCGCACGCCGAATCAGGGCAACGGCGGCATCCACATCGAACGGTTTGGGCAGGTACTCAAAGGCACCCCCTTGAAAGGCCGATACTGCACTGTCCAAATCGGAAAAGGCCGTCATCACAATAACGGGCACCTGCGGACAACGATGTTTGACCCGCTCAAGTAATTCCAGTCCGCTATCGCCTGGCATCCGAATATCGGACACCAAGACCTGCGGTGTCTCGTGATCAAGCGCGTCCATGACTGCGCCAGCATCTTCAAAGACCCGACAGGGGATCTGATGCTTGCTCAATGCTTTTTCAAGCACCCAGCGAATCGACTGATCGTCATCAACAATCCAAACGGGTTTCATGATGAACTCCATTTCAAATCAATCGGCAGACGGATCAAAAAGTCGGTGCAACCGGGTCTGCTCTCAACATCCATCACGCCGCCATGCTGCTGCACATACGACTGGGCCAACGTTAGACCCAGGCCGTGGCCCTGCGCATGGCCCGAGACCAAGGGATAAAACACCCGGTCTCGAATTGCCTCAGGGATCCCCGGACCGTTATCAATGACATGCAAATCTAATGCCAACTTATGACGACGTTTGGCAATCGTGACCTGACGGGCCACCCGCGTTCGCAAAATAATCTGACCCTGCCCTTTGAGGGCCTGGGCCGCATTGCGCACCACATTCAGAACCACCTGAATCAATTGTTCCCGATCGCCCTCTATCGGCGGAAGGCTGGTGTCGTAATCGCGCTGAATGACCAGACCGGCAGTGAATTCGGCCGTCATCAGGCTGCGCACACGTTCGCAGACTTCGTGGATATTCACGTGCTCTACGGCACGGGCCTTGCGATGGGGGGCAAGCATCTGATCGACCAAATCCTGAAGACGGTCCGCCTCTTTGATGATGACTTGGGTGTACTCGCGAAGATCGTCACTGGGCAACTCACGATCGAGCAGCTGGGCTGCGCCACGCACACCGCCCAGCGGGTTTTTTATCTCATGGGCAAGATTACGCATCAGCTCTTTATTGGCCTGCGTGAGATTGGCATGACGCTCTTCGCGATCAAGACGCCTTTGCTGATCGATTTCTCGCAACTCCAGACACAGCAGCGATTGACCGGACTCGGTATGGGCGGCTACGGTCGTATCAAGCTCGGCTGTGCCACGCATGGGGAAGTGCCACGCGAGATGTTGCCGTTTGACATCGAACTGATGGGCCAGGGCCTGCGCAAGCATCTGCTCAATCTCGGCGGCTTCGGTTACAAAATCAGCCAGGCCGTGGCCCTCCATCTGCCGGCCCGACAGGCCAAACAAGAGTTCGGCGGCCTGATTGCAAAAGACAATCCGCAGTCTTTGGTCTAACAACACCACCGCGGTGGCGAGTAGATCAAAGCTGCGGAAGTCTTTATTGGTCACACGAAATACGGGTTATCGAAATGCCGTGAACCGTCTTACAGCGAGTAGTACATATCAAACTCAATCGGGTGGGTAGTCATCCGGAAACGGGTGACCTCCTCCATCTTGAGCTCGATATAAGCATCGATCATGCCGTCGCTAAAGACACCGCCACGGGTCAAGAACTCGCGATCTTTGTCCAGAGCTTCGAGTGCCTGATCCAAAGACGAGCAGACCGTTGGGATCTTCTTATCTTCTTCGGGCGGCAGGTCATACAGATTCTTATCCGCAGCCTCACCCGGGTGGATCTTATTCATCACGCCATCAAGGCCTGCCATCATCAATGCGGCAAACGACATGTAGGGGTTTGCCGATGGGTCTGGGAAGCGGACTTCGATACGACGGCCCTTTGGGTTGCTCACGTGGGGAATGCGAATCGATGCAGAGCGATTCTTGGCGGAATAGGCCAGCTTCACCGGTGCCTCAAAGCCAGGAACCAGGCGCTTGTAGCTATTGGTGCCAGGGTTGGTGATCGCATTCAAGGCGCGGGCATGCTTAATCACCCCACCGATGTAGTACAAGGCGAAATCAGACAGGCCTGAGTAACCATTGCCTGCGAAAAGATTCTGTCCGTCTTTCCAAATCGACTGGTGCACGTGCATGCCCGAGCCGTTATCGCCCACCAATGGTTTGGGCATAAACGTTGCGGTCTTGCCGTAGCTATGGGCAACGTTGTGGATCACGTATTTCATGATCTGTGTCCAGTCGGCACGCTGGGTGAGTGTGGAGAACTTCGTGCCAATTTCGCACTGACCCGCACCCGCCACTTCGTGGTGGTGGACCTCAACCGGCACACCCATCTGCTCCATGATCAGACACATTTCAGAGCGGATATCTTGGAAAGAATCGACGGGGGGCACTGGGAAGTAGCCGCCCTTCACTACCGGGCGATGGCCCAGGTTGCCGCCTTCGTAGTCGATACCGGTCGACCAGCTGGCTTCTTCCGATTTGATCTTGACACTGCAACCCGACATATCCACGGTCCAGGTCACACCATCGAAAATAAAGAACTCGGGTTCTGGGCCAAAGTAGGCGGTGTCGCCAATGCCGGTGGACTTCAAATACGCCTCGGCCCGTTTGGCAATCGAACGTGGGTCACGGTCATAGCCTTTGCCATCCGAGGGCTCGACCACATCACACGTTAAATTCAGCGTGGACTCTTCACGGAAAGGATCCAACACTGCGGTGTTGGGGTCTGGCATCAACAACATGTCGGACGCCTCGATGCCCTTCCAACCAGCAATCGACGAACCATCAAAGGCATGGCCCGATTCGAATTTGTCTTCGTCGAAGTGGCTGATTGGCACACTGACGTGATGCTCCTTGCCGCGAGTATCGGTGAAGCGGAAATCAACGAACTTCACTTCGTTGTCCGCAACCATCTTCATGACGTCTTGGGGGGTGGCCATCCGTGCTTCTCCTTAAAAAATAAATTTGAACGACTCTACTAAAGCGAAAACCGTGCCTGAATTACGCAACCCGGCAAATCAAGGACTTGCGATATTTTCGTGCATTCAATGCTGACCGTATGCACAATTTTGGTGCTTTTATTGCATTAACGCGGTGCTTTCTTTGAAGGGCAACGCCTATTGCACCATAAAAGTGCGTTTTTTGATCTGGCGATCCAGCCCGAATCGCCCCAACCCAGGCCATGGGGGCTATGCCACTAGGCCAGAAAAACAGACTGCAAATCGTTGAGCAACTCAATCCCACGGGGGGTGGCCCGAAACACACCCGGCTCAGCGGACAAAAGCCCCAAAGACTGGGCCTGCCCAAGCCGCTCTAGCAAAAATGGGTGGGCCCCAACCGACATGCCAGTGGTCTGTTCCCAACGGCCAACGGGCACGCCATGCATCAGGCGCAGGGCGTTGAGCATGAACTCAAAGGGCAAGGCCTCGACCGGCACCTCCTCGGTGCTCGGCGCGTCCGTGCCGAAGACCCTCAGGGGCATCTTTGCACCCGCCAGCGGTGCCCCGAACCTTTGGCAATACAACTCTGGGTGCCGTGGCTTCACGGTTCGAGTGATGTTGTGCGCAAACGAGAGTTTGCCGTGGGCCCCCGCCCCAATCCCAAGGTAGTCCCCAAAGGTCCAGTAGTTCAGGTTGTGGTCACTGGCCTGGCCTGGCGCGGCATAGGCAGAAATTTCATAGCGGGCTAATCCGGCCTGCCCCAACTGATCCACCACAAAAGCCTGCATATCCGCCAGCGTGTCGTCATCGGGCAGGCCCGCGGGCGGCTGTGCGGCAAAGCGTGTATTGGGCTCAAGCGTTAACTGATAGCAAGACACATGCTTGGCACCAAGGCTAAGTGCCTGCTGCAGGTCCGCCTGCAGTCCCCGCTGATCTTGGCCAGGAAGGCCGAACATCAGATCTAGATTCACTTTTTCAAAAAGCTTTACGGCAAGCGCCGCTGCTGCAATCGCCTGCTGCGAATCGTGGACACGGCCCAAGGCCGCGAGATGGGTGTTATTAAAACTCTGCACACCGATCGATAAGCGATTCACACCCGCATCACGAAAGCCCGCGAAGCGATCCGCTTCAAATGTGCCAGGATTAGCCTCCAGCGTAATCTCAGCGTCGGGCAACACTTTCACACGGGCACGAATCGCCATCAGCAATTCACCAATGGACTCCGGTGAAAATAAACTCGGCGTACCACCACCGATAAAAATACTCACGACCGGCCTGCCCCAAATCAGCGGCAGGTTTGACTCTAGATCTGCCACCAGCGCTGCCAGATAGGCTTTTTCAGGAATGGTGTTACGGGCCTCGTGGGAGTTGAAATCACAATAGGGACACTTGCGCACACACCAGGGCATGTGCACGTAAAGCGATAACTCCGGTAATTGTTTGAATTGAATTTTGGGCAACGGCGTCACAGACACGTCTGACTCACAAAGATGCGATTGCTAGCGCCTTCAGTAATTCGGCAAGCGCCCGGCCACGATGACTCACGGCCTGCTTTTCTTCAATCGTGAGCTGGGCCGCGGTCCGCCCATAGTCCCGATCAAAAAATATCGGGTCATAGCCAAAGCCCCCATCACCCTGCGGCTCCATCACAATCCGCCCATCCCAGCGGCCTGTGACCACAATCGGATGCCGATCATCAGGTCCGGTGACAAAAGCAATCGAGGCGACATAGGCCGCATTCCAAAAAGACTCTGGCGGTACCGACTGCCGATAGCGCGATTGCTTCACGGTATTGATCTCGTGCAATAGCCATGAGAGATTGGCCTGATCCGTGGATTGCTTTGAGAGTTCCTGCGCAATTTTTGCTGGGGCGTGGTTCACATGGTCTGCCCAATAACGGGCGGAACGCACGCCAGGCCTGCCATCAAGTGCGGCAACACAAATGCCTGAATCATCGGCCAGCGCAGGCAGGCCGGTATGCGCACTGGCATGACGGGCCTTGGCAAGCGCATTGTCTTCAAAGGTATCAAACGGCTCTTCAGCACTCGAGACCCCCAGATCTGATTGGGCGAGCAGTTCAATCTGATGGGCCTGCAAAACGGGAGACAAGGCGTGTGTAAATTCACGCAGCTTGCCTGCATTCGATGTGGCCAACACCCAGCGTGACACTGACCCTACTCCACCACCACCGTGCGCCGCTCTGGGTCCTGGATCAAGCACTGCTGAAACTCATGCAGCTGACCAATGCCACGGGCAGCCAAGGCCAACAACTCATCTAATTCCTGCCGGGAAAATGGTGTGCCCTCGGCCGTTCCTTGGACCTCGACCATGCCACCAGAATCGGTCATCACCACATTCATATCCGTATCGCAGCCCGAGTCTTCTAGATAATCCAAATCCAAGACCGGCACGCCTTTCCAAATCCCCACCGAGATGGCCGCCACCGATTCGCGTAATGGATTGCCGTGAATCAAGCCGCCTCGACGCAGTCCATCCAGCGCGTCCGACAAGGCGACACAGGCGCCGGTAATGCTTGCCGTCCGCGTACCCCCATCGGCCTGCAAAACATCACAATCAATCGTGATCGTGCGTTCACCCAGCAGACTCAGATCCATCACCGCCCGCAATGATCGGCCAATCAATCGTTGAATTTCTAAGGTGCGCCCACTCTGCTTTCCCTTGGCGGCCTCGCGATCACTTCGGGTGTGGGTGGATCGCGGCAGCATGCCGTACTCGGCAGTGACCCATCCGGTGCCTTGGCCCTTTAAAAACCCTGGTACACGCTCCTCGACCGATGCGGTGCACAGCACCTTGGTGTCGCCGAAACAGACCAAGACCGAACCCTCGGCATGCTTGGTGTAACGACGCTCTAAGCTCACGGGCCGCAATTGCGTGGGCAGCCGACCGCTTGGACGTGCAGCCGGTTGAATCGATTCGGTTGGTGATGCGACAGTCATGGGGAATTCCTTGTATTGAAGGCCCTTACAATAACGCGAGTCTCTTGATTTCGCCCGAAAGCACTTATGGCACACCCCAGCATGACCGGCTTTGGCAGCGCCCAAGCGGATTGCCCCGCCGGACGCCTGTCGATTGAAATAAAAAGCGTGAACAGCCGCTTTTTTGAGTTTTTGCCCAGAATGCCTGACGACTTTCGCTGGGCCGAAAGCCTATGCCGGGACAAGACCCAGTCCGCCGTGGCGCGTGGCAAGGTCGAACTTCGACTCGGCCTGACCAGAACCGAGGCAAGCCTGGCCACCACCCAAATCAACCCGGCCGGCCTTGCCTCTGCCCTTCGCCTGGCCCATGAAATCCGGCACAACCACCCAGAAATTCTTCCGTTTTCCGTGACCGATTTGCTCAAACTGCCCGGGGTCACGATCGAGTCTCAGCTTAGCCAAGACGAGTGGCAAAGCCTGATTCAGCGGGTCTTGGATCAGGCCCTGGCCCAGTTTCGCCAGAGTCGATTGGCCGAAGGCGAGCGGCTCATTCAGACGATTTTCGATCGACTCGACCAAATTGAACGTCGCTGCACCCAGGCCGCTGAACACGTGCCACAGGCGATTGCCCTGCAGCAACAAAAACTCGCAGACAAGTTGCGAGACGCCCTGGCCTTGGTCCAACAAACGCCTGCGGCCGCGGCAGCAAACACCGCACCGGATGCCGTTGGCACAATCGCCAAACTATCGGCTGATCAGCTCACCCAGCTTGAGGAGCGCATTCGGCAGGAAACCGCCGTGTTTGGTCTGCGGATTGATATCGCCGAAGAGCTGGATCGACTCCGCTCACACCTGGCCTCTGCCCGCGGAATCCTTTCTGCCAAGGCCCAGTCGACAAGCAGTAAAAATGGCATTGGCAAACGGCTGGATTTTCTAACCCAAGAGATGAATCGCGAGGCCAACACGATTGGCTCAAAGGCCGCATCGTCGGAATTAAGCACAGTCTCCATCGAGATGAAACTCTTGATTGAGCAAATCCGCGAACAGGTACAGAACCTTGAATAGTGGCCGTCTACTGATGATCGCAGCGCCATCAGGCGCGGGTAAATCAAGCCTGGTCAGTGCCTTTTTGGCTCGCCACCCAGACTGGGAACTATCGATCTCCACCACCACGCGGCCGCCACGGCCCGGCGAAGTCCATGGCCGGGAATATTTCTTCACCACCAAAGACGCCTTTATTGCCCAACGGGACCAGGGTGCCTTCTTGGAATGGGCCCAGGTCTACGACAATTTTTACGGGACATCCCGGGCATGGATCGAAGAAAAACTCGCCCAATCCAAAAACATTCTCTTAGAGATCGACTGGCAGGGGGCGCAGCAGATTCGGCGACTTTTTGATCGGCCAGCAAGTGTCTTTATCCTGCCGCCATCGATTGAGGAACTCGGCGCCCGGCTCCGGGCACGCGGGCAGGATTCAGAAGAGGTCATTGCGCGACGGGTAGCGGCCGCCGAAAGCGAGATTCAACACGCCAATGAATTCGATTATGTTATTATAAATCAAGACTTTAGCGCCGCTTTGCGTGATCTTGAGCAGTTTGCTCTTCGGGTCACCCAGGCGGACCATTGAACCCCTCTCCTCAGGAAACACCATGGCCCGAATCACAGTTGAAGACTGCTTGGAATTTATTCCAAATCGTTTCGAGTTAACCCTGGCCGCGGCCTACCGTGCCCGTCAGCTTGCACAGGGCGCCTCGCCCAAGCTCGAATCTCGTGACAAACCCACGGTGACTGCGCTTCGCGAAATCGCAGCCCAGCAAGTTGGCCGTGAAATGTTGAAAAAAGTCCCGATCTAAGTGAACGGTCCCGCTCCGCGGGTTGTTTCCGTAAGCCCGCTTATCGAACGCGCGAACGCTTACCTATCACCGGAAGATTGCGAGCGGCTCAAGGCAGCCTATCGCTTCAGTGACGAGGCCCACCTGGGCCAGTTCCGCCAAAGTGGCGAACCTTATGTCTCCCACCCATTGGCTGTCGCAGAGATCTGCACCCAATGGCGCTTAGACGTGCAGGCCTTAATGGCCGCCCTGCTTCACGACACCGTTGAAGATACGTCTGCCACCAGCCAAGAAATCACCGAGCGATTCGGATCTGAAGTTGCCGAGCTGGTCGATGGGCTATCAAAACTCGAGGCGGTGGAATTCCGTAATCGTGAAGAAGCGCAGGCGGAAAACTTCCGAAAGATGTTGCTGGCCATGGCGCGAGATGTTCGCGTCATTCTGATCAAGATCGCCGACCGGCTGCACAACATGCGCACCCTGGGCTGCGTCTCAGCGGAAAAGAAAAGACGTGTTGCCAAAGAAACGATTGATATCTATGCGCCGATTGCGCATCGACTCGGGCTCAACACGGTCTTTCGTGAGCTTGAGGACTTAAGCTTCTCGGGCCTGTATCCCCTTCGCTATGCCACCTTATCGAAAGCCCTGCTTGCGGCTCGCGGCAACCGACGAGAAGTGGTCAACAAGCTTCAGCACGCGCTAGAGGCCCAACTGCCGAAGTTTGGTATTCAAGCCACGATCGAGGGCCGCGAGAAAAGCCTGTGGTCCACCTACCAAAAAATGATCGAGAAGCGGCTGACTTTCGCTGAAGTGCTCGATGTCTACGGCTTTCGAATTTTCGTCAAAGATATTCCTGATTGTTATCTGGCCCTGGGTGCCCTGCATGCCATCTACAAACCCATGCCGGGCAAATTCAAAGACTACATTGCCATTCCAAAGTCCAACGGCTATCAGTCGCTGCACACCACCGTGATTGGTCCCTACGGCACGCCCGTTGAATTCCAAATTCGTACACGGGAAATGCACCAGGTATCCGAATCTGGCGTTGCAGCGCACTGGATGTACAAGGAAGAGCCAAGCCAGGAAATTTCACCCTTGCAGGCCCGCGCCCACGAATGGATGCAATCCCTGGTGCAGGTCCAGTCGCAGACGCGAGACCCCTCTGAGTTTTTAGATAGCGTCAAGATCGATCTCTTCCCCGACGTGGTCTATGTCTTTACTCCCAAAGGGGCGATCAAAGAATTGCCGCGCGGATCAACGCCCGTTGATTTTGCATACAACGTTCACACTGACATTGGGAATCGCTGTGTGTCAGCAGAGATCAACCATCAACCTGCAGGCTTAGACACACCGCTTCGCAACGGCGATGTGGTTCACGTACAGACAAGCGAAGAAGCCAATCCTCATCCCTCTTGGCTGAGTTTTGTGCGCACGGCCAAGGCACGGGCCGAGATACGTCACCGACTCAAGACCACCACCCGCACCGAGGCCATTGAGTTTGGCCATCGGCTCTTGGAACAGGCCTTAAAGGCGCTCGGCGTGGAAAGTCTTGATGACCCACGGCTCGACTGGCATCAGTTCTTGGCCGAAAATTCTGCACAAGACCGAGATGATCTTTTTGAAAACATTGGTCTGGGCCTCACGCTTGCCAACGTCGCGGCCAGAAGACTCCTGCCCCAGATGGCCAACCCTGCGCTATCCAATCTGCCGGAGCATGCCCGCCATGCGCTGGCCATTTCGCAGACCCACTTTGCATCCGGCAGCGATGCCATCACGATTGATGGCAGCGAAGGCTCCACGGTGCAATACGCCACCTGTTGCAACCCAATTGGCGGTGATGCGGCCATTGGTTTAATGCGCGGCGGTGCGGGATTGGTCGTACATCGCACCACTTGTGGTCTTGGCCGGCGTCAACGCGCAAAAGACCCATCACGCTGGGCCGATATTTTTTGGGCAGAAGATTTAAAGCGGCTTTTCCAGACTCAATTGATTATTGAGACCCAGGATGTTCGCGGTATTTTGGCCAGAGTGGCTTCCGCGATTTCGGGTGCTGATGCCAATATTGTTGGAGCGAACACTGCGCCAAAAGATCAGACGCTGGCCATCATGCATCTCACGGTAGAAGTACGAGAGCGGCAGCACCTGGCCAATGTGCTGCGCCGCGTTCGCCGCGTGCCCGGGGTGATTCGCGCAAGCCGGGTCGGGCCACAGCGGCTCGACCAAAACAACGACGTCTAACTGCCCGCAATCGTCATCTCGTCCACCAAGATCGACCCCACTGTTTTGGTACCACGGCACAAGGTGTCTGCACCGATGGCCACAATGCCCTTCAACATGTCTTTCATGTTGGCGGCAATCGTGATCTCTTCAACAGGATAAGCAATCTCACCGTTTTCAATCCAATAGCCAAAGGCACCGCGTGAGTAATCACCGGTAACGTAATTCACGCCCTGGCCCATCACCTCGGTCACCAGCAGGCCGCGATGCATCTTACGAATCATGGCGTTTAGGTCATCACCGGCCGAGGTGAGATCACTGCGCATGAACAGATTATGCGAACCCCCAGCATTGCCAGTGGAGACCATGCCCAATTTTCTTGCTGAGTAACAAGACAAGAAATAACCCTCGACCCGTCCTGCTGTCACAACATTTCGGGCAGCCACACGCACGCCCTCATCATCAAAAGGGGCACTGCCCATTGCGCCATGAATCAGTGGATCTTCGGTGATGTGAATGTGTTTTGGGAAAACAGTCTTGCCAAGGCTGTCTAACAAAAAGCTGCTCTTGCGATAGAGTGCGCCGCCACTCACGGCCTGCACAAAGGCCCCCAGCAATCCGCTGGCCAACGGCGCTTCAAATAACACTGGCACGCGTTGGGTTGAAATTTTTCTGGCGTTCAGCCGGGCGAGCGCACGTTGGGCCGCATAGCGCCCCACCGCTTCAGGGTCGGCGAGTTTTCGGGGGTCACGATCCGATGTGTACCAGTCATCACGCTGCATGGCCTCACCCCGCTGGGCAATGGGTGCCACCGACAACCAGTGACGAGAATACGGGTAGCCACCAAGAAAACCACGGGTATTGGCGGCAAAGAATTGGCCATGATTGGCTGCAACAGACGCTCCTTCGGTGTTCTTGATCGCTGAACTGACCGACAGCGCCGCCTTTTCTGCTGACATGGCCAGGCCCACGGCCGACTCAGCCGAGACCTCCCAGGGAAAGTAGAGATCCAACGCCGGAATGGTTTTGGCAATCACCTGGTCTTCGGGCAGTCCCGCGCAGGGATCCTCGGCGGTGTAGCGGGCAATATCCAAGGCCTTGGCCACTGCATCTTTGAGCGCCTGGTCAGAAAAGTCAGAAGTCGTGGCATGGCCGCGCTTTAGGCCGCTATAGACCGTGACCGAGGCGGCCCGGTCTCGTGTGCGCTCCAGGGTTTCAATGGCCTGCCGGCGCACAGACACCGACAGCCCACTACTCTCCGACACCTCAGACGCGGCGTCGGTGGCGCCAAGATCCTTGGCCATCTGAATAATTTTTAGGGATAGATCCCGCAAGGCATCGGGCGAATAAAACAGCGGGGACGACGAGGGTTGTTGTGGTGTGCTCATGGGGACAATAATACCGGCTCAGAATTGCGAGATTCCCCAATAAATCCCCAAATACACGTCACAACAACAGCCCATGAACGACACAGCAACCACCAGCAGACCTGCCAAGATTGGTCTGGTCTCCATCAGCGACCGCGCCAGCCAGGGCGTCTACCAGGACTTGGGCCTGCCTGGCCTGCGCAGCTGGCTTGAAAGTGCCATACAAAGCCCATGGCAGCCTGTCGAGCGGCTGATCCCAGACGAGCAGGCCGTGATCTCAAAAACCTTGATTGAACTGGTGGACCAAGAAGGCTGCGATCTGGTCTTCACGACTGGGGGGACTGGGCCGGCACCGCGCGATGTCACGCCCGAGGCCACGCTCGCGATCGCCGACAAGGAACTTCCCGGATTCGGCGAACAAATGCGCCAGATCAGCCTGCACTATGTGCCGACTGCAATCCTGTCACGCCAAGTCGGTGTGGTCCGGGGCAAGGCCATGATTGTGAATCTTCCTGGCCAGCCCAAAGCCATTGCAGAAACCTTGGGCGGTGTTCGTAACGCCGCGGGAGAGACCATCGTCCATGGCATCTTCGCTGCGATTCCTTACGGGCTTGAGTTAGTTGGTGGACCAAGCATCTACACCCACGAAAACGTCTGCAAGGCCTTTCGGCCAAAGAAAAAATAATGTCAATGCGCCGGGCCCTAGTCCTTTTAGGACTTGCACTCCATCTTGGCATCGCAGCAGCCCAGCCCGTTTCTGCGCCGCCGGAGCGATGCAAAGAATTCTTAGCCTATGGCCTGCCCAATGAGCAGGGCCGATTGCTCTGCCGAACCGGCTTTGCGCTCTCCCACGACGACACCAAAAAATCACCCACCTGGGTCGCGCAACGCATGACAGCAGAGCGTCTTGTGCCAAAAGTTGCCCGCAGTGATCGATTCATTCCCGACCCCGATCTACCCAAAGGCCAACGGGCCGAATTAGACGACTATCGCGGCAGTGGCTATGACCGTGGCCACATGGCGCCTGCCGCCGATATGCGCTGGAGCAAAGAGGCCATGCAGGAAAGCTTTTACCTGTCGAATATGGCGCCACAAATCGGCCCTGGCATGAACCGTGGCATCTGGAGCGACATTGAGTCCGCCATTCGCCGCTGGGTCGCCAGCCGCGGAGAACTCTTTATCTACACTGGCCCCATCTTCGAAAAAGAGACATCCAACAAAACCATTGGCCCCAACCAAGTCGCAGTACCAACCCATTTTTACAAAGTCGTCTTCGACCCAATTCGAGTGGAAACAATCGCGTTTGTGGTGCCCAATGCGCCCCACGCCAGCCGACGCATTGAGGAATTTATTACTTCGGTTCGTGATATTGAGATGCGCTCTGGTTTGAATTTTCTTAATCGAATTCAACCCGCCGTCCAGAGCCTGATTGAAGAGCCCGTGGCACCCGCGCTTTGGCAATAGCGCACCAATCCCTGGTCATCGGCGCAGTCCCTTTGAAGCGGGGACACAGACTGCCCCCACTACAGATCTGAGACAATCAAAAGCTTATGGATATCGGCCACCTGATTCAGACCATCGCCATCTACGCGATTCCCGTAATCTTCGCGATTACGGTCCACGAGGCCGCCCATGGCTACGCGGCCCGCCACTTCGGTGACAACACCGCCTATCAACTGGGCCGCATCACGCTGAATCCGGTCAAGCACATTGATCCGATTGGCACGATTGTCATTCCCCTGATGTTGTATTTCGCAACCTCAGGTGCCTTCTTGTTTGGCTATGCCAAGCCTGTACCCGTAAATTTTGGCAACCTGCGTCACCCCAAAAAAGACATGGTCTGGGTGGCCTTGGCCGGCCCCGCGGTCAATTTGTTCCAAGCGATTCTCTGGGCGCTGACACTTTATGTGTTGATCGCCCTTCAAGTGGAGGAACGGTTTTGGGTGGCCATGTGCCATGCAGGCATCTTGGTCAATACCGTGATGTTTGTGTTTAATTTATTTCCATTGCCACCCATGGATGGCGGCAGAATCTTGGTGGGCTTACTGCCCTGGCGATCTGCCATGGCCGTCTCGCGCATTGAGCCCTATGGTTTCTTTATCGTACTGGCCTTGCTGGTTGCCGGCGTTATTTCAAATCTCTGGATGAGGCCACTCATGGCGCTGACCGAAGCATTTATTTCTATCGTCTTGATGCCGGTGCAATTGCTGCTTGGCATCTAGCTTTCACCCAAGACATTTATCACGGTACAACAACATGGCCCGCGTCAAAATTGATCTTCCCGACAACTTTGCA
Source organism: beta proteobacterium MWH-UniP1 (assembly GCA_036362785.1). Taxonomy (NCBI): domain Bacteria; kingdom Pseudomonadati; phylum Pseudomonadota; class Betaproteobacteria; species beta proteobacterium MWH-UniP1. The sequence continues at coordinate 1,284,033 of CP143625.1, forward strand.
TTTTCCACAGAGATCCCGGTCTACATTGGCCACATTAATTACGGCAATCACTTGGATAACGCGGCCATGTTGAGCCTGGTGTCCGAGGCACGCATGCGCTTTTTTGCCTCGATGGGTTATTCCGAAAGTAATGTGGATGGTGTTGGGATCATCGTTGCCGATGCCGCCATTCAATACAAGGCCGAAGTTTTTTACGGCGACCTCCTGCGTTTTGAAATGACCGCGACCGACTTCTCTCGGCTTGGCTGTGACTTACTCTACCGCGTGACACGCGTCTCTGACAGCACTGAAGTGGCGCGTGGCAAAACCGGTATTGTGTTTTTCGATTATCAGGAACGCGCAAAGGCCAATGTGCCGCAGGCCTTTGCTGCCCGCTTCATTTAATACGGCGCACCCACTAATAGCGGTCCGCCGCCTGGCAAGTGCCCTTGGTCATCACGGCCTGCGGCAGCGTCATCACGGTGAGCAGGTTCGGGGCGACATAAATACCGTCTGGGTCCAAGATCGGGTCTAGGTTTTTGCATCGAAGATGGGTGGGCTGCGTCAGCAAGGCGCTCACGCGACAGGCGAGAAGCTGGGGTAGACGGCCCCGGTCGTTGTAGACCCGTTTCATACAGACAATCGATCCGTCCTCAAGATAACGGGTGCGCTGGACATCGTCGTATTCCAGCCCCTGGGCCTGGGCCTCGCAGACCTGCTGCTCTTGGGGCGACAGCTGGTTAATCATCACAATCCTGACCCGAAAATCATCTTCAGCCTCGACTTCAAAAGGCCCTGCCCGCCACTTGCTCTCCCCATCGGGTCTGACCACCCCTGCAGCGACTTCTGCCTTGCAACGGGACTCCAAGGGAAGCCGCTTTAAGAATTCCTGCTTCTTCACATCCCGCTTATCCGCCTGCTCCCTGGCCCCCTGGGCCAGTGCAGACGACACGCCGCCCAGAATCACTGCGGATACAAGGAGGAAGAAGCTTAGTTTTTGATAAAAGCCTGGGCTGATTGGTCGCATTTTTTTCGAAGATCTTGAGAGAATCACAAGCATTACTTCGCCTGAAAAATTGACTTAAATCAACCAGGTTTTTGGCCTCCTTTGCTAGGGTAAGCCCTTACGCTAACCCCATGTTTTTTAAAGAAAAAACGCATGAACGCACCGGAATTGCTGCACCGCCAAACGCTTGATCTCACCCAATCTTCTCAACTCGCCCACGATCTGATCGAACTCGCTCAGGCCTCTGGCCTTCGGCCACTGTCCATCAAAGGCAAGACCCTGGTCCCTGTTGTCCAGGGCGGGATGGGCGTGGGCGTCTCGGCCGGTGGCCTGGCCGGCTCGGTGGCCCGGCTTGGTGGGATTGGCACCATCTCTTCGGTCGACCTGCGGCGACTGCACCCCGACCTGATGGCGGCAACCGCCGACGCCCCGGACCATGAGCACCCCCGTGAGATTTTCGATCAAGCAAACCTGGTGGCGCTAGACCGGGAGATTGCGCGTGCGCGTCAGCTGGCCCAGGGCCAAGGGCTGATTGCCCTGAACATCATGAAGGCGCTGAGCGCCTACGAGCTTTATGTCAAACACGCACTCGAGGCAGGTATCGACGCGTTGGTGGTTGGCGCAGGCCTGCCATTGGATCTGCCCGACCTGGCAAGAGACTTCCCCGACACCGCCTTGATCCCAATCTTGTCCGATGCGCGGGGGGTTCAGCTGGTGGTCAAGAAGTGGGAGAAAAAAGGCCGACTGCCAGACGCCATCGTGATTGAACACCCACGGCTTGCTGGCGGCCATCTGGGCGCCGCAAAAGTTGCCGACCTCAACGACACACGGTTTGATTTCGACCAAGTCATTGGCCCAGTGCTCGAATTCTTTGAAAGCTCTGGCTTTAGCAAGGAAATTCCGCTGATTGCAGCAGGCGGCATCTCTTCACTAGAAGATATTCAACGGCTGCAATCACTTGGCTATGCTGCCGTGCAACTTGGCACCGCCTTTGCCGTCACCCAAGAAAGCGATGCAGCACCCGCCTTTAAAACCACCCTGGCCAACGCCAAGCCTGAAGACATTGTGGAGTTTGTCAGTGTGGCCGGTCTTCCTGCCCGGGCTGTGAAAACGCCTTGGCTTGAAAAGTATCTTCGTATCGAAGACAAGCTCAAATCGGTTGCCCACGTGAAGACAAAAGGCTGTAATCTGGCACTCGACTGCCTGGCCCATTGCGGCCTGCGCGATGGTGTCTCGGCCATGGGGCAGTTCTGTATCGACCGCCAGCTTGGTCATGCCCTGGAAGGCGACACCGATCGCGGCCTTTATTTCCGTGGCGCAGGAAAGCTGCCCTTTGGCGATCAGATTCGCAGTGTTGAAGAATTATTGAAATGCCTGCTTGGTGGGCTTCGCCCCGCGGGCTCCGTTTAAACAGCTTTACCCTTAAATCAGAAGAAAAATGAAACGCGAAGAACTCAATACCGCCAGCCTTACCCAAGAACCCCAGACCATCAGCCTAGATGTGCTGCGGGAAAAGTATCTAAAGTCTGGCGAACTCAACGCCGACCAGCTCTATGCCCGTGTCGCCAAGGCCTTGGCCTCTGTTGAAAAAGAAGACTTGCGCGCCAAATACGAGGCACTTTTTTTAGACAACATGAAGGCCGGCGCTATTGGTGCGGGCCGCATCATGAGTGCTGCCGGCACCAACATCAAAGCCACCCTGATCAACTGCTTTGTGCAGCCGGTGGGCGACTGCATTCAAGGCGTGGATGACGAAGGCTTTCCCGGCATCTATGAAGCCCTGCGCGAAGCAGCAGAGACGATGCGCCGCGGTGGCGGCGTGGGATACGACTTTTCCCGCATTCGGCCCCGTGGTGCCGAAGTCAAAGGCACGGCTTCTATGGCTTCTGGGCCCTGCAGTTACATCAACGTGTTTGATCAGTCCTGCAGCACCGTTGAAAGCGCGGGCGCACGTCGCGGTGCCCAGATGGGGGTGTTACGCATTGACCACCCCGATGTTCATGAATTCATTACTGCTAAACGCACACCCGGCCGTTGGAATAATTTCAACGTATCGGTGGGTGTGCCCGATGCATTCATTCAAGCCGTTCAGGCCGATCAGGAATGGCAACTCGTTCACCGCGCCAAGCCCGCGGAAAAGCTAATTCGTGAAGGGGCTCATCAGCGCTCATCCGATGGACTCTGGGTCTACCAGACCATTCCTGCCCGTGAACTCTGGGACACCGTGATGCGCTCGGCCTATGACTTTGCAGAACCAGGCATTTTATTTCTGGATCACATCAACGAAGACAACAACCTGCGGTATTGCGAAGCGATTAACGCCACCAATCCTTGCGGTGAACAGCCACTGCCGTCTTATGGCTGCTGCGATCTCGGCCCAATTATTCTTCCGCGATTTGTTCGCCACCCGTTCGGTTTTCAGGGCACGGCATCCTTTGATTTCGATGCCTTCACTAATGCGGTGAAATTACAAGTCCGTGCACTCGATAACGTGCTGGATGTCACCTGGTGGCCCCTGCCCCAACAGCGCGAAGAGGCTGCCGCCAAACGCCGTATTGGCGTTGGTTTTACTGGCTTGGGTAACACACTCACCATGCTTGGCCTGCGCTATGACCGGGAAGAAGGCCGACAAGTCGCCGCCGAGATTGCCAAATGCATGCGCGACGCGGCCTACACCGCATCGATCGAACTCGCCAAAGAAAAAGGGGCCTTCCCTGCCTTTGATGCAGCAGGCTATCTGGCAGAGGGCACGTTTGCCAGCCGACTGCCGACAACGATCAAAGACGAGATTCGCAAGCACGGCATTCGCAATAGCCATCTCTTGTCGATCGCACCAACTGGCACCGTAAGCCTTGCCTTTGCCGACAATGCCTCGAACGGGATTGAGCCTGCTTTTTCGTGGACGTATCGCCGCAAGAAGCGCGAGGCCGATGGCTCTACGCGTGAATACACGGTTGAAGATCATGCATGGCGTGTCTATCACCTGCTTGGTGGTCATGCCGATCAGCTACCCGAGAGTTTTGTCTCTGCTCTCGAGATGAGTGCTGCTGACCACATCGCCATGATGAAGGCCGTGCAGCCCTATGTGGATACCGCCATTTCCAAAACGGTGAATGTCCCGGCCGACTACCCTTACGAAGACTTCAAAAACCTGTATCTACAGGCCTGGGAATTTAATCTCAAAGGCCTAGCAACCTACCGGCCCAATAGCATTCTGGGTGCCGTGCTCGAGACCACGCCCGCACCAAGCGCAAATGCTGAAGAATCGGCAGCCGCTGCACCCGCTGACCCCATGCGCACCGTGATTGAAAAGCGGCCCAAGGGCGCGCTGGACGCAGTCGCTGAAAAAATTGAGTACTGGACGCAAGAGGGCCACAAGACACTTTATTTAATCGTGTCTTTCTTGCCCCTGCCCAATACCCAAGGTGACGGCACAGTCGATCGTGCCATTGAGTTTTTCATGCCCGTGGGTCAAAGCGGAGAATCACAGCAGTGGATCACATCGACCATGCGTATGCTGTCACTCGCGGCACGCGGTGGCTTCCTGGAGCGCTCTTTAGCTGATATGCGCAAAGTTGCTTGGGATCGTGGTCCGGTAAGGCTGGGCACTTACAAAAAATCGGACGGCACAGCCGTGCCCATGTGGCATGACTCGGAAGTTGCCGCGATTGCTTACGCCATTCAAAACCTGTTGGCCCAACGTGCGCAACGCAGGCCCAATGTGATCGTGCACCACACCGAGGCACCGCCTGCCGACAGCCCGCCCCCCATGGCGAGCATGGCAGGTAAAAAATGTGGGGCCTGTGGTGCACACGCCGTGATCCGCAAAGACGGCTGTGATTTCTGCAGCCAATGCGGTGAGCTGGGCACCTGCGGTTAAACCCGTGTCGCCGACATCACACCGGTTAAATCGCGGATCATCGACAGCGCGCGTTTCAACTGCTCGCCATCGGCCACCTGCAGTGTGACGGACAAGGTTACAAGGTCTCCCTTGGGAAAGGAGTCCATCCGCGCAAGAGGAATTTTTTCTCGCGCCAAGACTTCGGCAAGATCACGAATTAACTCACTTCGTGATTTGGCGACCACCATGACATCAACAAGATAGCGCGACTCGGCGGGGTCTTTTGGCTTGCCCCATTCGGTATCAATCACGCGTTCGGGCGCATCACGGGCCATTCGCTCAAACGTTCGGCAATGTTCTCGATGCACACTCACCCCGCGACCACGCGTGACAAACCCCTTGATGGCATCCGGTGGTGCAGGCTTACAGCAGCGCGCTAAGGCCGTAAGCATTCGGTCGACGCCCACCACCAGCACCTGCCCCTTGGATGCTGTTTTGGGTTTACTAATCTTCGAAAGAATCAGCTCTTCGGCAGAAATCTCAGCACGTTTTAGACTCTCGGCTTCTGGACTGCTAGTCTCGTCTCGATCATTTGCCTTTTCCTCGACACGGCCCTCGGCCAGATCCAATGCATGAAACCAGGTTCGCACCTTTTGTCGGGCCCGCGGACTCTTCAGAAAGCCCGCATCCGGATTCATCCAATCACGGCTGGGACCGCCCTGCTTGACCGTCATCAACTCAATCGTTTCGCCCGTGTGAATCTCGGTCGTCAGCGGAACAATCTGACCATTGACCTTGGCACCTCGACACCGGTGGCCAATTTCGGTGTGCAGATGGTAGGCAAAATCTAGAGGAGTTGCCCCTTTTGGTAATTCAATAATGCGTGCCTTGGGCGTGAGCGCATAAACACGATCATCAGAGAGCCGAACCTGACCGGCTGGCCCACGGCCCCAATCCAACATCTGCCGTAGCCAAGAAATGCGTGCCGCATAGTCACCGCTGGTGGCCTGACTGCCGCCAGACTCTTTATATTTCCAGTGGGCGGCAACCCCGAGTTCGGCCCGGTGATGCATATCATGGGTGCGGATCTGGACTTCAAACGGTCGGCCATCGCTATCGAGCAGCACCGTGTGCAGAGACTGGTACCCATTGGCCTTGGGCCGAGTGATGTAGTCATCGAACTCGGAATCCATTGGCCGCCAGTGATCATGCAAAAAGCCAAGCACGGAATAGCACTGGGCTTCGGTGTCCACCAGAATCCGAAAGGCCCGGATGTCCATCAACTGATCAAAGCGCAGCCCCTTGGCCTGCAATTTGTTGTGAATGCTGAACAGATGCTTAGGCCGGCCCATGACCTGGCCATTGATCTCGGCCTTCGACAACAATCGCTTGAGCGCATCGATTGTCTTGGTGATGAAGATCTCACGTTCCTGACGTTTTTCGTCCAGCATGGTGGCGATCGCTCGATAGCCCGCCGGATCGGTCATGCGAAAGGCAAGATCTTCCATGGCCCACTTCAATTGCCAGATGCCCAAGCGATTGGCCAGCGGTGCCTGAACTCTTAGGGTCTCAACCCCCAGAGATTCACCAAGCGCCGCGGCCCCGGGGACATTGGCCTTGATGTCATCAGCAACTGTTTCAAGATAAGCAATATGGCGCGCAAGCTGGATCACCACAACACGCAGGTCGTCAGCCAATGCCAATAACATCCGGCGTAGTGTCTCGACCTGAGCCGGCGCAGACTCCTCTGAGGAAACAACAATCTGATGACCAAAGTGCGACAGCCGATACAAGGCGACCAATAGGCTCGCGATATCGTCGCCATATTGTTTGCGAATGGCCTCGGTATTTTTCGCGCCCCCATCAAAACCGGGAAGCAAAAACGCGACCGTCTTAGATGGCGTATCAAGATGCAGCTCATCAAGAATGCTGAGCGTGCGTTGCGCCTGACGAAGATCAGACGCGTTGGCTCGGCCGTCAGCGACCGCCTGTTCTAAGGCGCTACGGGCGGCGGTCAGTCGGGCAGCATCGTCTGCCGGCTGATTTATTGAAGGATTCGGTTCTCCACCAGTGCGCACAATAGATGCCCTAAGACCAAGTGACCCTCTTGAATTTGCGGTGTGTGAGAGGACGGCACCTTTAATACTACATCGGCAAGATCGCCCATATCGCGGGGATGGATACCCGTCAGCGCAATGGTGGCCACCCCCTTTGCGCGAGCCACAGTCATGGCCTGGACAATATTTTTACTGCGGCCAGATGTCGACATCACGATCAACACATCACCCGGGTTTCCCAGGGCCTCGACCTGCCGGGCAAAGACCTGCTCATAGCCATAATCATTGCCAATGGCGGTCAGTGCCGATGTGTCGGTGTTTAAAGCAATTGCTGGCAATGGCCGGCGCTCTTTCAGAAAACGGCCCACCATTTCTGCAGAAAAGTGCTGGGCCTCGGCAGCGCTGCCGCCGTTTCCTGCAAAGAGTAGTTTGCCGCCAGAGTTTAGACTTAAGACGCATCGGTCCGCAGCATGCAGAAGATTGGCCTGCAAAGCCGCATCTTCCAGCATGTCTTCCATGACCTGACGGCTTGCCATCAGGGAGATGCGAATCTCATCTTGCATTATGCGGCCTCCTCACGGGTTGCTTTTTTACGCTCATGCTCTTTTAGGTAACGTTTGCGCAGTCGAATACTCTTGGGAGTAATTTCAACCAGTTCATCATCGGCAATGAATTCCACGGCTTTTTCGAGCGTGAGCTCGATTGGCGGCGTGAGATCGATATGCTCGTCTTTGCCCGATGCGCGCACGTTGGTGAGTTTCTTTTCTTTTACTGGATTCACCACCAGATCGTTGTCACGGCTATGAATGCCAATGATCATGCCCTCGTAGAGCGCATCGCCTGGCTTAACAAACATCCGACCGCGCTCCTGGAGTTTCCAAAGCGCATAAGCCACGGCGTTGCCATCATCTTGCGAGACCAAAACACCATTGCGCCGCTCGGCCAATTCGCCTTTGTATGGACCATAGTCATCGAAAATATGGCTCATCAATCCGGTACCACGGGTAAGGGTTAAGAACTCACCCTGAAAACCGATCAGACCGCGGGCCGGAATACGGTATTCGATCCGCACACGGCCCTTTGAATCCGGCACCATATCGAGCATCTCACCCTTGCGCAGGCCAAGATTTTCCATCACTGGGCCCTGGTGATCTTGCTCCACATCCACCGTCAGCATCTCATAGGGCTCTAAACGCTCGCCACTCTCGGACTGCTTAAAGACCACACGCGGACGCGACACGGCCAACTCATAGCCCTCGCGGCGCATATTTTCAAGAAGAATTGTTAAGTGCAATTCGCCGCGGCCCGACACGATAAAGGTGTCGGAATCCGCACTGAAATCGACCCGCAACGCCACGTTGGCCTTGAGTTCACGCTCAAGGCGCTCACGAATTTGACGGCTGGTCACAAACTTACCCTCGCGGCCCGCCAATGGCGATGCGTTCACCATAAAGTTCATGGTGAGCGTGGGTTCGTCTACCGACAGCATGGGCAGTGGCTCCACATGGTCAAGTTCGCAAACCGTGGTGCCAATATTCAGATCGTCGATGCCATTGATCAATACGATGTCACCGGCCTGTGCGGTGGGTACCACTTCACGCTCCAGGCCCTTGAACATCAAGATCTGATTGACACGGGCTTTTTTAGGGGTGCCTTCGGGGCCGTCTTGAATGATCACGTCTTGCAACGATTTCAAGCGGCCACGGGTAATTCGGCCAATACCAATCTTGCCCACGTAGCTCGAGTAATCCAGCGAACAGATTTGGAGTTGTAGCGGGGCTTCGGCATCATCTTCACGCTGGGGCACATACTTCAAGATGGCGTCAAACAAAGGCCGCATGTCGCTGCTGGGCTTGGTGTGATCCATTGTGGCAAAACCGTTTAGTGCTGATGCATAGACCACTGGGAAATCCAGCTGCTCTTCCGTAGCACCCAGCTTGTCAAACAAATCAAAAGTGGCGCTCACCACCCAGTCTGGCCGCGCACCGGGCCGGTCAATTTTGTTGATGACCACAATCGGCTTTAAACCCAGCGCAAGTGCTTTTCGGGTCACAAACCGGGTCTGAGGCATCGGGCCCTCCACGGCATCGACCAGTAGCAACACGCCATCGACCATCGACAGCACACGCTCGACTTCGCCGCCGAAGTCAGCGTGCCCCGGAGTATCGACGATATTAATGTGGGTACCTTCGTAATCGACCGCACAGTTCTTGGCCAAAATAGTGATGCCCCGTTCACGCTCAATGTCGTTTGAGTCCATGACGCGTTCAGACACCTGCTCGTGCTGGGCAAAGGTGCCCGCTTGTTGCAGTAACTTGTCCACCATGGTGGTCTTACCGTGGTCAACGTGGGCGATGATGGCAATGTTGCGCAAGGCGCGCATAGAAAACTCCTAAGAAGATAAAACACGAACCCGTTCAGGGCTCAACAAATGATGCGTGTCAACACGGCCGGTGCCAATAAAGTCACCTGACTGGGTTTTCACTCGGACAACTGCCGGCAAGACACTGTCTGCGAGCATCACCGACTGGCCATGAACAAATCGCCGAACCTGGGCCGCACCCAACACCACTTGCGGCCAATCCCGAATCAACCAATCCACTGGCTTTAACAACAACAATCGCTCCTGGTCACTGGCCTGCTCAAACGCCACAAGGCTGACCATATCGTCTGCTGTAATCGACCCCACCCCCACACGACGCAGACTGTGCAGATGGGCGGGCAGACCCAAGGCGGCACCAATATCTTCTGCAAGGGTGCGCACATAAGTACCCTTGCTGCACTTCACCAGCACCTGAAGATTGGGCAGCGTCATGTCCTGCAACGACAGCTCATGAATCACAATGGATCTCGGCTCACGCTCCACACGCTCACCAGCACGGGCGTAATCGTACAAAGGCCGGCCATCTTTTTTAATCGCCGAATACAAAGGTGGCGTCTGCTTTTGCGGCCCCAAAAAACGGGCTAAGACGTCGGTCACCTGTTGCACCGACAATGTTGATGGCACAGCCGCCTGCGCAATCACATCGCCTTCACGATCGCCCGTTGTGGTCTGCGCACCGAGCGCAATCTGCGCCACATACGTTTTGTCCGCGTCCAGACCCTCAGCAGCGTACTTGGTCGCCTCGCCGAACATGATCGGCAAAAGACCGCTGGCCATTGGGTCAAGCGTGCCGCCATGACCTGCCTTTGCGGCCGACAACAAATGCTTCACATGGCCCAGCACCCGGCTTGACGATGGCCCAACCGGCTTATCTAACAATAAAACCCCGTCAACAGGCACACGTTGTTTTTTAGGGGGCCGCACCAGAACCTGCATCGCCACCGTGCGCTCAGAATCACTCATCACGACAGCTCGCCCGGACTCAATCATCGGTCGATCGGCCAGCAACCGCGCGATCGATCAGTTCGCTCATGGCAATCGCGCGTGCAGTGGAATCGTCGCGAACAAAATGCAGCTCAGGCGTGGTGTGAATCTTCAACATGCGGCCCAGCTTGCCACGCAAAAAACCCCGGCAGGCGGCTAGCCCCTCCGCGGTCTTTTTTAATTGTTCTGCGTCATCGGGCAACACGCTATAAAAGATCTTGGCGTGGGCGTAATCCGGTGTGACTTCAACATCGGTAATGGTCACAAGACCAAGCCTTGGGTCTTTGACCTCGAGCCGGATCAGTTCAGACAAATCTTTCTGAATCTGATCCGCGACCCGATGACCCCGGCCGGATGCCTTAGGAGAGTGTCCGCGCAATTTCCTGAATCTCAAAGACTTCGAGCTGATCACCCTCTTGGATGTCATCGTAGTTCTTGAGTGTTAAGCCACACTCAAAGCCTTCTTTGACTTCCTTGGCGTCATCCTTGAAGCGTTTCAAGGTGTCGAGTTCCCCCGTCCACACCACCACGTTATTACGCAGCAGACGGACCTGGGCGCCACGGCGAATCACGCCTTCTAAGACCATACAGCCAGCAATGTTGCCAATGCGGGAAACTTTGAAGACCTGACGAATTTCGACAAGACCGATCACGTTCTCTTTACGCTCGGGTGCCAACATACCCTGCATGGCGCTCTTCACATCATCGACTGCGTCATAGATGATGGTGTAGTAACGCAGGTCAATGCCATTGCCCTCGGCCAATCGCTTAGCGCTTTGGTCGGCACGCACATTAAAACCAATCACCACCGCCTTAGAGGCGATGGCCAGGTTAATGTCCGACTCGGTGATCGCACCGACTGCGGCGTGCACGATGTTGACCTTGACTTCGTCAGTCGAGAGCTTTTGCATCGAGGCGGACAAGGCTTCTTGTGAACCCTGAACGTCTGACTTGATGATGAGTGACAGCGTCTTGGCGCCCTCGCCCATGTTTTCAAAGATGTTTTCAAGCTTGGCGGCCTGCTGTTTGGCCAGACGAACATCACGGAACTTGCCCTGACGGAACAGCGCGATCTCACGTGCCTTGCGCTCGTCCCCCAGGACCATGACTTCGTCACCGGCCTGCGGCACCTCGGTCATACCCAGAATTTCGACTGGGATGGATGGGCCAGCCGTTTCTACAGGGCGCCCGTTTTCGTCCAACATAGCCCGCACGCGGCCAAAGGCTGCACCCGCCAAAATGACGTCGCCTTTTTTCAGCGTGCCCGATTGGACCAAGATACTGGCAACCGGACCGCGACCCTTGTCAATACGGGCCTCGACCACGAGTCCCTTGGCCAGGGTTTCAACCGGTGCTTTCAGTTCCAAGACTTCCGCCTGAAGCAATACGTTTTCCAACAGCTCATCAATGCCTTGGCCGGTCTTGGCCGACACAGCAATGAACGGCGAATCACCACCGTACTCTTCAGGCACCACCTCTTCAGCGACCAGTTCGGTTTTGACGCGATCTGGATTGGCTTCGGGTTTATCAATCTTGTTGATGGCCACCACGATCGGCACACCTGCTGCCTTGGCGTGGGCGATCGCCTCTTTGGTCTGGGGCATCACGCCGTCGTCAGCTGCCACCACCAGAATTACGATGTCCGTGGCATTGGCACCACGGGCCCGCATGGCGGTAAAGGCCTCGTGGCCTGGTGTGTCCAGAAAGGTAATGACACCGCGCGGTGTTTCCACATGGTAAGCACCAATATGCTGAGTAATGCCACCGGCCTCGCCTGCGGCAACCTTGGTGCGACGGATGTAATCGAGCAACGAGGTCTTACCATGGTCCACGTGACCCATGATGGTCACCACCGGCGGACGCGTTACGGCAGTTGCCTGGGCAACCTTCTCCGCTTCAGCGTCTTCCAAGAAGGCTTCAGGATCATCAAGCTTTGCCGCAAATGCCTTGTGACCCATTTCTTCGACCACAATCATGGCCGTCTCTTGGTCGAGCACTTGATTGATGGTCACCATCTGGCCCATCTGCATCAAAGTCTTCACCACTTCGGCACCCTTGACCGACATTTTGTGGGCAAGATCGGCCACGGTGATGGTCTCGGGAACATGAACATCATGAATCTGAGGCTCCGTTGGCGCAACGAAGTTGCTGGGCTCTTGCGATGCGTGCTTATTTTTGCCACGCGGACCAGCGCGCCAGCCACCGGCACCACCCGAGGTGTCTCCACGGGTTTTGATCGCCCGCTTCTTGGCAGCATCTTCTTGCCATGTCGACGAAAGCTTCGAAGACTTGAGCTGCTTTTCCGACTTCTTCTCTTTGGGTTTCTCTTCTTCAGCCTTTTCGCCAGGCTTGGCCGCAGGCTTGTGCAGTGTGGTCGAGGCGGCGTCAGCGGCTTTTTCTGGCGCTTTTTCGGCTGCTTTCGCAGTGGCCGCAAGCTTACCGGTGCGGGCAGCGTTCATGAGCCGATTGATCGCAGCGACCTCATCTTCAACGGCACGCCGTGCCTGCACCGATTTCGCTGCATCTTCAGCGGCCAGTCGCGCGCGCTCTTTGACTTCGTTTGCCGCCTGCTCTGCAGCGGCTTTGTCAGTCTCGGATGCATCCGCTACTGTCTGCTGGGCAAGGCGCTCGGCCTCTTCCGCATCTTTTAGGGCCTGGGCCTCGCGGGCACGCTCACGCTCAAGGCGCTCTTGTTTTTCTTTAAGTTCAGCTTCTTGGCGGGCCAACAACTCAGACTGTCGACGGCTCTCTGCTTCGCGCTGGGCCAGCTCTTCTTCTGACACAACCGACACCGGCGACTCAACTGCAGGTGCTGCCTCTGCCGCATCAACTTCCGTAGCATCACGCTTCACAAAGACCCGCTTTTTGCGGACTTCCACCTGAATGGTGCGGGATTTGCCAGAGCCGTCGGCCTGTTTGATTTCAGTCGTCTGACGCTTGGTCAGGGTGATTTTCTTGCGCGGAGCATCTGCGGCGCCATGGGCCTTACGCAACGACGTCAGCAACTGCTCTTTGTCTGCCTCGCTCAGCACATCCTTGGCCGACGACTTCTCTACGCCAGCAGACTTCAGCTGCTCGAGCAGAGTATCGACCGGAACCTTTAGCTCCGCTGCAAATTTTTCAACATTATCAGCGGCCATCCGTAGAACCCCCCGCTTCTGTTGTTTCGTCGGCAAACCAGTGCGCACGCGCCTTCATGATCAACTCTTTTGCGCGGCCCTCTTCCATCGAGGCGATTTCCATCAACTCATCCACGCCAAGGTCGGCAAGATCATCACGGGTATAGATTTTTGCGTCGGCAAGTTTCACCGCCAAATCACGATCCATGCCGTCGAGATCCAACAGATCCTGAGCTGTGGTTTCTAACTTCTCTTCTTGAACGATCGCTGCAGTCAGCAGCGAGTTACGCGCACGATTGCGAAGCTCATTCACGGTGTCTTCGTCAAACGCTTCGATTTCAAGCATTTCACTCACGGGCACATAGGCCACTTCCTCGAGTGTAGAGAAGCCCTCGTCGATCAGAATATCGGCGACCTCCCCATCCACATCGAGTTTTTCCATGAAGGTCTGACGCAGGGCCTGACGCTCAGTCTCAGATTTCTCAGCCGATTCATCGGCTGTCATGATGTTGATCTGCCAGCCGGTTAGGTCAGACGCAAGGCGCACGTTTTGCCCGCCGCGGCCAATCGCCACAGCAAGCTCGGCTTCGTCGACCACCACATCCATGGCATGACGCTCTTCGTCCACCACAATCGAGGACACATTTGCTGGTGCCAAGGCACCAATCACAAACTCAGCCGGATCTTCCGACCAGAGCACGATGTCCACACGCTCACCAGCCAACTCGTGGGTGACCGCCTGTACGCGAGAACCACGAACACCAACGCAAGTACCGATTGGATCAATACGACGATCCGCCGTAAAGACCGCGATCTTGGCGCGCACGCCCGGGTCACGGGCTGCGGATTTGATGATGAGCATGCCCTGCTCAATCTCGGGCACTTCCATCTCAAAGAGTTTCATGATGAATTCAGGGGCGGTGCGCGACAAAATAATCTGCGGGCCACGCTGTGTGCGCTCGACACGCTGCATATAAGCGCGCACACGATCACCAGGGCGGAGATTCTCTTTCGGAATCATCTGGTCTCGGGGCAGACGGGCTTCAATCTTGCCGGACTCCACAATGACATCACCGCGCTCAAGACGCTTGACGGTGCCGTTGATGATGACTTCGCCACGCTCTAAAAAGTCTTTCAGGATTTGCTCGCGCTCGGCCTCGCGGATGCGCTGCAAAATCACCTGCTTGGCGGCCTGGGCACCGATTCGACCGAACTCAATGGGCTCGAGCTCTTCTTCAATGAAGTCACCCACTTCGATATCCGGAATTTGTTTGCGGGCCTCGGTCAGAATGATCTGCAAATCGTGATCTTCTAACTCACCATCTGGCACGACTTGCCAACGGCGAAAGCTCTCGTACTCACCCGATGTCTGGTCAATCGAGACACGAACATCCACCTCGTCGGTGAAACGCTTCTTGGTGGCAGATGCCAAGGCGCTCTCCAGCGCTTGGAACACAATGCTTCGCTCAACGTTTTTTTCACGGGCGAGTGCATCGGCCAACATTAATAATTCACGACTCATTCGTTTCTCTCCTAAAACTTGTACTCAGGCACCAGACGGGCCCGCTCGACATCACTGATCTCAAAATTCAATTGCATCATCTCGCCACCCTTGCCTTCGTACTCCATCGAGAGTTCTCCCGAAGGCGAGACACGCAACACCCCTTCAAAATTCCGTCGGCCTTCCAGCGGCATGCGAAGCCGAAGCTTGATCGGCAGGCCAGCAAAACGCACATAGTGGGCATGCTTGGTGAGCGGCCGATCCATTCCCGGAGACGACACCTCTAGGCGCTGGAAATCAAAACCCTCGACCGGAAGCAGATGCACCAGCTGCCGAGATAGCGATTCACAATCGTCAACGGTGATGAGCTTGTCGATGTCGAGCGAATCGATATAAACGCGCATGACACCACCTGGAGTTCTCTCCAAGTCAATGAGCTCAAAGCCCAAGTCTTGCGCGGCCGTGCCGACCACCTGCCAAAGATCTGCCATCCTGCCTAACCCACCACCTAACGACTATTTCTGTTTTTGGCAAAAAAAATGGGCTCCGGTTTGAAGCCCATTTATTTTTGCTATGTCCTTGATTTTACAAGAGAGATCGGCTTTAAGCAATCTCTTTCGAGCCAATCTTTCTAGGCTGTGGGGCCCTTTTTCCCGCGAAAGCCCCCCGGACGACCACCGCCCGGCCTGGGCGGCCCTTTCCGACCCGGACCACCGCCTGGCCGGCCCTTTTTGCCGGCACCTCCAGGCCGCTGGGGCGCAGACAGAGCACCCGACATCGGTTTGGCTGCCCCCCAAGATGTTTGCAAGGGGTTGGGTTTTTTTGATCCCTGGCGGGGTTTGTGGCGACCGCCCAAGTGGGATAGGTGGGCATCTGGCCCGCTGGGCTGCCAGTCGTCGTCTGGGTGTGGCTCGTTGAGATCAACACCATCATCCAATGGCCGATCATCGTCGCGCTGCCGCGCCACGCTGCTTGGCGAGTGCCACTCCTGGTTTCGGTTGGGTCGAGGCCCACGGCCACCCTTCATGCCGCCAGCCCCCATCCCGGGTGCCTTTGGTCCACGGCCCGGGCCGGGACCATTTCGGCCAGCGCCACGACGCTTGGCCTGACCCGCCTGATCCTGACCGCCGGCGCGCAGGCCAACCGACTGACACAAGGCCTGAATGTCTGGCTCGGCAAGATCCACTGATTGGCCGCGGCGAAGATTGGACGGCAAAGCGATTTGGCCGTAACGAATGCGAATCAATCGGCTAACGGTTAAGCCCACTTTTTCAAACATGCGTCGAACTTCGCGATTACGGCCCTCGGTGATCACCACGCGAACCCAGTGGTTGGCACCCTCGCCGCCGGCGTCTTCAATGCTTTCAAACTTTGCGATGCCGTCATCGAGCTCAACGCCCTGCATTAATTCTTCGCGGGCTTCTGGCGTGAGTTCACCAAGCAGCCTGACCGCATATTCGCGCTCAACTTGAGAACGGGGATGCATGAGCCGATTGGCCAAATCACCCGATGTTGTGAAGAGCAATAAGCCTTCGGTGTTCAAGTCCAGACGGCCAACGGCAATCCAGCGGCCAAACTTTGCAGGTGGGAGTTTTTTAAAGACTGTGACCCGATGTTGGGGATCGTCACGCGTGACAATTTCACCAGCTGGCTTGTGATAAGCCAACACGCGCACGGGCGGTGGCGCGACACGAATTCGAATTGGTTTGCCGTTGACCTTGACTTGATCGGTATGCAGGATGCGCTGGCCAATATGGGCAGGCGTGCCATTGACCGATACACGGCCAGCCAGGATCAGCTCTTCCATCTCACGCCGTGAACCCACACCGGCATCGGCCAAGACCTTGTGAAGTTTTGGCGGGTCATAATCCAGACCAGCCCGCGAAGGCCCGCCCACTCTGGGACTGGTACCTTTAGCGGCATAAAACGGAATTGGATCAGCCTCTGGCTCTGCGGCCGCGGCAGCAGCACTCAATGGATCGACTGCAGTGTCTTTCGACTCGGCCTGATCTGATGGCTCCTGAGTGCCTTGCATCTCGTCTTCCGATTCAAGGCCGTCTTGGGGTTTCATACTCACGGTGTGGTTTGATCTTTCTCGGAATTCTCCGAAACGTCTTGCGATTCTGGTTTTTCATCTTGCGATGGAAGTTCATCAACAACCGGGGCATCTGCAGGCGCAGCATCCGTACCGGTTTCCGATGCAACCTCGGTCATGCCCGGCAACAAGGCCTCTGCGGTGTCGCTCCAATTTGCGTCTAACGTGGGCAACTCTTCCAAAGAACGCAGGCCAAGATCATCAAGAAAATGTCGTGTAGTGGCGTAGAGCGCTGGCCGGCCAGGTGCATCCCGATGGCCAATGGCCTCGATCCAGCCGCGGTCTTCGAGCGACTTGATCACCTGGGTGGCCACAGCAACGCCGCGAATGTCTTCGATATCACCGCGCGTCACAGGCTGGCGATAAGCAATGATGGCCAAGGTTTCCATTGTGGCGCGTGAATAGCGCGGTGGTTTTTCATTTTTAAGTCGATCCAGATACTCGCGCATCTCAGGCCGAGTCTGAAACCGCCAGCCCGACGCCAGGGGCACCAACTCGACCCCATGACCGACCCACTCCCGCTGAAGGTCTTCGAGCAATAGCCGGACGGTGTCGGCATCGAGTTCGTCATCAAATAGGCGCCGCAACTCAGACACAGGCATGGGCTCTGTGTGTGCGAGCAGGGCAGCCTCAAGAACTTGTTTGGCTAGGGCCGTATTCATAGTCAATGTGTGTTGGCGGAGAGAGGGGGATTCGAACCCCCGATGGGCTATTAACCCATACACGCTTTCCAGGCGTGCGACTTAAACCACTCATCCATCTCTCCGCGAGAGGAAGACAAAGCCGCTGCCTGAACTCTATTCAGGCGGGGCCGCTTAAGCGCCGCAAGTGTAGCAGACCCCACGAATTTAAAGGAAAGGGCCTGCCGTGCGGGGACTTCCTAAACCCCCGCACAGCCAAGCCCACAGCCGAACCACCTGAACCTGAAGTGCTAGGTGGACTGTTTCAATTGATCCAGGATGGCTGGATTTTCCAGCGTCGAGGTGTCTTGAGTGATTTCCTCGCCCTTGGCCAAGGTGCGCAGAAGACGACGCATGATCTTGCCCGAACGGGTCTTCGGAAGGTTGTCCCCAAACCGAATTTCTTTTGGCTTGGCAATCGGACCGATTTCCTTACCCACCCAGTTGCGCAGATCGGTGGCCACCTTCTTGGCATCCTCGCCAGAGGGACGGGCACCCTTGAGCACCACAAAGGCCACAATCGCCTCACCCGTGGTGTCATCGGGGCGGCCCACCACCGCGGCCTCGGCCACCAGGGGATTGGCCACCAGGGCGGATTCAATTTCCATGGTGCCCATACGATGCCCCGACACGTTCAACACATCATCAATACGGCCCATGATGGTGAAGTAACCGGTGTCTTTGTCACGAATCGCACCGTCGCCCGCCAGATAAAGCCGACCACCCAGCTCTTCGGGGTAGTAGCTCTTCACGAAACGATCCGGGTCACCCCAAATTGTGCGAATCATCGAAGGCCACGGCTTTTTCACCACCAAAATGCCGCCCTGTCCGTTGGGCACATCATGGCCTGCTTCGTCAACGATCGCTGCCTGAATACCGGGGAACGGAAGCGTGCAAGAACCTGGCACTAAGGGCGTGGCACCCGGCATGGGCGTGATCATGTGACCACCCGTTTCGGTCTGCCAGAAAGTATCGACAATTGGGCAGCGGCCACCACCAACATTGTTGTAGTACCACATCCATGCCTCTGGGTTGATCGGTTCACCCACGGAACCCAAAAGACGCAGCGACGACAAGTCGTAATTCTTCGGTGCGGTGGTGGGCGTTGCCTCGGAAGCCTTGATCAAAGAACGAATCGCAGTGGGCGCTGTATAAAAGATCGAGACCTTGTGGTCTTGAATCATTTTCCAAAAGCGGCCTGCATCGGGATACGTTGGCACACCCTCAAACACAATCTCTGTGCCACCACAGGCCAGCGGGCCATAGGTGATGTAAGTGTGGCCAGTCACCCAACCGATATCGGCGGTACACCAGAAGACATCATTGGCCTGCAGGTCAAAGGTGTACTTCATGGTCATGATGGCGTGAAGCAAATAGCCACCTGATGAATGCTGAACGCCTTTGGGCTTACCGGTGGATCCTGATGTGTAGAGGATGAAGAGCGGATGCTCTGCCTCGACCCACTCCGGCTCACAGGACTCCGGCTGGCCTTTCATGATGTCGTCCATGTAGACATCACGGCCTGCGGTCATCGACACATTGCCGCCCGTGCGCCGATACACAATGACGTGTTTCACTGCCTCACAGCCACCGAGAGAGAAGGCTTCGTCAACAGCAGGCTTTAGGGGAATTGCCTTGCCGCCCCGGCACTGCTCATCAGCAGCAATGATGAGCGTGGCACCCGCATCGACCACACGCTCTTGCAGGCTTTTTGCAGAAAAGCCCCCGAACACCACCGAGTGAATCACGCCCAAACGTGCACAGGCCTGCATCGCCACCACGCCCTCAACAGACATGGGCATGTAAATCAGTGCACGGTCACCCTTTTTGTAGCCCATCGCTTTGATGGCGTTGGCCAATCGACAGACACGGTGATACAAATCTTTGTAGGTGACACGAGAGACTTCGCCGCCATCGGCTTCAAAAATTAACGCGACCTTATCGCCATTGCCGGCCTCGACATGGCGATCTAGACAGTTATAAGAAACATTTAACAGGCCATCATCGAACCATTTGTAAAACGGCGCCTTGCTGTCATCGAGTGTTTTGGTAAACGGTTTTTTCCACAGCACTTCAGCACGTGCGTGCTTGGCCCAAAAGCCCGCGTAATCGGCCTCGGCCTCTTTGCACATGGCGTTGTAGGCCTCCATGCTGCCCAGTCGTGCTTTCGATGCGAACTCTGCCGGCGGAGGGAAAATCCGGCTTTCCTGCATTACCGATTGAATTGCCATAGTCGTGCTCCCCTTTGGATTTTTATTGGCGAGTTAGAATTCTTATGTTGCGGCGCCGCAAATCGTTTCTTGCCCAGCCAGCCTGTGTGCTTCGCGTTTCACGCGAAGTCCTACCGGTCAGACCCCGATTTCGGAACCGCTTAAAATCTACCGCAAAAAGGGGAGTTGCGCCATGGCTTGTATCAAACAGCAGGATTTCATTCAAAGCATTGCTGATGCATTTCAGTACATCAGTTATTACCACCCGCTGGATTACATCAAGGCACTAGGCGCGGCCTACGAGCGTGAACAGAGTGCTGCCGCAAAAGATGCGATTGCCCAGATTTTGACCAATAGCCGAATGAGTGCAGAGGGCAAGCGGCCCATCTGCCAAGACACTGGCATTGCCACCGTATTTTTAAAAGTCGGCATGAATGTCCGCTGGGACGATGCCACCATGACCGTGACCGACATGGTGAATGAAGGCGTTCGCCAGGCCTACAACAACAAAGACAATCTGCTGCGTGCATCGGTCTTGGCCGATCCTGCCGGCACCCGTAAAAACACCAAGGACAACACCCCTGCTGTCATCCACTACGAGATCGTGGCCGGTGATGGCATCGAAGTCATCTGCGCTGCCAAAGGCGGTGGCTCTGAGGCAAAAAGCAAATTGGTCATGCTCAACCCCAGTGATTCCATTGTGGACTGGGTGGTGAAAACCGTGCCCACCATGGGCGCAGGCTGGTGTCCTCCTGGCATTCTGGGTATCGGCATTGGCGGCACACCTGAAAAGGCGGCGCTGCTGGCCAAAGAGTCACTGATGGATGCCATCGACATGCCAGAACTTCTGGCCCGTGGGCCCAAGAACAAAGTCGAAGAACTGCGTGTCGAGATCTACAACAAGGTCAACGCACTGGGCATTGGCGCCCAGGGCTTGGGGGGGCTGACCACCGTGGTCGACGTCAAAATTCTCGACTACCCCACCCATGCTGCGAACTTGCCAGTGGCCATGATCCCGAACTGCGCCGCAACCCGCCACGTGCACTTTCACCTTGATGGCTCAGGACCAGCCCACCTCACGCCACCATCGCTGAACGATTGGCCCAAAATTTCCTGGTCAGCCGATGTCGAAAAATCAAAACGAATTGACCTCGACCAGCTCACCCCAGAGGAAGTCGCCTCTTGGAAACCGGGCCAGACATTGCTGCTGAATGGAAAAATTCTGACGGGCCGCGATGCCGCCCACAAACGCATCTCCGACATGTTGTCCAAAGGCGAAAAGCTTCCCGTCGACTTTAAAAACCGCGTGATTTACTACGTTGGTCCAGTCGACCCCGTGCGAGACGAAGTCGTGGGCCCAGCCGGTCCGACCACCGCCACCCGTATGGACAAATTCACCGAAACCATGCTGGCCCAGACCGGCCTGATTGCCATGATTGGCAAGGCCGAACGCGGCCCCGCTGCTATCGAGGCCATCAAGAAACACAAATCGGCCTACCTGATGGCCGTGGGTGGTGCCGCCTATCTGGTGAGTAAGGCCATTCGCAGCTCACGCGTGGTGGGCTTTGCAGATCTTGGCATGGAAGCAATCTACGAATTTGAAGTCAAAGACATGCCCGTGACCGTTGCCGTGAACGCTGAAGGCATCTCCGTGCACGACACTGGTCCGAAAGAGTGGAAGATCAAGATCGAGCAGATGGCGCATTAGAAGTATGTTTAGTTGCGAGCGATCAGGCGCCTTGCCTGATCGAATCGCGATGACCAATAAGACTGATCAATGGATTCAATACGCACCACTCCCCTTGCCGTGGGTGCGTGAACAAAGCGTCGATCCCCCAGATAGACCCCAACATGGGAGTTCGGCCGGCCAAGGGTGTTGAAGAACACGAGGTCACCCGGCTCAATGGCGTGCCGGGCCACCTGCATACCAACAATAGATTGTTCCTCTGTGGTTCTGGGAAATCGCAGGCGAAAGGCATCTTGCACCACATGCGCGATCAAGCCAGAGCAGTCCAGACCCTCGGCCGGATTCATGCCGCCGAGTCGATAAGGCGTGCCCAATAACAGCACAGACCGGGAGGTGATTTCAGAAATTGCCTGCTGCGCCGACATGCCGGCCGGGAGCTGAATCAACCCACCAATTGGAATATCGGCCTTCCAGACCAAAGGCCGTGAGGGCGATGCGTCTGGCCGAAAACTGCTACAGCCAACAAGGGCCACGACCGATAGCAGCGCCGCGAAGCGAAAAAACCGGTCGAGTATCATTGCGCCAATTCAAAAGACCTTTGAATGAAAATTCACGCTATTAGACACAAGGAGACCAAATGATTCAACGCCCCGCCCTAACCGCCGACGACGTGCAGCGTATCGGTGAAGCAGCACTTGCTGAAGCCAAGAAAAACAACTGGAACGTATCGATTGCCATTTGTGACGAAGGTGGCCACCCCTTGTGGCTCAAACGGATGGACGGCGCTGCCGCCATTTCAGCCTATATCGCTCCACAAAAGGCCCGCACTGCGGCGCTTGGCCGTCGTGAATCCAAAATTTACGAAGATGTCATCAATCAGGGCCGGACATCCTTTCTGTCCGCCCCAGAGCTCCAGGGCATGTTGGAAGGTGGAGTGCCAATCATTGTGGATGGCCACTGCATCGGTGCCGTCGGTGTGTCGAACGTGAAGTCATCAGAAGATGCACAAATCGCCAAGGCTGGCATCGCCGCGCTGTAAAGAAGCTAGCAACCGTTACAGAGACAAGAGCCCTGCAATACGCCGGGCTCTTTTCTACCGCGACGCCAGTTGTAGCCGATTTTTTAAATCTCCCATCGCTTCCAGCGCAGCACGCTCGCCCTCGAGGATTGCCAAATTGCGGGCACCAAAATCCGTTCCCTTAATGCCTGCGATGGCTGGGCGCAATACAATATCGGCCTGAGTCAGTTCGTAATGGCTGACCCGATTGCCCATGATGGTAAATGTCTGAAGCAGCACTTCCAGGGTGCTGCCCACTGGCTGATTGGCCGGCTTGGCTGAGATGTCAACCGCCAGCACCACATCAGCCCCCAAAGAACGGGCAATACCCGCCGGCACGGGATGCGTGAGTCCACCGTCGACGTAATCACGATCACCAATACGCACTGGCGTAAACACACCCGGCACGGCACTAGATGCTCGAATGGCCATGCCCGTGTCGCCACGCTGAAACACGATCGGCTGACCGCTACGCAGATCAGTGGCCACGACGGCAAGGGGCCGCTTCAGTTTCTCGATCGTGACATTTTTCACTTGGGCATTCACGAAATTGGCGATCGCCTCGCCCTTGATAATGCCCCGATTGCCAATCGTCCAATCTGAAAACGTACTCTCGTCTAGCGACAACGCAATGCGCTGCAAATCAAACCCGGTTAACCCCGAAGCGTAAAGCGCGCCCACCAGACTGCCGGCACTTGTTCCCACAATGAGATCCGGCTCAATACCATTGGCCTCTAAGACCTTGATCACCCCGATGTGGGCAAAACCCCGGGCCGCGCCCCCGCCCAGCACAAGTGCAAATTTCTTGCGAGACGCCACAGGCTTCGGGCCAGACGCACAGGCCGACAAGAGGGCCGCCGAGGCGGTCGAAATCAGAAAAGATCTTCTCAGCACAATCAACAACACCTTTTTAAAAAACGTTTAACTGCTTCAATGACCAACACCTTTTATAAAAAAACTTTAACTGCTGATCTGAGCGGTCTTCTTGGTGAAGCAAGTCACGAGACATGACTCGGCAGAATTAAACCGAGTTCAGAAAATCGGCAACCACCTGAACCTGATCCTGATGCATCAGGGTTGGGGCGTGACCAATGCCAGCAAAGGCCACCGCCTGGGCCCGTGGCCCGCGACGGGTCATCTCAGCCAGTACATCGGCGGTCAACAAATCACTCTCGGCGCCACGAATGACCAGTGTTGGACAAGCTATGGCATCAAAGAGATGCCAGAGTTCCAAATCCGCTGGGGGCTGCCCGGGGTGAGACGCCTGCCCGTAATGATGCCGAAATGGCGCCGCAATCGCTGGGTCGTAGTGCACCCGGACACAGTCAGAGCCAGGCACCTCGACTAGGCCTGCGTTAATCAGGCTATCCCACTGGGCTTCGGAGTGCGGGCCAAAGCCCCGATACAAGACCCGAAGCCGGGCATGGGCAGCCGCCCTGCTGGGGTATTCGGTTTCCCGACCCACATACGCCGCAATTCGCCCCAAGGCCTCGCCGCTTAACTTCGCCCCCACATCATTGAGCACCAATCGTCGAATCGGCGATTGCGGCAAAGCCGCCAGAGTCATGCCAATCAGGCCGCCCATCGAGGTGCCCACCCAATCCACTTGGGCCACATTGAGCCGGGCCAAAAGCGTGACCATATCGTTCACGTACTGCGGCACGCCATAGGCCATTGGGTCTTTCAACCAGCCCGAGCGGCCCCGGCCAACAATATCGGGGGCCACCACTCGATAGTCCTTGTGCAAGGCAAGCGCCAGATCACGAAAATCATCACTCAGCCGAGTCAGTCCGTGGACACAGACCAGAACCCGGGGATTGTCGGGATCGCCCCATTCCTGGTAGGCGACCCGGTGCAGGCCGGCGGGGCTGGCACACAAGACAGATGACACGCGGGGTAGCGCCGACAGCGGCATAGTGAACCCTTTATCATTAAGGACACAAAATCCTAACACCCGCAGGGAGACTCCCCCATGGCAACACCCCGTATGCTCCAAGGCAAAGTCGCACTCGTTACCGGATCCACCAGCGGCATTGGCCTTGGCATGGCCAACGCAATGGCTGCCCAAGGCGCTGACGTCATGCTCAATGGTTTTGGCGACGCCAAGACCATCGCCGACTTACAAAAAAACCTTGCGCAAGAGCACGGGGTACGGGTGCTCTATCACGGCGCCGACATGAGCAAACCCAGCGAGATCGAAGACATGATGCGCGCCACCGAATCCAAACTGGGCCGAATCGATATCTTGATCAATAACGCGGGCATCCAGCATGTCGCCCCCATCGAGAGTTTTCCTGTCGAACGCTGGGATGCCGTGATCGCCATTAACTTGTCTTCTGCATTTCACACCATGCGCTGCGCAATTCCCGGCATGAAAAAACGGGGCTTTGGCCGCATTATTAACGTGGCTTCTGTGCATGGCTTGGTGGGTTCGGCAGAGAAATCCGCCTATGTTGCTGCCAAGCACGGCATTGTTGGTCTCACCAAGGTCGCCGCACTCGAGCTGGCCCAGACCCCCATTACCTGCAATGCCATCTGCCCTGGCTGGGTGCTCACACCTTTGGTTCAAAAGCAAGTCGATGCCCGTGCGGCAAGTCAAAAACTGTCAGCAGAAGAGGCCAAGCATCGTCTGTTAATTGAAAAGCAGCCATCGGGCGAATTTGTCACACCCGATCAACTCGCTGCACTTGCCGTTTTCTTGTGCTCTGATGCAGCGACACAAATTCGGGGCGCCGCTTGGAATATGGATGGTGGTTGGGCAGCCCAATAACTGCTGATTCGACAGCCAAGCCCCCCCACGCTGCACGCCCACTCTCACCGACAAAAGACCGGAGTGTTGACCCACAACGCACGTCTTGCAATTGGCTGGCAAGAGATTCAAGAAGATGCCAAAAGACTGGCCGATCAGCTGTCTGCCATCGGCCAGTGGCGGCGCATTCTGGCCATCCCGCGTGGTGGACTCATACCCGCCACACTACTTGCCCACCACCTGAATATCCAAGAAATAGACTTACTCAAATGGCCAGACCGCACGCATCGGCCAGAGCCAATTGGTTTGACCGAAGACGGACTGTTGATCGTTGATGAACTCGTTGATACTGGCAAAACCATCAAGATGATTAAGCCGTATTACTCCCGCGCCCATGTGGCCACCCTGTACGCCAAGCCGATCGGCAGGCCCATGGCCGACAGTTTTGTAAAAGAGTTTCCCCAAGACGTCTGGCTAGACTTTCCCTGGGAGCGTTCGCCCTAATCTGAGTCCTCGCCCTGCAGCGGCGTGCGACGACTATGCCAGTAACGCTGGTGGTCGGCCCAATAATCCCGAATGACAGGCTGCCGATTAGACCAAGACAACTGCAGGGCCCCAGACAAATCGGTGCGCACGACTTGCCTTATGCCAAGTGCGGCGAGCCGATCCAACACCATTTCATTGGGGTGACCAAACCGGTTTCGATAACCCGCCTGAATCACTACCAGGCTGGGGTTTACCGCCTCTAAGAATTCACGGCTGCTTGAGCTCTTACTGCCATGGTGGGGCAAGAGCAGCACCTGGGCAGCAAGTCCTGAACTGCCAACCGACTTTGATCGGCCGCCCTTGAGATGTGCATTCCAAAGATTCTGGGCAACGATCATCTGTTCGGTTTTTTCTGGGATATCTCCTGCTAACAACAGACTGCCGCCGTGGGCGTCTTGAATCCGCAACACGCAAGACTCCGCATTACGATCTTTGTGTTCTGGCTCAGTTGGGTGCAACACATCAAAACGAACCCCGTCCCACTGCCAGAAATCCCCTGCAACACAAGACCGTGCCCCGGGATAGTCTTGTGGTGCAGAAGAATAGCTTGCGCTAACCGGCATCACTGCCGTGATTGATGTGTAGCCGCCATCGTGGTCCTGGTCTCCGTGAGAAATCATCAATCGATCAATTCGATTCACCCCAAAACGCCGCAGTGTGGGCAAGACCATGCGCTGGCCAGCGTCAGATGACCCAAAGCTGGGACCCGTGTCATAGAGCAACACATGACCATGTGTGCGAATCAACACACTTGATCCCTGGCCAACGTCGATAAAGGTCACCTCCATCTGGCCCCAGACCGGTGGGCTTGGCGCTGCACCATACAAAGCCAACAAACCCAGCCAGCCGAGATGCCGATAGCCATGCCAGCGCACAGGAAGCACACGGCCAAGGGCGACCAACATTCCTGCTGATGCAATCGTGGTTCGCACAATTCCGGGAGACGGCCAATCCACCAGGGCAAACGACAAACCAGCACACCAAGTCAGTAAACCCGTCAAACCCTGTTGAATCCATGCGGCAAGCGCAAACCCGTATCCCGTGCCCAAAAGCCCCGTCTCGATGGCGCCCAACATGGCCAGTGGTGTCACCAGAAAACTCACCGTTGGAATTGCAACCGCATTGGCCAGCGGTCCCACCAAGACAATCTGCTGAAAGAGCAACACCGTCACAGGCAGCAAACCAAAGGTAATGGCCATCTGCGCGTGTGCGGCCTGTTTAACTTGGCCGACGAGTTTGTTTCCAACCTGCCGATAACGTGAGGGAGTTGCTGCCGCAGCCATTGCCGAGTCACTGCGAACTGCTGGCGTGTCTGCCAATGTAAAAAGCAGCCCCACCGCCATAAACGACAGCCAAAAACCCGGCGCCAATACCGCAATCGGATCTAAGGCCAGCACCACCAAGAGCGCCGCAGACAAGACTGCCCAGGGGCTTGCGCGAATGCCGAGAAGCACCGCAACGGACACCACCATGACCATCCATGCAGTACGCTGCGCCGGCACCGCAAAGCCGGCCAACAGGGCATAGCCCAGCGCACCTGCCACCGCAAAGACCGCACGGACCGACTGGACAGGACACCAAAGGCCCGATGCAATCGGCCAAACACAAAGGACACGCCACAGCATGCCGCCGATCCAGGCCGCCAACCCTGCAAACATCGTGACATGCAGCCCGGAAATGCTCATGAGATGAGAGACACCCGTTCGCTGAAACACCGCCCACTCCTCTACGGAGATCGCCCGCTGATCGCCGACCAACAATGCGGCGATCACGCCACGGGCAGGTGAATCCGGAATCTGTGATTCCACCTGTCCGCGAATCCAGTCCCGTGCCTGATCCACCGCAAGCTGAAGGCTGCGCTCTTGGCCCACCAAGATTGGCGCTGGATACTTTTTGCCGTCTTGAACGGATGCCGTGAAATACAACTGCTTTTCAAACATCCAGGCCTCGTAATCAAAGCCGCCGGGGTTCAAGGTGCCCACTGGCTGGCGGACCCGCGCCTGCATGGCCCAGCGCTGACCAGGAGATAAGACTGCGGGCAGACCTTGTTTGCCGTTGTCGTACCACTGCATCACACCACGATTGGGAAATGCCTTTAACGGCTGGACATCGTCTGGATGTAAACGTGCCGACCTGACGGAGACTTCAAACCGCCAGCCACGTTCGTGCCGCGTGGGCAGATCCTCGATCACCACCTCTAACCAAAGCGAAGCTCGGTCAAGGCCATCTGGCAAACGATGATCCAACTGATGCTGCGCCACCATGCTGGTGATCAAGGCGGCCAAAACGGCGACCAGCAAAGGCCACACCCAGGGCATGACATCACGACGCAAACACGCAATGGCCAGCAGGCCGAAAACCGTCAGCCCCGGAACAATGAAGTCTGAGGGCGCAGGAAGCACACGCTGCAGTTGGACCCAGCAAATACCAAGCAGCACGCCGATGGCGAGCCGAAAAATCATCGGAACACGAAAGCGCGGTTAAGGCAGCGACAGACGCGGCAGAGCCCGCATTAGATTGGCCTGCGATTGACGACTCACCTCTTCTAGCGAAACGCCACGCAAGTCAGCAAGGCATTGTGCGATCGGCAGAACTTCAGCCGGTTCGTTGGCCTCGCCTTTGGACTTCCAAGACGGAGAGATATCTGGCGAATCCGTTTCCAACACGATCGATTCGATCGGCAACGCCATTGCCAGCCGTCGAATCTGTGCTGCTCTGGTGAAGGTCATTGCTCCACCAAAGCCCAAGACCAGCCCCTGCTGAATAAATGCATCGGCCTGAGTGCGACTGCCATTAAATGCATGGGCAATCCCGTGATGAATCTTGAACTGACGCAAAAACTTCAAGACCCGATCCTGCGCCTTGCGAACATGCAGAATCACCGGCAGATCATAATCGCGCGCCAGTCGACACTGGGCCGCATAAAAACGTTCCATTTTTTCTCGATCCAAACCCGGCACATAGTGGTCAAGACCAATCTCCCCGACCGCGACAAGTTTGGGGTCGTGCCGGCAGCGGTCCAGGGCATTGTCGAGTGCAACGATCGCCTCGTCGCCTAGATCATCGACATACATCGGATGGATCCCCAGGGCGTAAAACACCTCCGTCTGAGCATGGGCCAAGTCTTGGACCCGCTGAAAATTGGCAGGGTAAACCGATGGCACCACGATGGCGCGCACCCCGGCGGCCCGGCTTCGTGCCAATGCCCCTTCCAGGCCGCCTAGCACCTGCGGCATATCCAGATAATCCAAGTGGCAATGGCTATCGATCAGCATGGCTAGAATGGTCGGCTATGGCAAGAAAGTATCTCAAACGCATTCTGCCCGACCAGACCGCGTTGGAACAAAACAAGCTGCTGCGCCGGTTCGGGCCGTGGCTATTGCATCCGGCCGTTTGGACCCTGCATCGCCGCAGTGTGGCGGGCGGTGTGGCCGCAGGACTCTTCTGCGGGCTTTTTCCGGCGCCCTTTCAAATGGCAGGCGCTGCGTTTGCCTCTTTTCTATTCCACTGGAACCTGCCGGTCGCGGTCTTTGTCACGCTTTACACCAACCCAATCACCTTCATCCCGCTCTATGTGCTGGCGCTAAAGATTGGCCTGATCATTCTGAATGCCATCTTGCCGGCCGAGGCTAACGCCGGCGGAACGGCAGGGGCAGCCTTTCCTGCCCCGCCAGACTTCAATTGGTCCGCACCGATTGATTCCTTTATCGCACTTGGGGATTGGGCCCTGGGCATGGGCTGGCCCCTGGTGGTGGGCGTCTTCACCTTGGCCACATCACTGGCCGTAGTTGGTTATCTCTTGACGCGATTGGGCTGGAATCTCTGGGTACGCTGGGAAGTTATTCAGCGCAAAAAACGCGGTAGATCAAACCACCCATCACGATAGCGACAGGGTCCGATCACAACGGGCGGCCAGTTCTGGGTCATGGGTGACCACAATTAAGCCAGACTGTTCGCCGCGAACACGCTCAATGAGTACCTCAAACACCTTTGCCGCTGTGGCCCGATCTAAGTTACCGGTGGGTTCATCGGCCAACACACAACTTGGCTGAGTCACCAAGGCCCGCGCAATCGCCACCCGCTGGCGTTCCCCGCCAGACAGCATGGCAGGCGTGTGGGTGAGGCGCTCAGCTAAGCCGACTCGCGTTAGCATGGCCCTGGCCTTTTCACGAGCAAGTTCGGGCGCTTCGCGTCGGATAAAAAGCGGCATGGCCACATTTTCTTCTGCGGTGAATTCGGGCAGAAGATGATGAAACTGATAAACGAAACCCAATGAGGCGTTACGCAGCGTGGTTCGCTGTGCATCGGTGAGTGCATAGAGCGACTGGCCCGCAAACACAACATCGCCATCTGTTGGACGATCCAGCCCCCCAAGAATATGCAACAAGGTACTTTTGCCAGCGCCCGAGGCCCCCACCACGGCAATCGTCTCCCCCTTGCGCAGGCTAAGATCAACGCCGTTGAGCGCCACCACTTGGCCAGGGCCATCCCCATAGACCATGCGCAGACCAGTTGCTTGGATCAAAACGTCAGCCACGGCGGTCCCCGCTCCAATAAAACACGTTATTCATAGCGCAGCGCCTCGGCGGGTTCTAAACGTGATGCACGCCAGCTGGGATAAATCGTGGCCAGAAGCGACAACACAAAGGCGATCACACCAATCTGCGCCACATCCGGCCAACGCAAATCCGAAGGCAGTCGATCAATGAAATAAATGCCCTTGGGCAACACCTGAAAACCAAAGAGCGCCTCGATGCCCGACATTACCGCATCGATGTTGGCCGCAATCAGCGACCCCAAGGCCACCCCAATCACGACCCCTAAAAACCCAAGCCAAGCACCCTGCACCACAAAAATGGCCATGATGCTGCGCCGTTGGGCCCCAAGGGTTCGCAGAATTGCAATATCACTACGCTTATCCGTCACGGTCATGACCAGCATCGACACCAAATTAAACGCCGCCACGGCAATGATGAGCATCAAGATAATGAACATCATGCGTTTTTCTACTTGCACGGCTGCAAACCAGTTTCGATTCTCATAAGACCAATCGCGCACCACCACACCACGGGGCAATTGCGCTGATAACTCTCGCGCCACATCCGGCGCCCGCTGCATGTCTTTGAGCATCACGCGCAGGCCCACGATGGCCTGCTCTCTGAAAAAAAGCTCTGCATCTTGGGCATGAATCAGCGCAAGATTGCTGTCATATTCAAAGTGCCCAGAGGCAAACACACCAGAGACCGTGAATTGTCGCAGCCGCGGTGTCACGCCTGTTGGGCTCACCACGCCATCGGCCGCAATCACGACGATCTGATCACCCACCCCAACGCGCAGGGTATTGGCCAACTCTTTGCCCAACACAATCTGAAACTGGCGTGGCGCCAGGCTATCCAATCGGCCGGAGACCAAACGAGAGAGTGCGCCGCTGACACTTGGCTCTTGTCGTGGATCAATGCCTCTGACCAGAACGCCCCGCATCTGACCCTCATGCGAGACCATGGCCTGAGACATCGCAAAAGGTGCCGATGCCACCACCTGGGGATGCTGGCTTACCGCTGGCTGCAGGCTCGATACATTGGCAATCGGCTGGCCCGGCAACAAGACCTCCACATGCGAGAGCACGCCGAGCATTCGATCACGGACTTCTTTCTGAAATCCGTTCATGACTGATAACACCACGATCAACGCGGCAACGCCCAAGGCAATCCCAGCCGTGGCCAAGCCAGAAATAAACGAGATGAATCGATTCCTGCTGCCTGCACTTGGTTTTTTCGGCTGGCCAGGAGTGGATGCCGGTGGTTTGGCATAACGGCCTGCTCGCGTGTAGCGCAGACCAATCAAAATCTCATAAGGAAGCATGGCCGGAGTTTGCCATACTAGCGGGCTATGAGCGGCCCACAGACCCCCACTCCATCAATGGCATCAAGCGCCCCACCACGTCTTCATCAAAGGCCCTTGGATCAGGCTGCCTTTGAGCGACTGCTGGCCAGCGGCCTGCACCCCGTGCTGGCCCGCGTGTTCGCCGCCCGCGGCGTCCAAAATGCCGCAGAGCTTGCCGATGGACTCGATGCACTCCACGCGCCATCGCACCTGCAAAACATACAGTCAGCAGCGGCCTTACTGGCAAACGCGATTGCCGAACAGAAGAAATGTCTGGTGGTGGCCGACTACGACGCCGATGGCGCTACGGCATGTGCCGTTGCAGTCCGTGGCCTGCGCCGATTGGGTGCGCGCGTGGATTATTTAGTGCCCGACCGTTTTGTGTTTGGCTATGGGCTCACCCCTGCACTGGTCGAACATGCTGCCCAGTGCCATGCCAACGACCCAATTGATCTGATCATCACAGTCGATAACGGCATCTCCAGTATCGCTGGCGTCAAGGCCGCACAGGCCAAAGGCATTGATGTACTAATCACCGACCATCATCTGCCTGGCCAGGAGCTGCCGCAGACCCTGATCGTGAATCCAAACCTGCCCGGCTGCGCATTCCCCAGCAAAAATCTCGCAGGCGTGGGAGTGATGTTTTATGTGCTCTTGGCCCTTCGGGCCCACCTGAGGCAAGCCGGCTGTTTCTCTGCGTCAGCCGAACCGCGGTTGGATGACTTGCTGCCAATTGTTGCTCTGGGCACGATTGCCGATGTGGTGAAACTTGATGCCAATAATCGCCGCCTGGTCAGCCAGGGGCTGCGTCGCCTTCGCAAAGGCGACTCTTTCCCCGGGCTTAACGCACTTTTTCAGGTAGCCAATCTCGATGTCCGGGCGGCCAACACCACACATTTTGGTTTTGCCATCGGACCAAGGCTCAATGCCGCGGGCCGGCTTAGTGACATGAGCATCGGCATTCGCTGCCTGCTTACCGATGATTTTCAAGAGGCCATGCAGCTTGCTGAAGAGCTAGATCGTTTGAATCGCGAACGGCGCGAGATTGAGGCCGATGCGCGAGAGCAGGCGGAAACCTTAGCCCGCAGCATCATGCAGTCACCCCGCATCTCAACAGGCCAGCGCTACAGCATTGTGCTACACGACAGTGCCTGGCACCCGGGCGTGGTCGGCCTGATCGCAGGCCGGCTGAAAGAATCTTTTTATCGGCCCACCATCGTCTTTGCCGATGATCATGACGGCCAACGAATCAAAGGCTCCGGAAGATCGATCCCCGGGGTCCACATTCGTGATGTCTTAGAGCGCATCGACACCCTGCACCCCGGCCTGATTCTGGCCTTTGGTGGCCATGCCATGGCGGCAGGCCTGACGCTACACAAGGATCGTCTCGACCAATTTCAAGACCTCTTTGAATCCACTGTGGCCAGCTTTGCCAACCCCGAAGATCTCCATCAACAAATTGAGACCGACGGACCACTGGATCCACAGTACCTGCGGCTAGATGTGGCCTTGATCTTGGGTCAGCAGGTCTGGGGCCAGGGCTTTCCCGGTCCAATCTTCGTGAATCGATTTCAGGTCTTGCAACAGCGTCGATTGAAGGAGCGGCACCTGAAGCTGCTGCTGGCCCATGAGGCCGAGGGCGCGGCCGCACAGGCCCGCATCGAGGCGATCTGGTTTAACGCCCCCCAAGACCTGGGTGCGGCCGCCAGCCTGGCCTATCGGCTCGCCGTCAACGACTGGCAGGGCCAGTCCTCGGTCCAGCTTGAGATCGTTGGAGTGGCGTAAAATCGGGCTTTTTAAGCGAAAAACCGAATGGAAGCTGAACGCATCAATCTAATCGAATCCTCTTTGCAGTCGCTGCGCAAACGCGTAGACGAACTCAGGAGGTTTCTTTGACTACGATGCCAAGGCCGCCCGGCTCGCAGAAGTTAATCGATTAGTCGAAGACCCAGAACTCTGGAACGACCCCAAGCGGGCCCAAGACATCGGCCGGGAAAAAAAGTCGCTTGAACTGGTCGTCGAATCGATCTCCCAACTCACCACTCACATCGCCGAATCACTCGAGTTACTCGAGATGGCCCGCGATGAAAACGACGAGGCCACCATGGTGGCCGTTGAAGACGACACCGCCGCTATTGAAAAGCAAGTCGCCGACCTGGAATTTCGCCGGATGTTTTCTAATCCTGCAGATTCACTCAACTGCTTTTTGGATATCCAGGCGGGCGCCGGCGGCACCGAGGCCTGCGACTGGGCATCCATTCTGCTGCGGCAATACCTGCGCTACGCGGAGCGCAAAGGATTCAAGGCGGAACTTCTGGAAGAGTCCGACGGCGATGTGGCCGGCATTAAATCAGCCACCATCAAGATTTCCGGTGACTATGCCTTTGGTTTTTTGCGAACTGAAACGGGTGTTCATCGACTTGTTCGCAAATCGCCCTTTGATTCTAGCGGCGGCCGGCATACCTCTTTTGCATCAGTATTTGTCTACCCTGAAGTAGACGACTCACTTGAAATCGTGATTAACCCGGCCGATGTTCGCACCGACACCTATCGGGCCTCTGGTGCGGGTGGCCAGCACATCAACAAAACAGACTCTGCCGTGCGTCTTACCCACCTCCCGACAGGCATTGTCGTGCAGTGCCAAAACGATCGTTCACAGCACAAAAATCGTGACGAAGCCTGGAAGATGCTGAAATCGCGGCTCTACGAACACGAGCTGCGCAAGCGCATGGAAGAGCAGCAAAAACTCGAAGACAGCAAGACTGATGTGGGCTGGGGCCACCAGATCCGCAGCTATGTTTTAGATCAGTCACGCATTAAAGATCTGCGCACCAACGTGGAAATCTCCAACACACAACGCGTACTTGACGGCGACCTGGATGCCTTCATCGAGGCCAGCCTGAAACAGGGAATCTAATATGAGCCAAGCCCCCACCACGCCCAGCGACACCACCAGCCACGAGCTAGACCACTCGGGCTTTGACGAAAACCAAGTCATGGCTGAACGCCGGGCCAAGCTCGATGCCCTGCGTGCTACCAACCCGGTCGCCTTCCCCAATGATGTCCACCCCACCCGTCATGCGAGCCCCCTGCACAGCCGCTACGAACAACACAGCCGCGAGCAGTTAGAAAGCGAACATGTGGAAGTCAGCATCGCCGGCCGCATGATGCTCAAGCGTGTTCAGGGCAAAGCCAGCTTTGCCACGCTACAAGACGCCACAGGCAGGCTACAGATCTACCTAAACGACGAGGGGGTTGGCATCGACTCCCACGAATCCTTCAAGCACTGGGACTTGGGCGACATCGTATTTGCACGCGGCGTATTGTTTAAAACCATGAAGGGTGAGTTGTCGGTCCGCTGCAACGCGGTTCGTTTGGTCGCCAAGTCGCTTCGGCCACTGCCTGACAAATTCCACGGCCTGAATGACACCGAGACCCGTTACCGCCAGCGTTACGTTGATCTGATTGTCAACGCCAATTCACGCGAGGTGTTCTTGGCGCGCTCAAAAACGCTCTCGGCGATTCGACACTTCATGAACGACCATGAATTTTTAGAAGTCGAAACACCGATGCTGCATCAGATTCCTGGTGGTGCCGCAGCCAAACCCTTTATCACCCACCACAACGCGCTGGATCAGCAGATGTTTTTGCGAATTGCACCAGAGCTCTTTTTGAAGCGCCTGATTGTTGGTGGGTTTGAGCGGGTCTACGAAATCAATCGCAATTTCCGCAACGAGGGCTTAAGCCCACGGCATAACCCCGAGTTCACCATGATGGAGTTCTACGCGGCCTATACCGACTACCAGTGGCTAATGGACTTCACCGAGGGCGTGCTGCGCCATGCGGCTATTGCGGCAACCGGCTCGGCCACCCTGACCTATCAGGGCCGAACCCTTGATTTGGCCAAGCCATTTGAGCGACTCACCATTGTGCAAGCCATTCAACAACACGCGCCGCAATATACCGATGCCATCTTGCAAGACCGCGAGGCGCTGCGCTCCGCATTGAAGTCGTTGCGTGTGGACATCAACGCGCCAAACCTAAAAAATGCCGGCCTTGGTGCCTTGCAATTGGCACTCTTTGAAGAAGTGGCCGAGTCCAAACTCTGGGATCCAACCTTCATCATTGACTATCCCGTGGAAGTCTCGCCACTGGCACGTGCGTCCGATCAGCGGCCCGAAATCACCGAGCGCTTTGAGCTCTTTATCACTGGCCGCGAAATTGCCAATGGCTTTTCAGAGCTCAATGACCCAGAAGATCAGGCGCGACGTTTCCACATGCAGGTGATCGCCAAAGATGCTGGCGATGAAGAAGCCATGTACTTTGATGCCGACTATATCCGTGCGTTGGAGTACGGCATGCCGCCAGCAGGTGGCTGCGGCATTGGCATTGATCGCTTGGTGATGCTGCTCACCGACAGCCCCAGCATCCGCGATGTGATTCTGTTTCCGGCCCTGCGGCGCGAAGAATAAGCGCCAGCAATAAAGAACGGGCCAGCCAAACTCCCCTTCGGCCGGCCCGCCGGAAACTAGACCATCTTCACTGCAGGTGCGGCGGATTTAGAAATAAATCCGTTGATACAAAACGGGCCTTTCGCGGCCAAAGCCGCTTTCGCCGCGGCCTGTGCTTCAGCTGGTGTTTTAACCGACACCCCTTCTGCACCAAAGGCCTGAGCGACTTTTTGATATTCCACCGGCAGCAGTTCGCAGCCTGACAAACGCGCCTCACCATAGGTGCGTAGCTGAATCTGATACTCCGCATTCCAACAACAGTCATTGCCCACCACGCAGACCATCTTCACGCCATAACGAACCGCCGTATCAAATTCCGACGGATGAAAACCAAAGGCGCCATCCCCCATAAAGGCCAAGACCAAAGCATCAGGCCGCTCAATTGCCGCACCGATGGCAAACGGCGTTGCTCCGCCAATGGCGCCTGCTGGGCCGTTGACCACACGAATTGGTGCTTTGATGATGGCCTGGGCCCATTGACCAAACTCGCCACCATCGGCCACCAGAATCACCTCGCGGGTCTTGGCAATCTCAGCAAATGGCTTAAGCAATGCAATCGCATGCATGGGGTCAGTCGCGGCATTGGCCAAGTCGGCCCAGTTCGCAGGCTCAAAGTCGATCGTCTTTTTCGCAAGTGCGGTCCAGTCGGCATGGGCGGAATTTGCCGTAACGCTCGCCGACTGAATCGCTGACATCAGCGATGGCCCGTCGGCATGAATTGCTGCAAGCAGGCGATTGCCCAACACCGTCTTCGCATGCGCCAAGACCTTTTCTTCGGCATCGACCACGACAAAACGGGCCTGAGCAGAAAAGATGCTGGGGTCGCCAAACTTCAAAGTGAAATCGATCTTCTTCCCAACCAAGACCACCAAATCAGACTCGGCCAACAGCCCCGGAAAAGCGCCCAGAGCCGGATCATTAATGCCGCGTGGGCTTTCCATGCCAATAATGGGAATGCCAAGTTTTGTGCGACATGCAGCAACAGCGGACTGATGCGCCGGCTGCATCAAATGCGACCCAGTTAAGACCAAAGGCTTTTTCGCCTGCGCAATTTTGGAGAGGAGATTGCTCAAACTTTCAGCAGCAGGCACGATCGGCACGGGTTGGAAATCTTTTGGAGACACCGGGACATCGGCCTGATCGAGGGTGCCATCCAACACATCCTGCGGCAGACTGAGCGCCACGGGGCCGGGGCGGCCCGACCGGGCAATACGGATCGCATTGGCAATATCTACAGCCAAGGTGGCGGTCGATCGGGCCACAAGTGATGCCTTGACACACGGTGCAGCAACGGTGGCTTGGTCCATTTCTTGAAAGGCACCCTTGCCCAACTGATTCAGTGGTGCATGGCCAGAAAGGAGCAAGACCGGCGACTCTGCCTGCAGTGCCGTGTACATCGCCGACACCGCATTGGCGTGGCCGGGGCCGCCGGTGACCATCGCCACCGCCACATTACCCGTCAGTCGCGCTGCGGCATCGGCCATATGAACCGCAGCAGCCTCGTGCCGGACATGAAACAAGCGCAAAGGGCTGTCAATGGCTGCATCAAAGATGGGCATGATGTGATTGCCCGACAGCGTGTAGATATTCTGAACACCCGCGATCTCTAAAGCCTTGGCAAGAATGTCCGCACCACGGACCTTAGCGGCTGAGGAATTTGCTCCCACTGTGGTTTCCTTATTTGATTTCAATATTTAAAAGTTTTCCAAGACGCTCATACACCGCGACCTGCTCAGCAACAAATTTAGCGGTTTCTTCAGGCGTGGTTGGCTTTGGCATGCCGCCAATTTTTTCGGTGCCCGATATCCATTTGGGATCCGCGCCGATTTTTGCCATCGCCGATGACAGGCGGTTCACCACGTCTTTGGGCATATTCGGGGGGCCAACCAAGGCGCTCCAACCCACCATGGCTTCAAGCTGCGGATATCCGGCTTCGCGTGCGGTTGGCACATCGGGCAAATCTTTAAAACGCTCTGGAACGGTCTGCACCAAAGCCCGAACGCGATTGCCCCGCATCAGCGGCAAGGCCGGGCCCAGGTTGGTGCAAGAGAAATCGGCCTGGCTGCTGGCCACCGCAGTGACGGCCTCGCCACCACTCTTATAGGGCACCTCAACGGCCGCAGCCTTGCCGAGTTTGGCAGCATCGAACAGGGTCTGGGTGGCAAAGTTCAACAAAGTACCTGTGCCGCTCGTGCTGTAAGTCAGCTTGCCAGGGTTTCTTTTAAGACTTTCGACCAAATCTGCCAGAGTCTTGATCGGAGAATCCGCACGCACAACGCAGACCATGGGATTGAGCTCCAAAAGACTGATGAAGGTGAATTCGTTCCATTTGTACTTCAGCCCTGGCTGAATCGCTGGCGCAATGGCATGGGAGCCCACCCGCGACAACAAGAGCGTATGGCCATCGGGGGCGGCATCCCGCACCGCCAATGTACCAACCGTGCCACCCGCACCAGCACGATTCATCACCACCATGGGCTGAGACAAATGCGCCTGCGCTGCTGCCGCGAGATTACGGGCCGAAAGATCCGCATCCCCACCGGGGCCAAAAGGAGCGATCAGTTGAATTGGTTTTGATGGGTATGTCTGCGCGACCGCACTACCCATCGTGATAACACTGGCAAGCACCATCAGACCGAAACTACGTTTCATGCCTATCTCCTCAAAAAAATTGCTGAGCTTAGTGACCAAGTTTTAATCTGTGAACCAATAGTTAATAACTTGCTTTTCACAAAAATAAAAAAGGGGCACCAATCTGGCACCCCTCTCAAGATTACTTCACAAGAATTCACGTTGATAAATTAGTTGGCCTGAAGCTTTCGAGCCGACACGACCTTGCCCCAACGCTCATATTCCAAAGCGATTTCTTTGGCGAAATCTGCAGGTGAATTACCCACGGTGGTCATGCCGAGCTGCTCAATCCGCGACTTTACGTCGGGGTCCGCCAGAACCTTGACCGTGTCTGCATGGATCTTGTCGATAATGGCCTTGGGCGTACCGGCGGGCACCATCAAACCAAACCAACCCAGGTTTTCAAAGCCCGGAATAGCGGCCTCGGCAATCGTGGGCACATTGGGCAGCTGTGGTGAACGGGTTTTGCTGGTCACACCAATTGCACGCAGGCGGCCCGCATCAATATGGCCCTTTGCACCTGCAATGTTGCCCACCATAAATTGCACCTGACCACCCACGGTATCCGTGTAGGAAGCCGCCTCACCTTTATAGGGAATGTGCTGGGCTTCAATGCCCGCAGCATAGACAAACGACTCGCCGGCCATATGCACTTGGCTACCCGTTCCGGCTGAACCGAAGTTCAATTGATTGGGTTTGCTCTTGGCCAATGCGATGAGCTCTTTCACATCTTTTGCAGGAACACTGTTATTCACCACCAAGACCTGTGGACCGCTTGCCAGATTTGTCACAGGAAGGAGATCTTTCTTGGCATCAAACGGCATCTTTTTGTACATATGCGGATTGACGGTCACGATACTGCCTGAGGTGACCAAAATGCTGTAGCCGTCTGCAGGCGATTTAGCGACAGCATCAGCACCGATATTGCCGCCGGCGCCGCCACGGTTTTCAACCACCACCGACTGGCCCCAGGCAACCGAGAGTTTTTGCGCGACCAGACGAGCCACAATGTCCGTGGCACCGCCTGCAACAAATGGCACGACCAACTTAACGGGTTTGTTGGGATACGCTTGGGCCGATGCAACGGGCGCATAGGCAAGCGAAGCGATCACCGAGGTCGCCGCAACCGCTGCGATAAACGTGCGCCGTGCGCTGCGTTTAATTTGATCCTGCATTTAAGTCTCCTAATAGTTTTATAAAGATTGGCTCTGAGTTTGCTGCGAGACAAAACTCAGGCGCTACTGGGGATAACGAAGGGTCCTCCCCAACTTGTTTGGGTGTTCTGATTACACCCCCTGCGTGCGTCACCTGACACAGGCCCGCCCGAATATCCCATGGCGCTAAATTGAATCCCACAAAGGCATCCAATCGACCACACGACACCCAGGCCAAGTCGATGGCCATCGCTCCCGACCGACGCACACCACCGAACGTGCGCAGCTGCCGAGTAAACCACTGGCCGAAAAAATCTACATAAGAAGCATTGGGTTTAGGGGTGACCACCGCTAAAAGTCCAGAAATCGGAACACTTATGGCGGACACGCGGACAGGCTGCCCATTTAATGTTGTGGGCTCACCCTGCAACGCAGCAAAACACTCCTCGCGACAAGGGTCTGCTGTTACCCCCATCACCACCTCTTCTGATCCGTCGGCAAGCCGCTCGGTCAACGAGATCACCGTGGCGTAGTGGGGAATGCCTCGGACATAGTTGGCACTGCCATCAATCGGATCCACATGCCAGACATAACGAGACGACACCGCATCCTGCTGTGGGCCTTGGCCAGCTTCTTCACCATGGATTAGCGTTCCGGGTGCAATCGCGTTCAGCGCCGCGCGAATTTCTTCCTCGATCTCCAGATCCACATCGCTGGCCCAATCCCCTTGGCCTTTTTCGATCACAGCAACATGGCTGCGGGCCCGCTCCATCGACTTGCGCGCCGCAGACTGAGCAAGCTCGCAGACATCGGAAAACCAGGCCTGGTGATTCGCCATGACGAGACGGACCGTTTAATCGTTGCCCAATGGGCCCCTAGACAATCGCTCGAATTTGTTCCACAAGTGCGTCGGGCAACTCAATGCCCTCGGCCCTTGCTTTTTGCTCAAGCGCAAACCGACGCTCACCGGGAACACGAACGTCATCATCTTGCAAAATAAATTCCAATAAGGATTCAATGCGCTGCTCGTAAACCGCACGGCCTGCCAGCGCATCGGGATTGATGCCAATAAAGGCCTGGCCAAGCTTGGGCTGATTCCCCGCGTCGACAAAGAAAGAATCGGCCTCGGCGCCGTACTGCGCGCCCGTGAGTGTGGTCACCAAAAGCTCGACCGTCATCGCGAGCATGGCACCCTTCATGCCCCCCATGGGCATCATCATGCCGGCAAGCGCCGCCTTGGCATCGGTGGTGGGTTGGCCCTGCGCATCCAGGGCCCAGCCCAGCGGGATCGGCTTATCTTGCTTGGCCGCCACCATAATCTTGCCGCGTGCAACCTCAGACAAGGACAAATCAATCAGCACTGGCGATTTGTTTTTCCTTGGGAAAATCGCAGCAATCGGGTTGGTTCCATAGACCGATCGCTTCCCACCCCAGGCTGGCATGGCCGCAGGCGAGTTGCCAAAGGCAAAGCCAACCAGACCAGCCTGCCCCATCGACAAAAGATGATTACCGGCAACACCAAAGTGATGGCTGTTGGTTACCGCGCCAATCGCAATGCCCGTTTCCTTCGCCTTGCGCGCTGCGTGGTCGATTGCCTGTGCACAGGCCGGAAAGGCAAAGCCATTGGCTGCATCGATCAAAACGGCCGATGCGGTCTCACGCAGGACTTTAGGCACCGCCTTGGGATCTACCCGATGATGGGCCACATGGGCCAAATACATGGGTACCCGAGAAATCCCGTGGGAAGCCATGCCCTGCGCCTCCGCCTGAATGAGCGCCTCCGTCGTGGGCACGGACTGCACCTCAGACACACCCTTGCGACCAAAGGCTTCCAGCGTCATGACGCGAATCTGATCAATAGACATCTTCATACAACGGTCTCCAGGGCTTGTTCCACACGTTCGGCAATTAAACTAGACACACGCTCGTTGGCCTCTTGAGTCAGGCCCGCAATATGCGGTGTCATGATCAAAGATGGCAAATCGGTGGGATGGACATTGGCCGGCAGCGGCTCCGATGCAAAGACATCGAGCGCCGCGCCACGCAGGTTTCCAGCAATCAAGGCCTGGTGCAATGCAGTCTCATCCACCACACCACCACGGGCCGTGTTAATCAGCACGGCGGTCGGCTTCATGCGCGACAACTTCTCGGCGTTAATCAGATTGCGGGTTGCATCGGTCAGCGGCACATGCAGGCTCACCACATCGGATTGCTGCAGCAAACTATCGAGTGATCCACAGCGAGAGACTTGATGTTGGGCAAAAATCGGATCTGACTCCGACAGTGCGGGATCAAACGCTACCACCTTCATACCGAGCGGAAGTGCAAGCTTTGCAACAAGACGGCCAATAAAACCAAAGCCCACCAGCCCCAGGGTACGGTGCTCAAGCTCCAGGCCATTGGAGTAATCCAGACGCGGCCATTTGCCCGCAGCGACTGCGGCCGAGGCCGAAAAACAGCCCCGCATCAATACAAATGCAGAGCCGATCACATATTCGGCGACTGCCCGGGCATTGGCGCCGCTTGCCGGAATCACGGTCACATGGCGGTCAGCACAGGCGTTCAGATCAATGTTATCTAGACCAACACCAAGCCGGCCCACCACGCGCAGCTTGGGTCCTGCGGCCAACAGGGCCGCAGTGACCTGAGTCCGGTTGCGCACAATCAAAGCATCTGCCGATTCGATCGCCGCTGCCAGTTCGGCAGGCTGATCGACAAGCTTTGGGTCATAGAGGACGGAGAACTTCTTTTTAAGCCGATCAACCGCGGGTTGATCCATAAATTCGCAAATCACCACCTGGGCCATGGCCGCAACACTTTCTCAGAGTCTTGATGGCGCGATGGTAGCGGGGCCAAGTCGACTAAGTCAACTATATGAGTTGTATCTCTTAGGGCCTTTGGCTATACTGTCCATGTGTACTCGTCACTCAAAACCTTCCAGAAAGCGGAGCCGTTGTACCAGTCGGTCCAGCGGCAGATTATGGATGCCTTGGCCCGAGAGGAATGGCGTCCTGATGAAGCCATTCCGTCAGAAAAACGGCTCTGTGAGCGCTTTGGCGTGTCGATTGGCACACTGCGCAAGGCCATTGATGCCCTGGTAGAAGCCCATATTTTGGTAAGACAACAGGGCCTTGGCACCTTCGTGGCCAGCCACAGCCGGCCCCGTCAGCTCTTCCAATTTTTCAATGTCAGCCCGCACGAGGGCCCCAGAAGCTACCCCGATGTCCAATTCCTGGGCTTTGCGACTGGCAAAGCCGACAAGCTGGCCGCAGACAAACTAAAGATCGCCCTTGGCGCAGATATTTTCAGAATTCGTAATCTCTTGGTGATGGACGGCAAACCCATTATTGCGGACACCATCACGCTGCCCGCCAATCTATTTCGCGGCATGACCGAATCGATTGTCCGCGACCGCCAAGGCACGCTGTACAACCTGTACCTGGAACGCTACGGCGCCAATGTGATTCGCATTGATGAACGTGTCCGTGCGGCGGCGGCACCGGCCACCAGCGCAAAACTTCTCGGCATTAAAACTGGCGCCCCCATCTTAGAAATCAGACGTATCGCTCTTTCCTTTAATCAACAGC
This sequence comes from beta proteobacterium MWH-UniP1, assembly GCA_036362785.1. Lineage (NCBI taxonomy): Bacteria > Pseudomonadati > Pseudomonadota > Betaproteobacteria > beta proteobacterium MWH-UniP1. The sequence continues at coordinate 1,327,693 of CP143625.1, forward strand.
CGGTCGAATGGCGAATTTCCCATGTCAACACCAGCCACTACGAATATGTCCACCGAGACGCACTCGAAAACTGAAATGTTAGAGGTCCGCGTCTGGCGCGGCAGCCAAGAAGGCGAGTTCAAAACCTACTCAGTACCACGCCATGAGAGCCAGACGATCTTAGACGTCGTTACCTTTATTCAGCGCGAGGTCGATCCCAGCCTGAGTTATCGCTTTGCCTGCCGTGTCGGCATGTGTGGGTCGTGTGCCATGCTGGTTAATGGCCAGGCCCGCTGGACCTGCCGAACCCATGTCAGCAAAGTGCTCGACAGCACCAACCGACTTGAAATTGCACCGCTGGCCAATCTGCCCGTGATCAAAGACCTGGCCACCGACATGACCCAGTTCTTTGATAAGTGGGCCAAGGCCAAAGGGCAATTCAAGGGCGACAAAACCCGTCACGACAAATTCGCACAGGTCCGGCCAGACTCCGCCGAGCGACAGGCGGCTGATGCCGGCATTGAGTGCATCGGCTGTGGTGTCTGCTACGCCTCGTGCGATGTGGTCACCTGGCGGCCCGATTATCTAGGGCCAGCAGCGCTCAACCGCGCCTGGACGCTGACCAACGATGAGCGTGACATCGCCCAACTCGATCGCCTGAAAGCAATCGCAGGCGACGCAGGCTGCCACGCCTGCCACAGCCATTTTGCTTGTACTGAGCGATGTCCGAAAGGCATCTCGCCCACTGCCGGTATTGCTGGGCTAAAACGACTCGTCGGCCGCATGGCCGCCAAAGGACAACTCAAATGAGCAGCTCTTCCATTGCCCAAGCCAAGGCCTGGTATTGGCAGCGCATCAGCGCCATGGTGTTGACCATCTTTGTTGTCGTACACCTGACCATCATGATTATTGCGATTCGTGACGGACTCACGGCAGCCGAGATCCTCTCCCGCACACAGGGCAGCATTGCCTTTGGCTTATTCTATGCACTCTTTGTGCTGGCCTGCGCCGTGCACGTGCCAATCGGCGTGGCAAAAATTCTTGAAGAGTGGTTGTCTCTTTCAGCCCCGGCGGCATCACTGATTTCAAAAATTCTGGCGGCGGTGATCGTGATCATGGGCCTGACCGCCGTGTGGGGGGTTGTGTAATGCAGACTGCACCACGTCGTTCCGGCCGCGCCCAAAGCATCGCCTACTGGGCCTTCATGGTTCACCGTTTTTCGGGCTTGGCATTGGCCCTGTTCCTGCCGATTCATTTCTTCCTGCTCTCGCAGGCCATTCGCGGCGAGGCCGCGCTGGATCGAGCCTTATCGCTGACCGCGCTGCCCATTGTGAAGTTTGCCGAATGGGGGCTGGTCGTGTTGCTCACTTTGCATTTGGTGGGCGGCATTCGCCTGATCCTGATTGAATTTGGCCCCTGGCGTGGGCAGCGCTCTGGCTGGATCACGGCGTCTGTTTTTATTGCGGGTGGCACTGGGTTTTTGTTTCTGTACAACCTGCTCACTACCGCATAAACGTTCATAACGCAGGCATAGCTTTAGCACTTTTTACTTTCAATTGAATCACTCAAGGATCGACCGCATGTTTAAACTAGATCTTCAGCAGGTGGAAGATGCTGCAAAAGAGCTCTATATCCGAGCACTCAAACAACTCCCCCCGGATATCAAGACCGGCTTTGACAAGCTTGCCAAGAAAGAATCCAATGCGACTGCCCAAAGCATTCTGGGCACCATGATCAAAAACATCTCGGTGGCCGAAGACACCGACAACTTGCTGTGCCAAGACACGGGTATCCCGATTTACAACGTCTGGATTGGGCGCGATGTAGCCGTTGATGGCGTCGCACTCAAAGCGGCCATCCGAAAAGGCTGTGAGCGGGCCACCCGCGAATATCCGCTGCGCTCTTCCGTTGTGCATCCGATTACCCGCAAAAATGACCACACCTCCTGCGGGATCGAAGTGCCGGTCATCCACATCGACTTCGTGGAAACACCTGGCATGATCAAGCTAGAAATGGTGCCCAAGGGCAGCGGCAGCGAGAACAACTCTTACCTGCGCATGGCCATTCCTGCCGAGGGCCTGCAGGCCGTCAAAACGTTTGTCATCGATTCAGTGCTCGCCTCGGGCGGTAAGACCTGCCCCCCCACCATCGTTGGTGTGGGTGTGGGTGGCACATCGGACCTGTGTGTGGCACTTGCCAAACGCGCTGCCACTCGAGCCTTGGGTTCACAATGTGGCGACGCCGAGGGCCGCAAGCTTGAAGAAGAACTCACCAAGGCCGTGAATCAGCTGGGCATCGGCCCACAGGGTCTTGGCGGTGATGGCACCGCTTTCGCCGTCCATGTCGAAATGGCCGCAACCCATATCACCATGAACCCTGTGGCCGTGAATATGCAATGCCATTCGGCCCGCCGGGCCAGCGCGGTCATTAGTCAAAACGGTATTGAGTACGGCTATTAATCAGGAAACGAAGATCACCATGGCTCATTACGACATTTCCATGCCCGCCACCGAAGAACAGGTGCGCAAACTCCGCGTCAATGACACGGTTACCCTTCAGACCACCCTATTTGGTATCCGTGATGCCACCCAGATTCACATGTTTGATCGTGGCCGCAAAACAAAGTTTGATCTCAACGGACACGCCGTTATTCACACCGCCCCCAATGTCCGTAAGGTCACGCCAAGCCCAGAGTTTCCAGCGGGCTATCAGCCTGTTTGCATTGGCACCACCACATCGGACCGTATGGAACGATTCACACGCCCGCTCATGGAACAATATGGCGTGCGCTTCATCATTGGCAAAGGGGGTATGCGCGAAGGTTCTCTGGCCGCATTCAAAGAACTTGGTGGCGCTTACTTGGCCATCATTGGCGGCACTGCCGCATTAGAGACCACCTGGATTGAACAGATTGAAGATGTGGATCTCGATGACTTAAATCCCGAATCCCTCTGGCGTTTCAAGATCCGTAATTTCGGCCCCCTACTCGTTGGCATGGACAGCCACGGCGACAGTCTCTACGACACCGTCAAAGAACATGCGGCTGCACAGCGCAGCAAGGTGTTGGCACAGCTCGGTGTGGGGCAGACATCATGAGCGCGATGAGCCAAGTCAAAACTGTACAGACCGACATTCTGGTCTTAGGCTCTGGCGGTGCAGGGCTCTTTGCGGCATTACACGCCCATCAACGTGCCCCCAATGCCCACATCACCATTGCCGTGAAAGGCCTGCTCGGAAAGTGCGGCTGCACACGTATGGTCCAGGGTGGCTACAACGTGGCACTTGCCCAAGGCGACTCGGTCGAGCGTCACTTTATGGACACCATCGAAGGCAGCAAGTGGCTCGCCGACCAAGACCTGGCCTGGACATTGGTGACCAAGGCGGTGGAGCGTATTCATGAATTAGAAAACGAACTCGGCTGCTTTTTCGATCGCAACCCCGACGGCACCATTCACCAAAAAGCCTTTGCAGGCCAGACCTTTGACCGCACCGTGCATAAGGGCGACCTGACCGGCATTGAAATTATTAATCGTCTTGCCGAACAGGTCTGGGCACGGGGCATTCATCGACTCGAAGAGCATCGCGCCATTGATCTGATCAAGAGCCCCGACGGCCAACAGCTCTCTGGCGTATTGATGATTGACATGCGCACGGGTGGCTACACCTTTGTTCAGGCCAAGGCCGTATTACTGGCCACCGGTGGTGGCCCCACCATGTACAAATATCACACCCCATCGGGTGATAAGAGCTGTGATGGTCTTGCCATGGCCCTTCGCGCTGGTTTGTCGCTGCGTGATATGGAGATGGTGCAGTTCCATCCAACGGGTCTTCTCGCAGGATCTGGCACCCGCATGACCGGCACGGTGATTGAAGAGGGTCTGCGTGGTGCCGGTGGCTATCTGCTCAACGGTGCCAAAGAGCGGTTCATGCACAACTACGACTCGCGTGGTGAGCGGGCAACGCGCGATATTGTGTCGCGATCCATCTATTCCGAAATGCGCGCAGGACGGGGGACGCCTAATGGTGGGGTTTATATCCAGATGTCCCACCTTGGGCCCGAAAAGGTGCGCAAATCTTTCAAAGGCATGGTCGAGCGCTGTGCCGACTGTGGCTTCGATCTGGCCGGCGGCTTGGTCGAAGTCGTGCCCACGGCCCACTACATGATGGGCGGCCTGGTCTTCCAGCCTGACTGCAGCACTGCCCTGCCTGGCTTATTCGCCGCAGGCGAAGACACGGGCGGCGTCCATGGCGCCAATCGCCTGGGTGGTAACGGTGTGGCGAACTCCACCGTCTTCGGCGGCATTGCCGGCGACACGATGGGTGACTATGTCCGCAAAGAAGCACGCGCCGCCGATCCCGACCGCGATGCCATTTCGGCCAGCATCGCTGCCCACGAGCAGCCCTTTCACAACACTGGCCGGGGGCTGGAGCAGGTCCGAGATTTCCTTTATGAAACGATGTGGAACAAGGTGGGCATTCTGCGACAAGCTCAGGACCTGCAGTCCGCCCAGGGCGAGTTAAACGGCTTGGCGGATCAGCTATCGGGCATTGGTGTTGGCGATCAAAACCGTGCCTATAACCTGACCTGGCATGACTGGATGAACCTGCGTAACCTGACCGAGGTCAGCAAGGCCGTCACGGTCGCAGCAATTGCACGCGAAGATTCCCGTGGGGCTCATTTCCGTGAAGACTTCCCTGAAATTCGCAATCTTGAATCGTCGGCCTTCACCACGATTCGCGAGAACAACGGAAAGATTGAGCTCTCTTGGACACCAGTGAAGTTCAGTCGCGTTAAACCGGGTGAAACAATACTCACCGATTAAAGCGTTTCGCAGCGATAAGTCGACTCAGCGAGGTCGTCATCTTGGCCCGATCACCCTAAAGGGAATTGGGCCTTTTTTTAAAGTGCGAATGCCTTCGGTAAATAGCGAACCAACAACGACAGCCCCGCTAGGCCAACAATCACCCAGACCAAACGATTTAAGTGATGGACCTGGAGCCGCTTACGAATTGCACTGCCTGAGTACGCACCGAGTAGACACAAGGGCAAACAGACTAAGACGAGCTGGAAAAGGTCTGGCTGCCACATCAGGCCGGCCACAATAAAGAGTGCGAGTCGCGCAAAAGACGTGAACCAAATCAGAAACGCCAGGGTGGCCCGGCGTTGGGCTTCAGTGGGAATACGCCGGCCTAAGTACATGGCATAGATCGGTCCGCCAGTACCAAAAAGCGCTGTAAAGGCGCCGCCAATACTGCCGTAGACGATTCGCCATGCCGGCGCGATGGCCTGGTGGTTTGGCCGCAACAACAGATTACGTGTGGACTGAAAGACTGCGAAAAGGCCAAGGGCCACTAATAAGACTGGCTCTGGTGCACTGACCAAGAGTGTGAGCCCCACCACCATACCCAGCAGAATCCAGAGCAGTAGCGCTTTCAACTCGGGCCGGTCCACATCGCGGTTATTTCGGACACCAACAAAAATACCCGCCACCAGATCCATGATCAGCATCATGGGAACGGCAATCTTTAATGGAATGACTTGGGCGATCAGCGGAATCGCCACCACTGAGGCGCCAAAACCCGTTAGGCCAAACACCACATAGCCCAGGAAGACAAAGGCGCCAGTAAGGCCGAGGGTCAGCAAGCTGACCCTCGGTAAGCGTTCACAGGCGTGAACACCAAATCACCACCAACAGCAGCGAGTTAGGCGGACTCGTGGATACGAGTCAACACGAACTCACGATGGCCCAGGGCCTCGGCAGCCGTCCAGCGGCCGTTAGCGGTCGCCAGCATGCACTCAAGCAGCTTGTCGCCCGTCTGATCCAGCGTCATTTCACGCTGCAGCAGGCCAGAGCAGTCCACGTCGATGTGCTCAGACATCAGACGCACGGTACGTGGGTTAGCACACAGCTTGATCACAGGAACGATTGGGTTACCGATCACGTTGCCCTGCCCCGTGGGGAAGAAGTGAACTGCAAAACCAGATGCAGCACACAGGGTCACCATTTCGGCAGCAGCCGAGGACGAATCCATAAACCACAGGCCAGGATGGGTTGGGATTTCAGCCTTATCCAACACGCCATCAACCGTGCACTTCTTACCAATTTTCTGGATGTTGCCCAGCGCTTTTTCTTCAATGGTGGTCAGACCGCCAGCGATGTTGCCTTTGGTGGGCTGGGACTCCGACAGGTCGGTGGTCTTCCAGCGGTTGATCATGTCTTGATAGCGGTTGAACATGAACATGAAACGCTCACGAACCTTGTCGTTGGCGCAGCGTGCTGCAACGATGCTCTCGCCGCCGGTCAACTCGGATGTCTCACCGAAGACCAGGGTCGAGCCCAGGGGGTGCAGCTTGTCAAAAGCATTACCCACGGTGGGGTTCGCACCACAGCCCGAGGTCGTGTCCGACTCGCCGCACTTGGTCGACACCCACAGGTCGGCTATCGGCGCCTCTACGCGATGCAGCGAAGTGGCGTATTGCACGAACTCTTTCGCGGCCTTTGAAGCACGCATGATGGTCTCGTGGTCGCCGTGGCCCTCAATACCAAAGCCAACAACGGGCTTGCCAGTCTTGGCAATGCCGTCAACAACGCGCTTGGTCCAGCCGTCTTCAATACCGATCACAACGACAGCCGCCACGTTGGGGTTGCAGCCTGCGCCGATCAGGGTCTGGAAGTGCAAATCAAGGTCCGGACCGAACTGCAGACGGCCATAAGGGTGGGGGATGGCCATGGTGCCTTTGATGGCAGCGGCAACCGCTTCGGATGCAGCGTTGGAAAGGTCGTCCAGGGGCAGGATGATGACGTGGTTGCGAACACCGACGCGACCATTGTCACGGCGATAACCCCAGAAGGTGGTGTTTTTATCAATTACAGGCATGTTTAATCCTTGAAATAAAGTGGTTCGGCTTACCAGCGCTTGGTCTTGATGTTGTGAACATGAGCATGTTCACCGGCCTTGATTGGTGCGACCACCTTGCCGATATCGATGCCGTACTTGAAAACGGTCTCACCCACCGCCATGTCTTTCAGGGCCACTTTATGGCCGATCGGCACATCTTGAACGGCCTTGACCGTGATGGTCTTGTCTTCGTCCATGATCCAGGCGTTGAGTTCGGTCCCCGCCTTGATCCCCTCGACGACCGCGACAGCCACGGTGTCTTTTGCGTCATGCAGCACTACGTGAATCATGTGATCTCCTTTGGGCTAACAACCAAAGGAATTCTAGGCCGGCGGACCCAGGATGTCAACTAAGTCATATATATGAGTTAACTGAGAGGCGCACCCGCCAGTAGGACCGGTGCCAGCGAAATCGGGGCTCGGCTCGACCCCGTTTTTACTCGCCTCGCCCCCGATTCCGCAATGTCACCGGCCTGACCGTAACAATTCCACGAGACATAACAGCTGGGCTACTCCGCCTCGTCGATCCACTGCATCTGGATGGCTTCCAGAATCTTTTCGTTGGAGCGATTGGGATCGTCGGCAAAGCCAGGCAACTCGGTCACCCAGCGATGCAGATCCGTGAACCGAATCTGCTGCGGGTCCACATCGGGGTGGCGCTCGCAGAGCTGGATGGCAATCTCAAGGGTGTCGGTCCATTTCATGATGCAGACTCCAAAAAGCAAACGAATGCGGCGGTTGCTGACGGCTACGATCTTCGCCGCTATTAGTGATTTTCTCGGGCGTAATTGATGGTGTAGCGCGGCAGTTCCACCACCAAATCCTGCTTGGCCACCTCGACCTGACACGAGAGCCTTGAAATTGGCGTTAACCCCCAGGCGCGGTCTAGCAGATCGTCTTCGTCTTCCCCAGAGGGCGGCAAAGAGTTAAACCCCTCGCGGACAATCACGTGACAAGTTGTACAGGCCCGGGACATCTCGCAGGCATGCTCAATCTCCACACCGTGCGCAAGTAGGCTGCGGCAGAGATTATCGCCTTCGGCCGCCTCAAACTCTTTGCCTTCTGGGCAGATTTCCGGGTGAGGCAGAACCTTAATGTGAGGCATTGTTCATCACTCCATGAATCGACTGGCCCGCCAAGGCACGCTGTACGGCGCGATCCATGCGGCGGGCTGCAAACTGATCGGTAAGGCTACCAAGGGCCTTGGTGCGGTCCCTTAATAAATCCAGATCGTGTCCGCCACAGGTGGCATGTAACTTATCTACGGCAGCCGTAATTACGGCCAGCTCTTCTTCAGAGAGCAGATCAGCATCTTGCGATAAGGCCGCTGTAGTGGCTTCCAACATGCGCTGAGCATCTACCTGGGCTTCGCGAAGCGCTCGAATCTGCATATCTTCCTTGGCTGATGTAAATCCGTCTCGCAGCATGTCGGCAATCTGCCCATCCGTTAGGCCATAAGACGGCTTCACAGCAATCGACGACTGCACGCCGGTGCTCTGCTCCTTGGCGGTGACCGACAACAACCCATCGGCATCCACCTGAAAGGTCACTTGAATTCTTGCCGCACCCGCCACCATGGGCGGTATGCCGCGCAACTCAAACTTGGCCAGCGAGCGGCACTCGCTCACCAACTCGCGTTCGCCCTGGACCACATGAATCGACATGGCCGTCTGGCCATCTCTAAACGTCGTAAATTCCTGGGCGCGCGCAACCGGAATCGACGTGTTCCGTTCAATAATTTTTTCTGTCAGGCCGCCCATGGTCTCTAAACCCAACGACAGCGGAAGAACATCCAGCAGTAGCCAGTCATCCCCTTCGGCCTTGTTTCCAGCCAAAAGATTGGCCTGCAACGCCGCACCAATGGCCACCACGCGATCGGGATCGAGTTCGACCTTGGGTTCTTGTTTAAAAAATTCACGAACGGCCTGGCGAATGCATGGCATTCGGGTGCTGCCGCCAACCAACACGACACCCATCAAATCCCCCGCAACCACCCTGGCATCGTTCATGACCTGGCCAGCCACGGCAATCGTTTTGTCGATCAGCGACTTGGTGATTTGATCAAACTGTTGGCGCGACATTTCGGCATGAAACACCCGACCATCGTCGCGCTGCCAGTCCTGGGATAGCGATTCGGTGGGCTGAGCACAATCGGTCAATGCCTCTTTGATCTGGCGGGCCAAGCCCGAAAGACTTCTTTTTTCACGCGGGGACAAAGACGCATAGCCGCCAGAAATCCCCCATTGGTCAAGCCAGTAGTTCAGAAGCAAGTCATCGAAGTCATCACCACCAAGCGCCGTGTCACCACCAGTGGCCACCACTTCAAAAACACCCTTGGTAAGACGCAATACCGACACATCAAAGGTGCCCCCACCAAGATCGAATACCGCGTAGAGCCCCTCGGCACCCGAATCCAAGCCATAGGCCAGGGCCGCGGCCGTGGGCTCATTAATAAGACGCAAGACCTCAATCCCGGCGAGTTTGGCGGCGTCTTTGGTGGCCTGGCGTTGCGCGTCATCAAAATAAGCGGGCACCGTGATCACTGCACCGGCAATTTGATCGGTAACGCCAAGCCCGAAGTGGTCCTCGGCCCGCTGACGCAAGACCCGCAGTATTTCAGCAGACACCTGCACCGGGGAAATCTTTCCTGCAGCTGTGACCAGTTGCACCATGCCGCCCTGCTCATCTTCAGTAAGGCGATAAGGCGTTTGGTTTGTCAATGCATCTTTCAGGCCGCGGCCCATCAGCCGTTTTACCGAAACGATGGTATTTTCAGAGTCATCTTCAGCATGCTCTAAGGCCTCGTAGCCTGTTGCCAATGCGCCTTCGGCGCCATAGCGAACGACCGATGGCAACAACACTCGCCCCTGCGCATCAGCAAGCACATCCGCGCTTCCACTACGCACACCAGCGACGAGTGAGTGGGTGGTACCCAGATCAATCCCTACGGCAACACGCCGCTGATGGGGCTCGGTAGACTGCCCGGGCTCAGCGATCTGCAGCAGTGCCATGACTTACCCTTCTTTGTTCTTGAAGAACCTGTGATTGAAATTTAGTAAGAAACATCAGGCGCCGCACCTCGGCCGATGCACGCACTGCATCCGACGATGGGCGATCCAACAGATGCTCCAGCAGCAACTCAGATTCCGCGATAGATGAGCGGACCTCTTCCGCCAACTGTGACAAAGCACGAACATCGGATGCGGCGACGGCATCTTCCATCGACTCCCGCCACTCCATTTGCTGGATTAGGAAATCTTCTGGCATGGCCGTATTTCGTTCGGCATCAATGGCCACACCGTGCAGTTGACAGAGATAGGCGGCGCGACGAACGGGATCTTTTAAGGTTTCGTGGGCCTCGTTGATTTGAGTGGAGTACTGCAGTGCCAACAGGCGTTGGGCATCGGTGCCGCCAGCGAAGCGATCTGGATGAACCGCCCCTTGAACAGCACGCCACGCCGACTCTAGCGCTGCCGTGTCGAGACCGAACTTAACGGGAAGACCGAAGAGAGAGAAATAATTGCGGGCGGCAAATGTCGAGCCGGACCCATTACCGCCAGAAGCTGCCACCGATTAAACCTTGAATGATTCGCCGCAGCCGCACTCACTTTTCACATTTGGGTTGTTGAACTTAAAACCCTCGTTCAAGCCCTCACGTGCATAGTCCAATTCCGTGCCGTCGATATAAGGCAGACTCTTTGGGTCCACCACCACCGTGACACCGTGACTTTCAAAAGTGGTGTCCTCTGGCGAAGCAGAATCCACGAACTCCAGCTTGTAAGCCAAGCCAGAGCAGCCTGTAGTTTTCACGCCAAGACGCACACCCAAGCCCTTGCCGCGCTTGGCAATAAATTGCGACACGTGCTGGGCAGCTTTTTCCGTCAAGGTGACAGCCATGGTGTTAATCCTGCGGTTGGTTATGCGGCTTTTGCCTGTTGCCCGGCTTCAGAGTGCTTGGCCTTGTAGTCATCAATGGCCGCCTTGATTGCGTCTTCTGCCAGGATAGAGCAGTGAATTTTAACGGGTGGCAGTGCCAGCTCTTCCGCGATCTGGGTATTTTTGATGGCCATCGCCTGATCCAAGGTCTTGCCCTTCACCCACTCGGTTACCAGCGACGAAGATGCAATGGCTGAACCACAGCCATAGGTTTTGAACTTTGCATCTTCAATGATGCCTTGTTCGTTGACCTTGATCTGAAGCTTCATCACGTCGCCACAGGCGGGCGCGCCAACCATTCCGGTGCCGACACCAGGGTCTGCTTTGTCAAATGCGCCAACGTTACGCGGGTGCTCGTAGTGATCAATGACCTTGTCGCTATATGCCATGTTGAATCTCCCTAAAGTCTTTCTTGCTAAGAATTAATACTTAAACCATCTTTCTTAGTGGGCGGCCCACTGAACTGTGTTCAGATCCACACCCTCGTTGACCATCTCCCAAAGCGGCGACATCTCACGAAGTTTGGCTACCTTGTCTTTCAAGAGCGCCACCGTAAAATCAATGTCCTCCTGAGTGGTGAACCGGCCAACCGAGAACCGAATGGAGGAATGGGCCAACTCGTCAGAGCGGCCAAGGGCACGCAGCACATAGGACGGCTCAAGACTTGCCGATGTGCAGGCCGAGCCCGACGACACCGCCACATCTTTAATGCCCATTAACAGGGACTCGCCCTCCACGTAGTTAAAGCTCACGTTCAGGTTGTGGGGCACACGCTGCTCCATATCACCATTCACGTAGACCGCTTCCATTTCAGAAAGACCAGCCCAGAGCCGATCCCGAAGCGCTCGAATCCGCTCGTTTTCTGCGGCCATTTCTAATTTGGCCAGGCGAAATGCTTCCCCCATGCCCACAATCTGATGGGTGGGCAGCGTGCCCGAACGCATGCCGCGCTCATGACCACCACCATGGATCTGGGCTTCAATACGGATACGGGGTTTGCGGCGAACAAACAACGCACCAACGCCCTTTGGGCCATAGGTCTTGTGGGCCGAGAACGACATGAGGTCCACCTTGAGTGCCTGCAAGTCGATGGCTACCTTGCCGGTAGCCTGTGCGCTGTCCACATGAAAAATAATACCCTTCTCGCGGCAGAACTCCCCAATGCGGGGAATATCCTGAATCACACCGATCTCGTTGTTCACATACATGACCGAGACCACCACGGTGTCAGGACGAACTGCAGCAACAAAGGTGTCCCAATCAATCAATCCATTGGACTGCACATCAAGGTAAGTGACCTCGAAGCCTTCGCGCTCAAGTTCACGGCAGGTATCTAACGTGGCCTTGTGCTCGGTCTTCACCGTGATGATGTGCTTGCCTTTTTCTTTGTAGAAATGGGCAGCACCCTTCACAGCCAGATTGATCGACTCCGTTGCGCCTGACGTCCAGACGATTTCTTTGGGGTCGCAGTTCACCAACGCCGCCACCTGTTCACGGGCGTTTTCAACCGCCTCTTCCGCCTTCCAGCCATAGGCGTGGCTGCGAGACGCTGGATTGCCAAAGTCTTCGCGCAAATAAGGAATCATTGCGTCAACCACCCGTGGATCAACAGGTGTCGTGGCGGAGTAATCGAGATATACCGGCTTTTTCATTAGGCCACCGTCGTGTCAGAGACTGAGCGAGGCTCTTGGAACATCACATGACGACGCACGGGAGCCTCGATCGAGGGGATCACACGTTTTGTTTTTTGCTCTTCCACCAGATCGTGCAGGGTCACCGAGTCAAGAAAATCCACCATGTGACGGTTCAGGCTTGCCCACAACTCGTGCGTCATGCACTGATGGTCATCATGGCAGTTCTGCTTGCCACCGCATTGGGTCGCATCCAGGGGCTCGTCGACCGCGTAGATGATGTCCGCCACGGTAATGTCTTTGCCCCCACGGGCCAGCTTATAGCCCCCGCCCGGACCACGCATGGATTCGACCAACTCATGGCGGCGTAGGCGGCCAAAGAGCTGCTCGAGATAGGAAAGCGAGATTTTCTGACGCTGGCTAATGGCGGCCAACGTGACCGGGCCCTTGTCCTGGCGAAGGCCTAGATCGATCATCGCAGTGACTGCAAAACGTCCCTTTGTAGTCAGTCGCATGGAATTCTCCGAATAATTGAGTAAATCAGTAGGGAGTTTATCTTTCCCTATGATTTTGATCAACTATTACGGATTTTTGACCCTAGTACCCGAATGGGTTTTCCAGCCATGAAAACGGGGGCCAAGGCCCCCTATTTTCTGCTCGATAAAGCCGGAGGACCTGTGAATCCGTATCTGGCGCGAGATGCGCCAGATGGACCCCAAGCAGCCCGACGCAGTGACCGCGTTAGGCCGCGGCCACCATGGTCGCGCGACGGCGGACCACTTCCATCAGACCATTGCAGGCGTCTTCGATGTAATCGAGTGCCTGCTCAAAGCCCTGGGGGCCTCCATGGTAGGGATCGTTAATAGTGGCGGCCTCGAACTCAGTCGCAAAGCGCATCAGCAGCTGAAGCTTGTGCTGAAGGCCACGTGGACACATACGCTGCAAGAGCGCCAGGTTTTCCCAATCCATGGCCAGGATGTAGTCGTAATCAGAAAAGTCCGACAACTGGATCTTGCGGGCGACGGTTGTGGACAGATCGTAGCCACGCTTGGCCGCAGCATTGATGGCGCGCTGATCTGGGGCCTCTCCCACGTGAAAATCGTGGGTACCTGCAGAATCGCTCATGACGAAATGCTCTAGGTTGCTGGTTTTTACCAGCGCCTGAAACACACCGTGTGCCGTGGGCGAGCGGCAGATGTTGCCCATACAGACAAACAAGATCTTGGTCTTCATACCAATAGGTACCTCGGTCTTTTTGGTTGGCCGGCTGAGCTTGGGCTTGGCCGTGGAGAGTGCCGAATCAAACGGCGTGGTTTCAATCAACTCTTTGTCAGAGCTCGTATCAAATGTTGTCATACCAATACCTTTTCGATTGAGTCGTGCAACTTGTCTACTCCAAACACTTCTTCTTTTAATTTGGACAGCTGATCTCTCAGCTGTGCCGCTTTTTCAAATTCCAGATTCCGGGCGTGCTCCAGCATGGCCTTCTCTAGTCGTGCAAGCTCTTTGGCCACATCTTTGGGGGATCGCTCTGACAATGCGGCGTCTGGCACAGGCGACATCACCAGCTCGGCGGTCCGGGGATCGACCACGCCGTCAATCAGGTCGCGGATCTGTTTCATCACACCGCGCGGGGTGATGCCACGTTCAGTATTGAAAGCAATCTGCTTGGCGCGGCGGCGTTCGGTCTCGTCGATCGCGCGGCGCATGGAATTGGTGATGCGATCAGCATACAAAATGGCCTGACCGTTTAAATTACGGGCCGCACGGCCAATGGTCTGAATCAGGCTTCGCTCCGAACGCAGAAAGCCTTCTTTGTCGGCATCAAGAATGGCAACAAGAGAGACCTCGGGAATATCGAGACCCTCGCGCAGCAGGTTGATGCCCACCAGCACATCAAAAGCACCGAGCCGCAGGTCGCGCAGAATTTCGACCCGCTCAACCGTATCGATATCCGAATGCAGGTAGCGGACTTTGACCCCGTTATCGGCCAGAAAGTCAGTCAGATCTTCCGACATGCGTTTGGTCAACGTGGTCACCAAGACCCGCTCACTTTTTTCAACGCGCAGTTTGATCTCGCCCAGCAAGTCGTCCACCTGGGAAGTGGCGGGCCGAACCTGGACTGCCGGGTCGATCAACCCCGTGGGGCGCACCACCTGCTCAACAATCGCCCCACCACTCTTTTCAAGTTCGTAATCGGACGGCGTGGCCGAGACGAAAATCGCCTGCCGCATCTTGGGTTCGAACTCTTCGAACTTCAACGGCCGGTTGTCCAGAGCCGAAGGAAGACGAAAGCCGTAATCCACCAGGGTCTGCTTGCGGGAACGGTCGCCGCGATACATGCCGCCCAGCTGACCCATCGTCACGTGGCTCTCGTCAATGAAGATCAGTGAGTCTTTCGGCAGGTAATCCACTAGCGTTGGCGGTGGTTCGCCAGGTTTGGCGCCCGACAGATGGCGGGTGTAGTTCTCGATGCCTTTGCAAAAGCCCAGCTCGGCCAGCATTTCCAAATCAAAGCGTGTGCGCTGTTCAATCCGCTGGGCCTCAACGAGTTTTCCGTTGTCAACAAAGAACTTGCTGCGCTCAAGCAGTTCTTCTTTGATGGTCTCGACCGCCCGCAGCACGACTTCTCTCGGCGTGACGTAGTGCGACGATGGGTAGACCGCAAAACGTGGGATCTTCTGACGAATACGGCCCGTGAGCGGGTCAAAAAGCTGCAACGACTCGATCTCATCATCAAAGAGCTCGATCCGCAGCCCCAATTCGGCATGCTCGGCCGGGAAGATGTCGATCGTGTCACCGCGGACCCGAAAGTTGCCACGGGAAAACTCCAGATCGTTGCGCTGGTACTGCATGCGCACCAGCTGGCCGATCAGATCGCGCTGGGCAATCTTGTCCCCCTGCCGAACAATCAGGACCATCTGGTGATAGTCAGAAGGGTTACCAATACCGTAAATGCAAGACACCGAGGCCACGATGACCGTGTCGCGGCGCTCTAGGAGTGACTTGGTGGCCGAGAGCCGCATCTGCTCAATGTGCTCATTGATCGCCGAGTCCTTCTCAATGAACAAATCCCGCTGGGGCACATAGGCCTCGGGCTGGTAATAGTCGTAATAAGAAACAAAGTACTCCACCGCATTGCGGGGGAAGAACTCCCGCATCTCGGCATAAAGCTGGGCGGCCAGCGTTTTATTGGGCGCCAAAATTAAGGCGGGACGGCCAAGCCGGGCAATGGTGTTGGCCATGGTGAAGGTCTTGCCCGACCCGGTCACACCGAGCAGTGTCTGAAACGAGAGCCCGTCCTCCACCCCTTGGACCAGGCGTGCGATGGCCTCAGGCTGATCACCTGCTGGCTCAAACGGCAACGCGAGCTCAAAGGGGCTTCCAGGAAACTGGATCACCCCGGGGGTTTCACGGAGTCCCATGCTAGACTTTCGGATGGTTTTTTCTGGCACGTAAAAAATTGTGCAATCGCGCATTTTCGCCTGTCAGATGCCGAATTTCCACCTTTTTTTCTTTATCTAAACCCTTGACAAACGGGTTTTCAAGCACCCATGACCAGCCCAGCCCAGACCCTTTTTTCCGCCGTTGAAATGGCCCCCAAAGACCCGATCTTGGGCCTCACCGAAGTCTATTTGGCCGACACGCGGCCAGAAAAAGTTAACCTTGGTGTTGGGGTTTACTACGACGATAACGGCAAATTGCCGCTACTTAGGGCCGTAAAGAAGGCAGAAGAAGACAGGGTCAAGAAAGGGCTGCCCAAGGGCTACCAGCCGATCGATGGGCCCGCCGTCTATAACAAGGCGGTTCAGGCCATGCTCTTTGGGGCCGATAGCCCCGAAGTGAAGTCTGGGCGAATTATTACCATTGACACCCTGGGCGGCACTGGCGGCCTAAAGGTCGGCGCCGATTACCTAAAGCGACTTCTTCCCCACAGCCACGTGGCCATCAGTGACCCCACTTGGGAAAACCACCGGGGCGTGTTCGAGGGGGCTGGCTTTTCAGTCGCCACTTACACCTACTACGACCCCAAGACCCGTGGCCTGGATTTCGGCGGGATGATCACCAGCCTAAAGGGCATGCCCGACCGCACCATCGTGCTGCTCCACGCCTGCTGCCATAACCCCACCGGGGTCGACCTGACCACCCAGCAGTGGGAGGAGGTCGTGGCCCTGTGCAAGCTGAAAAACTTTGTGCCCTTTTTGGATCTCGCCTACCAAGGCTTTGGCGAAGGCATCCACGAAGACGCAACCGCTGTCCGCCTGTTTACCCAGTCGGGCATGCCATTTTTGGTGGCCAGCTCATTTTCGAAGTCCTTCTCGCTTTATGGTGAGCGGGTCGGTGCCTTGTCAATCATGACCGCCAATGCTGACGAGGCCGTCCGCGTGCTGAGCCAGATCAAGCGTGTGGTTCGCACCAACTACTCTAACCCCCCCACCCATGGTGGCGGGATTGTGACAGACGTACTTACCAACCCCGAACTTCGCAAACTCTGGGAGGATGAACTCGGAGAAATGCGTGAACGTATCCGTAAGATGCGCGTTGAGCTGGTTGAGAAACTGAAAGCCTTGGGCGTGAAACAAGATTTCTCTTTCATGACCAAACAGCGGGGCATGTTTAGCTATTCGGGCCTGAATCCCCAGCAGGTAGACCGCATGCGGGAAGAATTCGGCGTTTACGCAATTGCTTCCGGCCGAATCTGCGTTGCAGCCCTGAACTCGGGCAATATCGACCGCGTCGCCAAAGCCATCGCCGCAGTTCTCTAACGGCCTGCTGTTTCCTGCAAAAGTGCTATCCCCACTGGCGATAGCCCTTAAGGACTTCCCCCGAGTGATCTTCGGGGACAGATCTGGTCAGATAGAGGCTTCTCGCTTTCTGGGGTTTGGGAATGACAACTAAGCCGCGCATCGCCGTATGCGATGACTGGGAACAGTGCGCGCAAAACTGTGCCGATTGGTCTGTACTGCAGCAGCTGGCTGACGTGCAAATTTTCACATCGGCGTTTTCTTCTCGCGAAGAAGCCATACGAACACTGAAAGACTTCGATGCAATCTGCCTGATGCGGGAACGCACCCCCTTTCCCAAGGAAGTCATCAGCCAGCTGCCCCGGCTCAAAAGACTGCTGTTTACGGGCGAGAGAAACCTGTCGGTTGATTCGGAGTTTGCGCGCAGTTGTGGCATCGAGGTCTCCGGAACACCGGGCGGCCCGAACAAGTCCTCGACTGCGGAACACACCTGGGCCCTTATCTTGGCGGCAACTCGCCGCGTCGTGCCATCCATGAACGGCATGGTGGCGGGCCATTGGCGGGCCGCTCCATCTGGAGAACCCTATCCCCTGCCCGACACCTTAGAGGGCGACCGTCTCGGCATCATTGGCCTTGGCGAGATTGGGCAGCGCGTGGCCCGCATTGGCCAAGCATTGGGCATGGACGTTGTGGCCTGGAGTCAGAATCTCAGCAATGAGAAAGCAACTGCCTGCGGTGTCCGTCGCGTCGACAAGAATGAATTGATTGCGACATCCAAGGTCATCAGCCTACATCTCGTGCTGTCCGATCGCACCCGTGGCACGATCGGCCCCACCGAGTATTCTCTAATGCGACGAGACTCGGTGTTGGTCAACACCTCTCGTGCAGCACTGATTGACGAGGCGGGGCTCATTGATGCGCTCGCGTCAAACCGGCCCGCACATGCCGCACTGGATGTGTTCGGCACCGAGCCCCTGCCAGCAGGACACCCATTTTTAAGCCACCCCAAGATCACGGTCACACCGCACCTGGGCTTTGTGTCAACACCCGTCTACGAAACGTTTTACAAGACGCTGGTGACAGACCTGCTGAAGTGGGTTCGCCAGCAATCGGCCTGACCGTTTACTTCTGCGGCACCGGCGGGTGGTCTTCGGGCGTCACCCCAAGCGCAATCAGGAAGCGCGACACCATGTTGTAAGCAGAAATTACGCCAACTAGCTCTACAGTCTGTGTGTTTCCCAAAGACTGCTGAAGCCGTTGCATGATCTCAGCTGGCACCTCAATATCTCGCGTCATGTGAAGCGTTAATGCAATCGCATCTTGCTCGGTCTGATCAAACATCGAGAAGTCGGCAGACGACTGACCAATCAGACGTAAGGCATCCACCTGAGCCTGTGTACCGCCTGCCGCAAGAAGCTCGGGGGCATGATGAAAAAACTCATACTCGGCTCCGTTTAAAACCGCCACACCGCACATGGCGATTTCTCGTAGCTTCGCCGAGAGCGACAAGTTACGCCGGACTTCCCCGATAAACGTATTCCATCCGCGGGCAAAAGGAATGCTGTGCAAGAGCATACGATCCAGGTTGATCAGGTGGCCGCCACGGCGAGCACGAATGGCGTTCACCACATCGGCCGGTTCAGCAAGGTCTTGGGGAACGTAGGGGATAGGCTGGGACATAAACGTCAATCTCTCTTTCCAAAGTATCGTTTTTTTAAAAAAACAACTGGCAGCAATTTATAAACAAAAACTAGGCGGCCTAGCGCTTCCGTTGGATTCGTTATTGCCAAGCGCAGAATTATGCGTGTTAAAAGACAATGCGTATTCAACATAATCCAAAACATGTCGGAGAAGTCACGCAGGCGATCATCCTTGCAGAACTTCTGAAGCGCGGCATAGCTGTGTCGATCCCCTTCGGCGACAACCAACGTTACGATCTGATCATCGAGTTAGCCACCGGTTTTCAACGTGTGCAATGCAAGACTGGCAGGCTTAAAAAGGGGGCGATTGAGTTTGCCGTTGCCTCATCCAGATACCACCGAGGTGGTCGGCGGGTGTCCTATGTCAACCAGATTGAACTCTTCGCCGTCTACTGCCCTGCCAACGGGAAATGCTACCTGGTACCGGCCGCCTCTCTCGCACTCAAGAATCAGTGCTCCCTGAGAATCGAGCCTGCTGGCAATGGCCAATCCAAGGGAATCCGCTGGGCAATCGATTTTGAGTTAGTGTAGAATCCCTGTTCTTTCCTCGATAGCTCAGTTGGTAGAGCACCGGACTGTCAAAAGGCAGCACTGCAGGGAAACCTGCAGAGGAAAATCGGGTGAATTCAGGGAATGTCAGACAGGGGGTAGCCTCTTTTTGAAGAATCCTGAGCCAAGCCCGCCGAAGGACCATCTTTCACTGCGTGGAAGGTGTTTAGGCGGGAAGGTGCAGAGACTAGAGGGTGAGCAGTCCACGCAATAAACCTCATTAGCGCCCGACACCCTAACGGTTTTAGCCGAGGGTGATGAGATAGTCCAGCGTGAAAACGTTGTAATCCGTAGGTCCCTGGTTCGAGCCCAGGTCGGGGAGCCAAAACAAAAGGCTTGCGCACGCGCAAGCCTTTTTCTTTTAGACTGCCGGGCATGTCACAAGAAACCCTTCTGGTCACGCTCGAGGCCCTGTTAATTGGGGGTGGCGCGCTCGCCTTTGGCCTGTGGCAACTCCATAGCGTCAAAAAAGACCAGGAAAAGACCCGTGAAGAAAAAACACGGCAACCCAGCCAAGCAGAGCGAGACCAGCCTTGATCCCAAACGTGGATACCCTGAACCCCCTGACCGAGGCCATCGGGCTATCGGTGGCGCCGGTTTTTCTGCTTACCGGCGTTGCGGGCATGCTCAATGCATTGGGCACCCGCCTGGCGCGGGTCATTGATCGCGGCCGTGTCTTGGAAGACCGGCTGGTCGACTCCACGCCCGAGTCCAACCCCCGTCACCACCAGTTTGTAAAAGAGCTCGAATCACTAGATGTCCGAAAACGCATCATTAATGGCGCCACAGCCCTAATGGTGATTTGTGCGGTATTCATCGGCCTGACGGTGGTCGAACTTTTCTACTCCACCGGCATGCAAGGTAGGCTTCAAATTTCGCAGTGGGTGCCGACCACATTTTTAGCTGGTTTTTTCTGTTTCATCGCTGCCTGCGTGCTCTATCTGGTCGAGATTCTTGTGGCCTCTCGGGGCATTGTCTTCGCTAGCAGAAAACGGTAGCGAATCATCTAGGGCTGTTTTAGCCGGTCCGGACAAGTAAAGAGCATTCGTCCGAACAAATTCGGTGCTGGCTCACCTGGCCGACACCCCACTTTTCTTTGTCTCGATTTTCGTGGTTCTTGCGCCCTAAGGGATCTCCCGATTGTTTGCGGCTATCAGCTTGAAAGAATATATAGCCACCAAAACAATTATTAGGAGACCGCCTTAAATGAAACTCTCTTGCGTTCAAAAACGTATCGCAAAATCAGCGACTGCCATCGGCTTGTCCGCACTAGCAGCCAGCGTTTTTGCCCAGGCCGCACCCGCACCCCAGCCCGCATGGAAGCAAGGCATGCCGTCCAGCATGTCCGACTCCAAGCTTGCACCACTGGCTGGAAAAATGACGATCACCGCCGCCGCCGACATCCCAGTGCAAAACATCAAACTGCCCCCTGGCTTTAAGGCCGAGGTCTGGGCGACCGGCATGCCTGGCGCACGGGCCATGGCTATGGGTGACAACGGAAAGATCTACATCGGTACCCGCGCCATTGGCCGTGTCTACGAAGTCACCGATAACGGCAATGAGCGCACCAGCCGCGTGGTGGTAGACAAACTCGTGCAGCCCGCTGGCGTGGCCTACAAAGATGGCTCGCTCTATGTGATGGCGATCAACAAAGTCTTGCGGTTTGACGGCATTGCGAAAAATCCAGCAGCGCAGCCCGTTGATCTGACCGACAAATTTAAACTACCACCCGAGCAGCACCACAACTGGAAGTACATTGCCTTTGGTCCAGATGGCAAGCTCTATGTGCCCTTTGGTGCGCCTTGCAATATTTGCGAACTACCAACCCCCGAGTACGCCCAGATTCGGCGCTACAACCCCGATGGTTCAGGCATGGAAGTGATTGCCACCGGTGTGCGTAACAGCGTTGGCTTTGACTGGCACCCAATAACCAAAGAGCTCTGGTTTAGTAATCATGGCCGTGACTGGTGGGGCGATGACAAACCAAACGACACATTGAATCGGATTCACAAAACCGGTTTGAATTTTGGCTTTCCGTACTGCCACGAAGGCAAGCTGGAAGACGATGCCGTTCGCAAGCCCAATGCTTGTAAGGGTGTCGAGCAGCCCGTTGCGCTAATGGGGCCGCACGCCGCAGTGATGGGCGTTCACTTCTACACCGGCAACATGTTCCCGGCCGAGTACAAGAACGTGGCCTTTGTGGCGCGCAAGGGCTCTTGGAACCGGTCGACCAAAATTGGCTTTGACATCGTGACGGTGAAGGCCGACAACGATGGAAAAAACGCCAAGATTGCATCGTTTATGACGGGCTTCATGAACCCAGCAGACCAGTCTTTCTGGGGCCGCCCCGCCTACATGCTGCAAATGAAAGACGGCTCGCTGTTGGTCTCTGACGAACAGCTTGGCGCGATCTATCGGATCAGCTACGCAAAATAAACTGAGTTGAAGTTCAGACTCCGTTCTCTCGTGGCACTCGGCCTTGTATGGGCCGGTGTCACAGTTTCCCAAGCACAAGACCTCGGCTCTCGGCTGGTGTCTTGTGCCGCCTGTCATGGCGCAGACGGCAACTCCAAAACATCTGCAAGCCCGTCACTGGCTGGTCAACCCCGGACTTTTCTAGAGAATCAAATGATCATGATTCGTGAGGGCATACGGGACATCCCACTCATGAAAGGCCAGCTTGATGGCGTGTCAGACACCGATGTTATCGCTTTGGCCAAACACTTTTCAGGCCAGACCCTGATTCCGCTAGAGATCAAGCGCAACGATGCGCTCTATCAACGCGGCGCAGAGCTCTCTAAAAAAATGTTGTGCGGCACCTGCCACTTGCCAGACTACCGTGGCCGCGACCAAATGCCACGCCTATCGGGCCAGCGTGAAGACTATCTGCTGCACTCCATGCGCCAGTTCCGTAACAATGAAGCGATTGGCCGAGACACCATCATGACGGCATCGCTCTACGGCATTCCCGACGAAGACTTGATCGCAATCGCACATTATTTGGCGCAAAACAAACCAGCCAACTAACTCAGCGGCTTCGAAACGGATTGCTCCGGTGCAACCACCAATCAAACACCGGAAACAACATGCAACCCGCACCAAGGGCTGCAAAGCCAATTGCCCAATCACTTGGCGCTGTTCCGCCACCTGCTAGATCAAGCGCACCACCAAAAATCGCTGGGCCCAACACCCCGCCACCACCGAACCCGATCAAGGAATACAGGCCCATCGCAGCGCCCTTTACCTTTGGGTCTGCAGAGGCCACCATTCCTGCTGTTAGCGTTGCCGAATCGGCCATTACCAAAACCGTGTAGCCCGTCAGTAATAAAAACACTACCCACCACGCACTACCGGCACACAAAGCCATGGCAATTCCTGCCAAACCGGTGCACACCATTACCACCACAATCCAGGCCCGCCGCCCAACTTTCAACGCCACTTCATTTCCCAATATGGATGAGGCAACGGAAAAAATACTCACCACGGCCGCCGCAGTTGCCGCAGAAAACGGCGTGAACGAGCCGGACGGCATCAGGGCCGCACTAAACGATAAAAAGGCAACGATCCACGCGCGAGACCCAAAGAGCTCAGCGCAATGCACGCCGTATCCCACAGTAAAACCAAGACATCGCCGATCGGCCAGAATCAGTCGCCAGGTTGCCACTGGAAACAATCGCTGCCAAGACCACTGAATTGGCGCGGGGTTACGTTCATGCGCCAACGGCCGTGTCCGCGACAACACAATTAAGCCGGCCACCAAAGGTCCCAGAGCACACAGGAAAAAAGTCCAGTGGGTGCCAATGTGCGGCAGCGCTAACCCGGTGACAAACAAAGACGATGCCGCACCAAAGCCAAAAAACGCTGTGTAAAACGCCACAAAACGCGACTGTTCCACACCACGGGTGCGGTCTGAGAGAATCTTTAATCCGGGCATATACGTGGCGGCAATACCAACACCCAACATCAGCTGAAAAAACAAGGCCGATAAAAAGCCCTCGGCACCAATCGCAAAACCCATCCCGCCCGAAGCCGCAATAAGACTACCCGCCATATAAATTCTGCGGGCATCCATCACATCCGTAAGACTCGACCAAGTCGACACCGTGGCCACATAGCCAATGAAAAACCCGCTGGCAATCCAGCCCGCCTGGCTGTTGGATAGGCCCCAATCCGCCTGAAGCTGAGTCAAGGCCACCGCATAGGTCGAAAAGCCCATCAACGACAAGATATGGGCAACGAGCAAAGCAATGGCCACGCGTTTAACTTGCATGCACAATAGACGCCATGATTCGAGGCCTGGTGGTAATTCTTCTTTTCCAGGGGCTTGGCGAGATTATCTCCAAAGTCTTGGCTTTGCCTATTCCTGGTCCAGTGATCGGGCTGGTGTTGCTGCTGGCCACCCTGCTCATTCGGGGCAAGATTGACCCAGACCTGGATATGGTCGCCTCGGCCTTTGCACAACACCTGGGGCTACTCTTCATTCCTGCGGCCGTAGGCGTGGTGATGTTTGTACCCAAACTTGCCGACTATGGTCTTGCGATTGCAGCCATTTTGATCTTAAGTGTTGGCCTTGCCGTGGCCACCACCGCCTTGTGCCTGAAGTGGCTCAGTAAACCTGGTCCATCCGATATCTATGGTAGCCCCAATCAGCCAGACGGGGAAATTGCCTCAGAGCGATCAACACCTGCAGGCGGAGAACGCCCATGAACACGGCACTGCCGCTGATGGAATTGCGTGAAATCTGGGTTTACTTAACGGGCACGCCGCTACTATCGCTAGTGCTGACATTGATTGCCTATCAAGTCGGCCTCATGATTTACGAGCGCTTTAACAAAAATCCGTTTGCCAACCCTGTGGCGATTGCCATCGCGATTGTCATCACCACCACTTCCCTAATGCAGATGCCTTACGCCACCTATTTCGAGGGGGCGCAGTTCATTCACTTTCTGCTCGGCACTGCCACGGTAGCGCTCGCCATACCCATCTTTAAGGGCTGGCACCTGCTTAAGGGCCGAGGAATTCTGCTGAGTCTCTCGCTGATCGCCGGAGGCGCCGTATCAATTTTTAGTGCGGTGGGTGCTGCCGCCCTGCTCGGCATTCCCAAAGAATTACTGATGCCCTTTTATGCAAAATCAGTCACCGCGCCCATTGCTATGGGTGTTGCGGAAACTATTGGTGCTTCGCCAACATTGACTGCCGTTTATGCCGTGAGCACCGGCATTATTGGTGCCATTCTTGCCCGTTATGTGTTGGATTTTTTAAAAATCACACAATGGTGGCAGCGTGGCTTTGCTATTGGCGTGGCCGCCCACGGCATTGGGACATCCCGCGCGTTTTCCGTTAACGCCGAAGCCGGGGCCTTTGCCAGCATTGGCATGGGCCTGCACGGCATTGTGGGCGCAATTATGATTCCCTGGATACTTTGAACCAGGCGGCGTACATCGCCGGCAGTGACAAGAGTGTGAGCACCGTTGCCACAATCAATCCGCCCATAATGGCCACGGCCATTGGCCCCCAGAACACGCTGTTGCTCAGTGGGATCATGGCCAAAACGGCCGCAGCGGCCGTCAATACAATTGGCCGAAATCGCCGCACGGCTGATTCAATCACTGCCTGGCGATCGGGCACACCGCGTTTGCGGTCCTGCTCAATCTGATCAATCAGAATGACTGAGTTGCGCATGATCATGCCGGAGAGCGCAATCACCCCCAGCAAGGCCACAAAACCAAAGGGCCGATCTAACACCAACAACGATGCCGCAACACCAGCGATGCCAAGCGGCCCAGTAAGAAATACCAAAAAGGCCCGTGCAAAACTCTGCAGTTGAATCACCAACAGGGTGAAGATCACAAAGAGCATGACCGGCAGGCCGGCCGCAATCGATGCCTGGCCTTTGCTGCTTTCTTCCACCGAGCCCCCAATGTCCAGCCGATAGCCAGCCGGCAAACGCGCCACGAGGGGTTTTAATTGCTCAAGCAGCAGTGTGGTCATGGTGGCACCCTGCACACCATCGACCACATCTCCCTGCACGGTAATGGCGTACTCACGATTTTCACGCCAGACCACACCGGGCTCCCAGACCACGCGAATCTTCGCAATCTGATCCAGCGGCACGAGTCCGCCAAGCGTGGAAGGCAGCATGGTCTGTGACAACTCGGTGAGTTGGTCACGCTCGGATTTGGTCAGCCGCATCACAATCGGCAAAGAACGATCCGCTTCTCGGAATTGACCAATCCCAACCCCGCTGTACTGGGCCGCTAAAGACTGCGCTACTGCCTGCGACGACACACCAAACTGTTGGGCACGGGCAGCATCCACATCAATACGCGCAATCGGAATGCTTTGATTCCAGTTGTCGTTTACACCGTGCATACGGGCGTCGGCCCGCATCACGGCTTTGGCCTCATCTGCAAACCGCCGCAGGACTGCGGGGTCGGTACCCACCAAACGAAACTGCACGGCATAGGCCACAGGCGGGCCGTTGGGCAACAGACGCACCCGAATACGTGCCTCGGGAAAGGCATCTTCCAACTCGCGTGGCAGGCGGGCCACCAGGGCCTTGCGGTCTTGGGCTGTGTCCGACAACACAATGGCCTGCGACACGTTACTCTGCGGCAGGATCTGGTCAAGCGGCAGGAAAAATCGCGGTGCGCCAGTTCCGATCCAAAAGTTTACTGACCGAACGCCGGGTGTCTCTGAGATTTTTTTCTCAACTCGTTTGGCCAATTCCTCACTCGCCGCAACACTCGCGCCCTCGGGCAACCAGACATCGACCATGATCTCTGGCCGCGAAGAGTCCGCAAAAAACTGCTGCTGGACCTTGGTCATGCCAAAGAGCCCCAGACCAAACATGACCAGGGTGAGTGCGATTGCAGTCTTTCGGTAATCCACGCACCAGGCCACGGCGCGACGAAAAGTCTTGTAAAACGCCGAGTCAAAATGCTCACCCGTCTCGCCGCGCGAGGCATTCGGTGGGATCTTCAGCATCCGGTAGCCCAGATAAGGAACAAAGATCACCGAGACAAACCACGACACAATCAAAGCCGCCGCCGTCACTGCAAAAATTGCAAAGGTGTATTCACCCACTGCAGACTTGGCAATACCAATTGGCAAAAATCCCGCTGCGGTAATGAGCGTGCCAGTCAGCATGGGCATCGCAGTAAGCGAATAGGCCGCCGTCACCGCCGTGACCCGGTCCGCACCCTCCTCCAGCTTTCTGACCATCATTTCCACCACAATGATTGCGTCGTCGACCAACAGCCCCAGTGCAATGATCAAAGAGCCCAGGGAAATCTTATGCAAACCAACCCCCCAAAGCTTCATGATTAAAAACGTCACTGCCAATACCAGCGGGATGCTGATGGCCACGACTAGCCCGGGCCGCGGATCAATCCGCCAGGGCTGGCGATGCAGGCCCAAAGACAAAAGACTCACCGCCAAGACAATCGCAATGGCCTCCAGGAGCACCACCAAAAACTCATTGACCGAGCCAGCCACCACGGCGGGCTGGTCTTGCACCTGACGCAAGACAATACCGGCGGGCAATTCCGTTTCAATTTGTTGCACGGCCTTATTCAGGCGTTTGCCCAGGGCCACGATATCGCCGCCACGACGCATAGAAACGCCGAGTGCGACCACCTCTTCACCTTGAAACCGCACCTTCATCTGGGGCGGGTCAATCGGCTGGCGACGAATCTCGGCAATATCGCCAAGGCGCAAGACCTGATTACCAATGCGAAGCGGCAGCTGCCTTACGGCCTCAATCGAGCGCAGGCCCTCTTCTAGGCGCAGGCCAAAATCAACACGATCACCGGAAAGGCTCCCCGCAGATTCAACTGCATTTTGAGCACTCAGCTGATTGGCGACCTGGGCCACCGTGAGCCGATACTGGGCAAGTCGCCGACGCGAGAGTTCCACATAAACCCGCTCCTCTTGCAGGCCGTAGATCTCGACCTTGCCCACATCGTCAACCCGCAACAGAGACTGCCGAACCTGCAGGGCATAGTCGCGAAGATCCCGCGCCGAGTAGCCTGGCGCCTGCATGGCATAAATCACGCCATAGGTATCCCCGAAGTCATCGTTAAACACTGGCCCCTGCACACCAGGAGGCAGCAAGGCCTTCATATCGCCAATCTTTTTACGGACCGTGTACCAGACCTGACTCACCTCAGAAGCAGGAGAGCTGTCTTTGATCTGAAAAATAATCACGGATTCGCCAGGCTTGGAATAGCTGCGAATCTTGTCGGCATAGGGCACTTCCTGCAACGTGCGCTCTAGGCGATCGGTGACCTGCTCGGCCACTTGTATCGCGGTCGCACCTGGCCAGGCCGTGCGAATCACCATCACGCGCCAATTAAAGGGCGGGTCTTCGTCTTGTCCGAGTTGGAAAAACGCGCCCACACCCATCACCAAGAGCACCACCATCAGGTAGCGAATGAGCGCTGGGTGTTCAATGGCCCAGCGAGAGAGATTAAATTGGCCGCGTTGCATTTATCGGGGGCTGACACGCACGGTCTGGCCGTCGGAGAGCACCTGAGTCCCTGCGGCGACAATCTGGTCACCTTTACTCAGCCCACTAAGCACCTGAACACTTTGCTCAGTGGTGGGCCCCACCTTGATCTCCACACGCTCTAACACCGCCTTGTCGTCGGCCTGGGGCTTTAAACGATACACAGCGCCACCATCCATAACCGCAGACAGCGGGATCATCCATCCCGGCGACTGTCCAGACGCAGGCGAGACTCGCCGGCTGGCACCACTTACTTTTAACTGAATCACAATCTGCCGGGGTGCCACCACATCACCGACCGATGCCTTTAGGCCCGTCACCACGCCGGAGCGAATCGCCCGCAGGGTTAAAAAGCCGAGCTGATCAGAAGTGGCCTCAAACTTTGCACGGGCAAGTTCAAGCTGTGCGCGGCGACGTTCGATTTCCGCCGCAGAAATAAAGCCTTTTTGGTGAAGCTCACTGTAACGACGGAAGTCTGCCTCTGCTGCGTTTAACTCGGCCTGTGCTGCCTGCAGTTGGACTTTGGCCGATGACTCTGACAGCGCCAAATCGGTGGGGTCCAATCTGGCCAGGGCCTGCCCCTCGGATACCGTGTCGCCCACCTTGACCAAGATTGTCATGAGCCGGCCTTGTCCATCAAACCCAAGGGCGGCAGGATCTTTTTCCAAGGTCGAAGCTTGGCCGCTCGCACCAGGACTGACTGCCGATTCAACGGAATCCCCCACCGTAAACACTTTGACAAGACGCAGCGGTGCCGGCGCCTGCACCGGTTCGCCACAGGCCACCAGGCCCAGGCTCAGCAGGCCAAACAGAAACACCAAAAGAGAACGACTCGTCTTGCGAGTCATGCTGGCAGAACGCACGACAGACCGCCTTTGAGATGAAGGGATTGGCTAAGAGATTCGCTGATAGCGAACAAACCGATATTTTATCGCGGAAGATTCGCTGGTCAGATTCTCGCCAGCCTGGCGAGACCACTGGGCCGCATTAATCTCAGGAAAGAACGCATCCCCCGGGACTTCGAGATCAACCTCGGTAATGTCAAGCTCGGTGGCCATGGGCAATGTCAGGCTGTAGATTTCAGCGCCACCAATCACATAAATTGGATCGTCTGGCAGGGCCAACATGGCATCCACCGTGTGGACCACTCGCACCGAAGCAGCATGTTCCGTGGCAGGCGCCCAGGCGGGATCACGGGTCAAGACGACCGACTGTCGATTGGGCAGGGGTTTGCCCAATCGATCCACAATCGAGTCATAGGTTTTGCGGCCCATGGCCACCGTGTGCCCCGTGGTGAGCGCCTTAAAGCGCTTCAAGTCTTCAGGAAGATGCCAGGGCAGTTCATTGTTGATGCCAATGACACGATTGTTCCCAACGGCCGCCAACAAAATGAGTCGGCCCATCAGATCGCCACCGGCGCCTTGATGTGGGGGTGACATTGGTACCCCACGATCTCAAAGTCTTCAAATTGATAATCAAAAATGGAATCAGGTTTGCGCTTGATCACCAGCTTGGGCAGCGGATAGGGGTTGCGCGACAGCTGCTCTTTGGCCTGCTCTAGATGGTTCGAATACAAATGGCAATCACCACCGGTCCAAATAAAGTCGCCCACACCCAGGTCTGCCTGCTGCGCCACCATGTGCGTTAACAAAGCGTAACTGGCGATGTTAAACGGCACGCCCAAAAAGATATCGGCGCTACGCTGATACAACTGACACGACAGCTTGCCATCGGCCACATAAAACTGAAACAAAGCATGACAAGGCGCCAAGGCCATTTGCGGAATCTGGGCCACATTCCATGCAGAGACAATCAGCCGACGTGAATCTGGCGTGGCCTTGATGTCGTGCATCAGCTGTTTGATTTGATCGATCGTGGCGTTGGGATTGTCCTGCGTGGGGGCCGGCCAAGAACGCCACTGCTTGCCATAAACGGGGCCAAGGTCGCCATCTTCGCGGGCCCACTCGTCCCAGATCGTGACGCCATTTTCCTGCAGTGGTTTGACATTGGATGAACCGCTCAAAAACCAGAGCAGTTCGTAAATGATGCTTTTTGTGTGAAGTTTTTTGGTGGTGACCATGGGAAAGCCATCGGCCAGATTAAAACGCATCTGCCACCCAAAGACCGATTTCGTGCCCGTGCCGGTGCGATCCGTTTTCTCAGCGCCATGCAACAGCACGTGTCGCATCAAGTCTAAATAGGCCTTCATGAATTTCTTTCCTTCGTGCGATTGAAGATGTTTGTTAGCTGCCTAGGCATCCACATGAACCGTAGATCTTGCCTCGGACCGCGACACCATCTTGCCAATCACTGCGGCGCGGGCAAACCCGGCCTGACGAAATTGCTCCAAGACTTCGTCGGCCGCCTCTGGCGCAACGCAGGCCAACAAGCCCCCGCTGGTCTGTGGGTCGGTGACCAAAATCTCTGCAGACTTTGACAGGCCCGCTGCCAGCCGCACATCTGCCCCATAGCCTTGCCAATTACGGGTGGATGCACCGGTGTAAAAACCCTGTGCAATAAGATCCATCACACCAGGCAGGACCGGCAGATTTGCCATTGAAACCTGGGCATCCAAATTAGATCCACGGGCAATTTCAAGAAGATGGCCCGCCAGTCCAAACCCCGTGACGTCGGTCAAGGCATGAACCTTTGAATTGGCGCCAAGCGCTGCCCCAACGGTATTGAGCGTGGTGGTGCTCTGAATCATTTCTTTGTAATGGGCGTCTGCCAACTTTTCTTTTTTCAATGCGGCAGAGTAAACCCCAACACCCAATCCCTTGCCCAGAATTAATACATCGCCTTCGCGGGCATCGCGGTTGCGGCGGATGTGGTCCGGGTGGGCCAGGCCAAGGGCCACCAATCCATAAATTGGTTCGACCGAATCAATCGTGTGCCCCCCGGCAATCGGAATGCCTGCTGCCGCACACACATCATGGCCGCCCGACAAAATCTTGGCGATGGTTTCTTTCGGCAAGACATTGATCGGCATGCCCACGAGCGCGAGTGCAAAAATGGGCTTGGCACCCATGGCATAAATATCGGAAATGGCATTGGTGGCGGCGATTCGACCAAACTCATAGGGGTCATCCACCACTGGCATAAAAAAATCTGTGGTGGCGACCAAGGCCTGCTGGTCATTGAGTTGCCAAACCGCTGCATCGTCACTGGTCTCAGTGCCCACCAACAACTCTTTGGGCGCAACACCAATCGGAATGCGGGACAAAATCTCGGTTAACACTGCGGGCGCAATCTTGCATCCACAACCGCCGCCATGGGCCAATTCTGTTAGCCGGGGACTGCCCGAATCCTTTGTCTGTGTGGGTGCGTTCATACCTGTTCCTCTGGCAAAAATTCCACTAACTGTCGCACGAGTCTAACCAACTCATCGCGCTCCTGGGCGGGCGACGCCAGCTTTGCGGTCAATGCCCCCTGGCGACGCCGGAGTTGCTCGAGAAAGTCAGCATCGGCAACAAACCGCTGCAACTGTCGGGCCAGGTCTTGAGCATCCCCCACCCGGAAAAGCCCTGGGTAGTCGGCCCCGAGCTGGGCCCGATGGGCTGGAATATTCGATGCAATCACGGGCAGCCGACAGGCCACCGCCTCGGCAATCACCAGCGCCCCACCCTCAGATAGCGAAGGCTGAATCAAACAGTGGACATGGGTCATCTGACGCATCGTGGCGGCATGGGTCAGCGACCCCTCTAGCAAAACACCGGGATATTGGCCGGCAAGCAGCATCAATTCATGGGCCAGGTTCTTGTCTTGATAACTGCCCACATGAATCAGGCGGACAGGCACCCGGCCGCCATCAGCACGGGTTGCCCAGCCCTGCGGAAAGGCCAAGTGAAAAGCACGAAAGGCAGTTCGCGGGTCTTTCTCCTCGCGGATATGGCCCGCAATCATGAAGCGAACCGTCTTGCTTTGCGGTGTCACCGGGGGCGCATAGGGCTTTCGCGGAGGACTGGTCTGGGTGAGCACAAAGACCCGATCGGCAAGATCTGGCCAGCGTTGCTGAATCTCTTTTTGGGCCTCTTCTTGAAGCGTTAACAGCATTGAGGCCGCATGCATGGCATTTTCTGCAGCAACGTAGGCCGACTGCCCAGCCGCATCGGGCCGCAGCGCCCCGTACAAGTCTGTGCCGGTCATCACAATCATCACGGGAATTCCCGCCGCGACAAAGGTGTGCACGTGTTCTGCACAGCGGGCCGCATTGAGCACAATGGCAACGGTGCGCTGACCCGACTCTGCACAGGCGTCTTCGATCTTGGTCGAATCGTAGATCGAGGCATTCAGGCCACTGGCACGCAACATCTGCGCATAGCGCGAAGCCGTGCGCCAGTTCCCCATGCCCGAACTGGCCCCAAACGGTGTCAGGATTCGGACATCAATACGACGGGTCATTTATTCGGGCACGCCAACAGCCACAGAATTAAATCCTGCATCGACATAAGTGATTTCGGCGGTAATTCCCGCAGCCAAGTCTGACAACAAAAAGGCGGCGGTATTGCCGACATCTTGAATCGTCACGTTGCGACGCAGTGGCGATGTTGTTTCCACAAAGTCCAGAATCTTTCCAAAGCTCTTGATGCCGGCAGCCGCCAGGGTCTTGATTGGACCCGCCGAGATGCCGTTGACTCGAATATTTTTTGGG
The DNA here is from genome assembly GCA_036362785.1 of beta proteobacterium MWH-UniP1. Classification (NCBI taxonomy): domain Bacteria; kingdom Pseudomonadati; phylum Pseudomonadota; class Betaproteobacteria; species beta proteobacterium MWH-UniP1. Next base: position 1,360,292 of record CP143625.1, read on the forward strand.
CCCAGATTGGTCGCCAAATAACGGACCGATGCCTCCAGGCTGGCCTTGGCCAGGCCCATGGTGTTGTAGTGGGCCACAAATTTATCAGCGCCCAGATACGACAAGGTGATCATGGCGCCACCCTTTTCTTCCATCATGGGCAGGGCTGCCTTGGCCAACGCAGGAAAGCTGTAGGCCGAGATCTCATGGGCAATACGGAAAGCATCGCGCGACAGACCATCTAGGAAATCCCCCGCAATCGCCTCTCGAGGCGCAAAAGCAATGGCATGCACCAGGCCATCTAACTGCGGCCAGTGCTCGCGCAATGATGCAAAGCACTGATCAATCTGGGCGTCTTCCGCCACATCCAGGGGCAGACACAGGGAGCTGCCGAATTCGGCGGCCATTTCCTTGACACGCTCTTCAAAGCGCTCGTTTTGATAGGTAAAGGCGAGTTCCGCGCCTTGGGCATGACAGGCCTGGGCAATGCCATAGGCGATTGACCGGTTGGACAAAAGGCCAGTCACCAAAATGCGTTTGCCTTTCAGAAAAGCCATAAAAACTCCTTGGGAATACTGAGATTGATCTTAGGCGCGGATTTTTTCCGCCTAGGGGCAATTCTAATCGTCCGGACACCCCAGCTTCGATACACTCCCCTGCATGCTTTCCCCAGTCGCTCACCCACGCCCTTCTCCCCCTGCCCCACCCATGTCGGCCCCGCCCAGCGGCGCGGCTAGGCCTGGCCAGCGGTTGGGCGTGTTCGGGGTCGCCACAGCCCTGATGGTGTTGGGATGCGTCAGCATTACGGCCCCGGCATCCGCTCAGCCGGTACAGGCAGGTTTCGTGCACGGCATGGCCCTGGGGGATAAGCCCAAATACGGGCCTGATTTCACCCACTTCGGCTACGCCAATCCCAGCGCCCCCAAGGGTGGAGAGCTTCGTCTGTCGGCCATGGGCACTTTCGATAAGGTCAACCCATTCACACTCAAAGGCATTGCGGCACGTGGCGTGATGGACCTGATGTTTGAATCGCTCACCATTGGCAGTCTAGATGAGCCCATGAGCATGTATGGGTTGCTGGCCAAGGACATGATGCTGGCCCCAGATCGGCTCTCGATCACCTTTCGGCTGCGGCCCGAGGCCCGTTTCAATAACGGCGACCCAGTCACCGCAGAGGATGTGAAATTTTCATTCGACACTTTGCGTGGCAAGTCGGCAAGCCCGGTCTGGCGAAACTATTGGGCCGATGTCAAAGACGCGGTGGTCATTGACCGCCAAACTGTTCGTTTTAATTTTTTACGCAAAAACCGTGAGCTCCACATGATCGTGGGATCAGTACCGGTGTTTTCAAAAAAGTGGGGCAGCCAGCAGGGCAAGGACAAGCCCTTTGAGCAATGGGTGCAGGACTACCCGATTGCCAGTGGCCCCTATGTGATTGAGCGCATGGACCTGGGTAAATCCATTCGATTCAAACGCCAGCCCAACTATTGGGGTGATAGCGCTCCCACACGCCGTGGTCAATTTAATTTCGAAACGGTCACTTTTCGTTATTACAAAGATGAGTTCGCCCGTATTGAGGCCTTTAAAGCAGGCGAGTTTGATTTCGTCCACGAAAATGCCGCCAAAAACTGGGCCAGAAGCTACATTGGTGGCAAATTTGCCAATGGCACACTAACCAAGACCGAATTGCCCAATTCAAACGCCCAGGGCATGCAGGCGTTTTTCTTCAACACCCGCAAGGCTAAATTTCAAGACGTGCGGGTTCGGCAGGCCATTGGCCTGGCACTCGATTACGAGTGGATGAATCGGCAGCTCTTTTACAACCAATACAAGCGCTCGTATTCCTATTTCACCAACACCACCATGGCGGCGACAGATTCGCCAAGCGCCGAAGAGTTAAAGCTCTTGCTGCCATTAAAAAATCGGCTCAGCCCCACTGTTTTCGGGCCGGTGCCCATGCCGCCTGACACCAACCCACCCCATAGTCTGCGCGACAATCTGCGACAGGCCAGAAGCCTGCTGGCCGAAGCCGGCTGGACCTATCGGGATGGCGCCCTGCGTAATGCAGCAGGCCAGCCTTTTGAATTTGAAGTCCTGCTTTCTAGCAGAACCTGGGAGCGGATCATTGCGCCGTTTTCACGCAACCTGGCCAAACTTGGGATCAAGGTCACTGTCCGCGTGACCGACACATCTTTATTTAAAAAACGTGTCGATGATTACGACTTCGACATGATTGTTCACTGGTATTTGTCAAGCCAGAGCCCCGGCAATGAACTCGTCTTTCGATTCACAAGCCAGGCAGCAGATGAGCCAGGTGCCGACAATTTCATTGGCCTAAAAGACCCCGCGGTGGATGCTTTGGTGCAGAGAATTCTGGCCGTAGAGTCGCGCGACCAACTCATCACAGCCGCCCGTGCACTCGATCGTGTACTGCGCCATGGCCACTACGCCATTCCCCACTGGCACAACAATGTCCACCGCGTGGCGTTTCGATCCGAGCTTCGCCGGCCAGAGCAATTGCCCGATTACTATCACTCGGAAGACTGGGTCTTGGCCGCATGGTGGTGGGACCCCGCTAACCTGCCCAACTTAAGAGACAAACGATGAGCCCAGCACTGCTGCGTTATATCGGCAAGCGACTGCTGCTAATGGTGCCCACACTCTTTGGCATCTTGCTCATTACGTTTGCCATTATTCAGTTTGTGCCGGGCGGCCCGGTGGAACAGATGGTGCAGATGCTCAAGGGCGATCATGCCGCCACGGGCGGCGCTTCTGCCTCACTTCCGGGTGGGGCCAGCACGGAAGTCGGCCAGACCAGCAATATCTATCGCGGCAATCGCGGTATTGATGCGGCAAAGTTGGAAGAAATCAAAGCCCTGTATGGCTTTGATAAGCCCGTGCATGAACGATTCATTCAGATGGTCACCGGTTTTCTAACCTTTGATCTGGGCAAGAGTTTTTTCCATGACCGCAGTGTCTGGGAATTGATGAAAGACAAACTGCCGGTGTCAATCAGCCTGGGCATCTGGACATTCCTGCTCACCTATTTAATTTCACTACCGCTGGGTATTGCCAAGGCCGTGCGCCATGGTTCGCGGTTTGATCTATGGACCAGCACTGCCATTCTGGTGGGCTATGCCATTCCTGGTTTCGTGTTGGGGGTGGCCCTGCTGGTGCTCTTCGGTGGCGGCAGTTTTCTCCAACTCTTTCCACTGCGGGGGCTCACATCTGATGACTGGGAAAGCTTGAGCCTAATCGGCAAGGTTCTGGATTATTTCTGGCACCTAACACTTCCGATTATCTGCATGACCCTGGGCAGCTTTGCGGTCACCACCATGCTGACCAAAAACACCATGCTCGAAGAAATCCGCAAGCAATACGTCTTAACAGCGCGGTCCAAGGGCCTGTCAGAGCGCACGGTGTTGTGGCGCCATGTCTTTCGCAATGCCTTGATCCCGATTGTGACGGGTTTTCCCGCAGCCTTTGTTGGTGCGTTTTTCACAGGCTCATTGCTGATTGAAACCCTGTTCTCGCTCGATGGCCTGGGCCTGTTGTCCTATGAGTCCGTGATCAAACGCGACTATCCCGTGGTCATGGGCACGCTCTTCTTTTTCTCGCTGATCGGATTGGTGGCGAAGTTGCTCAATGACCTGATGTATGTCTGGGTCGACCCGCGTGTGCAATTCGAAGGGAATAAGGCCTGATGCAGCCCAACACCCCGGCTCCGGACAACATGTGCAATGGCGCGCAGGGCATGCAAGATGGCCTGCCGGATGGCGCCAGCCAGAAAAGCTTGTCACCCGGCCAGCGGGCCTGGCGGCGCTTTACCCGAAACCGCCGTGGCTATATCAGCCTGTGGATCTTTGCGATCACCTTTGTCGTCTCGCTCTTTGCGGAAGTGCTCTCCAATGATCGGCCGATTGTGGTGCGTTATCAAGGTGAGTTCTACTTCCCGTTACTGCAGCAATATCCCGAAAAAACATTTGGCGGCGACTTTGAAACCCCCACCGATTTCTTAGATCCGTTTATTGAAGAAAGCATTCGCGCCGGGGATAACTGGGCCATCTATCCGCCTAATCGCTATTCCTTCACCAGCCTGAATTACTTTGCACCAAGCCCCAACCCTGCTGCGCCATCCGGCACGAACTGGCTGGGCACCGATGACCGTGGCCGCGATGTGCTGGCAAGGCTACTGTATGGCTTTCGTACATCCGTGCTCTTTGGCCTGGCACTCACCGCTATCGGCGTGGTGCTGGGGATTGTCATGGGCGCGCTGCAGGGCTACTTTGCCGGCAAAACAGATTTGGTCATTCAGCGCTTTATTGAAATCTGGGGGTCGGTGCCTGAGCTTTATCTGCTGATTATTCTGGCCAGTGTCTTTGAGCCGGGGTTATTGATCTTGCTCGTGATTCTGTCGCTCTTTGGCTGGATGGGGTTGTCTGACTATGTGCGGGCAGAATTTTTACGCAATCGGTCTTTGGAATATGTCACAGCGGCGCGAGCACTCGGGTTATCGAATCTGCAAATCATTTGGCGGCATGTGCTGCCCAACAGTCTGACTCCCGTGATTGCCTTTTTACCGTTTCGCATGAGCGCATCGATTCTTGCGTTGACCAGCCTAGACTTTCTGGGCCTGGGTGTGCCCTCTTCCACACCAAGCCTGGGTGAGCTGCTCGCACAAGGCAAGGCCAATCTGGATGCCTGGTGGATTTCACTCAGCACCTTTGGTTTATTGGTGGCCTTGTTGCTGGTGCTGATCTTTATTGGCGAAGCACTGCGCGACGCGCTCGATACGCGGCGGGGATGATCATGACACCCATTTTGTCGGTCTCTCATCTGCGTGTGTGCTTTCAAAACGGAAGCGATGCTCGTCATCAACATAGCCATATGGCCGTGGATGATGTGAGCTTTGACATCTACCCAGGTGACCGCCTGGCCATTGTTGGGGAATCGGGCAGCGGCAAGACGGTTACCGCACTGTCTATTTTGCGTCTGCTCCCCGATGCGCACACGACTGGCCGCATTCAGTGGTCACCCCCTGACACTGCCGGACAAACCGGCAGCGAACAAGATTTGATTACTGCCAGTGAGCGTGAGATCCGAGCCATTCGTGGCCGCGACATTGCCATGGTGTTCCAAGAGCCCATGTCGGCACTCAACCCCCTGCTCACGGTAGGTCAGCAGATCGCAGAAGTGCTGGAGTTGCACGAGGGCCTATCGACCAAGGCGGCCTTGCAAAAGGCGGTTGAGCTTTTGGATCGCACCGGCGTGGATGAACCGCAGCGCCGGGCCCATAGCTATCCCCACCAGTTATCGGGGGGGCAACGTCAGCGGGTGGTGATTGCCATGGCCCTGGCCTGCAGCCCGAAGCTTCTGATTGCCGATGAGCCCACCACGGCGCTCGATGTCACTATTCGTGAACAAGTCCTGGAGTTGCTATTAAAACTGCAGCACGAAGAGGGCATGGCCATTTTGCTGATCACGCATGACCTGCCTTTGGTGCAGCGGTTTGCCAATCGGGTGGGCGTGATGCAGCTCGGCAAACTGGTGGAACAAGGGCCAACGGACACCATCTTTACATCCCCCCAGCATGACTACACCAAGCGACTCTTGGCGAGCCGGCCACGTCGAATGGTAGGCGACTCCGTATCGCGGGATGTGATTCTGAGTGCCCGCGGTGTGAATGCCACTTTTGAAATCCCTGTGGGCTGGTTTGGCAAACGCAGATTCATGGCTGTGGCCAACGAGGCCTTAACGTTGTCGAAAGGCGAAACGCTGGGAATTGTGGGGGAGTCAGGCTCTGGC